>NZ_JBIAWE010000022.1:0-200838 GCF_042895235.1 Streptomyces sp. NPDC001410
AAACGCCCGGTTACATTCCGAACCCGGAAGCTAAGCCTCACAGCGCCGATGGTACTGCAGGGGGGACCCTGTGGGAGAGTAGGACGCCGCCGAACGAATTTTGAAAAGGTCGGATCCTGAACTTCGGTTCAGGGTCCGACCTTTTTACGTTGTGCTTAACGTGTCGTTCACGTTGCGCGCCGAGCATCCAGCACATGGGTACTGCTGCAATGCTCAGGGCCGCCGGCGTCGGAGTCGGTGACGAGGTCGTCGTACCGGCCTTCGGGAACGTCGAAGTGGCCGAGGCCGTGACCCTGGCGGGTGCGCTCCCGGTGTTCGCCGACATAGATCCGGTCAGCTACTGCCTCGACCCGTCGGCTGTCGAAGCGGCCGTAACTCCTCGAACCGTAGCGGTCGTTGTCGTTCACCGATTCGGCCGGCGCGCGGACATCACGCGGCTGCACGAGGTCGGACAGCGGCACGGGCTGCTCGTGCTGGAACAGGGTGAGTCCGAGGCGCCGTACGACGAGATGGCGCAGCGCAGGGAGCGGGCCGCCTATCTCGACGCCAAGCTGAAGGGCGTGAGCACCCCGGACGGGGGCGACGGACACACCTATCAGCAGTACGTGGTGCGGGTGCCGGGCAATGGCCGGCCGGACCGCGATGCCTTCGCCCGAGCCCTGCGGGCCAGGGGAGTTGAGTGCCGCGTTCCAGTGAAGACACCCGTGCACCGGCTGCCCGAGTTCCGGCGCTGTGTGGCGCTGCCGGCGACCGAGCGGGCCGCGGACGAGACGCTCGCGCTGCCCGTGGACGCCTCCCTGACGAAGCGTGAGATGCAGCGGATCGTCTCTGCCTGCAACGCCCTTGGGGGTTTGCTTCAGCCCGCCTTCTGAACGGGCACCGAACGAATTTGGGAAACGGGCCTGCTCGGGGTACTCTTTTCTTGTCGCCGCGAGGGAAACCTCGAAAACGACAAGGCCCCTATAGCTCAGTCGGCAGAGCGTCTCCATGGTAAGGAGAAGGTCAACGGTTCGATTCCGTTTGGGGGCTCGACAAAGAAGGCCTCGCCCTATCGGGCGGGGCCTTCGTCGTATGTGCGGGTATCCGGGCCGGCCCGGGGGCCTCAGTCCTTGTGAAGCCCCGGGACCCGCATCGCCAGGATCGCCATGTCGTCGGACGGGGCGTCGGACGCGAAGCGTTCCACGGCGCGCATGATGCGTGCCGCGACCGCGCCCGCGGTGAGCCCGGTGCAGGTGGTGAGGACGTCGGCGAGGCCGTCGTCGCCCAGCATGCGCGTGCCCTCGCGGCGTTCGGTGACGCCGTCCGTGACGCAGAGGAGGACGTCACCGGGGTCGAGGGTGACCGTCTCCTCGTACAGCTCCAGGTCCTCGATGACGCCGAGCAGCGGCTGGGGCTCGGCCGCAGCCGCCACCGTGCCGTCCTGGCGCAGCCGCAGCGGGAGGGGGTGGCCGGCGCAGACCACCTTCAGCTCGGCGCTGCCGTCCTCCTGCGGCCGCAACTCGCCGTACAGCAGCGTCAGGAAGCGGCTGCGGTCGCCCTCGTCGAGGATCGCGGAGTTCAGGCGCTCGAGGACCGCCGGGCCGGACAGGCCCTCGCGGGCCAGCAGGCGCAGGGCGTGCCGGGCCAGGCCCGTGACCGCCGCCGCGTTCGGGCCCGTACCGCAGACATCGCCGATGGCGAAGCCGTAGGCGCCGTTGCCGATCGGGAAGACGTCGTAGAAGTCGCCGCCGACCTCGTTGCCCTCGCCGGCCGCGCGGTAGATGACCTCCACCTCGACGCCGTTGATGTGCGGCAGGCCGGGCGGGAGCAGGCTGCGCTGGAGGGACTGGCTGATCGCCGTGCGCTCCGAGTACAGGCGGGCGTTGTCGAGGGCGAGTGCGGCCCGGCGGCTCAGGTCCTCGGCCAGTTCGAGGATCTCCTGCCGGAAGTGCTCGTCGGTGGGCTTGCCCAGGGTCAGCATGCCGATGACGCGGTTGCGGGCGACGAGCGGCAGGACGACCGTCTCGCCGCCGACGGCGGAGGCCGTCGCGAGCGTCGGGCCGATGCCCGAGGCGACCTGGTGGGTGGGGCCGCCGGACAGGCCGAGGCTGCGCATCGAGGAGCGCAGGGCCGCCTGGTGGGCGACCTCGCCGGGGGCGGTCCAGACCCGGGCGCCGGGCGTGGGTACCGGGTCGGGCGCGGGGACCTTCGACAGCAACGACTTGATGCCGTCGATGAGTTCCTCGTCCTCGTGCAGCACGTACGACAGGTAGGGCTCGGAGGCCTGGTCGGCGATCGTGTAGACGGCGCACCAGGTGGCCAGTGTCGGGACCGTCATCTGGGCCATCAGGGCCAGGGTCTGGTCGCGGTCCAGGGTGCCGGCCAGCAGGTCGGAGGCCTCGACCAGGAAACTCAGGGAGCCGCGGCGCAGCCGCTCCAGCTCGCCGAGGCGGGCCGATTCGACGGCCAGGGCGATGCGGTCGGCGGCGAACTGCAGGCGCAGCGCCTCCTCGTTGGAGTACCGGCCGGGTGCCTCGGCCGCCACGCCGAGGGAGCCCGTGAGACGGCCCTCGACCTTCAGCGGGACCGTGACGACCGAGCGCATGCCGGTGCCGGACAGCAGCGGTACGGCACCGGGTACGGCGGTGAGGTCGTCGTGGACGGCGGGCATGCGCGCGGAGCCGTAGCGGCCGGGGCCGGCCTCGACCGGGACGCGGGCGAAGCGCTGGCGGGCGGAGGGCAGGCCGGTGGAGGCCCGGACCTCCAGCTCGGTCTCGTCGTCGGTGGCCAGCAGCAGGAACGCGGAGTCGCCGTCGAGCATGTCGCGGGCGCGCTCGACCGTGCGCTGCAGCAGGCCGTCGAGGTCGTCCGGGGCGGGGGAGCCGATGAACACCTCGAAGGGGTCGGTGCTCTGGCCGTCGGAGGCGGTCGGCTGGTCGGTGGTGGGGACGCGCAACGGCGTCTGCAGGACGGCGCGTTCGTGGTCCCGTACCAGGAGGCACACGGTGGAGGGTTCGCCGCCGGTGTCGCGGACCCTGAGGTGGGAGGCGTAGACCGGGGCCACGCGGCCGTCGGAGCCGCGGACGCCGTAACTGCCCTCCCAGCGTGAGAGCTGGAGGGCCTCGGCGATGCCGGTGCCGGTGCCCGGGGTGTGCGGCCAGGCGGCGAGGTCGGTCAGGGGCTTTCCGATGACATCGGGGGCCGGGTAGCCGAACAGCTCCTCCGCGTCCTCGTTCCAGGAGCTGATGGAGCCCTTCCGGTCGATCTGGAGGACCGCGACACGCACCCGGCCGTCGGCGAGCGGGAGGAGGTCGGCGGGGAGGGAGGGTCCGGCGGCGCGGGTGCCGACCGGACGCTCGGGCAGGTCGATATGGAACCAGACGTTCTTGTGGGTGGGGGTGTAGTCCACGCCCCAGCGGGCGGCCAGGGCCGCGCACAGCTGCAGGCCGCGGCCGCCCTCGCGGTCGGGGCTGCCCATGGAGGCCGGCGAGGCCTGGAGGGGGACTTCGCGCTCCGGGTAGCGGTCCGAGACCTCGATGCGTACGCCGTCCTCGGTGCGCAGGCACAGCACTTCCGCGTGTGTGCCCGCGTGTACCACCGCGTTGGTCACCAACTCGCTGGTGAGGACCACCGCGTCGTCGACGACTTCGGCGAAGCCCCAGCCCTGGAGGGTGTCTCGGACGAAGGAACGGGCGGTCGCGACGGATCGCCCGACGGGCTCGAAACTGGCGGCCGCGCGCGCGGTGATCACAGAACTCCTCGGCCGGTTGTCGACGTGCAGGGCAGCGTGGCCGGCCGGCTCGCGCCGCTGCTGCGGCATCCGTTCGCCCGTCGGCCGTGGCTCCGGGGTATGTCCCCCGGGGATCAGTCCGGTGGTCATGGTCTGCGGCCGCCCCTCCGATGCCCGCTCGTGCTCGTGCCACCGCCCAGGCCGGTCGGACCGGTGTGGCTGGACAGCCGCATGCAAGGTTACTTACCTTCGCCCTCCGAGCGGATGCCGGTCGCCGGTGTTTACGCCCCCAGGGTGTGCGGACGATGTGCGAAGCTGCCGAACTGTTATGGCCTGGTTCGGCCGGGGTGAAACACTGGGCAAGCTTCTGATGAAGGTCCGGTCATGCTGCGTGTGTTCCGTGTACGGAGGGCAGCAGCCCCTGGTGTGGCCGGATCTCGTCTGGCAGAAATACCGAGCAGTAACGAGTACGCGGAAGTATTCGGTGAGCCGGGTGATCGGCCTGCCGGGCCGACGCGGTGAGCACGGCAGTGATGGTCTACCCCTTCGGGAGGGACACAGTGGAGTCTGGCGCAGCGACGCGGGGCACGAAGACGCGCGCGAAGGGCGGACCGTCCCTGCGCAGGAACGGCGGCACCACCGCCGTGGACACGGCTGCCCTGAACCGGCTGCTGGCGGCCCTCGTGTCGATGCGTGACGGAAACTTCCGCAAGCGGCTCACGGTGTCCGGCGACGGCGTGATGTCGGAGATCGCCGCGGTCTTCAACGAGGTCGCCGACCGGAATCTGCATCTGACCGGTGAGCTGTCGCGGGTGCGGCGCATGGTCGGGCGTGAGGGAAAGCTCACGGAACGGCTGGAAACAGGCGCCTGCGAGGGCTCCTGGGCGGCCGCGATCGACAACTCCAACGCGCTGGTCGACGATCTCGTCTGGCCCGTCTCGGAGGTCAGCCGGGTCCTGACGGCGGTCGCCGAGGGTGATCTGTCGCCGCGGATGGACCTGCGCACCCAGGCGCCCGACGGCACCGGGCATCCGCTGCGGGGCGAGTTCCTGAAGGTCGGCCGTACCGTCAACAATCTGGTCGACCAGCTGTCGACGTTCACCGACGAGGTCACGCGCGTGGCCAGCGAGGTCGGCACCGAGGGCAAACTCGGTGGCCAGGCCCGGGTGCGCGGTATGTCCGGTTCGTGGAAGGATCTGACCGAATCCGTCAACACGATGGCGAACCGGCTCACCGCTCAGGTGCGCGACATCGCCCTGGTGACGACGGCGGTCGCGCGGGGTGACCTGTCACGCAAGGTCACCGTCCATGTCGCCGGCGAGATGCTGGAGCTGAAGAACACCGTCAACACGATGGTGGAGCAGCTGTCCTCCTTCTCCTCCGAGGTGACCCGGGTCGCCCGCGAGGTGGGCACCGAGGGCATCCTGGGCGGCCAGGCGCAGGTGCCCGGGGTGGCCGGCGTGTGGAAGGAGCTGACCGACTCCGTCAACACGATGGCGGGCAACCTGACCGCGCAGGTGCGGGGGATCTCCCAGGTCACGACAGCGGTCGCGAACGGTGACCTGTCGCAGAAGGTGACGGTTCCGGCGCGTGGCGAGGTCGCGCAGCTCGCCGAGACGATCAACCAGATGACGGAGACGCTGCGGATCTTCGCGGACGAGGTCACACGTGTGGCCAACGAGGTCGGTGGGGAGGGACGGCTCGGCGGGCAGGCGAACGTGCCGGGCGCGGCCGGTACGTGGAAGGACCTGACGGACTCCGTCAACACGGTGTTCCGGAATCTGACCACACAGGTGAGGGACATCGCCGCGGTGACGACCGCCGTGGCGAGCGGCGACCTGTCGCAGAAGGTCACCGTGGACGTGGCCGGCGAGATGCTGGAGCTGAAGAACACCGTCAACGGCATGGTGGACCAGTTGTCGGCGTTCGGTTCCGAGGTGACCCGGGTCGCACGGGAGATCGGCGTCGAGGGTGAACTGGGCGGCCAGGCGCAGGTGTCGGGCGCGGCCGGTACGTGGAAGGACCTGACGGACTCCGTCAACACGGCGTTCCGCAACCTGACCGGTCAGGTGCGCAACATCGCCCAGGTGACGACGGCGGTGGCCAACGGTGACCTCTCCCAGAAGGTCACCGTCGACGTGTCCGGCGAGATGCTCCAGCTGAAGAACACCGTGAACACGATGGTGGACCAGTTGTCCTCGTTCGCCGACCAGGTCACGCGGATGGCCCGGGACGTGGGTACGGAGGGCCGGCTGGGCGGTCAGGCCCGGGTGGACGGTGTCTCGGGCACCTGGAAGGAGTTGACGGACTCCGTCAACTTCATGGCCGGAAACCTCACCTCGCAGGTGCGCAACATCGCCCAGGTGACGACGGCGGTGGCCAACGGTGACCTCTCGCAGAAGATCGACGTCGACGCGCGCGGGGAGATCCTGGAGCTGAAGAACACCATCAACACGATGGTCGACCAGCTCTCCGCCTTCGCGGACCAGGTGACCCGGGTCGCCCGCGACGTGGGTACGGAGGGGCGGCTCGGCGGTCAGGCGCAGGTGCCGGGCGTGGCCGGTGTGTGGCGGGACCTCACCGACTCCGTGAACGGCATGGCCGGCAACCTCACCGCCCAGGTGCGCAACATCGCCCAGGTCGCCACCGCCGTGGCCCGCGGTGACCTCTCCCAGAAGATCACCGTGGACGCGCGCGGGGAGATCCTGGAGCTGAAGAACACCCTGAACACGATGGTCGACCAGCTGTCGTCGTTCGCCCAGGAGGTCACACGTGTGGCCCGTGAGGTGGGCACGGAGGGCATCCTCGGCGGTCAGGCCGAGGTCCAGGGCGTCTCCGGCACCTGGAAGGACCTCACGCAGTCCGTGAACTTCATGGCGAACAACCTGACGATCCAGGTGCGCAACATCGCCGAGGTCACGACGGCGGTCGCCAAGGGCGACCTGTCCAAGAAGATCACCGTTGACGCGAAGGGCGAGATCCTCGAACTCGTCACGACCGTCAACACGATGGTCGACCAGTTGTCCAGCTTCGCCGAGCAGGTGACCCGGGTGGCCCGTGAGGTGGGCACCGAGGGCATTCTGGGCGGCCAGGCGCACGTTCCGGGTGTCACGGGCATCTGGAAGGACCTGAGCAACAACGTCAACCTGATGGCCAACAACCTGACCATGCAGGTGCGGAACATCTCCCAGGTGGCCGCGGCCGTCGCCAACGGTGACCTGACGCGTCAGGTGACGATCGAGGCGAGCGGTGAGGTGGCGCAGCTCGCCGACACCTTCAACACGATGGTGAAGACGCTGAGTTCGTTCGCCGACCAGGTCACCAAGGTGGCCCGTGAGGTGGGCACGGACGGCATCCTGGGCGGTCAGGCGCACGTACCGGGTGTGGCCGGTACGTGGAAGGACCTCACCGAGTCCGTGAACCAGATGGCGTCCAACCTGACCGGTCAGGTGCGCAACATCGCCATGGTGACCACGGCCATCGCCAAGGGTGACCTGACGAAGAAGATCGACATCGACGCCCGCGGTGAGATCCTCGAACTGAAGACGACGATCAACACGATGGTCGACCAGCTGTCCAGCTTCGCCGAGGAGGTCACCCGGGTCGCCCGTGAGGTGGGCACCGAGGGGCAGCTCGGCGGTCAGGCGCGCGTGCGTGACGTCGACGGCACCTGGCGGGACCTCACCGAGTCGGTGAACGAGATGGCCGGGAACCTGACCCGGCAGGTGCGCGCCATCGCGCGCGTGGCGACCGCGGTGACCCGCGGCGACCTCAACCTGAAGATCGACGTCGACGCGTCCGGCGAGATCCAGGAACTGCAGGACTACATCAACAAGATGATCGCCAACCTGCGCGACACCACGATCGCCAACAAGGAGCAGGACTGGCTCAAGGGCAACCTCGCCCGCATCTCCGCGCTGATGCAGGGCCGCCGGGACCTGGAGGACGTGGCCTCGCTCATCATGAGCGAGCTGACACCGGTGGTCTCCGCGCAGCACGGGGCGTTCTTCCTGACGATGCCGCTGATGGAGGGCCAGGACCTCAGCGGCGACGCCGAGGACCGCTACGAGCTGCGGATGCTCGGCTCGTACGGCTACTCGATGGGCTCCATGCCGACGTCGTTCCGGCCCGGTGAGGCGCTGATCGGCACGGCCGCCAAGGAGAAACGCACGATCCTGGTCGAGAACGCGCCGAGCGGTTATCTGAAGATCTCCTCCGGGCTCGGCGAGGCCCCGCCCGCGCAGGTGATCGTGTTGCCGGTCCTCTTCGAGGGCAAGGTGCTCGGCGTGATCGAGCTGGCGTCCTTCACGCCGTTCACACAGATCCAGAAGGACTTCCTCAATCAGATCGCCGAGATGATCGCGACCAGCGTCAACACCATCTCGGTCAACACCAAGACCGAGCAGTTGCTGAAGCAGTCGCAGGAGCTGACCGAGCAACTTCGTGAGCGGTCGGCGGAGTTGGAGAACCGGCAGAAGGCGCTGCAGGCCTCCAACGCCGAACTGGAGGAGAAGGCCGAGCTGCTGGCCCGGCAGAACCGGGACATCGAGGTGAAGAACACCGAGATCGAGGAGGCGCGGCAGGTCCTGGAGGAGCGCGCCGAACAGCTCGCGGTGTCGATGCGCTACAAGAGCGAGTTCCTCGCCAACATGTCGCACGAGCTGCGTACGCCGCTCAACTCGCTGCTGATCCTGGCCAAGCTGCTCGCCGACAACGCGGACACCAACCTCACCCCGAAGCAGGTGGAGTTCGCCGAGACCATCCACGGCGCGGGCTCCGACCTGCTCCAGCTGATCAACGACATCCTCGACCTGTCGAAGGTCGAGGCGGGCAAGATGGACGTCTCCCCGACGCGTATCGCGCTCGTCCAGCTCGTGGACTACGTGGAGGCCACCTTCCGGCCGTTGACCGCGGAGAAGGGCCTGGACCTGTCCGTACGGGTCTCCCCGGAGCTGCCCGCGACCCTGCACACCGACGAGCAGCGACTGCTGCAGGTGCTGCGGAACCTGCTGTCGAACGCGGTGAAGTTCACCGACTCAGGGTCGGTGGAGCTGGTGATCCGGCCCGCCGGTGGCGGTGTGCCGCAGGTCATCCGTGAGCAGTTGCTGGAGGCCGGCGCGCTCAGCGATCCGGACGCGCCGCTGATCGCGTTCTCGGTGACCGACACCGGCATCGGTATCGCGGCCAGCAAGATGCGGGTGATCTTCGAGGCGTTCAAGCAGGCGGACGGCACGACCAGCCGCAAGTACGGCGGCACGGGCCTCGGCCTGTCGATCTCGCGGGAGATCGCACAGCTGCTCGGCGGTGAGATCCACGCACAGAGCGAACCGGGCCGCGGCTCGACGTTCACGCTGTACCTGCCGCTGCACCCGAGCGAACTCCCGCCGCAGGGCTACCAGCAGTCCGTGACCCCGCTGGGGGCCGGCGAGCTGGTCGCCTCCGCGGCCGAGCTGTCGTCCGAGCTGTCCGCCGTGGAGGTCGAGACGCCGGCGGAGGTGAAGTCGTACCAGGAGACGCAGAACGGCGCCGCCGCGCTCTTCCGGCGCCGCCGCCGGAGTCTGCCGCCGGTCGAGCACCGGCCCGAGCAGTGGGCGACGGTCGGCGAGCAGGAGAGCACGCCGCAGCAGGCCCGCGCGGTACGGTTCGGCGGTGAGAAGGTGCTGATCGTCGACGACGACATCCGCAACGTGTTCGCGCTCACCAGCGTCCTGGAGCAGCACGGGCTGTCGGTGCTGTACGCCGAGAACGGCCGCGAGGGCATCGAGGTGCTGGAGCAGCACGACGACGTGGCGGTTGTGCTGATGGACATCATGATGCCCGAGATGGATGGGTACGCGACGACCACGGCGATCCGCAGGATGCCGCAGTTCGCCGGGCTGCCGATCATCGCGCTGACCGCGAAGGCGATGAAGGGCGACAGGGAGAAGGCGATCGAGTCGGGCGCCTCCGACTACGTGACGAAGCCGGTCGATCCGGACCATCTGCTGACGGTCATGCGGCAGTGGATGCGTGAGGAATGACGGGGTGACCGGCGCGGATGTGAACGCTGCGGGAACCCTGGGTGTGCACGCGGAGTTGTCGTTCCGAAGGGGCCGGGGACGTGTGGGAATCCCGGATTCCGGGAACTTTCCGGTCTCTCGCGGCGTTTCCGTTGCGTGCACAGTGACATCGCGGTGACAGGGTGTGGCGACAGGCGGGGTGCGGCTACGATGACCGGCACAAGGACGGGCGGCGAAAGGGAGTCGTCCCCTGGGGCGGCGCCCGGTGTACCGCCGGGGCGAGGAGGGCGGGCCATGGTGCAGAAGGCCAAGATCCTCCTGGTCGATGACCGGCCGGAGAATCTGCTGGCGCTGGAGGCCATCCTCTCTGCGCTCGATCAGACGCTGGTGCGGGCATCGTCCGGGGAGGAAGCGCTCAAAGCACTGCTCACGGACGACTTCGCGGTCATTCTGCTGGATGTCCAGATGCCGGGCATGGACGGTTTCGAGACCGCCGCGCACATCAAGCGGCGGGAGCGGACCCGGGACATCCCGATCATCTTCCTCACCGCGATCAACCACGGTCCCCACCACACCTTCCGGGGCTACGCGGCGGGCGCGGTCGACTACATCTCCAAGCCGTTCGACCCGTGGGTGCTGCGCGCGAAGGTGTCCGTCTTCGTCGAGCTGTACATGAAGAACTGCCAGCTGCGCGAGCAGGCGGCGCTGCTGCGGCTCCAGTTGGAGGGCGGCGGCAAGGGCGCGGTCGGCGGCAAGGAGTCGGCCGGGCTGCTCGCCGAGCTGTCCGCGCGGCTCGCGGCCGTCGAGGAGCAGGCGGAGGCGCTGTCCAAGCAGCTGGACGACGAGTCCGCGGACGCGGCAGCGGTGGCCACGGCCGCCCATCTGGAACGCAAACTCACCGGGTTGCGCCGCGCGCTCGACGCGCTGGAGCCCGGCACGGGCAGCGGAGCCGCGGCGGTGCCGACGCAGAACTGACGCTCGCGGGGAGCGCAGTTGCCCATGAGCGTGCGTCAGTTCCGCGCCCCGGCAAGGGCGACACGAACGGGTGAAGCAGTGGGCACGCGTGTCCACTGTCGTCTCCCCCGGTAATCTCACACCCATGGCCTCACGTCCCTCCGCAGCCAAGAAGCAGCCCGCGAAGAAGGCGGCTGCTCCCGCGAAGGCTCCGGCGAAGAAGGCCGCCGCGAAGAAGGCCCCGGCCAAGAAGGCGCCCGCCAAGAAGGCTCCGGCCAAGAAGGCCGCGCCCCCCAAGCCGGCACCGAATCCCACGGGGGGCGTGTACCGGCTCGTGCGCGCCGTCTGGCTCGGTCTCGCGCACGCGGTCGGCGCCGTCTTCCGGGGCATAGGGCAGGGCGCGAAGAACCTCGACCCGGCCCACCGCAAGGACGGCGTCGCGCTGCTGCTCTTCGGCATTGCGCTGATCGTCGCCGCCGGTACCTGGGCCGATCTGCGCGGTCCCGTCGGCGACCTGGTGGAGATCCTGGTCACCGGCGCCTTCGGCCGGCTCGACCTGCTGGTGCCGATACTGCTCGCGGTGATCGCCGTACGGTTCATCCGGCACCCGGAGAAGCCGGAGGCCAACGGGCGGATCGTGATCGGCCTGTCCGCGCTCGTCCTCGGCGTGCTCGGCCAGGTCCACATCGCATGTGGCTCGCCCGCGCGCAGCGACGGCATGCAGGCCATAAGGGACGCGGGCGGCCTCATCGGCTGGGCTGCGGCGACCCCCCTGACGTACACCATGAGCGAGGTGCTCGCGGTACCGCTGCTGGTGCTGCTGACGATCTTCGGGCTGCTGGTGGTGACCGCCACTCCGGTCAACGCCATCCCGCAGCGGCTGCGTGCGCTCGGCGTGCGCCTGGGCCTGCTGCCCGACCCGGAGGAGTACGAGCCCTCCGAGGACGACACGCGCTACGAGGAGCAGTGGCGCGAGGAGCTGCCCGCGCGCGCCCGAAAGCGCCGGAGTGCCCCCCAGGCGTACGACCCCGACAACGCCGAGGAAGAGGCCCTCTCGCAGCGCCGCGGCCGCCCCCGGCGCTCCGCGGTGCCCCAGCCCGATCTGCAGCGCCAGATGGACGCGGTGGACGTCGCCGCTGCCGCCGCTGCCGCCCTCGACGGTGCCGTCCTGCACGGCATGCCGCCGTCCCCGCTCGTCGCCGACCTCACCCAGGGCGTGAGCGTGGGCGAGCGCGAGGAGACCACACCGGTGCCCGCGCCGTCGCCGGAGCCCACGCCGGCGCCGGTTCCCGCGCCCGCCGCGCGCCCCAAGCAGGAGAAGCTGAAGGTCGCGAGCGTCCCCGACCTCACGAAGGCGGCCCCCGAGGCGCCGCGTGACCTGCCCGCGCGCGCGGAGCAGCTCCAGCTCTCCGGGGACATCACCTACTCGCTGCCGTCGCTGGACCTCCTCACCCGCGGCGGCCCCGGCAAGGCCCGCAGCGAGGCGAACGACGCGATCGTCGACTCCCTGCGCAACGTCTTCTCCGAGTTCAAGGTGGACGCCGACGTCACCGGGTTCACCCGTGGCCCGACGGTCACCCGCTACGAGGTCCAGCTCGGCCCCGCCGTCAAGGTGGAGCGGATCACCGCGCTGACCAAGAACATCGCGTACGCCGTGGCCAGCCCGGACGTGCGGATCATCAGCCCCATCCCGGGCAAGTCCGCGGTCGGCATCGAGATCCCCAACACCGACCGGGAGATGGTCAACCTCGGCGACGTGCTGCGCCTCGCGGAGTCCGCCGAGGACGACGACCCGATGCTGGTCGCCTTCGGCAAGGACGTCGAGGGCGGGTACGTGATGCACTCGCTGGCGAAGATGCCGCACATGCTCGTCGCCGGCGCGACCGGTTCCGGCAAGTCCTCGTGCATCAACTGCCTGATCACCTCGGTCATGATGCGGGCGACCCCGGAGGACGTCCGGATGATCCTGGTCGACCCCAAGCGCGTCGAGCTGACCGCTTACGAGGGCATCCCGCACCTGATCACGCCGATCATCACCAACCCCAAGCGAGCCGCCGAGGCCCTGCAGTGGGTCGTGCGCGAGATGGACCTGCGCTACGACGACCTGGCCGCGTTCGGCTTCCGGCACATCGATGACTTCAACCAGGCCATCCGCGACGGCAAGGTGAAGCTGCCCGAGGGCAGCGAGCGGGAGCTGCAGCCGTACCCGTACCTGCTGGTGATCGTGGACGAGCTGGCGGACCTGATGATGGTCGCGCCGCGGGACGTCGAGGACGCGATCGTACGCATCACACAGCTCGCGCGCGCGGCCGGCATCCACCTGGTGCTCGCCACCCAGCGCCCGTCGGTCGACGTGGTCACCGGCCTGATCAAGGCCAACGTGCCCTCCCGGCTGGCGTTCGCCACCTCCTCGCTCGCCGACTCCCGGGTCATCCTCGACCAGCCAGGCGCCGAGAAGCTGATCGGCAAGGGCGACGGCCTGTTCCTGCCGATGGGCGCGAACAAGCCCACCCGTATGCAGGGCGCGTTCGTGACCGAGGCCGAGGTCGCGGCCGTCGTGCAGCACTGCAAGGACCAGATGGCGCCGGTCTTCCGGGACGACGTCACCGTGGGCACCAAGCAGAAGAAGGAGATCGACGAGGACATCGGCGACGACCTCGACCTGCTGTGCCAGGCCGCCGAGCTGGTGGTCTCCACCCAGTTCGGGTCGACATCCATGCTCCAGCGCAAGCTGCGCGTCGGCTTCGCCAAGGCCGGGCGGCTCATGGACCTGATGGAGTCCCGGAACATCGTCGGGCCCAGCGAGGGCTCCAAGGCGCGTGACGTTCTTGTGAAACCTGACGAACTGGACGGCGTGCTCGCGCTGATTCGGGGGGAGTCTGACGGGTAGGGCAGCGGGCCGCCCGGCGTGTCGGGTTTACGCCGGGTGGCGGCAGGACCGTGATGCACCCGTTAGAGAGCGGCGAGCAACCGTTTCCCTTTGTCGCACGTCAAGTTGAGCGAGAGGACAGGTTCGGGGCTCAGTGTGGGCTTTGCGCCTGGCCCGCCGTTGGGATGAGCGGCCGTTCCGATGGCGTACAAATAGCACCGCCCGGTCGCCCCATCCTTTCGGACCCCCCTAGACTGAACCTCCAGCACAGGTGGCTCACACGCTCGAAAGGCGCCCCCGTGTCCATCGGCAACTCCCCTGAAGACGAGCGTCCGTTCCAGGACGCGTCGGAGGAAGCCCGTCCCTCAGTGGGACGCGCCCTGAAGCAGGCGCGCATCGAGGCCGGGCTCACCGTCGACGACGTCAGCAGCGCCACTCGTGTCCGTATTGCCATCGTGCACGCCATCGAGGCGGACGACTTCGCCCCCTGCGGCGGAGACGTGTACGCCCGTGGGCACATCCGCACGCTGGCCAAGGCCGTACGCCTCGACCCCGCACCGCTGATCGCGCAGTTCGACGCCGCGCACGGCGGCCGGCCCGCGCCCACTCCGGCGGCGCCCCTGTTCGAGGCGGAACGTATCCGCCCCGAGCGGCGCGGGCCCAACTGGACCGCGGCCATGGTCGCCGCGATCGTCGCCGTCGTCGGCTTCGTCGGATTCACCGCCTTCAAGGGCGGCGACAGCGGGAGCGACGCCAAGTCGCAGGTGGCCGACGGCGCCACCTCGCCCACCCCCAGCAAGGCCGCTTCGCCCACGCCCAAGAAGGACAAGCCCGCCGCACCGACCTCCGAGGCGTCCGACAGCGCCATCGCGGCCGCCCCGCAGGACAAGGTGACCGTCCAGGTCAGCGCGGCGGGCGGGCGCAGCTGGATCTCCGCCAAGGACCACAACGGCCGGATGCTCTTCGACGGGCTGCTGAAGAAGGGCGAGTCCAAGACCTTCCAGGACAGCTCCAAGATCAACCTGATCCTCGGTGACGCCGGCGCGATCCAGCTCTACGTCAACGGAAAGAAGATCGAGGACAACTTCCAGCCGGGCGCTGTGGAGCGCCTCACGTACACGAAGGGCGACCCCGAGGCCGGATGACAGGCCCTTGGGGGAGCGGACGCGAAGGGGTTGGCCAAGATCGGCCAACCCCTTCGACATGGGGTGTCTGACAGACGAAGTAGTCTTGAGCCCATGCCTGAACGCCGTACCGTCGCTCTCGTCACTCTCGGCTGCGCCCGTAACGAGGTGGACTCGGAGGAGCTCGCAGGCCGTTTGGAGGCGGACGGCTGGCAGCTCGTCGAGGACGCCGCGGCCGCCGACGTCGCCGTGGTCAACACCTGTGGCTTTGTCGAAGCCGCCAAGAAGGACTCCGTCGACGCCCTGCTGGAGGCCAACGACCTCAAGGACCACGGCAGAACCCAGGCCGTCGTGGCGGTGGGCTGCATGGCCGAGCGGTACGGCAAGGAACTCGCCGAGGCGCTGCCCGAGGCCGACGGCGTGCTCGGCTTCGACGACTACGCCGACATCTCCGACCGCCTGCAGACCATCCTGTCCGGCGGCATCCACGCCTCCCACACCCCGCGTGACCGGCGCAAGCTGCTGCCGATCAGCCCGGCCGAGCGGCAGGAGTCGGCCGCCTCCGTCGCGCTGCCCGGCCACGGCCCGTCCGACCTCCCCGAGGGGGTCGCGCCCGTCTCCGGCCCCCGCGCGCCCCTGCGCCGCCGCCTGGACGGCGCCCCGGTCGCCTCGGTCAAGCTCGCCTCCGGCTGCGACCGGCGCTGCTCCTTCTGCGCCATCCCGTCCTTCCGCGGCTCCTTCATCTCCCGCCGCCCCAGCGACGTGCTGAACGAGACGCGGTGGCTGGGCGAGCAAGGCGTGAAGGAGATCATGCTGGTCTCCGAGAACAACACCTCCTACGGCAAGGACCTGGGCGACATCCGCCTGCTGGAGTCCCTGCTGCCGGAGCTGGCCGAGGTCGACGGCATCGAGCGGGTGCGGGTGAGCTACCTGCAGCCGGCCGAGATGCGCCCGGGCCTGATCGACGTCCTGACGTCCACCCCGAAGGTCGTCCCCTACTTCGACCTGTCCTTCCAGCACTCCGCGCCGGACGTGCTGCGCGCCATGCGCCGCTTCGGCGACACCGACCGCTTCCTGGAGCTGCTGGACACCATCCGCAGCAAGGCTCCCGAGGCCGGTGTGCGCTCCAACTTCATCGTCGGCTTCCCCGGCGAGAGCGAGGCGGACCTGGCCGAGCTGGAGCGCTTCCTGAACGGCGCTCGCCTGGACGCCATCGGTGTCTTCGGCTACTCCGACGAGGAGGGCACGGAGGCGGCGACGTACGAGAACAAGCTCGACGAGGACGTCGTCGCCGAGCGCCTGGCCCACATCTCCCGGCTCGCCGAGGAACTCGTCTCGCAGCGCGCCGAGGAGCGCGTCGGCGAGACCGTGCACGTCCTCGTGGAGTCCGTGGACGAGGAGGAGGGCGTGTACGGCCGTGCCGCGCACCAGGCGCCGGAGACGGACGGACAGGTGCTGCTCACGAGCGGCGCGGGCCTGAGCGTCGGACGTATGGTCGAGGCGAAGGTGGTCGGTACGGAAGGTGTCGACCTGGTTGCCGAGCCGCTGACCGGCTCGCTCGCGTGTAGTGAGGAGGCGGGCAGATGACCGGAGTCCCGGCATCCGCCGCGGGCGGCTCCTCCGGCGCGCAGGGCGCGCAGGGTTCCGCCGCCGCTGCCGACGGCGCTGTTTCCGAGGTCTCCGGTTCTGCTTCCGACTCCGCTGCCGAAGGTGCGAAGCACCCGCGCGGCGCGAAGATCGCGGCCGCGGCCGTCAACCAGGCCAGCCTGTGGAACGTCGCCAATCTGCTGACGATGCTCCGGCTGCTGCTGGTGCCCGGTTTCGTGGCGCTGATGCTGGCGGACGGCGGCTACGACCCGGCCTGGCGCTCGCTGGCCTGGGCGGCCTTCGCCGTCGCCATGATCACCGACCTGTTCGACGGGCATCTGGCGCGCACCTACAACCTGGTCACCGACTTCGGGAAGATCGCCGACCCCATCGCCGACAAGGCGATCATGGGGGCGGCGCTCATCTGTCTGTCCGCCCTGGGTGATCTCCCGTGGTGGGTGACGGCCGTGATCCTCGGCCGGGAACTCGGCATCACGCTGCTGCGTTTTCTGGTCATTCGCTACGGCGTGATCCCCGCGAGCCGGGGCGGCAAGCTCAAGACGCTCACCCAGGGCGTGGCCGTCGGGATGTACGTCCTGGCACTGACGGGGTGGCTGGCCACCCTGAGGTTCTGGGTGATGGCTGTGGCGGTCGTCCTCACCGTCGTCACCGGCCTCGACTACGTGAGACAAGCCATTGTGCTGCGCCGGCGGGGAATCGCCGAGCGCGCGGGCGCGTTGGAGGAGAAGGAAGCGTGAGTTCCCCGGCCACCGAACTGGTGCGACTACTGACCGTGAGGGGCGAGAGTCTCGCCGTCGCGGAGTCGCTCACCGGTGGTCTCGTCGCGGCGGAGATCACGGCCGTCCCCGGGGCGTCCAAGGTCTTCCGGGGTTCGGTCACCGCCTACGCCACCGAGCTGAAGCACGAGCTGCTGGGCGTCGACGCCGCTGTGCTGGCGGCGCAGGGAGCGGTGGATCCGCAGGTCGCGGCCCAGATGGCAGCCGGGGTCCGCAAGGCCCTGGGAGCCGACTGGGGCATCGCGACGACCGGGGTCGCCGGGCCCGAACCGCAGGACGGCAAGCCCGTCGGGACGGTCTTCGTGGCCGTCGACGGGCCCCTCACGTCCGACTCCGGTTCTGCCGGTGGCGGAAAAGTGGCAGCCCTGCGGTTGAACGGCGACCGTGCGGAAATTCGTATGGAGAGTGTACGGAGCGTACTCGCACTGCTTCTGAGAGAGCTTGCGGGCGAACAGACCGGGAACGAGCGGGCACAGGATACGGAACGGAACGGGGGGTTTTGATGTTTACAGCCCTGAGTGAACACGACATCGCTCCCCGCACGGCCGCGGCGCGAGGCGGTACGGTGGGGCGAGAAGGATGCGGCTACGCGGTCCGAGGAGGGAGCCACCGATGATTCTGCTCCGTCGCCTGCTTGGTGACGTGCTGCGTCGGCAGCGCCAACGCCAGGGCCGTACTCTGCGCGAAGTCTCCTCGTCCGCCCGAGTCTCACTCGGCTATCTCTCCGAGGTGGAGCGGGGGCAGAAGGAGGCTTCCTCCGAGCTGCTCTCCGCCATCTGCGACGCGCTGGACGTACGGATGTCGGAACTGATGCGAGAGGTGAGCGACGAACTGGCGCTCGCCGAGCTGGCCCAGTCCGCCGCGGCCACCGAGCCCGTGCCCGCGCCGGTCCGTCCGGTGCTGGGTTCCGTGTCGGTGGCCGGTGTGCCACCGGAACGGGTGACCATCAAGGCGCCCGCCGGGGCGGTGGACGTGGTCGCCGCGTGACGTCCGTGTGCGCGGCCTAGTGACCCGGATAGGCGTGAGGCCCCGGCCGGGCTTCCTCAGGGAGACCTGGGGAGCCCGGCCGGGGCTTTTGTTTGCTCCGGGTGTGTGATTCGTGTCTCTTTTGCCTCCATTTGCCGGTATTCGGTGGGGCGGTCATCGTGGAGGGACGTGCCTGCGCCGAAACCGCCGGAGGAAAGTGGATGTCCGTCGTGAAGAGTCCGTTGCCCGATGACGATCTGAAGACCGTGTCCGAGGCGCTGCACGGCGCCCTGGTCGACCTGGTGGACCTCTCGCTGGTCGCCAAGCAGATCCACTGGAACGTCGTCGGACCCCGCTTCCGGTCCATCCACCTCCAGCTCGACGAGGTCGTCGACGTCGCCCGCACACACTCCGACACGGTGGCCGAGCGGGCGTCCGCCCTCGGTGTCCCGCCCGACGGGCGCGCGGCCACGGTGGCCTCCAGCAGCGGCATCGAGGCCGCTCCGGCCGGCTGGATCAAGGACACGGACGCGGTGCGCACGATGGTGGACGCCCTCGGCGCGGTGATCACCCGGATGCGGGAGCGGGTCCAGGGGACCGGGGACGCGGATCCGGTGTCCCAGGACATCTTCATCGGCATCACGGCGGACCTGGAGAAGCATCACTGGATGTTCCAGGCGGAGAACGCGTGAGGGTGTCGGAGAGCCCGGTGTTGCATCGGTGAGCCCTCGGTGCGCCTCCCGCGCGGGTCACGAGGCGTTCTAGCTTCCCGCTGGAGGTGGCGGCCATGGTGGGGCGGATACTGCGCTGGGGGGCCGCGCTCGGGCTCGGGGCGCTCTGGTGGTGGGCGGTGCTGCGGATCGCCGTGGGGTCCGGCGCCGGGGTGCTCGAAGGGGCCGTCGCGGTCAGCGGGTGGGGGCTGAGCGTGCTGCCGGTGCACTGTGTGGCCAAGGGGCGTGCGGTGGGAGCCGTGGAAACGGGGCGGTGGGCGGCCGCCTGGCGGGTCGAGGACGCTACCAGGGCATCGCCACGCCCCCGTTCGGACGCAGGATCTGACCCGTCGTGAACGCCGACGCGTCCGACGCCAGGTACAGCACCGTGTGCGCGACGTCGTCCGGCTCGCCGACCCGGCCCAGCGGGGACATCCGGGCCATCAGGGACTCGGTGTGCGCCTGTGCCTCCCGGTCGTGACGGTCGGTCATGGGCGTCCGGATCCAGCCCGGCGCGACCGCGTTGACCCGGATGCCGTGCCGGCCGACCTCGGTGGCCAGCGTCTTCGTCAGCTGGACCACGGCCGCCTTCGCCGCGCCGTAGCAGAGCAGTCCGGGGCCGCCGGTGTCGACCGCGCCGGAAGCCATGGTGACGATGCTGCCCCGGGTGTCGTGGGCGAGCATCAGCCGGGCCGCCTCCTGGCAGGCGTACAGCACACCCTTGAAGTTGACGCTCAGGACCCGGTCCAGATCCTCGTCCCGGGTCTCGAGGACCGGGCTGCTGTGCATGATTCCGGCGATCGCGGCCATGACGTCCAGGTGTCCGCAGGAACGGACGGCCGCCGCGAGGGCGGTCCGGTCGGTGACGTCGACGACGTGCGTGCGGGCCGCGCCGCCGCGGTCCTCGATCAGCTTGGCCGTGCCGTGCAGGCCGTCCGTGTCCAGGTCGGCGCAGTGCACCGTGGCTCCTGCCGACGCGAGCAGGACGGCGGAGGCCCGGCCGATGCCGCCGGCGGCTCCGGTGACGAACGCGGTGCGTCCGGTGAGGTCGTACGCCTTGAGGGGCATACAGGGACGGTACGAGCGGTTCTGACGGTCCGTCAATTAGTCGGGCGGGGATAGCGGTTGTGCCACTGCTGCGCCGTCCCCGGTGCCGGTGCGGGGCTCGTCTGGCAGGCCGGGCACCAGTAGGTGGGGCGCTCCTGGGATCCGTCGCCCTGGTCGGCCACCCGGACCGGCGTGCGGCAGCGCAGGCAGGGGCGGGGGGCGCGGCCGTACACGAACAGGTCCTGCCGGTGCAGACCCGTGGTCTGGCGGACCGGGCGGTCGCGGTTGGCCTCCAGGAGCTTCTTGGCGAGGGCGGGCAGCTTGGCGGCGCGGTCCGCGGGCAGGGCGCCGACCGGCAGCCAGGGCGTCACGCCGAGCAGGAAGCACAGCTCGCTCTTGTAGACGTTGCCGATGCCGGCGAGATTGCGCTGGTCGAGCAGGGCCTCGCCGAGGGGGCGGGCGGGGTCCGCGAGGAGGTTGGCGAGGGCGTGCTCGGGGTCCCAGTCCGGGCCGAGCAGGTCGGGGCCGAGGTGGCCGACGACGTGCTCCTCCTCGCCGGTGCGCAGGAACTCCAGCACCTGGAGGCGATAGCCGACGGCGGTGCGATCGGCGGTGCCGAGGATCGCCCGGATCTGGTGCGCCGGGCCGCCCCGCCAGCGCTCGTCCGTGCCGTACACCTTCCAGGCGCCCTCCATGCGCAGGTGCGTGTGGAGGGTCAGGTCGCCCTCGAAGCGGGTGAGCAGGTGTTTGCCGCGCGGGGTCGTGCCCAGGACCGTACGGCCCGTGAGGTCGACCGTCGCGTATTTCGGCACCCGGAAGTCGCTGCGGGTCAGCACCTTGCCCGCGAGGGCCTCGTGCAGCCGCCGCGCGGCCTGCCAGACCGTGTCACCTTCGGGCATGCGTCAAGGGTGCCACGGTGGGGTGACGCGGGGCGGCCGTGCCCCGGGAACGCCGTGCTCAGGCTCTCAGGCGCAGACCGCGCGGGGTGGCGATGAAGCCCGCCGCCTCCAGCAGGGCGCCCAGGGGAGAGGTCAGGGCCTGGGCGCCGTTGATCCGCTCCACCGTGACCGTGCCGAGCGAGCCCGCGCGGGCTGCCGCGGCCAGGGCCTCAGCGGCCGTGTGCAGCCGTGGATCGTCGGTGGCGGCGGCATCCGGGTCGGAGGGCCAGGCCAGCAGCGTCTTGCCGCCGCGCTCCATGTACAGCGTCAACTCGCCCTCCACCAGCACGACCAGGGAGCCCGCCTTGCGGCCCGGCTTGTGCCCCGCTCCGTTCGGCGGCTCGGGCCAGGTGAGTGCCGCGCCGTAGGCGTTGGCGGGGTCGGCCGCGGCGAGGACCACGGCGCGCGGGTCGGGGGACGACGAGCGCGTGCGGCGGTCGCCGAAGCCGCGGTTCGCCGGTGAGCCGTACGGGGAGGCCGCGCCGCCGCCACGGGGGCCGCCGTAGCCGGGGGAGGCGAAGGGGTCGGCCGGAGCGAGGTCGCGCGGGGAGACGTACTCGTCGGCGCGACGGTTCTCCGGTGGCCAGGTGAAGTCGCCGGGCGTGGCGGGGCGGTCCTCGGGTGGCCAGGTGAAGTCGCCGTCGAGGCCGGGGTGGGCGAGTCCGGCGTCGGCCTGGTCGAAGACGTTCGGGGTGGTGTGGCTGCCGTCGGGGAACAGCGGGATAGTGCTGCCGAAGCCGTTCGGGACGCCCGGGGCGGGCAGGCCCTCACCGCGTTCGCGGGCGTTGGACACCGCGCGGAGACGGTCGACCGCGCCGTCCATTGCGAACTGGGCTGCCCCCAGGCCCTCGACCACGTAGCCGCGCCGCGCCTGACCGCTCTCCTCGAACGCCGACAGCACGCGGTACACCGCCGAGAAGCCGCCCTCGACGCCCTCCGCGGCGACCGCTCCCCGGGTGACCACACCGTGCCGGTCGAGGAGGGTGCGGGCCAGCGCGTGGGCGCGCACGGTGGCGTCCGGATCGGACACGGGGAGCAGGGCCCAGCGGCCGGCCACCGTCGGCGGGCCGGTGCGGGAGGCGGGGCGGGCGGCGGCCGTCAGGGAGCCGTAGCGGCCGCGCGGGACGGTGCGCTTGGCGCGGTGCGCCGTCGAGCCCGCCGTACGGCCCGAGCCCAGCAGGGAGCGCATCGGGGCGAGGGTGTCGTTGGTGAGCCGCCCCGACCACGCCAGGTCCCACAGGGCGTCGGCCAGTTGGGGATCGGTGGCGTCGGGGTGGGTGGTGGCGCGGATCTGGTCGGCGATCTGGCGGAAGAACAGGCCGTAGCCGCCGGAGAGCGCGTCCAGGACGGACTGGTGGAGCGCGGTCGGCTCCAGGGGGTGCGGCGGCGGCAGGAGCAGCGGGGCCGCGTCCGCCATGTACAGGGAGACCCAGCCGTCCTTGCCGGGCAGGGCGCCCGCTCCGGCCCACACCACCTCGCCGGCGGAGGTGAGTTCGTCGAGCATCGACGGCGTGTAGTTCGCCACGCGGGAGGGCAGGACCAGCTTCTCCAGCGCGGAGGCCGGTACGGAGGCGCCCTGCAACTGCTCGATGGCGCGCACCAGTCCGTCGATGCCACGCAGTCCGTGGCCCTTGCCGATGTGCTGCCACTGCGGCAGGAACTGCGCCAGGGCGGCCGGCGACACCGGCTCCAGCTCGTGCCGCAGCGCGGCCAGGGAGCGGCGGCGCAGTCGGCGCAGAACGGCAGCGTCGCACCACTCCTGGCCGATGCCCGCCGGGTGGAACTCGCCCTGTACGACACGGGCGTTCGCGGCCAGCCGCTGCAGGGCTCCCTCGGTGACCGCCACGCCCAGACCGAAGCGGGCCGCCGCGGTGGCCGACGTGAAGGGGCCGTGGGTGCGGGCGTAGCGCGCGAGGAGGTCGCCGAGCGGGTCCTTCACCGGCTCGGTGAACGCCTCGGGGACACCGACCGGCAGCGCCGTGCCGAGCGCGTCGCGCAGCCGGCCCGCGTCCTCGACGGCCGCCCAGTGGTCCCTGCCCGCGATGCGGACCCGGATGGCCCGGCGGGCGCCGGCCAGCTCCCGTGCCCACTCCGGCTCGGCGCCCCGCTCCGCCAGCTCGGCCTCGGTCAGCGGGCCGAGCAGGCGCAGCACGTCGGCCACGCCCTCCACGTCCTTGACGCGCCGGTCCTCCGTCAGCCACTGCAGCTCGCGCTCCAGCTCGGCCAGCACCTCCGCGTCGAGCAGCTCGCGCAGCTCCGCCTGGCCCAGCAGCTCGGCCAGCAGCCGGGAGTCCAGGGACAGCGCGGCGGCGCGGCGCTCGGCGAGCGGGGAGTCGCCCTCGTACAGGAACTGGGCGACGTACCCGAACAGGAGGGAGCGGGCGAAGGGGGACGGCTCCGGGGTGGTGACCTCGACCAGGCGGACCTTGCGGGACTCGATGTCGCCCATCAGCTCCACGAGGCCGGGGACGTCGAAGACGTCCTGGAGGCACTCGCGGACCGCTTCCAGGACGATCGGGAACGAGCCGAACTCGCTCGCCACCTGCAGCAGTTGGGCCGCCCGCTGGCGCTGCTGCCACAAGGGCGTGCGCTTGCCGGGGTTGCGGCGCGGCAGCAGCAGCGCGCGGGCCGCGCACTCCCGGAACCGGGAGGCGAACAGGGCGGAGCCGCCGACCTGGTCGGTGACGATCTGGTCGACCTCGCCCTTGTCGAAGGCGACGTCCGCCGCGCCCACCGGAGCCTGCTCGCTGTCGTATTCGGTGCCCGCCTTCATGGGCTCCTGGTCGAGCAGGTCCAGGCCCATCAGGTCGGCGTCGGGCAGACGCAGCACGATGCCGTCGTCGGCGTGCATGACCTGCGCGTCCATGCCGTACCGCTCGGAGAGGCGGGCGCCGAGCGCGAGGGCCCAGGGGGCGTGCACCTGGGCGCCGAACGGGGAGTGGACGACGACCCGCCAGTCGCCCAGCTCGTCGCGGAAGCGCTCGACCACGATCGTGCGGTCGTCCGGGACATGGCCGCAGGCCTCGCGCTGCTCGTCCAGGTAGGACAGGACGTTGTCCGCCGCCCACGTGTCCAGGCCCGCCGCGAGCAGGCGCGGCCGGGCGTCGTCCTTGGGCAGCGAGCCGACCTCGCGCAGGAACGCGCCCACCGCGCGCCCCAGTTCGAGCGGGCGGCCCAGCTGGTCGCCCTTCCAGAACGGCAGCCTTCCCGGCACGCCCGGCGCGGGGGAGACCAGCACCCGGTCGCGCGTGATGTCCTCGATGCGCCAGGAACTCGTGCCCAGCGTGAAGACGTCCCCCACCCGGGACTCGTACACCATCTCCTCGTCCAGCTCGCCGACCCGGCCGCCGCCCTTCTTGGGGTCGGAACCGGCGAGGAAGACCCCGAAGAGGCCGCGGTCGGGGATCGTGCCGCCGGAGGTGACGGCGAGGCGCTGGGCGCCCGGCCGGCCGGTGATCGTGCCGGCCACGCGGTCCCACACCACGCGCGGGCGCAGCTCGGCGAACGCGTCGGACGGGTAGCGGCCCGCGAGCATGTCCAGGGTCGCCGTGAACGCCGACTCGGGCAGCGAGGCGAAGGGGGCGGCGCGGCGGACCGTGGCGAGCAGGTCGTCGAACTGCCAGGTGTCCAGTGCCGTCATGGCGACGAGCTGCTGGGCCAGCACGTCCAGCGGGTTCGCGGGGACCTTCAGGGACTCGATGGCACCGGTGCGCATCCGCTCGGTGACCACGGCCGACTGGACCAGGTCGCCCCGGTACTTGGGGAAGACCACGCCGGTGGAGACGGCGCCCACCTGGTGCCCCGCGCGGCCGACGCGCTGGAGCCCGGAGGCCACCGAGGGCGGGGACTCGACCTGCACGACGAGGTCGACGGCACCCATGTCGATGCCCAGCTCCAGGCTGGAGGTGGCGACCACGGCGGGCAGCCGGCCCGCCTTCAGGTCCTCCTCGACGAGGGCCCGCTGCTCCTTGGAGACCGAGCCGTGGTGCGCACGGGCGATCACCGGGGGCGCGCCCTGGGCCGCACCCGAGCCGCCCATCAGCTCGGCCGGGGCGTGATGCTCCTCCAGCGTCTCGCCGGTCGCCCGCTCGTAGGCGATCTCGTTGAGCCGGTTGCACAGCCGCTCGGCCAGGCGCCGGGAGTTGGCGAACACGATCGTGGAGCGGTGGGCCTGGACCAGGTCGGCGATCCGCTCCTCCACATGCGGCCAGATCGACGGCTTCTCCGCCCCCTCATTGGCGTCGGCCGCGGGGGAGCCGCTCAGCTCACCCATGTCCTCGACCGGGACGACGACGGAGAGGTCGAACTCCTTGCCGGACTCCGGCTGGACGATCTCCACCTTGCGGCGCGGCGAGAGATACCGGGCCACCTCGTCCACCGGGCGCACGGTCGCCGACAGGCCGATCCGGCGGGCCGGCCTCGGCAGCAGCTCGTCCAGCCGCTCCAGGGACAGCGCGAGGTGCGCGCCGCGCTTGGTGCCCGCGACCGCGTGCACCTCGTCCAGGATCACCGTCTCCACGCCGGTCAGCGCGTCACGCGTGGCCGAGGTGAGCATCAGGAACAGGGACTCGGGGGTGGTGATCAGGATGTCCGGCGGGCGCGTGGACAGCGCGCGCCGCTCGGCGGCCGGGGTGTCACCGGAGCGGATGCCGACCTTCACCTCGGGCTCGGGCAGGCCCAGGCGCACGGACTCCTGTCGGATGCCGGTCAGCGGGCTGCGCAGGTTCCGCTCGACGTCGACCGCGAGCGCCTTCAGCGGTGACACGTACAGCACCCGGCAGCGCTTCTTCGGGTCGGCCGGGGGAGGGGTCGAGGCCAGTTGGTCCAGGGCGGCGAGGAACGCGGCCAGCGTCTTGCCGGAGCCGGTGGGGGCGACCACCAACACGTCCGAGCCCTCACGGATGGCCCGCCACGCGCCCGCCTGGGCCGCGGTGGGCGCGGAAAAGGCCCCCGTGAACCAGCCGCGGGTCGCGGGCGAGAAGCCGTCGAGGGCTCGATGTGCGGAGCTGACCATGCCACCCATCCTGCACCCGGCCACTGACAATCGTGCTGACCTGCGGAAAACAGGCGGGAGCGGGCCGACGCGGGCGGTCGGCGGGCGGGACGGACAATGGTCGTATGGCGGGTTCACCGGAGCGGGCGCGGCACTGGCGGTACGAGGAGCTGCCCGGTGTCGACCTGCTGCGGGCCCGCTACATCCGCAAGACCTTCGTCCGGCACACCCACGAGAACTTCGTGATCGCGGCCATCGCCGACGGTGTCGAGGTCTTCCACCACGGAGGCTCCGACGTGTCCGCCGGGGCGGGCGCCCTCGCGCTGGTCAATCCGGACACCCCGCACACGGGCCGGGCCGGCGTTCCCGAGGGCTGGCGGTACGGTGCGGTCTATCCCTCGCCCGAGGTGGTGGCCGGGATCGCGGCCGAGACCACCACGATCCGCGGCACACCGGGCTTCGTCAGCCCGGTCCTCGACGATCCGTACGCGGTCCGCCTGGTCCATCAGGTGCTCCGCGCCGCCGACGAGGGCAATGCGCTGGCCGCGGACACCCTGCTGCGCGTGGCCGTCACCAGACTGCTGCAGCTCAACGGCGGGCCGCTGCCGCAGCGGCGGACACGGACCGCCGGAGCGCGGACCGCGGCACGCGCGCGTGCCGTGCTGGAGGAGCGGATGGCCGAGCCGCCGACCCTGGAACGCCTCGCCACCGACCTCGGAACCAGCCCGTTCGCCCTGCTGCGGGCGTTCCGCGACGCCTACGGCATGCCGCCGCACACCTGGCTGACCGACGCCCGGGTGCGCCGCGCGCGGCTGTTGCTGGACGCGGGCACGGCACCCGCCGAGGCGGCCGTCGCCGTCGGCTTCACCGACCAGCCGCACCTCAACCGGCACTTCACCCGGATCGTCGGCGTCCCCCCGGGCGCCTACCAGCGCGAGCGCAAGAACGTACAAGACCTGGGCTGACGGCCGCCCGTACCGTCCGGGGCGTGGCACAACAGACAGCACTCACGGACATGGCCGCCGACGGCACGGGAAAGCCCGACTCCGCCGTCGTACGGGACGCCCTGGGCGTCGGCGTCGCCGTCGGGTTGTCCGGGGTCGCCTTCGGGGTGACCTCGGTCGGCAGCGGACTCGGACTCCTGCAGACCTGCGCGCTCAGCCTCCTGGTGTTCACCGGCGCCTCCCAGTTCGCCCTGGTGGGCGCGCTCGCCGCCGGCGGCAACCCGTTGACGGCCGCCGCCGGCGCGTTCTTCCTGGGCGTGCGCAACGCCTTCTACGGGCTGCGGCTGTCGCAACTGCTGGCCCTCCCGCGCGCGGTGCGGCCGTTCGCCGCCCAGTGGGTGATCGACGAGACCACGGCGGTGACCCTGGCCCAGCCGACCCGGCGGGCCGCGCGGATCGGGTTCACCGTCACCGGGCTCAGTCTCTACCTGCTGTGGAACCTCACCACGCTGCTCGGCGCGGTGGGCGCGAAGGCCATCGGGGACAGCGACGCGTGGGGCCTGGACGCGGCCGGGCCGGCGGTCTTCCTGGCCCTGCTCGCCCCGATGCTGAAGACGCCCACCGAGCGCGTGGTCGCGGGCCTCGCGATCCTGCTGGGCCTCGGCCTGCTGCCCGTCCTGCCGGCCGGCGTACCCGTCCTGGTGGCCGCGCTGGCGGCACCGGCCGTGCTGTTCGCCGAGGGCCGGCGCAGCGGTCGTACCCGACAGGACGCGGCGGACGGGCAGGACGCGCCGGCCGGACAGCATGTGCCGGGCGGATCGGAGGAGGTCCGATGAACACGTGGATCGCGATCGCTGCGACCGCTCTCGGCTGCTACGTCGTCAAACTCGCCGGACTGCTGGTCCCCGCAGACGTCCTGGAGCGGCCGTTCGTCCGGCGGCTCGCCGCCCTGCTGCCCGTCGCCCTCCTCGCCGCGCTCACGGCCCAGCAGACGTTCGCCGACGGGCACACGCTCGTGCTGGACGCGAGGGCCGCCGGACTCGGCGCGGCCGCCGTGGCGCTGGTGCTGCGCGCACCGTTCCTGCTGGTCGTCGCGGCGGCCGTGGTGGTGACGGCGGGGGTGCGGGCGATCGGTGGGTGAGCGCGGCTGGGGCTGGCAGGCTCACGGGCTCACCTGGGCCAGCCGGGCTCAGCGAGGTCAGCCGCGCTCAGCCCACGAAGCGGCCGTACGTCCTGAGGGTGCGCAGTGCCTCGATGGTCACCATGGGGCGTGCCTCCAGCGTGGGAGCCGGTGCCCAGTGGCGCCAGCGGACGGGCCAGCCGCCGTCCTCCTCCTGCTCGGCGGCGAGGAAGTCCACAGAGCGCGCCATCTCCTCGTCCGTGAACCACGCGCGCGCGAGTGATTGCGGGCTCTTCGCGAAGTCGTGCGGGAAGTGGTGCTCGCCCGGGGCGTAGCCGGGAGCGACCGGGAAGGCGTCGAGATGATCCGGGTCCAGGGCCGCCAGCCGCTGCTCGCGCACCAGGCGGCCGAGACGGTCGGCGGCGGCCTCCGCGCGCGGGCGGTCGGGGGCGGAGTCCAGGAAGGCCACGGCGGCCTCCACCTCGTAGGGGTGGGACTTCTCCAGGGACTCCACGGCCTGCCAGCAGAAGTCGGTGGCCCGGAACAGCCAGGCGTGCCACACCTCGTTGCGGTGCAGCAGCCCGACCACGGGACCGGTGGCGAGCAGTTCGCTGGGAGGGTCGTCCACGACCGGGACGAACGGGGCCGCCGGGTAGCCCCGCTGGCTGGGATGGATAGCCGGTAGGGCGCCGTCCGCGGTGGAGACGGAGGTCAGATAGCGGCACACCCGCTCCACCCGCTGCCCGCCGCAGCGCCCGACGGCGTCCAGGACGCGCAGCGCGTGGCCGGTGTGCAGGGGCTGGCTCACCGGGCCGCGCAGATCGGGTTCCAGCGCGTGGCCGTACCCGCCGTCCTCGTTGCGGTAGGCGTCCAGCGCCGCCTCCACCGGATCGGCGGCGCCGTTCAGGAAGTGGTACGCGAAGAGCCGCTGCTCCAGCACACGCGCGGTGAGCCAGACGAACTGTTCGGCGCGGAAGAGCGCGGAGCGCGCCGGAGGCGCAGGGGGCAGGGAGGAAGCTCCTGTTTCGGCCATGCGACAGACCGTAGGGCGGAAAGCGGTCTCGGCAAGCGGTCCCGGGCGGGCCCCACCCCCAGGGGCGGGATACTGGAGTCATGCGGTTGACGGTCTTCTGGCAGCGGATGGCGGAACACTTCGGTCCGGGGTACGCCGACACCTTCGCGCGCGATCATGTGATGTCGGACCTGGGTGGGCGCACGGTGCACGAGGCACTGGACGCCGGCTGGGAGGCCAAGGACGTGTGGCGCGTGGTCTGCTCGGTCATGAACGTGCCCGGGGAGCAGCGCTGACCGGGCACGAACTTCCCGGGCGGGCACCGGGTTGTCGGCGGCGTGGGCGAGACTTGGCCCGTGGCACCCACTGACGAGACCGTGCCGGTCGACCGGCACGCAGCATCCCCGACCGCTACGACGACGCCCGACCGGCCGCCGGCCGACGCCGCCGCGCCGGGCGGCCGCATGCCGCGCTGGCTGCCGCGCGCCATGGTGCTCGCGCTCGCGCTCATAGCCGCCTTCCAGCTGGGCAGCTGGGCCTTCCACCAGCTGACCGGGCTGTTGATCAACATATTGATCGCGTTCTTTTTGGCCCTCGCCATCGAGCCCGCGGTGAGCTGGATGGCCGCCCGCGGCATGCGCAGGGGACTCGCCACCTTCCTGGTCTTCCTCGGCCTGCTGATCGTCAGCGCCGGCTTCATCACGTTGCTCGGCTCGATGCTGGCCGGCCAGATCATCAAGATGGTCGAGGGCTTCCCCGACTATCTGGACTCGGTCATCAACTGGATCAACGAGACGTTCCACATGGACCTGAGCCGCGTGGACGTCCAGGAGGGCCTGCTGCACTCCGACTGGCTGCGCAAGTACGCGCAGAACAGCGCGGCCGGAGTGCTCGACGTGTCCGCCCAGGTGCTCGGTGGCCTCTTCCAGCTGCTGACGGTCACGCTGTTCTCGTTCTACTTCGCCGCCGACGGTCCCCGGCTGCGCCGCGCGCTCTGCTCCGTCCTGCCGCCCGCGCGCCAGGCGGAGGTGCTGCGGGCCTGGGAGATCGCCGTCGACAAGACGGGCGGCTATCTCTACTCGCGCGGTCTGATGGCGCTCATCTCCGGGATAGCGCACTACATCCTGTTCCAATCCCTGGGCGTGCCGTACGCGCCCGTGCTCGGTGTCTGGGTGGGTCTCGTCTCGCAGTTCATCCCGACCATCGGCACCTACCTCGCGGGTGCCCTGCCGATGCTGATCGCGTTCACCGTGAACCCGTGGTACGCGGTGTGGGTGCTGATCTTCGTCGTGGTCTACCAGCAGTTCGAGAACTACATGCTGCAGCCCAAGCTGACCGCCAAGACCGTTGACATCCACCCAGCCGTCGCCTTCGGCTCGGTGATCGCGGGCACCGCGCTGCTGGGCGCGGTCGGCGCGCTGATCGCCATCCCGGCGGTCGCCACGCTGCAGGCCTTCCTGGGCGCGTACGTGAAGCGGTACGCCGTCACGGACGATCCCCGGGTGCACGGTCACCGCACGCGGGGGCCCGGCCGCCCAGGCGGGCGCACCCGCATACGACAGCTGTGGGAACGGCGGCCCAGCACGGAGGAGTCCTCGTAGGGGCCTTTGCCCGGGGCCGTGGTCAGTACGTCAGGACCGCCCACACCGCGGCGGCGGCGACGGCCGCCGCGTAACAGCCCACCGCGGTGGCCACGACGCGCCACCGCGCGCGCTCGCTCCAGGACGTGCGGGACAGCAGCCAGGCGAGCAGCGGCAGGACCAGGACGGCGTGCAGGCTCACCCCGTGCAGCGGCTTGAGCGGGGCCGTCGAGTGGTAGGCGGCCTCCTGGTGGCCGGTCCGGGTGAGCACGACCCCGCGCGCGATCATCGCCGCGCCCGAGGCCAGCGCCACGAGCAGGATCGCGAACCCCGAGCGCACCGCGAGCGGCATGCCGGCGGGGCCCGTCGGCCGGTGCCGGAAGGACGCGACGGCGAAGACGGTGAGCAGCGCCACCAGGACACCACCGCCCACCGCGAGCGTCATGGACACCGCGGTGTCGAAGGGGGTCTCCATGTTCAGGTGCGAGGGCACCCGGCGCCACGCCTGCAGGGTGATGCCGCCGACCTCCACCACACTGTCCGCGGCGAGGACGACGAGCAGGACGATGCGCAGCCGCGCCCCGATGCGCAGGTACGACGTGACCCAGGTGATCGCGATCAGCGTCACCCCGAAGGAGAGCCCGAACGTGACGGGCTTGCGCCAGGAGACGGGGCCGTCCCAGGGGCCGCCGTCGACCGCGAACACCACCAGGTGGGCGAGACCGGAGAGGACGAGGAGCAGACCGGTCGCGTGACACAGGCGCTCGGCGGGGCGCGGATTCTTCATGGCCCCAGGCTTCCGGGAGTGCGCCGTGCGGTCGTCGTCCGGCCGAAGACACCCGCTCTACGACGCCGGGAGTAGCGGCGTGTGCCGCGGCACGGAAGGGGGCTGCGGGCACCGCGTGGTGCGCTTGACACGAAAATCGAACATCCATTCTTATGGAGGCTCGGGCAAGGCTTCAGACGGGGATTTCGGCGCGTTTCGTATCGAGATGTCCCCTTGTTATCCACAGGCCGGGCCGACGTCGGGGCGCATTGTCAGTGGCAGGCGTTAGCGTCTTTGACGTGAAGCGATCGACTCAAGCAAATCGGGTGGAACCCATGGCAGGAACCGACCGCGAGAAGGCGCTCGACGCCGCGCTCGCACAGATTGAACGGCAATTCGGCAAGGGCGCGGTCATGCGCATGGGCGAGCGGTCGAGGGAGCCCATCGAGGTCATCCCGACCGGGTCGACCGCACTCGACGTCGCCCTCGGCGTCGGTGGTCTGCCGCGCGGCCGTGTCGTCGAGATCTACGGCCCGGAGTCCTCCGGTAAGACGACCCTGACCCTGCACGCCGTGGCCAACGCCCAGAAGGCGGGCGGCCAGGTCGCCTTCGTGGACGCCGAGCACGCCCTCGACCCCGAGTACGCGCGCAAGCTCGGCGTCGACATCGACAACCTGATCCTCTCCCAGCCCGACAACGGCGAGCAGGCCCTGGAGATCGTGGACATGCTCGTCCGCTCCGGCGCCCTCGACCTCATCGTCATCGACTCCGTCGCCGCGCTCGTCCCGCGCGCGGAGATCGAGGGCGAGATGGGTGACAGCCACGTCGGTCTGCAGGCCCGACTGATGAGCCAGGCCCTGCGGAAGATCACCAGTGCGCTCAACCAGTCCAAGACCACCGCGATCTTCATCAACCAGCTGCGCGAGAAGATCGGCGTGATGTTCGGCTCTCCGGAGACCACGACCGGTGGCCGGGCGCTGAAGTTCTACGCCTCGGTGCGTATCGACATCCGCCGCATCGAGACCCTGAAGGACGGCACGGAGGCGGTCGGCAACCGCACCCGCTGCAAGGTCGTCAAGAACAAGGTCGCCCCGCCCTTCAAGCAGGCCGAGTTCGACATCCTCTACGGCCAGGGCATCAGCCGCGAGGGCGGCCTGATCGACATGGGCGTGGAGCACGGCTTCGTCCGCAAGGCCGGCGCCTGGTACACGTACGAGGGCGACCAACTCGGCCAGGGCAAGGAGAACGCGCGCAACTTCCTCAAGGACAACCCGGACCTGGCCAACGAGATCGAGAAGAAGATCAAGGAGAAGCTGGGCGTGGGTGTCCGGCCGGAGGAGCCCTCCGCCGAGCCGGGCGCGGACGCGGCGGTGACCACCCCGGCCGCGGACGACGCCAAGGCGGCTCCCACCAAGGCCACCAAGCCCAAGGCCGCCACTGCCAAGAGCTGACCCGTGACACGACGAACCGACTGGGCCGAGTACGAGCACGCCACCCCCGGTGCCCCACGGGGGAGGGGCAGCGGCGGCGACTCGGGCTCCGCCACGGCCGGTGACGACGGGTACGGCGACGGGGAGCACGGCGGGGCCGGGTCACGGGGCGATCGGGGACGCGGCCGTGGCCGTCGGCGGGGCGGCTTCGGGGAGCCGCCCGGTGAGAACGAAGGCACCCCTACCTCGTCGAGGGCCGAGCGGGGGGAGTCTTCGGGGGACCCGGCTGAGCGGGCGCGGGCGATCTGTCTGCGCCTGCTCACCGGGACCCCGCGCACCCGCAAGCAGCTCGCGGACGCCCTGCGCAAGCGGGAGATCCCCGAGGACGTGGCCGAGGAGGTGCTGTCCCGGTTCGAGGAGGTCGGGCTCATCGACGACAGCGCGTTCGCGGACGCCTGGGTGGAGTCCCGGCACCACGGCCGGGGGCTCGCCCGCCGCGCACTCGCCCAGGAACTGCGCACCAAGGGCGTCGACTCCGCGCTGATCGACGAGGCCGTCGGCCAGCTCGACTCCGAGCAGGAGGAGGCGACCGCCCGCGAGCTGGTCGCCCGCAAGCTGCGGGCCACCCGTGGCCTCGACCGCGACAAGCGGCTCCGGCGCCTCGCCGGAATGCTCGCCCGCAAGGGCTACCCCGAGGGCATGGCCCTACGCGTGGTCCGCCAGGCCCTGGAGGAAGAGGGCGAGGACACGGAGTTCCTCGAGGGCGAGTCCTTCTGACGGCCGGGCGCCCCGTGTGGCGGTGGGGTTAACCCCCGGCCAAGACGCCGGGCCACCGCAGTGCTTCCGGACCCGTGCACGCGCGAGTGTGTATGCATGCCCCGGACCACGGCCCACGCCGAGGCCGGCCGGCGCACGGACCCCCGAGACGCACAACAGAAGAGAGCCCGCCCCGATGATGCTGCGTTACGCCCTCCAGACCGTCCGCGCTCGAAAGGCGGGCTTTCTCGGCGCCTTCCTCGCCCTGATGTGCGCGGCCGCGCTGATCACCGCCTGCGGCACCCTCCTCGACACCGGCCTGCGCGGCACGATCCGCACCGAGCGCTACGCCGCCGCTCCCGTCGTGGTCTCCGCCGACCAGTACGTCCACCAGACCACCGTGAAGCACAAGAAGGGCAAGACCAAGGTCAAGCACAAGGCGAAACCCGTCGCCGAACGCGCCTGGCTCTCGGCGGACCTGCGCGAAACCCTCGCCCGCACCCCCGGCGTCGCCCGTGTCGTCCCCGAACTGACCTTCCTCGCACAGCCGTTGACCCCGGCCGGCACCGACGGCCGTACCGCCTACGGGCATGCCTGGGACTCCGCGGCGCTGACGCCGTACCGGCTGACCACGGGCAGCGCGCCCAAGGCCGCCGGCGACCTCGTCATCGACGACGACCTTGCGGCACGCGCCCACCTCCGCCCCGGCGACCGCCTCACCGTGCAGTCGACGCAGTCCCCGCGCAGCTACCGGATCACCGGTATCGCCACACCGGCCACCGCCGTCCGCCACCAGACGTCGCTGTTCTTCGCCACCGGGGAGGCCGAGCGACTGGCCGCGCACCCCGGGCAGGTCACCGCGTTCGGCGTGCTCCCGGCCAAGGGCACCGACCCGGAGGCGGTGCGGCAGGCCGTGGCGCGGGCACTGCACGGCACCACCGCGCAGGTCAGCGCCGGCGACGCCCGCGGGCCCGTCGAGTTCCTGGACGCGGCCACCGCCCGCACCCGGCTGGTCAGCATGGGCGGCGCGATGGGCGGCACCTCGCTGCTGGTGGCGGTACTCGTGGTCGTCGGCACCTTCGCGCTCTCCGTCCAGCAGCGCCACCGCGAACTCGCCCTGCTGCGCGCCATCGCCGCCACGCCCGGACAGATCCGCACGCTGCTGGGCCGGGAGGCACTGATCGTCGGCGCGGCGGCGGGCAGCGCCGGCGCCCTGCTCGGGTTGCCGCTGGGCAGCTGGCTGCACTCCAGGTTCGTCGCCCTCGGCGCCGTACCCGTCACGCTCCAGCACACCGTCAGCGTCTTCCCGCCGCTCGCCGCCCTCGCCGCCACCCTGCTCGGTGCCTGGGCGGCGGCCCGGATCGCCTCCCGCAGGATCGCCGGGATCCGCCCGGCGGAAGCGCTGGCGGAGGCCAGGACCGAGCGCGCCCGCCCGGCCTGGGGGCGTATCGCCGCCGGTCTGCTGCTCCTCGCCGGCGGAGTCGTCCTCGTCGCTGTCCTCGCCTCCCTGCGCACCGAGCCCGCCTCGACTCCCGTGACCTTCCTCGCCGTCGTCGTCCTGTCCACCTCCGTGGCCCTGCTCGGCCCGCTGCTGGTCAAGGCGGCCGCGCTACTGCTGGCCGGTCCCCTGCGGCTCACCGGTCACGGCGGCCGCCTCGCCACCGCCAACCTGCGCGGCAACGCCACCCGGATGGCCTCCGTCGTCACCCCCCTCACCCTGCTCATCGGCATGACCTGCACCGTCCTGTTCGTCCAGTCGACCCTCGGCGACGCCGCCCGGAGCCAGGCACGCGAGGGTGTCACCGCCGACTGGGTCGTCGCCGCCCAGGGGCCCGGCGTCCCGGGCGAAGCCGCACGGCGGCTGCGCGCGCAGCACGACACCGTCACCGAGGTGGTCCGCACGACCGTCCGCATCGGCCTCGACAAATACCCGGCCCAGGGCGTCACGCCGACAGGCCTGACCCGCACCTGGGACCCGAAGGTCACCGCCGGCTCCCTGCGCGATCTCGCCCCCGGCACCGTCGCCGTCAGTGAACTGGCCGCGGACCAGCACCACTTGAAGCCCGGGAGCACTCTGAAGCTCACGCTCGGCGACGGCACGCCCGCCACGCTCACCGTCGCCGCCGTCTACGACCGGGGGCTCGGCTTCGGCGACCTCACCTTCGCCCACGACCTCGTGGCCCGGCACATCGACAACCCGCTCGCCTCCTCCGTCCTCGTCAGCACGACCCGTACACAGACACAACTCTCGACTACGCTGCGTGAGTTCCCGGGTCTGCGGATTCTTTCGCCGGCCGCCGCGGATTCCCTCCAGGCCGACCGGCAGCAGGCGAACGCCGAGGTCAACTACCTGGCCATGGGGCTCGTGCTGGCCTTCACCGCCATCGCGGTCGTCAACACCCTCGCCATGTCGGTCGCTGAGCGTGTCCGGGAGTTCGCCCTGCTCCGCCTCGCAGGAGCGACCCGCCGTCAGGTCCTGCGCGTGCTGCGCACCGAGGTACTGTCCGTGCTGCTCCTCGCCACCGCGCTCGGCAGCGGCATCGCGCTCGCCGTACTCACCGCGTTCAGCGTCGGCATGACCGGCCGGGCGGCCCCCACGGTCACACCCCTGCTCTACGTCGGCGTGATCGCGATCGCCGCCCTGCTTGCGCTCGTCTCCAGCGCCCTTCCGGGACGCGCGGCGCTGCGCGTCCCGGCGGTGACCGTGTCCACGGCGAAGGAGTGAGGAGGAGGGACAGGCCCTCGGCGGCGCCGCTCCGCTGAGCCTGCGTCAGCCGGTCACCGGCTCCACCGGCAGCCCCTGCGTCCGCCACGCCTGGAAGCCGCCCACCAGGTCCGTCGCCCGGTGCAGGCCCAGCTGGTGGAGGGAGGCGGCTGCCAGGCTGGAGGCGTAGCCCTCGTTGCAGATGACGACCACGCGCAGGTCGTGGCCGGTGGCCTCGGGGACCCGGTGGCTGCCCCGGGGGTCGAGGCGCCACTCCAGTTCGTTGCGCTCGATGACGAGCGCGCCGGGAATCACGCCGTCCCGCTCGCGCAGGGCGGCGTACCGGATGTCGACCAGCAGGGCCTCACCGCGGCCGGCCGCCTCGTGCGCCTCCCGTGCCTCGATGCGCCGGTAGCCCGCGCGGACCTGCTCCAGCAGGTCGTCGATGCCGACCGGCCGCATCTCCGTACCGCCGCTCACTGCCAGTCCTCCGGGCGCTCGACCTGCTCCAGACGCAGCACCTGACCCGTGCGACTGTAACGACGGATCCGCGGCAGCGGCGGGTAGTAGGCGTGGACGGAGACCGCATGCCGGTCCGGGGACTCGTTCAGCACCTCGTGCACGTGGTGGCGGCCGAAGGAGCGGCCCTGTCCGGCAGGCAGCCGGCGCTCGCGGTCGACGCCCTCGGTGAGTTCCAGGGTCTTCCAGCCGTCGGTGGGCAGACGTGCGGCCAGCGAGTACTCCTTGAGTTCACCGGCCGCGGTGACGAAGGCGCCGACCGAGTCGGCGTGGTCGTGCCAGCCGGTGCCGGTGCCGGGCGGCCAGCCGATCAGCCAGGCCTCGCTGCCGCCTGGGCCTTCGAGGCGCACCCAGGTGCGGCCCTCCGGGTCGAGCGGCAGCGAGGCGATCAGCTCGGTGTCGGCGGCCGTGCGCCGCGCGAAGTCGAGGAGGTCCGCCTGGGTCGGCGCCGAGCCGGTGGCACCGGCGGTGGCAGCGGGGGAGACGGAGGGGGATACGGACACGTGCACCGTCCTGAAGAGGGTTCGCCGAACGGGCGCACACCGGCGCCCGGAGAAAGAAGAGGGGGAGCGAATTCAGCAGGACGGGCGACACACGCAGCCCGCATAGCGGACGAGGTCCATATGGACCCTCCGCCACAGGCGCACACAGGTGTCGGTCACGATCCGGAGTACAGCACGCTGCTGCACTCCGGTCAACTCACCGTCACCATGTGGACAGAGGGTGACCGGGTACAGGGTCAGCGCGCGCCGGAGCCGGCCTCCGCCTCCGCCTTCTCCTCGTTCTCCTCCTTTTCCTCCTTCTCCTCCTGCACGGCGCCGCCGAGCGTCGCCTCGGCCGCCGCGTACAGGTCGGCCGGACGCACCCCGCTCAGCGCGGTGACCAGGTGGCCGTCGGGGCGCACGAGCAGCACGCTGTGCGCCGGCGCACCCGGGTAGTCCTCGGCGACCAGCAGCTCGGCCGGGTGCGGGAGCGCCGCCACCGCGGCGGCGAGCCGGGGCATGACCCCGGCGGACACCCAGTGCTTGCGGTCCCACACGCCCGTGCCCGGGGCGATCAGCACGACGAGCAGCGCGCCACGGCCCAGCCGGTCGCGCAGCTGTACGAAGGAACCGTCCTCCGCCGTGACCCGCACATCGGCGACCGGTGAGCCGAACGGGGTGTCGACCGGGATCTCCGCCTCCAGATGCCGGGGCGTCAGCGGCGAGTCGGCGTACGTCCCCGGCGCACCCACCGAGCCGCGCCCCAGATGACCGTCCGTGAGCAGCGCGTCGTGGCCCCGGGCGGCGCCCGGGACGTAGTGCCGCAGCCCGCCTCCGCCGCGCAGCACCGGCAGCAGCTGGTCGGCGGCGCGCAGCCGGGCGGCGACCACCGCGCGCCGCTCGGCCTGGTAGCTGTCGAGCAGTGCCTCGTGGTGCCCGTGGCGCCCGTGGTGCCAGGCCGGGGCCAGCTTCCAGGCCAGGTTGTCGGCGTCCCGGAGACCCTCGTCGAGCCCCTGGGTACCGAGCGCGCCGAGCAGATGGGCCGCGTCCCCGGCGAGGAAGACCCGGCCGGCGCGCCAGCGCCGGGCCAGCCGGTGGTGCACCGTGTGGACACCGGTGTCGAGGAGGTCGTACGCCGGTGTGGTGCCGTCCGTCCAGCCCGCGAGGGTCTCGCGGATCCGGGCCACCAGGATGTCGGGCGTGACCAGGTCCTTGCCCGGCGGCAGCAGCCAGTCCAGACGCCACACGCCGTCCGTGAGGGGGCGGGCGGTCACCTCCCCGGCCGAGGGCCCGGACGACCGCCACGGCGGCATCCGATGGAGCAACGCCTGGCCTTCCCACGGAAGTTCCACACGCAGGGCCGCGACCGCGTGCCGCTCCACCGCCGTACGGCCCGGGAAGCGGATGTCCTGCAGCTTGCGCACGGTCGAGCGGGGCCCGTCGCAGCCGACCAGGTAACTGCCGCGCCACCAGGTGCCCTTGGGGCCACGGGTGTGGGCGGAGACGCCGGAACGCTCCTGCTCGATCGAGTCGAGCCGGCTGTCCGCGGCGACCTCGACCAGCGGCTCGTGCGCCACGGCCGCACGCAGGGCACCCGTGAGGACGTGCTGGGCGAGGTGCAGCGGGGCCGCAGGATCGCCCTCGTCGAAGGTGATCTCGTTCAGCACCTGCCGGCGCCTGACCGACCGCCATCCGGTCCATCTCACGCCGTGGTCGCCGACGGCGACTCCGGTCAGCCGCTCCAGCAGGGCGGTTGTGTCCTCGCGCAGCACGACGGTGCGCGCCGGGCGTGGGTCGTTCTTGCCGGGGCCCTCGTCCAGGACGACGGAGGGCACCTCCTGACGGGCCAGCGCCAGGGCGAGCGTGAGCCCGACGGGCCCCGCTCCGACGATGATCACCGGGTCCACTGTGCGGCGCCCCCTGTCCGCAGCGGTGCCCTGACGGACATGGAGGAACAGGAAGGTGAAGCGGGGTGCACGATCACAGAATGTATGCAACCCATTGGCAGAGTTTGCGTCAAGTGACCAGAGGCAGTGGCGATCATGCCACTGCCTCTGGGTGACGCATTCGGGTTTGACCTGACGTCAGGCTGCGATTCCCGTTCCCGCGGCGCCCGCGATGTTGACGGTGTCGTCGACACCGAGCACCGCGCCGGTCGACTTCTTGCGCCGCCGCAGCCGTCCCTCCAGCCAGCTCGCGAACGAGGTCAGCGAGAAGTTGATGACCACGAAGATCGTGGCGACGATCGTGAACGAGGCGATGGTGTTGGCACCGTAGTAGCCGCTCATCGTGTTGGCCGAGGCGAGCAGTTCGGGGAAGGTCAGGACCGCGCCGCCGAGCGCCGTGTCCTTCACGATCACGACCAGCTGGCTGACGATCGCCGGAAGCATGGCGGTGACCGACTGCGGCAGCAGGATGAGCCGCATCACCTGGTTCTTGCGCATACCGATCGCCATGGCCGCCTCGGACTGGCCCTTCGGCAGGGCGAGGATGCCCGCGCGGACGATCTCCGCCAGCACCGACGCGTTGTACAGCACCAGACCGGTCACGACTGCGTAGAGCGGACGGTCGTCGGAGGGGACGTCGGTGTACTGGGCGAACAGGGCGAGCCCGAAGATCATCAGGACCAGCACCGGGATCGCGCGGAAGAACTCCACGACCATCGCGACCGGGACACGTATCCATACGTGGTCCGAGAGGCGGGCGATGCCGAGCACGGCGCCGAGCGGGAGCGCGATGACCATCGACAGGGCCGCGGCCTTCAGGGTGTTCTGCAGACCCGGCCAGATGTACGTCGAGTAGGCCTCGGTGCCGGTGAAGAACGGCTTCCAGAGCACCCACTCCCACTGGCCCTTGTCGTCGAGCCCCTTGTACACCCACCACAGGACGGCCGCGAGGACGACGAGGAAGCCCGCCGTGTAGAGGATGTTGCGCCGCTTGGCCCGGGGGCCCTGGGCGTCGTACAGGACCGAACTCATCGCTTCACCGCCACCTTCTTGCCCACCCAGCCGAGGATCAGACCGGTCGGCAGGGTCAGGCAGCAGAATCCGAAGGCGATGAACGCGGAGATCAGCAGCAGCTGTGCCTCGTTCTCCACCATCTCCTTCATCAGGAGTGCCGCTTCCGCCACGCCGATCGCGGCCGCCACCGTCGTGTTCTTCGTCAACGCGATCAACACGTTGGTCAGCGGGGCGACGGCCGCGCGGAACGCCTGCGGCAGCACGATCAGGCCGAGAACCTGCGTGAAGCTCAGGCCGAGGGCCCGGGCCGCCTCCGCCTGGCCGACCGGAACCGTGTTGATGCCGGCGCGGATCGCCTCGCAGACGAAGGCCGACGTGTAGACGGTCAGCCCGAGCACCGCCAGCCGGAAGGTGCTCGTGTCGACCTGGTCCGACCCCAGGGTGATATTCAGCGTGTCCTTCAGGCCGAGCGAGGCGAACAGGATGATCACCGTGAGCGGGATGTTCCGCACGATGTTCACGTACGCGGTGCCGAAACCGCGCATCAGCGGCACCGGGCCCACCCGCATGCCGGCCAGCAGCGTGCCCCAGATCAGGGAGCCCACGGCCGACAGCAGCGTGAGCTGCACTGTCGTCCAGAAGGCGCCCAGCACGTCGTACTTGTCAAGAAAGTCGAACACGATCTCCCGCGCTTCCGCGTGTAGGGATGCCCGGGTGCGCCGCCCTCACGGACGGCGCACCCGCCGGGCGTTGCCTCAGCTCTTGATGTCGCCGATCTTCGGAGCGGGCTCGTTCTTGTAGCCGGCCGGGCCGAAGTTCTTGTCCACGGCCTTCTGCCAGGAACCGTCGGAGACCATCTCCTCCAGGGCCTTGTTGATCTTGGCCTTGAGGTCGCTGCCCTTCTTGACGCCGATGCCGTAGTTCTCGTTGGTCATCTTGAAGCCGCCGAGCTTGAACTTGCCCTTGAACTGGGACTGGGCGGCGTAACCGGCGAGGATCGAGTCGTCCGTGGTCAGCGCGTCGATCGCCTTGCTCTGCAGTCCGGTCAGGCAGGCCGAGTACGTCGGGTACTGCTGGAGCTGCGCCTTGGGGGCCAGCTTGTCCTTGACGTTCTGCGCCGACGTCGAGCCGGTCACCGAGCACAGCTTCTTCTTGTTCAGGTCAGCCGGCGACTTGATGGTGTTGTCGTTCGCGCGGATCAGCACGTCCTGGTGGGCCAGCAGGTACGGGCCGGCGAAGTCGACCTTCTGCTGACGCTCCGGGGTGATCGAGTAGGAGGCCGCGATGAAGTCGACGTCACCGCGCTGCAGCATGGTCTCGCGGTCGGCGCTCTTCGACTCCTTCCACTCGATCTGGTCGGGCTTGTAGCCGAGCTTGCCGGCCACGTAGGTCGCCACGTCGACGTCGAAGCCCGCGTAGCCCTGCGGGGTCTTCTGACCGATGCCGGGCTGGTCGTACTTGATGCCGATGGTGATCTTCTTGCCGCCGCCGGAGGAGCCGTTGTCGTCCTTCTTGTCGCCGCCGCACGCGGTGGCGGACACGGTGAGGGCCAGTACGACGGCGGAGGCGGCGGTGACCTTGCGGAGCTTCATCGTGAACATCCTTTGAGTGGTGAGGAACGCGGTCCGTGAGGGACGGGTGGCCCCGGTGGTGCCCGGGGCGCGCGGGCTCGGTGCCGTCAGTGGTGCAGGATCTTCGAGAGGAAGTCCTTGGCTCGGTCACTGCGCGGATTGCTGAAGAACTGGTCGGGTGCAGCCTGTTCGACGATGCGGCCGTCCGCCATGAAGACCACCCGGTTTGCAGCCGATCGTGCGAATCCCATCTCATGGGTGACGACGATCATGGTCATGCCCTCCCGGGCGAGCTGTTGCATGACCTCGAGGACCTCGTTGATCATCTCGGGGTCGAGGGCCGAGGTCGGCTCGTCGAAGAGCATGACCTTGGGGTCCATGGCCAGCGCCCGGGCGATGGCGACGCGCTGCTGCTGGCCGCCGGACAGCTGGGCCGGGTACTTGTCGGCCTGGGTGCCGACACCGACCCGGTCGAGCAGGGCACGGGCCTTCTCCTCGGCCTGCTTCTTGTCCGCCTTGCGGACCTTGACCTGCCCGAGTATCACGTTCTCGAGCACGGTCTTGTGCGCGAAGAGGTTGAAGGACTGGAAGACCATCCCGACGTCGGCGCGCAGCCGGGCCAGCTCCCTGCCCTCCTGGGGCAGCGGCTTTCCGTCGATCGTGATGGCGCCCGAGTCGATCGTCTCCAGGCGGTTGATGGCGCGGCACAGGGTCGACTTTCCGGACCCGGAGGGCCCGATGACCACGACGACCTCACCGCGGGCGATCGTCAGGTCGATGTCCTGGAGTACGTGCAACGCGCCGAAGTGCTTGTTGACGCTCTTCAGGACGACCAGTTCGCCGGACGTGGCCACGTCTTCCTTGGCCACCGATACTTTGGTCATCGCTCTCAGGCTCCGTCCTCCTCGGTTTCGGTGGACAGTAGTGATGGCCGGTGACCAGCGTCATCACATCTGAGGGGAATCTGAGCATCACGATCCGATAGCAATCGGACACGTGTCGTAGCACTTGAGACCCGTGCGCATATCGGGGGGATAACGGAAGCGGCAGGCAACCGGAACCCTCTTGACGCCGTCCTTCTCCATCGGCGTGACTTCCATGGTGCACGCGCGCGTGCGCGCGATCTACAAGCCGAACGAGAACCGTGACCGTATGACCGCTGAACTGGAGGGGGCCGGGATGAGACTGCTGCTCGTCGAGGACGACAACCATGTCGCGGCCGCGCTGTCCGCGGTCCTCGCGCGGCACGGATTCGACGTCACCCACGCGCGCAGCGGCGAGGAGGCCCTCCAGGCGCTCGTCCCCGAGGGCGCCGGATTCGGCGTGGTCCTGCTCGACCTGGGCCTGCCCGACCAGGACGGCTACGAGGTCTGCGGCAAGATCCGCAAGCGCACCAGCACCCCGGTGATCATGGTCACCGCGCGCTCCGACGTCCGCTCCCGCATCCACGGGCTCAACCTGGGCGCCGACGACTACGTGGTGAAGCCGTACGACACCGGGGAACTGCTCGCCCGGATCCACGCCGTCAGCCGGCGCACCGCCCACGAGGACGCGGCACCGGGCGCCGAGACCTCGCTGCGGCTGGGTTCCGTGCTCATCGAACTGCCCAACCGCCAGGTCAGCGTGAACGGTTCGGTGATCCAACTGACCCGCAAGGAGTTCGATCTGCTCGCGCTGCTCGCCCAGCGGCCGGGCGTCGTCTTCCGGCGGGAGCAGATCATCAGCGAGGTCTGGCGCACCAGCTGGGAGGGCACCGGCCGCACCCTGGAGGTGCACGTCGCCTCCCTGCGCGCCAAGCTGCGCATGCCCGCGCTGATCGAGACCGTACGCGGCGTCGGCTACCGGCTCGTCGCGCCGGCCGCCTAGCGGGGCCGGGTGCGCACACGGCTCCTGCCGCTGCTCATCGTCCTGATGGCGGCCGTACTCCTCGCCCTCGGCCTCCCGCTCGCCGTCAGCGTGGCCGCGGCCCAGCAGCAGAAGGTGGTCGTCGACCGGATCGACGACACCGCGCGCTTCGCCGCGCTCGCGCAGTTCGTCACCGACGCGCCGAGCGGATCCCGCCGTACCGTCCCGGACGAGCGCCAGGAGACGCTCCGCCGCGAACTGGACAGCTACTACGGCGTCTACGGCATCCGCGTGGGCGTCTTCTACGGCAACGGCTCGGTCATGGCCAATGCCCCGGACGACTGGGTCGTACCGCAGACGGGGGAGGTCCGGGAGGCGTTCGGCGAGGCGTTGCTGAGCCGCCGCAGCCACGACCCCCGGCAGGTGTGGCCGTGGCAGCGCAGCCGGCTGATCGTGGCCTCGCCGGTGATCCGGGACGGGGACGTCGTGGCGGTCGTCGTCACCGACTCGCCCACCGCGCAGATGCGTTCGCGGATCCTGTTCGGCTGGCTGTTCATCGGGGCCGGCGAGATCGCCGCGATGCTGCTCGCCGTGGGCGCCGCGCTGCGGCTGACCGGCTGGGTGCTCCGGCCGGTCCGGATCCTGGACGCCACCACCCACGACATCGCCACCGGACGCCTCAAGTCCCGGGTGGCGGTCGCCGGCGGGCCGCCGGAACTCAGACGGCTGGCCCGGTCGTTCAACGAGATGGCGGACAACGTCGAGGACGTGCTGGAGCAGCAGCGCGCCTTCGTCGCGGACGCCTCGCACCAGCTGCGCAACCCGCTCTCGGCGCTGCTGCTGCGCATCGAGCTGCTCGCCCTGGAGCTCCCGCAGGGCAACGAGGAGATCGCCTCGGTCCGCACCGAGGGCAAGCGCCTCGCGCAGGTCCTGGACGACCTGCTCGACCTGGCGCTGGCCGAGCACGCCGAGGCCGACCTCAGGCTGACCGACGTCGGAGCCCTGACCGAGGAGCGGGTGGCCGCCTGGTCACCGGCCGCCGCCGCCAAGGGCGTCCGGCTGGTCGGCGACTGCCCGCCCATCACCGCCTGGGCCGACTCGATCACCCTGTCCAGCGCGCTGGACGCAGTGATCGACAACGCCGTGAAGTTCACCCCCGAGGGCGGCACGGTCGAGATCGTCGTCGCCTCCAACGGCGACACCTCGACGGTCGTGGTCACCGACACCGGCCCCGGCCTCACCGACGAGGAACTCGCGCGCGTGGGTGACCGCTTCTGGCGCAGCGGCCGCCACCAGAACGTCAAGGGCTCGGGTCTGGGCCTGTCCATCTCCCGCGCCCTGCTCGCGGCGGGCGGCGGCTCGATCACCTACGCGCACAACGAGCCGCGCGGACTCCAGGTGACCGTGGCGGTGCCGAGGAACCCGGACGGTCTCTGAGGCCGCACCGAACAGGGCCTCCATGGGCCCTCACCGAGTAGGCCCTGACCGACCAGGCCGTGACCGACTAGGGCTTCACCGACCGGTAGTACCGCCGGGCGCCCTCCTGCAGAGGCAGCGGGTCGGTGTAGATCGCCGTACGAAGGTCGACCAGCTGGGCCGAGTGGACATGGGCGCCGATGCCGTCGCGGCTCTTGATCACCGTGCGGGTCAGCCACTCGGTCAGCCGGGGATCCATGTCCTTGCGGGTCATCAGCACGTTGGACACCGCGATCGTCGGCACCGCGGTGCCGTGCTGCACGGACGAGTACGCCGTCTCGGGCATGTTGGTGGCCCGGTAGTAGCGGGCGGCGTCCCCGCCGGCGTGCAGCTTGGTGACGAGGTCGCCGTCGATCGGTACGAACCGGAAGGCGGACTTCTTGGCCAGCTCGACCAGCCCCTTGGTGGGCAGCCCGCCCGACCAGAAGAAGGCGTCGATCTTGCCGTGCCGCAACCGGTCAGGGCCGGTGTCTATGCCCTCCGCCATCGGCGTGATGTCCTTGTGCGGGTCGATGCCCGCGGCCCTGAGCACCCGGTTCGCGATCAGCCGCACCCCGGAGTCGGGCAGCCCGGTGGCCACCCGCTTGTGCCGCAGGTCCGCGACGCTGTCCACCTTCGAGTCGCGCGGCACGATCAGCTGTACGTAGTCGTCGTAGAGCCGGGCCACACCGCGCAGCCGGTCAGCGCCGCTGCGGTGCTGCAGCTCGTACGTCTCCACCGCGTCGGCCGCCGCGATCGTGAAGTCGGCCTTACCGGTCGCCACCCGCTCGACGTTCTCCTGTGAACCGGCGCTGTTCAGCAGCTTCACCTGCAGCCCCGGCATGTCCCTGGCCAGCTCGGTGCGCAGCCGCTCGCCGTACTCCTGGTAGACCCCGCGGGGCGTGCCGGTGCTGAAGACGATCGTCCCGCTCGGCGGGGTCTCGCCCAGCGGCAGCAGCCACCACAGCAGCAGCCCGAGAGCCACGACGCCGACGGTCGCGCCCTGGAGCGCCCGGCGCCTGCTGATACGGGGGAACACCTTGGACATGCGGGCGATCCTGCCAGGCCGTGCGCGGGGCTGACCAGGGCCGGGGTCACTCCGGGGCCCTCGGGAGGCGCGGAGGGAGTGTCGGTGGCGGCCGTTAGAGTCGCCGTATGAGCTCTTCGCCCGCCCGTTTCGTCCGTGAGTTCCACCGCGCCTTCGGCCTCGACGCCCGCACCACGCCGACGGAGGTGGGATCCGAACTGGCTGCGCACCGCGGGGAACTGCTCGCCGAGGAGGCCGCGGAGGTCGCCGAGGTGTCGGTCGAGGGCCCGCTGGACAGGCTCGCGCACGAACTGGCGGACGTGGTGTACGTGGCGTACGGCACCGCACTGGTCCACGGGATCGATCTCGACGAGGTGATCGCCGAGATCCACCGCGCCAACATGAGCAAGCTGGGCCCGGACGGCCAGGTCGCCCGCCGCTCCGACGGCAAGGTCCTCAAGGGCGAGCACTACCGGGCGCCGGACGTGTCGGCCGTGCTGCGCCGCCAGGGCTGGACACCCGGCGGCGCAGCCTGACGTCTACGACGACAGGGAGCCGCCCGCCAGCTTCCACTCGCGGTGCAGGGAGCCCAGCGGAACGCTTCGCTGCAGCACCGGCGTGCCGAAGATGGAGAGCTGGATCCGCAGGGTGCCCGAGAGGTCGACGCCGCCGTACACACCCCAGGTGCCCTCGGCCTTCACCTCGGGCTTGTCGGAGGAGGCGGTGACGGTCCCGGAGGCCTCGCCGCGCAGGTACGGCGCCAGGTCGGCGGAGACGCCGACGGTGCCGTAGAGGCCGACGGTCGCCTCGGCGCCGAGGACGGCCTTCACGCTCCCGGCGGTGGTCAGGGAGGCCCGGACGGGCGTGCTCTTCATGTCCGACGAGCTGACCGGCGTCCACCCCTTGCCCACCCCGAAGGTGCCGCCCGCCTTGAAGTCGCCCTTGAGGCTCTGCTCGACGTCGACGGTCACATGTCCGTCGGCACTGATCTGGAAGTAGCAGGTCAGGTCGAGGTTGACGACGACGGGGACCGGGCCGACCTGCAGAACGGGGTCGGCGTGCAGCTTGGCGAACGGGATCCGCAGCGGGGCGTCGGTGGTCGCGGCGGCCCGGCCCTTCACGGACCACCCGGAGGTCCAGTCGCCGGAGACGCCGAGGTAGGCCGAGCCGGGCGCCGCGTCGGTCCCGGTGCCGCCGTAGCTGAAGTCGACCTGCGGAGCCACCTGGACGAACCCGGACATCGAGGCACTGGCCGAGGCCGGGGCGCCCTCGGCCGTCTGCACCTTGGCGCCGACGTCGAGCCGGAGGCTGCCGAGCGGCACGGTCCCGCCCTTGGGGCCGACGTGCACGTCCCCGGTCTTGGACCAGGAGACCTTGACGTCGGGCAGCAGCTTGTCGACGGTGAAGGAGGACGGGTCGACCGGCACGGTGCCCTTGGCCGTGTCGTCGCCCAGCAGCGCGTTGAGCGCCGCCGGTTCGGTCTGCACCTCGGTGCCCCGGTCGCTCTCGCCGATCACCTTGGTGACCTTGGCGAGCAGCCCGTGCGGCGCCCCGGGCGCCGGGGCGCTGGCAATGACGTCGCCCACGGCGGTCTTCTGCGGCGCCGCCGAGGAGGTGGGCGAGGAGGTGGGCGAGGGGGTCGCGGGGGACTGCGAAGTCCCCTTCCTCGCCGGTGCCTTGGAGATGACGGCGCGGCGGGTCCGGCTGTCGTACGAGCTGACGGTGAGCGTGGTCTTGTGCGCCCGTCGGCCTGTGCCGGAGGCGCCGGCCGTGGCGGTCGCGGTGGCGGCGGGGGCCGCCGCGACGGTGAGCGAGTGGCCGGTGTCGCCGGTGGGGCCGTCGGTGGCCCGGACGTCCTGGCCCTGGCCCGTCGCCGATGGTGCGGCGTGCGGCGCGGGCGAGGAGCAGCCGGCGGCGAGGAGGAGGGCGGTCACGGCGAAGGCGGGCAGGAGGGCACGGCGGTGCCTCGTGCGTCTGCGCAAGGTCGGTCCTGGGGTGAAGTGGGGGGTGAGGAAAGAAGGCAGCACCGACGGCCGGCTACCTATGGGTAGAACCGGTCGGTAACTCGGTGGTGAGCCATGAGCATGCCATGGCTGCGCGCACAGACCTCGCACAATTCGGCCACAACCCAACGTGACCTGGCACACGGCTAGTTCAGGCCGTGCGGTGGCCGGATTCCGGCCAGGGGGCGGGTCCCGGTCGGGGAGCGGATCCCGGTCATGGGGGCGGGGTCCGTCGACCCGCCCCCCTGACCGGGCGGAGGTCAGCCCGTGAGCCCCCTGCCGCCGAGCCGGGTCAGCAGGCCGGAGAGCAGGGCGATGTCCTGCTCGCTCCAGGCGGGACCGGAGAAGATCTCGGCGGCCGTCTCCTCGGCCGTGGCCAGCATCTCCTTCAGGCGCTCCCGGCCGGTCCCGGTCAGTGACGCGTAGGCCACGCGCGCGTCACGGGCGTCCGACTCGCGGGTCACCAGCCCGATCCGCTCCAGGGGGGCCAGCCCGCGGGTCACCCCGGAGGCGGTCAGCCCCAGCGCCTCGGCCAGATCGACCCGGCGCATCCGGCCACCGGGCGCCTGTCCCAGCCGCAGCAGCAGCGTGAAGTCGGCCAGGCTCACCCCGTGCAGCCCGCCGAGCCGGGCGTCGAAGCGCCGCACGAGCGCCGTCTGTGCCCGCACCAGCCGCAGCGCGGCGTCCAGGGCGTCACTCATCACTCACCGGCACTCCGCTCGCCGCCCTCCTGTTGATTGCCATCTCCTTGACTACTCAAGTTTATGCGCCGCTGGAACGCGCGGCGCGCCGCTGCCGCTTCCCCAAGGGCGCCTGGGAGAGGTCCTCCGCGCTGGACCGGAGGTTCTTGAAGCCGTAGCCGCGCTCGGTCAGCCATGCCTTCGCCGCTTCCTCGGCCCGCTCGGTCGCCTCCAGGACGTCCTCCTCTTCCTCCCCGGTGTCCGAGAAGTGGAAGACGAAGGCGGGCCGGGCGGCGATGTCGTAACTGAGGTGCCCCTCGGGCGTGTAGGCGGCGTGCAGCACGTCGTGCCGGGCGGCGTCGGCGAGCAGTTCGGCCCGCTGGGCCTCGCTGAGCCCGTCGAAGGCGCCGCGGACGGTGATACGGAAGGTTCGGGTACTCATTGCGCGACCTTAGGCACAGCGGGCGGCACGCCTCCACCGGGTTTCCGGCACGAAACTAGACTTGGAGGGAAGGCGGTGGCGTTCCATGCCGTACGTGACTGTGACCGGGCTGAGCCATCCCGGGCTGCTCCGCGAGCGGAACGAGGACAGTCTCGTGGTAGGCCCGTGGACCCTGTGCGCCACCGTGACCGAGAGCCCGCAGACCCTGTTCTTCCCGCTCGGGACACCCCTGGTCGTCGCCGTCGCGGACGGACTCGGCGGGCATCCCGGCGGTGACGTGGCCAGCGCGCTGGTCGTGCGCCGGATCGCGTCGATCGGCCCCGGCCTGAGCAGCGAGGACGCCGTCCGCGACGCCCTGAGCGCCTGCAACCGCGCGGTGTACCTGGCCGCCGGCGGCGACGAGGCGAGCGAGCTGGCCGCCATGGGGACGACGGTCGCCGGCATCGTCCTGCAGCCCGGCTCCCTCATGGTGTTCAACGTGGGCGACAGCCGGGTCCTCGCCGCCTCCGACGACGGGCTGCGGCAGCTGAGCGTCGACGACAGTCCACCGCTCGAACCCGGGCAGCGCACCACCTCCCTCGTCACCCAGTGCCTGGGCGGCAGCCCCGGCTACCGCCCCATCCGCCCCCACGTGGCGGCCGCGCCCCTGACGCCCGGCGACCGCTACCTCGTCTGCACCGACGGCCTGACCGATCCGGTGCCGCCGGAGGTCGTGGACGACGTCATGCGGGAGCGCGAGGACAACCGGGCGGCCTTCGAGCTGTGGAAGGCCGCCATCGCGGCGGGCGGCCCCGACAACATCACGCTGGCGGTCGCGCGCGTCGTGGACGAGTAGCCCAGTCCCGGCCCGGGCCGGGATGACCCTGGTGGATGAAGCCGGCCCACGCCGCGGGGTGGTCCAGCCGCGGCCCCTTGGCCAATTCGTCGCGAAGGCTGCCGCCGAGCGACCTCGGGGGCGGCGGTCGGGGTCGAGCATCCAGTTCTGGGCGCACCACAGGGCGTCGACCGGGCTGTGGCCCTCGGACAGGTAGTGGTGGAAGACGGCCATCATCAGGGCCGAGGCGGAGTCCTCGGTGGCCCACCGCGACCCCACCACATCGCGCGCGCCGCCCGCCAGGAAGGCGGTCGTCAGCGTGAGCGCCTCGTCGTGGTCCCGGTTGCAAACCATGGCGAGCAGGGGTCGGTCATGGTCCAAGAGATCACACAGTGCGCTGAGTTCGGCGACCGGGCCGTCGAACTCGGCGGAAGACACCGACCCGGATCCCACCCGGCTGATCAGCTCGGCGACCCGCTCGGTCACATCGGTCACCCAGGCCCGCAGTCCCTGAACGCCGCCGCTCTCCTCGTCGCTCACCGTTCCCCCCGTCCACTCACCTCGTCCCGTGGCCCATGAATACCCCGAGGCGGCTCCTCCTCCGCCGTCTTCGCCGCGACTCCCTCACGACAACGGGAATGTGCCCGGCAGGCGCCCGGATCGATCATGTGGTCGGCGGCCGGGCGAACACCGGGCGACGTCCGGGCCGGGTGTTCACGGCGCCCGGGTTCCGCTGCTTCGCTGGGGCCGGGACGGAACGACGGACGGAGGAGGCGTGGACGTCGGGGGAGCGACCGCGCTCGTGGTCGCGGTCGTCGGAGTCGTCGGGACGCTGCTGTCCGCGCTGCTGACCCAGCGCGCGGCCGACCGCAGCCGCCGACGCGAGCAGGAGCACGCCGAGGAACTGCAGGAGCGGCGCAGGCAGGCCCAGGAGCTGCGGTCGTGCTACGTGGCGCTGAACACCTCAGCCCGGCACTATCTGGCCGCGCTCACCGACCAGTTGCACGCGCTGGGCCGCACCGAGGACGCGAGAGCCGTACGACAGCGGCTCACCGAAGCCCGTGACCAGTACCGGGACGTGTACGCAGAGGCGCAGCTACGGGTGCCGGAGCGCGTGCTCGACCTCGCGGGCGACTTCAGCCGGGACCTGGGCACGGTCTACGGCATGGTCCGGCGCCTGGACGAGGGCGCCCCGCGTGCGGGGGACTCGCCGGCCGCCGTACAGCAGGGCATCGACGCGCTGTGGGGCGGGCTGCGGCGGACACGGCGGGCGATGAGGGTCGAACTGGGCGCCTCCTGGGTGGATTTCGGGCGATGAGCACCCGAAGGGCTGGATCTTGTCGCCACCGGTCCGCTGGATCGGCACAGTGGCGTTCGGGCCAGGGGCTGTCGAGGACCCGGAAAGGCAGGACATACCGGTGAGCGACGAGGAGAGCGGCGGCGTACGGGGGCTGCGGGCGTGGGCCGCGGACGCCGCAGAGCGGGTCAAGCGGCTGGTCCCCGCCATGGGGGACGGTGCGGTGGTGCCGCTGCGGGCCTACGACGCGTCCGTCGCCGAACTCGACCAGCTGGAAAGGCTGCTGGACCATGATCCCGGCCTGCGCAGCGCGGTGAGCGTATGGCTGGCGGGTGCGCTGGCCTTCCGGCGGATCGTCGGGGGAGGCTGTCCCGGGGACCGGGAACGCGGGGAGAGGCTACTGCGGGACGTGCGGGATCCCGCGACGGCGCTGGGAGCGACGGCGACCGAGGAGGACCGGCGGTGGGCGGCGTTGTTCCTGCCGCCGCTCCTTACGCCGTTACAGCCACAGCAGGGCGGGTTCGGCGGGGCGCCCGACTACTCCGCCTTGGTCGACTGGGCCTCCCGGACGGGACCCGCCGGGATGATGAGCCTCGCGGCGGAGCTCAAGGCGCTGACCGAGGAGGCGTTGGAGCTGCCGCTGCCGCCGGAGTTCCACCAGCACGTGCGGCGGATGCACGGGCTCTTCACGTCTCCCCCGCAGCAGGCGCTCTCCGACTTGATCACGAGCATGATGCCCGACGGGGGTCCCTACGCGGATCACATGCGGCAGACCATGGAGCGCATGTTCGGCATGGCCGGGCCTCCCACGAGCGGGCAGCCGACGGCCGCGTGGCCCGCCGGCACCCCGGCCCCGGAACAGCCGGCGGATCCTGGGCCGTCCGCCGCGTCCGCCGCGTCCGAGTCGTCCGTGGCCGCGGAGCCTTCTGCGGTTCGCGGGCCGTCGGGGGTTCCCGGTCCGTCTGTGGTCCCGGAGCGGTCCGCGGGCTCGGGCTCGCCTGTGGCTCCAGAGCCTTCTGCGGTTCGCGGGCCGTGGGGGGTTCCCGGTCCGTCTGTGGCCCCAGGGCCGTCCGCGGGCTCGGATTCGCCTGTGGCCCCGGAGCCGCCCGCCGACTCGGGCTCGCCTGTGGCCTCAGAGCCTTCTGCGGACTTCGACTCGTCCGCGACCCCCACCCCCGCACCCGCCTCTCCCTCGGAGTCGAAACCCACGCTCACGCTCGACGACCTCCGTCGGATCGCCGGCGCCCTGGACGCCGTCGCCGCCACGCGCGGCCTCGACGACGCGCTGGCGAGTGACGATCCCGCCGGGGCGCTCAACGCGATGCTCCGCCGGCTGCGCTCCGCACAGGACATGCCGCCCCCCGGGCCGGACCCGAGTTCCGCCCTGGATGGCCTGAGGGCCCTGCTGCTCAGCATCAGCCCCGGTGCCGGCGGCACGCTGAAGGACATGTCGGCCGGCCGGGTCAACATCGAGAAGGCTGTCGGGCATTTGGCGAAGCTCGCCGGATCGCTGCCTCCCGGCGTGGGGGATCCCGCGGTCCTGGGCCGCGGGCTCGGGCTGTACATCCGGATCATGGCTGCCGGAGAGACGGAGGACCTCCAGGCGCTGCGCGATCTCGTGGACGAGGCCGAAGCACTCGATAGAGAAGTCCCCGAAGACCAGCCGTTCCGTCTCGTGGTCTCCTCGGCCCTGGGCGCGGCCTACGCCAGGCTCGGCGCCGTCACCCGGGACAGGGAGCTGCTCCTGCGTGCCCTGCCGTACATCGAGAAGGGGATCTCCGGTGTCCGCGAGAGCGATCTGCCCTTCGCCGGCGAGATCCCCCTGCCGAAGATCCAGGGCCTCGATCTGCTACGGGCCGCCCTCGGCGACGGTGACCTGTCGGCGGTGGCGGATCACGTTCTTCCGCCTCCGCACGCCTCCACGGACGAGCGGTACTCCTCCGCGCTCTCCCTGCGCCTGCGTTACGCCCTCACCCGCGACCCCGCGGTCCTGGACACGCTGATCGACGAGCTGGAGCAGGTCCGTGCGGGCGTCCGGGAGGGGAGGGCGCCGAGGGTCGCCGCCGAATCGCTGTGGTCTTTGGCCGAGGCCTATCGCGAGCGCGGTGTCCGCAACGAGGACGTGCAGGACATCGCCGCCCTGGAGGCCGCCAAGGAGGCGCTGACCGCGCTCGCCGCCGACGTCCTCCTCCAGGACGGTGCGGAACACGGACTGCTGGCGGCCCGCGCCGGAGCGAGCAGGGGTGTGCGCGCGGCCCTGTGGGCGGCCTCGCAGGGCCGGCTGCACGAGGCGGTGGCCGCGCTGGAACTGGGCCGGGCCCTGGTGCTGCACGCGGCGTCGACCTCGTCGGCCGTGCCCGAACTCCTGGACGCGGGCGGGCACCACGCGCTGGCCGAGGCGTGGCGGGCGGCCGGCACGGCCGAGGGCCTGGATGCCGACGACGGCGTCCCCGGCGAACTGCCGAGCACGCTGCGCCGCCAGGCCCTCGAAGCCCTCGGCTACCGGCGGGAGGGCGGCCTGCTGAGTACGCCCACGCTGAGCGAACTCGCGGACGGGATCGAGGAGAGCGGCGCCGACGCGCTCGTCTATCTGGTTCCCGGCGAGGGCGAGAACCCCGGCGTGGTGCTCGCGGTGAGTCCGCGGCTCGGCGCCGCGGTGGGGGTACGGCAGCTGCTGTCCGGCGCCGGGAGCGGCCCGTTGGAGCGCTACCTCGACGCCACCGCCGTACGCGACGCCGACCCGAACTCCCCGTCCGCCGAAGACGCCTGGGAGGAAGCCCTCACCGCGCTCTGCGACTGGGCCTTCGAAGTGCTCCGCCCTCTCCTCGCCGAGGTGGAGGAGCGGCTCGCCGCGGAGGGCGAGCGGGGCGAGGGGCCGCTCAGGCTCGTCCTGGTGCCCTGCGGGCGACTCGGCATCGTCCCCTGGCACGCCGCGCGCCTCCCGGAGGAGGCGACCCACACCCACCTCTGCCAGACCACCGTGATCAGCTACGCGGCGTCCGGCAGCCAGTTCCTGCGGACGCTGAGGCGCGCGCCGCGCCAACCGGCGGCGGCCCCCGTCCTGCTGGCCGACCCGAACCTGGACCTGACCCATGCCGAGGTCGAGGTCATGGCCCTGCGTGACGCCTTCTACGGGCGGGCCCGGATGTGCGGCGGGATCTTCGAACTGGCCGACGACGAGCTGACCCCCGGCACGCCCGACGACGTCCTCGCCTTCCTCGCCGACGGGACCTCGCTGCTCCACGTGGCTTCGCACGGATCGGCGGGCACGCGTCCCACGGTCTCGGCGCTGCATCTGGCCGCGCCCGAGGACACCGCGGAGACGTCGGCGGACGAAGCGGGCCCGGGCCGGCTGACGGTGACCCGGCTCCTCGACCGGCCGGACCAACAGGCCGCCCATGAAGGACCGTTGGTCGTCCTCAGTGCCTGCCAGACCGATCTGAGCACCCGCGACCACGACGAGGCGCTGACCCTCACCACGGCGTTCGTCGCGGGCGGCGCGCGGGATGTCGTCGGATCACGGTGGACGACCCAGGACAGCGCGTCGGCGCTGCTGATGGCGGTGTTCCATCATCACCTGACCGTCGAGGGGCTCAGTCCCGTCGACGCGCTCAGGGCGGCACAGCTGTGGATGCTCGACCCGCACCGCACGAACCCGGGCTCGCTCGGCGGCGAGCTGCTGCGGCAGCTCGAACGCCCCGACCTCGGCCGGATCGCGCTCTGGGCCGCCTTCATCCACCAGGGGCATCCGGGCCCGGGAGCGACGGGACCCGGAAGCCGTGGAGAAACAGAAGCAGGTACCGAAGGGGGGAACGCATGAACGACGGCGGTACGAGCGACGGCCCCGGCGGCTCGACGGAGCGGCTGCTCGTCCTGATCGGCGAGCACCGGGACACCATCCGCGAGGCGCTCGACGACGAGCAGTACGCGCTGCTGCTGGCCCGGCTGGAGGCCCTCGCGGCCACGGACGCGGCCGACGACAGGGCGGTGCGCAGGGCGTCCCAGGGGGTTCGTCTGGCCCTGCTGCCCCTGCCGCTGGACCATCACGTGCGCAGGGCGCTGGACTCCGTACGACTCGTCGCGGCGCCCCCCGGGCCGAGGACCGTGGTGGGCGCGCGCGAGCTGATGGCTCTGCTGACAACCCTGTCGACCGCCCCCGAACCGGCGTACGGCACGGCGTCCGAAGAGGACCGGATGCTGCTCGGGGCGCCGGCCCTCTCGGCCGAGGAGGCGCGGGTCCGCTGCGGCGGCGCGCCACCCCCCGAGCTGATCAGACTGACGGATCCCCGGGACGGCGACCGCTATCCGGAGTTCCAGTTCGGCGAGGGCGGCGGCACCCCGCGCGAGGTCGTCCTCCGGGTCAACCGGCTGCTCCTCGCCGACATCGACCCCTGGGGCGCCGCGGCCTGGTGGCTGGGCGGCAACACCTGGCTGGGCGGGACACCCGCGTCGCTGCTCGGCCGGCTGCCGGACCACCGGCTGGTCGGCGCTGCCACCGTGCTGGTGGAGGGGGACTGATGAGCGACTTCTTCCCCATGATCGAGTTGGAGTTGCGCCCCAACCGTCTGGTGATCCCGGCCGGCACCGAGCTGTGGCGGGTGCACCAGTCCAAGTACGCGCCGGACCAGTTCAGCCCGAAGCTCGCGGACATCCACTTCGGCGGGGGCCGCTTCGAGGGCACGGTGCTGGATCCGTACCACTGCCTGTACCTGGCGGACACCCGGCTCACCGCCCTCGCGGAGAGCGTGCTGCGCTCCCGGCCCTTCGAACTGCCGGCCGGCATGCGGCGGATCCCCTACGGCGCCGTCTGGCGGCGGTCGCTGAGCGGCCTGCGCACCCGGTGCGCGCTGAACCTGGTCTCCCTGGTCGACGGGCAGGATCTGGCCGCCGTCTGCCAGGACTCCACGCTCCTGGAGGACGAGAGCAACTACGCGGTCGCGCGGCGCTGGTCGAGCGAGATCCGGGCGCAGGCACCCGATGCGATGGGGCTGGTCTGGGAGTCCCGGCGCAACCGGGCCCAGCGCGCCCTGGTGCTCTTCCACGACCGCTTCGAGCACTGCGACGGCGGGCCGCTGGAGGTGCTGCAGGACGGCGGCATCCCGGACCTCGGCTCCCAGGAGGGCATGAAGAAGGCCAACGAGATCCTCGAACCGCTGCGGGCGGTCATCTCGGAGCCGGTGTGGCAGTGATGCGGGGACAGCCCGTCCTGCTTGTCGGTGGCCGAGACGTGATGCCATCGTGGGCGCATGGCATCGTCCCTCCCTGACCATGCGTCACTTCTCCGTGAACTCAAGGAGGTCAGGCGCGCCGGACTGGTGAGGCTGCGCGGGCGCGCGCTGCCCGGCCTGGAGTCGGCGGCGCAGGCGGTGCCCGCGACCGGCGCCCGGACTCCCGGCGCGGCCGTCGAGACGCTGCTGCGGCTCGCCGTGTCGCGCCTGGACGCCGGGACCCTGCGCACCGCCGCCGAGTACACCCTGGGGCTGGCCCAGGGCACCCGGGACTGGCCCGCGTCCTCCCGCCGGGCCCGCGCGGCCTCGGTGTACGGGGTGAGCGTCGAGCGGTTCCGCAAGGACCACGAGGTGATGGTCCTCGGGCAGATCGCCGAGCATGTGCTGCGGCTGGCGGCGGAGACGGCCGTGGCGCCCGGAGCCGCCGCCGTGGCCGTGGAGGGTGTCGGCACGCACCGGACCGTGCGGGTCATGGTCGACGAGCGGCTGGTGACGCTCAGCCTCCATGTGCACCCGGTGGACCTGCTGCGCGACGTGGACGTGGTCGTCTCCCCGTCCAACGTCCACTTCGCGCTGCCCGAGCCGTACAAGTCGTCGGTCGCCGCCTCGCTGCGCCGGGCGGCCTCGGTGCGCGGCGTCACCGGTGACGTCCTGGACGACCCGGTCCACGACGAGCTGAACAAGTGGGCGTGCCGGAACGGCACTTCGGGGCGCGCCGTGCTGCCCGGCACCGTGGCCGCCACCGGTACGGGGGCCCTGGCCGCACAGGGCGTACGACGGATCTACCACGCGGCCGTCGCCGTTCCCCGGGCCGGGACCAACGACTACGACGTGCTGCCGTCCGACATCACCAGGGCAGCCTCCCGCGCGCTCGCGCTCCTGGCGGAGGAACGCGACCGCTTCGACCCGCCGCTGCGCTCGGTGTGCTTCCCGCTGCTCGGTTCCGGCCGCGGCGGACTGACGTACGACGTCAGCCTGGCCGCCGTATGGGCTGCCGTGGAGGCGGAGTTGGCCCGTGGGGCCGGGTGGGACGTCCACTTCCTGGTGCGTACGCCCGAGGCGGCGGCGCTCGTGGAGCGCATACCCGCCGGGATCCGACCACCGCACGACCCACGGCCGCCCGGCCGCCCCGATGGAATGGGAGAAGACCCCCGCTCCGCATGAGTGGTGCGGGGGTGGGGCGAGCGGGTGTGAGGGGGGAACCCGCTCGCCCGAAATTCCGCTGTGGAAGGCTGCCCTTGACGCCGTGTGGCATGGCCCTTGTCGGTCAGAAAGGTGACATTCAGTTATATTCGTGTCATATCAAGATTTTTAGCGCTATCTACGTTTGCCTCTTCACGTCTCCCTTGATCGCACACGCGTGACGGAAGGTGTGATGGCTTGTGATGCGAAGGATTGCTGTTTCATCGCTTGTGCTGGGAGCGGTGAGTCTTGGTCTGGCGTGTGAGTTGTCGGGGCCCGTAGCCGCAGCTCAGGAATCAACGGGCGCCGCACTGTCAGGAAGTACATCCGCGAAAGTACAGCGGAACGTGTCCCCGGCCGGGGTTCGCGGGATTGTCAGGGCGAGGAACGGCTTGAGTGTCCGTGCCCAACCGACGAGCCGCTCTGCCGAGTTGGGCCATTACTCAAGGGACGCCCGGATCAGCATTTGGTGCCAGGCGCGAGGCGAGAGCGTCGGCGGCGATACGACGTGGTACAGGCTTGCGAACCGGTCGGGTTGGGTGGCTGCCCGCTACGTCCGAGTCTCGGATGCCGTACCGGTGTGCGGTGAGCCGGGTCCCCAAGGTTCGCCAGGACCCCCGGGCCCCCAGGGCGACACCGGGGCCACCGGGGCGGCCGGACCCGCCGGCCCTCAAGGTGAAGCCGGGCCTGCGGGACCTGCTGGTCCCCAGGGCGAGACCGGGGCCACAGGACCCGCCGGTTCTGCGGGTGAAACCGGGGCAACTGGGCCGGCAGGTCCTGTTGGTCCTCAGGGGGAGACGGGGGCCGCCGGGCCTACTGGTGAGACCGGCGCCACCGGATCGGCTGGACCGACCGGTCCTCAGGGCGAGTCCGGACCCGCTGGGCCCGCTGGTGAGACCGGGGCGACCGGGCCTGCTGGACCTGTTGGTCCTCAGGGTGACATCGGGTCTGCCGGGCCTGCTGGTCCTCAAGGTGATGCCGGGCCTGTCGGGTCTGCTGGTCCTCAGGGCGAGACCGGACCCGCTGGACCCGCTGGTGAGACCGGGGCGACCGGGCCTGCTGGGCCTGCTGGTCCTCAGGGCAACACGGGGTCTGTTGGGTCTGCTGGTCCTCAGGGGGAGACAGGGGCGACTGGGCCGGCTGGTCCGGCTGGTCCTCAGGGTGACACCGGGTCTGCTGGTCCTGCTGGTCCTCAGGGGGAGACGGGGGCCGCCGGGCCTATTGGTGAGACCGGCGCCACCGGGCCGGCTGGTCCGGCTGGTCCTCAGGGTGACACCGGGTCTGCTGGTCCTGCTGGTCCTCAGGGGGAGACGGGGGCCGCCGGGGCTACTGGTGAGACCGGCGCCACCGGGCCGGCTGGTCCGGCTGGTCCTCAGGGTGACACCGGACCCGCCGGTGACACCGGGGCCACCGGACCCGCCGGTCCTCAAGGCCCCTCCGGCACCGCCGTCGTCACTCCCGTATTCGGAGATCCGACGACGCTCGGACCGGGGGTGACCACGGCTGTGGACGCCGTCTGTCCCGTCGGGCAGAAGGCGGTTTCCGGCGGTTGGGTGGGAGGTGACGAGGTCATCCCCGTTCGCAGTTTTCGGAGTACGAGCCCGGGCTCGGACCCCGACGGCAGTTGGACCGTCAGTTTCCACAACATCTCGACCACCCAGTCGTACTCCGTCCAAACCGTTGTCTATTGCGTGCCGTCGTGAGTCCAGGGGGCGTACAACTCAGGTGACGTACTGGTACGGGATGCCCGAAGTGGTGCCCGCCGGGGTGCGCACGACAACCGTCACCGTGCCCGGTGTTCCTCCGGCGGCCACGGCGACGACCTTCGTGTCGGAGATGGCCGTGAAAGGCACCGGAACGCCCCCGAACAGCACTTCGTCGGTGTAGGTCAGGCCGCTGCCGGTGAGGGTGACGGTGGTCCCGCCCAGGGCGGGGCCCGACGCGGGGGTGAGGCTGCTGACGACCGGAGCCGGGAGATAGGTGTAGTACGCGGTGCCCGGTCCGGGGGCGCTGGTGCCGCCCGGTGTGGTGGCCGTGACGGTCACGGTGCCCGATCCGCTGGGGGCGTTCGCGGTGATCACACTGTCGGAGCCGACCACGATGCCGGTGGCCGGACTGGTTCCGAATCGGACGGCGCTGGTGAGTGCCAGGTTCGTCCCGGTGATGGTGACGGTGTTTCCGCCGGAGAGCGGGCCCCGTTGGGGGTCGAGCTGGCTGATGGTCGGGGCCGGGACGTAGAAGTAGGGCAGTGGATTGCTGACGCCGCCCACCGTGGTCACAGTGACGTCGGCGGGGGCGGGCGGCGCCGCCGGTGCGACCACGGTGACCTGGGTGGAGGTGTTGCCGGTGATGACAGCGGGGCGCGTGTCGAAGCGCACGGCGGTGGCCGACGACAGACTGGTACCGGTCAGGGTGACCGTGTTCCCTCCGGCGGTCGGTCCCTGATTGGGTGTCAGGGACGTGAGCGCTGGGACCGCGACGTAGGTGAACGGGACACCGTTGCTCGTGCCCGACGTCGCGGTGACCGTGACGTCGACCGTCCCGGAGCCAGGCGGTGAGGTGGCGATGATCTGGGTGGTACTGATCACGGTGAACGAGGCCGAGACGGTGCCGAACCGCACCGCGGTGACCCCGGTGAAGCCGCCGCCGTTGACCGTCACCGAGGTCCCACCCGCGGCCCGTCCCTGGTTGGGATTGAGACTGGTCACTACCGGGGCCATGGCCTGCTCCTTCCTGCGCTTGCTCGCGTGCCGCACCCCGGACGGCGCGTGCCGGCCGGGGCACAGCGGGTTCACGCTCGGCGCTCGCCGGGCCGTGCCCGGCCGACCGCGGAGGCGGTGCTGACGGCCCTTCGGCCCTGGGCGGGCCCGCGGATCAGGCGGTGACGGTGAACACGTCGCCGGCGACGATCGCGGTCTGGCCGCCCGGAGTGGTGGCCTGGACGTCGTACGTGCCCGTGGCGAGCCCCGAGGGGATGGTGGCGACCAGGCTGGTGGCGGAGAAACTCGCGAAGTCGGCCTCGACCGCGGTGCCTCCGCCGGTGGGTGTGAACGTCACGCTGCTGACGTCCACGAGATTGGTGCCGGTGACGGTGGTGCTGGAGCCGACCGCTCCCGAGGTGGGGGACAGCGAGGTGACGGTCGGGACGTCGTAGTAGGTGTACTGGGTGGGGGCGCCGAGCGGGATGCTGGTGCCTCCGGCGGTGGTGCAGGTGACGTTCACCGTGTCGGTGGGGGCGGTGAACGCGCCGTGCGCCGGGCAGGTGATGGTGAGCTCGCTGTCGGAGACGACGGTGAGCGCGGTGCCGGCGCCCGCGGAGCCGAAGGTCACCCCGGTCGCGGTGAGCAGGCCGCTGCCCAGGACACTGATCGAAGTGGCGGTCGCCGGGCCGGTGTTGGCGCTGAGGGCCGTGGGCTCCGGAGGGTTGATGTAGTAGAACGCCAGGGAGTTGCTCGTCGTCGTTCCCGCGGTGACGCTCACGGAGATCTGGCCACCGCACAGCACGGGGATGACGACGGTGACGGTGGTGGAGGACACGGTGGCGGGAGTGACGCTCTTCGTTCCGAAGTTCACCTTGGTCGTGCCCGACAGCCCCGTGCCGGTGAGAGTGAGGGTGATCCCGTTGTGGCTCTGGGTGGGTGTCAGTGAGGTGAGAGTTGGCATGGCGAGGCCTCCTTGCGCTCGTTGTGCTGCCCTTCGCAGGCGAGTTGTGCGGCCGACCGTGAGTGGAGTGCGCGTGCGGCGCGACCGGCCGGCGGCAGGCGGGTGAGGGGGCACGAAGCCTGAGATGTCTCACGGGGAACAGCCGGGCGGTCTTTCTCACCTGATGCCATTCAAGCGAGAGGGACACGGGCATAGGCAGAGCGCATATGGGGGCATCAGTTGCTTACGTGATTGTCACATTGACGTCGTATTCAGCCCTTTGTGCGCTGGGCGTGCACTACATGCCTATTTCTTACGACAGTTGACCTCGGTCGCACGCGGGAGGTCTCGCCCAAGGCAGGGGGACGGCCTCACCGCGCCAGTGTGTCGGCCACCTCCAGGTCCGGCAGGTCGAGCGAGCAGATCCGCTCGGCCTCGTCGGCGGGGAGGCCGAACTGGCGCAGGAGGCCACGGACGACCAGGTCCGCGGACGTCGCGTCGTCGCGGTCGGGCTGCGCGTGCAGCAGCGCGCCCAGTGCCAGCGCGGCGCCCGCCGTCACCGCCAGCGCGAGGTCCAGGTCCTCCACCTCGAAGCGGCCCGCGTCCACGGCGGCACGGATGTCGTGGAACGCGCGGGGCGCCAACCCGCGGTCGGACTGGGCCAGTTCGAGTCCGTGGTGCAGCAGGATCCGGCTCAGCTCCGGATGCCGGCGGTGCAGCCGGCCGGTCATGCGGAAGCTCTGGGCGAACGCGACCGCGGGGTCGTCGACGTCCGCGGTGAGGCGGTCCATCACCGAGCCCCACCACTCCAGCGCCTCCTCGACCGCGACCCGGAAGAGGTCCTCCTTGCTGTCGAAGTGGTTGTAGAACGATCCGACCCCGATGTCGGCGAGTTCGGTGATCTCGAGGATGGGGACGTCGGTCCGTCTCTCGGCCAGCAACCGTTGTGCCGCGCACACCAGTGCGGTGCGCGTCCGTGCCTTGCGCCGGTCGACGCGCCGCTGTGCGGTCTTCTCGGCCATCGCATCCTCCCCGTCCCGCCCGTACTGGCTTCACCCGCACTCTAGTCGCCGTTCCTTGTTTCTTGAATATTTCTTCAGTTCTATTGACTGACGTCAGCTTCGAAAGTGAAGCTTTCTTCAGGAGGTGGTGACCGTGGCTGTGCACGGGACGCACAACGACCTGCACTCCGAGCAGGGCGCACTCCCCGGAGAGCATCCGGGCCGGGCCGCGAACCCGGTGATCAAGGTCCACGACATCGCGTGGCTGGAGTTCCTCAAGCCCGACCTGGCCCGCGCCGAGGCCTTCGCCCAGGCGTTCGGCTTCGTCACGTCGTACCGCGACACCCGCGAGCTGCACCTGCGGGGAACGCAGGCGGGAGCGCCGTGCGTGATCATCCGCAGGGGCCGCAGATCGCGGTTCCTCGGTCCGGCCTTCCAGGCCGCCGACACCCGTGACCTGTTGCGACTGGCCGACACCGTCGGCACCCGGGTGCACCCGCTGCCCCAGACCCTCGGCGGGTCCGTCGTCGACCTGGCCGATCCGGGCGGGCTGCGGGTCCGCGTCGTCGCCGACCCGGACGAGCTGCCCGCCCTGCCGGGACAGCGGCCGCAGCGGCTCAACGTCGGCGGCGGGCTCGACCGGGTCAACGGCACCCAGCGACCGCCCCGGGAGCCGGCCGGTGTACGGCGCCTGGGACACGTGGTCCTGCAGAGCACCACCTACCTGCGCACCCTGAACTGGTACCTGGAGCACCTGGGCCTGATCGTCAGCGACTTCCTCTTCTACGAGGGGCAGCGCGAGCGCGGCCCGACCATGAGCTTCATCCGCTGCGACCGCGGCCGGACGCCGACCGACCACCACACCCTGGCCCTGACGCTCGGGCCCTCCAACCGGTATGTGCACTCGGCGTACGAGGTGACCGACCTCGACGCGCTCGCCGCCGGCGGTGAGCACCTGCTCGACGAGGGCTACCGCCGCTCCTGGGGCATCGGCCGGCACATCCTCGGCAGCCAGGTCTTCGACTACTGGCGCGACCCCGACGGCTTTCTGGTCGAGCACTTCGCCGACAGCGACATGTTCGACGCCGGCCTGGAGCCCGGCTGGGCCCCCATGACGGCCTCGGGCCTCGCGCAGTGGGGCCCGCCGGCCACCAAGGACTTCCTGGGCATGGCCCCCGGCCGCGATGCGCTGGCCGAGCTGCGCTCGATCCTCACCGCCCTCCGATCCGACGACAACGAGTTCGACTTCGAACGCCTGCGTGGCCTGTTGAAAGTGGCAACCTCATGAGCATCTCCGTCCTCCGTACGGCCGAGGGGTGGTGGGTCGCGCTCGACGAACACCGCGCCGTCCGGGTCGAGACCACCGCGACCACGACCGCCGAACTGCTCGCCGACCTCCCCGCGGTCCACGCGGCCCGCACAGCGACGGACGAACCCCGCACCATCGCCGACCTCCCGCTGGTCTCCCCGGTCACCGCGCCGTGCCGGGTGGTCGCGCAGATGACCAACTTCGTCTCCCACGTGCGCGACTCCGGGATGGACCCGGCCACCGTCCCGCTGACCTTCTTCCGCAAGACGTCCGGCTCGATCAGCGGCCCGTACGACGAGATCGTCAAACCCGGCCACGTCCGCTTCCTCGACTACGAGATCGAGTTGGGCCTGGTCGTCGGACGTCCCCTCCCCGTCGGCTCGCGTGTGACGGAGGCCAACTGGAAGGACCACGTCGCCGGGCTGGTCATCACCAATGACGTCTCCGCACGCGACGTACAGCTCCCCAAGACCCAGTTCTACGAGGCGAAGTCCTACCCGACCTTCACCCCGGTCGGCCCCGCACTGGTGCTCCTCGACGCCGACGAGCTGGACCGCCTCGCCGACCTCAGGCTGCTCCTCAAGGTCAACGGCGAGATACGCCAGAACAGCGACCTCACCGACATGATCTACACCCCGCTGCAGGCCCTGCGGGAACTCTCCCGCTTCCAGGCCCTCGCCCCCGGCGACCTGGTCCTCACCGGCACCCCCGGCGGCACGGCCCTCAAGGCCCCGCCCAAGGCCGTGGCGCTGATCGCCTCGCTCCTGCCGCCGGCCGTGAAGTGGAAGACGTTCTTCAACTCCCAGCAGAAGAACGAGAAGTACCTCCACGACGGTGACGTCCTCGAACTGTCCATCCGCACCCCCGACGGCGCCGTCGACCTCGGCACACAGCAGAACAAGGTGAGGTGCGCGTGACCACCGACCCGCGTGCGGGGTGGCCGCGCTACGACCACCCCGACGACCTGGCCGTCATCGAGGCCACTCCGCTGGCCGAGCGCGGGCTGCCCGCCACCTCGTACGAGCTGCTGCGGCGCGCGGCCGAGCAGTGGCCCGAGCGGACCGCGCTCACCGTCCTCCCCGACGCCGCGTCCTGGCGCTCGCCCAGGTCCCGCACCTACGCGGAGCTGCTCGCCGACGTGCACAGGACGGCCAACGCCCTCCACCGGCTCGGCGTCCGCCGCCACGACACCGTCGCCCTGCTCTCGCCGAACTGCGACGAACTCATCACCGCACTCCTGGCCGCCCAGCTCGCCGGCATCGTGACGCCCGTCAACCCGGCGCTCGCCCGCGAGCATGTCACCGAGCTGGTCCGCCGGGCCGGCGCCCGCGTGATCATCACCGCCTCACCGGAGCTGGACCCCGAGGCGTACCGGACCAGCGCCGAGCTGGCCGAGCAGGGCCTGGTGGACCATGTGCTGGTGCTACGGCCCACCGGTGCCGCGGATGACAGCGCAGCCGTGGCCGACTGCCCGGACGACCGCTTCCTCGGCGAGCCGCCCACCGGCACCGACCTGGCCTCCTTCTTCCACACCGGCGGCACCACCGGAGCGCCGAAACTCGCGGCCCACACGCACGCGAACGAGATCACCGATGCCTGGATGATCGCCGCCAACTCCGTACTGGACCAGGACTCGGTCGTCTTCGCCGCGCTGCCCCTCTTCCACGTCAACGCGCTGGTCGTGACCCTGCTCGCGCCGCTGCTGCGCGGCCAGCAGGTCGTGTGGGCGGGCCCGTTGGGCTACCGGGACCCGGCACTCTACGCGGACTTCTGGCGCATCGTCGAGCACTACAGGATCGCCACGATGAGCGCCGTACCGACCGTGTACGCGGTGCTCGCCGCCTGTCCGGTCGACGGAGCGGACATCGGCTCGATGCGCTGCGCGATGGTCGGCGCGTCCGCGCTGCCCGAGGGCGTGCGCGCCACGTTCGAGAAGGCGACCGGGATTCCGCTGCTCGAAGGGTACGGACTCACCGAGGCGACCTGCGCCAGCGTGCGCGGCTTCCTGGAGATCCGCCGGCCCGGCTCGGTCGGGCAGCGGCTGCCGTACCAGCACATCAGGATCGCCGACGGCGAGCGGGACCTGCCCCCGGGCGCGGTCGGCTCCGTGCTCATCAGCGGCCCCACCGTCTTCCCCGGCTATGTCGAGGGTCGCGACGCCGACGGTCACCGGATCAGCGGCCAGGGCAAGGTGGCCGACGGCTGGCTGGACACCGGCGACCTCGGCTACCTCGACGAGGACGGCTTCCTCTACCTCACCGGGCGCGCGAAGGACCTCATCATCCGCGGGGGCCACAACATCGACCCCCGGGTCGTCGAGGACGCGCTGCTCTCGCACCCCGCGGTGACCGGCGCCCAGGCGGTCGGACAGCCGGACCGGCGGGCGGGCGAGGTCCCGGTGGCATACGTGACCCTCGCCGACGGCACGGTCACCGAGGACGACCTCCGCGCCTGGGCCGCGGCGCACGTGAGCGAGGCCGCCGCCGCGCCCAAGGCCGTCCGCGTCCTCGACGCGCTCCCGGTCACCGCGGTCGGCAAGCCGTCCAAGCTCCCGCTGCGCGCCGACGCCACCCGCCGCGTGCTGACCGAAGTCCTCGGCGACGTCGACGACGTGGAGGAGATCCGCGCCTACGCCGACTCCGGGGCGGTGACGGTCACCGTGACCCTGCGCGCCCGGGCGACGGCGGCCACGACGGCCGAAGTGGCGCGCAGGGTGGCCGACTTCGCCGTGCCCTGCCGAGTGACATCGTCGTACGAGAAGAGGGCCATGGGATGAGCGAGCCGACACCCCCGGCACCGGGAGCCGCGACGGCGGAGACCGTGCCCGTGCTGGTGGTGGGCGCGGGGCCGGTCGGCCTGACGCTGGCCATGGAGCTGGAGCACCAAGGCGTCCGGGCCCTGGTCGTGGAGCGCAACACCTCGACCACCCGGCACCCGAAGACGGACGTCACCAACGGGCGGAGCATGGAGCTGTACCGCCGCCTCGGCGTCGCCGACGAGCTGAGCAAGGTCGCCGTCCCGGCCGATTCACCCCACCAAGGTGACGTGGGCGACCAGCGCGGTCGGCTGGGAGCTGGCCTCGTTCGACTACCCCAGCGTCGACGAGACGCGCGAGACGATCCGCGACCGCAACGACGGCACCCTCCCGCTCGAACCCTGGATGCGGGTGTCCCAGGTGATCCTCGAACCGGCGCTGCGCGACCTCCTGGAGGCCCGGTCCGAGCACGTGAGGGTGCATGCAGTACGGCTGGGCGCTGGAGAGCTTCGAGCAGGACACCGAGGGCGTCACGGCCCGTCTCGTGTCGGCGAACGGCGACGGCCGGCGCACGATCCGCGCGCAGTACCTCATCGGCTGCGACGGCGCCGGCAGCCGCACCCGCAGGCAGCTGGGCATAGACCTGCACGAGATCGACCTGCGCCGGATGCTCGTCAAGGAGCTGGGACTTCCCCGCACGGCGGCGATGCTGGCCCGCGCCTTCCGGGCGACCGGAGAACGCCCCATGGACGGCCGTATCTACCTCGTCCACTTCACCACTTCGGACCGGAAGATCTTCCAGCGCTTCGGCGGCCACGTCTGGCACCTCCAGTCCCCGGAGGGCTGGACGCTGATCTCCCAGAACGACGGCGACACCTTCACCCTCCACGCCCCGCTGGGCGCCGGCACCGACGCCGACCGCGTCGATCCGCGCGCGTTCGTCCACGAGCGCGTCGGCCGCAGGTTCGAGATGGACGTCCTGGTCGCCAACGCCTGGACCCCACGCCTGACCGTCGCCGACTCCTACGGCCGCCGCGGCCGGGTCTGGCTCGCCGGGGACGCCGTGCACCAGGTGCCTCCCACCGGCGGCTACGGCATGAACACCGGCGTCGGCGACGCCGTCGGACTCGGCTGGGCCCTCGCGGCGGTCCTGCGGGGCTGGGGCACCCCCGGCCTGCTGCGCGCCTACGAGCACGAGCGCCGCGCCGTGGCCCTGCGCAATCGCGGGGCCGCCGCCCGGCACAGCGCCGTCCGGGCAGCGGTGAAGGCCGCCCACCGGACCACCGCCCACAGCGAACGCTGGTCCGGGACACGCGCCCGCCGACGGCTCGGCCGCGAGATCACCGACCTGGGCAACCTGGAGAACGAGGCACTGGGCATCGAACTCGGCTACCGCTACGACACCTCACCCGTCGTCTGCCCCGACCCCGACGGCCGGGCCCCACGCCAGACCATGGACGAGTACACCCCCAGCACCTGGCCGGGCGCCCGGCCACCGAGCCTGCTCCTCCAGGACGGCCGGGCCCTGTTCGACCTCTTCCACCCCGGCTTCACCCTGCTGCGCTTCGCCGACCACGACGTCACCGCGCTCATCGACGCCGCAGCCGAGCGCACCTTGCCTCTCGAAGTCGTCGACGTCCGCGACGCCCACGCCCGGACCCTCTACGAGCGCGACCTCGTCCTCGTCCGCCCCGACCAGCACGTGGCCTGGCGCGGAGACACTCCGCCCGCGGACCCGCTGCACGTCATCGACCGCATCCGGGGCGCCCACCAGTGAGTCGGCAACGACTCCTCGACTCCCTCCACGTCCTCAGCGAAAGTCCGCGTCGTCCGGTGCGAAGCCGTACCGTCCCTGCAGCCGGACGAAGCGCGCCGAGGTCACCATCTGCGGCCGCTCAAGACCCGACGCGGTGCGCTCGAAGCACACCACCTCCTCGTGGCCGCCCGGCCCGATCGGCTGTACGAGGCGGCCACCCTCGCGCACCTGCGCGACCAGCGGCGCGGGCACCTCAGGGAACGCGGCCGACACGAGGACCGCGTCGTACGGAGCCAGGTCCGGCACGCCCGCGCTGCCGTCGCCGACCCGCAGCTCCACGTTCCGTACGCCGTGCCGGGCGAGATTCGCGCGCGCCTGCCGGGCGATGCCGGGCCGCACCTCGACGCTGACCACGTCGGCGGCCAGCCGGGCCAGCAGCGCGGTCTGGAAGCCCAGGCCCGTACCGACCTCGAGGACATGCTCGTTCCCGGCCAGACCGAGGCTCTCGATCATCATGGCGGACAGCGACGGCTGCGTGGTGACCTGGCCCTGCCCGATCGCCACGGGTACGTCCCGGTAGGCGGCGGCCACCTCACCGGCCGGGACGAATCCCGCCCGGGGCGTCGTGCGCACGGCTTCGAGCAGTCGCTCGTCCCTGATCCCGGCGGCTCTGAGGGCTCGCACGAGATCGTCGGGCCCCCTGGGACCGGACACAGAACTCATGGGCGGATCACCACCACCAGGCTAGGCGCCCGCTCCCGGAAACGGCGGGCAAGGGGTTCCCTGGAAGCGCCTACCCTTGACCCATGACCATCAGCAGCGACCGGAGCCCCGCAGTGGACGTAGCAGCACCCAAGACCTACGAAGTCCGTACCTACGGGTGCCAGATGAACGTCCACGATTCCGAGCGATTGTCCGGGCTGCTCGAAGACGCCGGGTACGTGCGCGCCCCCGAGGGGTCGGACGGCGACGCTGACGTCGTGGTCTTCAACACGTGCGCGGTGCGCGAGAACGCCGACAACCGGCTTTACGGCAACCTCGGCCGCCTTGCCTCCAAGAAGGCGAGCCACCCCGGTATGCAGATCGCCGTCGGTGGCTGTCTCGCGCAGAAGGACCGCGACACCATTGTGCAGAAGGCGCCCTGGGTGGACGTCGTCTTCGGCACGCACAACATCGGCAAGCTGCCCGTCCTGCTGGAGCGCGCCCGCGTCCAGGAAGAGGCGCAGGTCGAGATCGCCGAGTCCCTGGAGGCGTTCCCCTCCACGCTGCCGACCCGGCGCGAGAGCGCCTACGCGGCCTGGGTCTCGATCTCCGTCGGGTGCAACAACACCTGCACCTTCTGCATCGTCCCGGCCCTGCGCGGCAAGGAGAAGGACCGCCGCACCGGCGACATCCTCGCCGAGATCGAGGCCCTGGTCGGCGAGGGCGTCTCCGAGATCACGCTGCTCGGCCAGAACGTCAACGCGTACGGCTCCGACATCGGCGACCGCGAGGCCTTCAGCAAGCTGCTGCGCGCCTGCGGGAACATCGAGGGCCTGGAGCGTGTCCGCTTCACCTCCCCGCACCCGCGCGACTTCACCGACGACGTGATCGCCGCCATGGCCGAGACGCCGAACGTGATGCCGCAGCTGCACATGCCGCTGCAGTCCGGCTCGGACACCGTCCTGAAGGCGATGCGCCGCTCCTACCGGCAGGAGCGCTACCTCGGGATCATCGAGAAGGTGCGGGCCGCCATCCCGCACGCCGCGATCACCACCGACATCATCGTGGGCTTCCCGGGGGAGACGGAGGAGGACTTCGAGCAGACCCTCCACGTCGTCCGCGAGGCGCGCTTCACGCAGGCGTTCACCTTCCAGTACTCCAAGCGGCCCGGCACCCCCGCCGCCACCATGGACGACCAGATCCCCAAGGAGGTCGTCCAGGCGCGCTACGAGCGGCTCGTCGCCCTTCAGGAGGAGATCTCCTGGGAGGAGAACAAGAAACAGGTCGGCCGCACCCTGGAGCTGATGGTCGCCGAGGGCGAGGGCCGCAAGGACGGCGCCACGCACCGCCTGTCCGGCCGCGCCCCCGACAACCGCCTGGTCCACTTCACCAAGCCGGAGCAGGACGTCCGCCCCGGCGACGTGGTCACTGTCGAGGTCACGTACGCTGCCCCGCACCACCTCCTGGCCGAGGGCGCCGTCCTCGCCGTGCGCCGCACGCGCGCGGGCGACGCGTGGGAGAAGCGCAACGCCGCTCAGGCCGCCAAGCCGGCGGGTGTGATGCTGGGGCTGCCGACGATCGGGGTGCCGGCGCCGCTGCCGGCCGCCACGAGCGGCTGCGCGCTGGACTGAGCGCACCTGGAACCGAGGGGCAGGGGGGGCGGAACATGGCGCACTGGGTGGTTCTCGCGCAGTTCGGTCACGGGGACGAGTACCGCAGCGATGAGGCGGCGCGCTTCGAGGGCACCCTGGAGGAGGCCCGCGCCCGCCTCTACGAGCTGGCCTGCACCCATCGCCCCCGCCACGGGCTGCGCCAGCAGCGCCGTGCCGTCTACCGGATCGGGGACGGGGACGCCTACTACACGAACATCGAGGGTCTGGTCTCCACGTTCCGCGTGATCTACCGGCTTGCCGAGCTGGTGTGGAGCTCCGACCCGGTGCCACCCCCCTGGCAGTAGGCTCCCGATCATGCTTGTCGCCGCAGCCGTCTGCCCCTGCCCGCCGCTGCTCGTGCCCGAGGTCGCCGCGGGTGCCGCACCCGAACTGGACACCGCGCGCGCGGCGTGCACGGACGCGCTCGGCGTGCTCGCCGCCGCCCGCCCCGACCTGCTGGTGGTCGTCGGGCCCGCCGAGCAGAGCGGGCGCGGTCGGCACCCGCAGGGCGCCCCGGGCTCGTTCCGGGGCTTCGGCGTCGACGTGGACGTACGCCTCGGCCCGGCCACGGACGCCGCACCCGAGCGAGAGCTGCCCCCGTCGCTGGCGGTCGGCGCCTGGCTGCTGGAGCGCACCGGCTGGGCGGACGCCCCGATCGAGGGGCTCGGCGTCGGGGAACCGCTCGCGCCCGAGCGGTGCGTCGAGGCCGGACGGGACATCGCCGCCCGGGCCGGGCGGGTGGCGCTGCTGGTGATGGGCGACGCCAGCGCGTGCCGCACGCTCAAGGCACCGGGATACCTGGACGAGCGGGCGGCGCCCTTCGACGCCGAGGTCGCGCGTGCGCTGGGGGCGGCGGACGTGGCGGCCGTCGAGGCGCTGGACGCCGAACTGGCGTACGAGCTGAAGGCCTCCGGCCGCGCGCCCTGGCAGGTCCTCGCCGGCGCGGCCGAGGGCGCGGGCCTGAGCGGGGCACTCCTCTACGACGACGCCCCGTACGGCGTCGGATATCTGGTCGCCACCTGGTCCTAGGGGCCGTTCGGTGGCAGAGGGGCCCTGGGCGTCGTCCGGCAGCGGAGAAGTCCGAGGGGTCGCCTGGTGGTGCAGGAGTCCGAGGTGTCGTTCGGCGGCGAAGATGCCCTAGGCGTCGCCCGGCGGTGCAGATGTCCCAGGCGTCGTCCCGCCGTGGAGACGAAACGGCGGACGGCCGGGAGCGTTGGTGCTCCGCGGCCGTCCGCCGATCCGCGTGTCGTTCAGGAAGCCGGTGGCGGGCCCTCCGGCCGGGGCGGGGTCGCGGCGTCGCCGGTCTTCGGACCCTCCTTGTGCGCCAGGCGGTCCATCGCCCCCTTCGCCTTGTCCGTACCGGCATGGATCTTGTCGCTGTACTTGCCCTTGGTCCGCTCGTCCACGGCCTTGGCGGCCTTGTCGAGGCTGTCATGCACCTTGCCCCCGTGCTTCTGGGCGAGGTCAGACACCTTGTCCCTGGCCGGGGCGAGCTTGGCCATCACGTTGTCCATCAGACCCATGGTCCACCTTCCCTCACGGGGACAGTCATGTGCGGGCGCCCTCACCGGCCTCGCTGTCGGCGGCCTCGTCCGCGGACTGCTGCTTGGGGATCTCGGCGCTCTCGGCCGCGCCGGACTCGGCGGCCTTCGCCTCCGCCGCCTCGCCCTCGCGCCCGTCCTCGGTCGGCCCCTTCGCCTCCGCCTCGGCCGCTCCCGACTCGGTGCCGGTCTGCACCTCGTCGGGCGCCGCCTCCGGCGTCGCCTTCGACCTGCCGAAGAGCCGTGCAAAAACGCCCATATCCACTCCTTACGTTACTCGTGCGGGCGAAATCCCGCGTCACCCGGTGCGTCCGTTTGCGCCGCCCGGGTCACCGTGTCCGGTGACCGGCGGGCACCTCGGTGCAACGACGCGGGATGCGCACCGTCACGTAACTCGTTCGAGGCGTGGTCGTGAGGTTTGGGAGACTGGTGCGGTGAGCAGTGCATCTTCCGCCCCCCGCGTCATCGCCGTCGTCGGACCCACAGCGGCCGGAAAGTCCGATCTGGGCGTTTTCCTGGCCCAACGACTCGGCGGCGAGGTCGTCAACGCCGACTCCATGCAGCTCTACCGAGGGATGGACATCGGCACCGCCAAGCTGACGCCCGAGGAGCGCGGCGGCATCCCACACCACCTGCTGGACATCTGGGACGTGACGGTCACCGCCTCCGTCGCCGAGTACCAGAAGCTGGCCCGCGAGCGGATCGACGCCCTGCTCGCCGAGGGCCGCTGGCCGATCCTGGTCGGCGGCTCCGGCCTCTACGTCCGCGGAGCGGTCGACAACCTGGAGTTTCCCGGCACCGACCCGGTGGTCAGGGCCCGTCTGGAGGAGGAGCTGGTGCTGCGCGGCTCCGGGGCGTTGCACGCCCGCCTGGCCGCCGCCGACCCCGAGGCCGGCCGCGCGATCCTGCCCAGCAACGGCCGCCGTATCGTCCGCGCCCTGGAAGTGATCGAGATCACCGGGCAGCCCTTCACGGCCAACCTTCCCGGCCACGACTCCGTCTACGACACCGTCCAGATCGGCGTAGACGTCGCCCGCCCTGAACTCGACGAGCGCATCGCGCGCCGTGTCGACCGGATGTGGGAGGCGGGCCTCGTCGACGAGGTGCGCGCCCTGGAGGCGCAGGGGCTGCGCGAGGGCATCACGGCCTCGCGCGCGCTGGGCTACCAGCAGGTACTCGCTGCGCTCGCCGGGAACTGCACCGAAGCGGAAGCACGGGCCGAGACCGTACGCGCCACCAAGCGCTTCGCGCGCCGCCAGGATTCATGGTTCAGGCGCGACCCGCGGGTGCACTGGTTGAGCGGGGCCGCGGCGGACCGCGGGGAACTTCCGCGGCAGGCCCTGGCGTTGGTCGAACGACCGGTTACAGCCTGATCACGTGATGGCATCGGGATGCGCCGCCGGTCATCGGGGCGTGCGGCGCCGTGCCATCATCGTGCTTCGATCGACCAAGTGGAGTCCTAGTTGGGAGGGCGCGTGGCGATGGAGGCCGGCCCTCGCGACACCGCACAAAGTGCCGAGCACGTCACCACAGACGGTGACGAGCCGGACCAGCGCGAGGACTCCCTGACCGAGCTGACCGACCTGACCGACGACGGGCCCGACGAGACCCCGGGCGGCGTGACCGCCGACGGGCCGGCGCCCGAGGAGATGTACGCGAGCGGTCCGGAGGTCGAGGTCGAGCTGCGCCCGCAGCGGCGACTGCGCATCTGGCAGCTCGCGCCCATCGTGGCCCTGGCCGCGGGCGGCTCCCTGATGTTCGCCTTCCCGCTCGCCTTCGACTTCGGCGACAGCGGCGCGGTGATCGCCATGCTGGGCCTGCTGATCTGCTCCTGCGCAGCGGGCTGGGGCATGATGGCCGCCCGCCGAGTGGGCTACACCTGGCCGGGCCTCCCGGCCCGCGGCTCGGGCCGCCGCCCGGACTGGCGGGTGGTGCTCGGGTACATGCTGCTGGTGGCCGTCGTGGTCACCCTTGCCGTCTGGCGCGTGGCAAGGCTCCGCTGAGGCACCCGGTCCCGCCCCGTCGGTCCCCACCGACCCGCAGTTCGACCACGACCTTCCCTTACGATCGAGGAATGAGCACGCGCGCGCGGATCCCCTTCCTCAAGGGCCACGGCACCGAGAACGACTTCGTGATCGTCCCGGACCCCGAGAACACCCTCGACCTCACGCCGGAGGCCGTCGCCGCCCTGTGCGACCGCCGCGCCGGCATCGGCGGCGACGGGGTGCTGCACGTCGTACGGTCCGCCGCGCACCCGGAGGCCCGGGAGATGGCCGCCGAGGCGGAGTGGTTCATGGACTACCGCAACGGCGACGGCTCGATCGCGGAGATGTGCGGCAACGGCACCCGGGTGTTCGCCCGCTACCTCCGGCACGCCGGCCTCGTGGGCGAGGGCGACCTCGCGATCGCCACGCGCGCGGGTGTGAAGAGCGTGCACATCGCGAAGACTGCGCCCAACAGCGGCTCCGCCGCGGGTGACGTCACCATCGGCATGGGCAGGGCCCGCCTGCCCGAGGGCGAGGTCTCCGTGAGCGTCGGCGAGCGCAGCTGGCCCGCGCGCAACGTGAACATGGGCAACCCGCACGCCGTCGCCTTCGTCGAGGACCTCGCGCACGCGGGCGACCTGTACGCCCCGCCGCCGGTCAGCCCGGCCACCGCCTACCCGGACGGGGTCAACGTCGAGTTCGTCGTGGACCGCGGCCCGCGTCACGTCGCGATGCGCGTGCACGAGCGCGGCTCCGGCGAGACCCGCTCCTGCGGCACGGGCGCGTGCGCGGTCGCCGTGGCCACCGCCCGACGCGACGGCGCCGACCCGGCCGTCACCGGCACCCCGGCGACGTACACCGTGGACGTGCCCGGCGGACGCCTCGTCATCACCGAACGGCCCGACGGCGAGATCGAGATGACCGGACCCGCCGTGATCGTCGCCGAGGGCGAGATCGACGCCGAGTGGCTGGAAAACGCGCTCCGCTGACTGGGGAAAACCGTGCAGCGAGCGGCTCCTGACGCCGGGTTCGGTGATTTCCTGCGGCGGGGACCGTTCGAAACCGCGGCCGAGTGCAGGGCAGGTGACGCAAACTCTAAACCTCCTCGGCGTCGCTCAATTGGGTGATCCGTTTCACGCTCGGCGAGAGGCGGTCAGTCGCACGCGGTGGGCTCGGTAGCATCAAGCACCGGCACGGACGGGGGAACGTCGCCATCCCTGAGCCGCGCATGCCCTGGGCTCCGTCCGCCGGTCGACGAGCCGGAGGTGCCCATGAGTGCGGAGGCCACGAACCCTGCGACCCCTGGCCCGGTAGCGCCCACGGCGCCCACAGTGGCCCGCAGGAAGTCCCGGGCCCGGATCGACCTGCGCAGACTGGGCCGGGCCGCGCTGCTCGGCCCCGCCGTTCGCGGCAGGCTGCCCGACGCGATCAGCCACGTCGTGGACGCGCACCGCGCCCACCACCCCGACGCGGACCTCGAACCCCTGCGCCGCGCCTACGTCCTGGCCGAGTCCTCGCACCGCGGCCAGATGCGCAAGAGTGGCGAGCCGTACATCACGCACCCGCTCGCGGTGACCCTGATCCTCGCCGAACTCGGCGCCGAAACCACCACCTTGACGGCCTCTCTGCTCCACGACACCGTCGAGGACACCGATGTGACGCTGGACCAGGTGCGGGAACAGTTCGGCGAGGAGGTGCGTTACCTGGTCGACGGCGTCACGAAGCTGGAGAAGGTCGACTACGGAGCGGCCGCCGAGCCCGAGACCTTCCGCAAGATGCTTGTCGCCACGGGCAGCGACGTGCGCGTGATGTCGATCAAACTCGCCGACCGCCTGCACAACATGCGCACCCTCGGCGTGATGCGCCCCGAGAAACAGGCGCGGATCGCCAAGGTCACCCGCGACGTCCTCATCCCGCTCGCCGAACGCCTCGGCGTGCAGGCCCTGAAGACCGAACTGGAAGACCTCGTCTTCGCCATCCTCCACCCCGAGGAGTACGCACACACCCGGGAGCTGATCGCCGCGAACGCGGCCCGCACCGACGACCCCCTCGCGGAGATCGCCGACGAGGTCCGCGGAGTGCTGCGCGAGGCCGACATCCCGGCCGAAGTCCTCATCCGCCCCCGCCACTTCGTCTCCGTCCACCGCGTGGCCCGCAAGCGCGGAGAACTGCGCGGCGCCGACTTCGGCCGCCTCCTGGTGCTCGTGAACGAGGACGCGGACTGCTACGGCGTCCTCGGCGAACTGCACACCTGCATGACGCCGGTCGTCTCGGAGTTCAAGGACTTCATCGCCGTACCGAAGTTCAACCTCTACCAGTCCCTGCACACCGCGGTCGCCCGCGCGGACGGCCAGGTCGCCGAAGTCCTCATCCGCACCCATCAGATGCACAAGGTCGCCGAGGCCGGCGTGGTCGCCCTCGGCAACCCGTACGCACCCGGCTCCGACGACCCGGCCGACGGCGAGCGCGCCGACCCCACCCGTCCCGGCTGGCTCTCCCGCCTCCTCGACTGGCAGCAGGCCGCACCCGACCCGGACACCTTCTGGTCCACCCTGCGCGAGGACCTCGCCCAGGACCGCGAGATCACCGTCTTCCGGCCCGACGGCGGCACCCTGGGCCTGCCCGAGGGCGCCACCTGTGTGGACGCCGCCTACGCGCAGTACGGCGAGGACGCCCACGCCTGCATCGGCGCCCGCGTCAACGGCCGCCTGGCGACCCTCAGCACGGTCCTGAGGGACGGCGACACGGTCCAGCTCCTCATGGGCCAGGACCCGGCCTCCGAACCCTCCCGCGAGTGGCTGGAGCACGCCCACACCCCGGCCGCCCGCATCGCCATCCAGCGGTGGCTGGCCACGCACCCGGCCGCGGACGCGGAGGGCGGGGCCGAGGGGGCGGACGGGACCATCGCGGCCGCGGCGAGCGGCGCGGAGGGCGAGTCCGCCAGAGCCGGCGCGAGCACCGCGGGCACGGGAGGCGGCGCGGCCGCGGCGAGCCGTACGGCCGTCCGGTCCGCCGGGACCGACAGCGCCCCCGCGGGCCGCCCGCGCAGCGCCGACGTCCTGGCGGACCGCCCCGGGGCCGCCGTACGCCTCGCCGGGTGCTGCACGCCGGTACCGCCCGACGAGATCACCGGTTTCGCCGTACGTGGGGGAGTGGTGACCGTGCACCGCGTGGGATGTGCGGCGGTGGCGCACATGAAGAGCCGGGGGCGCGCGGAGATCGGTGTGCGCTGGGGCGACACCACCGCATGCCGGGTCACCCTGGTCGCTGAATCGTTCGGCCGCCCCCATCTGCTCGCCGATCTCACCGAGGCGATCGCCCTGCAGGGCGCCGAGATCGTCTCCGCGACCGTGGAACCGCCGAGCCAGCAGCGGGTGCGCCACACCTACACCCTGGAGCTGTCCGACGCGGCCCACCTCCCGGCCCTCATGCGCGCGATGCGCGACGTGGCCGGGGTGTACGACGTGAACAGGGCCCAGCACCAGGCGCCGGCTTCCTGAAGCGCCAACGGGCGTCCCGAGGGAAGCGCCGCCGGGCTTCCTGAGAAAGGCGCTCCGGACCAACCCGTTCGGGTGGGCCGGGCGCGCGTCGCCGCCGTGGCGCTCGCGCGCGCTGGTAGCGGTGTTGCATGCCGCTCACCCCCCGCCCGCGCGCGAACCACCGGCCCCTGCGCCGCCGGACGGCTGCCCTGCTCGCCTCCGCCGTCTCCGGCTGCCTCCTCGCCGCCGCCGCACCCGCCCAGCCTCTGGGCGTCGGTGACCGCCTCTTCCCGTACCTGGGCAACCCCGGATACGACGTGGCGTCGTACGACCTGTCCTTCACCTATCCCGGCTCCAACGACAAGCCGCTCCAGGCCGTCACCACGATCGACGCCCGGACGACCACCGACCTGGACCGCGTCAACCTCGACTTCGCGCACGGCAAGGTCGCCTCCGTCGAGGTCGACGGCCGCCGCGCCGGCTTCACCGGCACCGGCGAGGACCTGGTCGTCACACCGGACCGCCCCCTGCACGAGGGGCACTGGACACGGATCGTCGTGAAGCACACCAGCGATCCCGTCGTCGGCAAGGACGGGGACGGCGGCTGGGTGCGTACCTCCGACGGCCTCGCCATGGCCAACCAGGCCGACGCCGCCCACCTGGTCTTCCCGTGCAACGACCACCCGTCCGACAAGGCGATGTTCACCATCCACGTCACCGCCCCGAACGGGTACACCGCCGTCGCCAACGGCGTACCGGCCGGAGCGAACCGGGTCGGCACCACCACCACCTGGACCTACCGCACCGAGCACCCCATGGCCACCGAACTCACCCAGGTGTCCATCGGCCGCTCCGCCGTCCTGCACCGCGAGGGACCGCACGGGCTGCCGGTCCGGGACGTCGTGCCCAGCGCCGACCGCAAGGAACTCGAACCCTGGCTCGCGAAGACGCCCGACCAGATCGCCTGGATGGAGAGCAAGGTCGGCACGTACCCGTTCGAGACGTACGGCGTGCTCATGGCACAGGCCTCCACTGGATTCGAACTGGAGACGCAGACCCTCTCGCTCTTCGAGAAACGCCTGTTCACCGAGCCCGACTACCCCAAGTGGTACCTCGAGTCGATCATGGTGCACGAGCTGTCCCACCAGTGGTTCGGCGACAGCGTCAGCCCGCGCACCTGGTCCGACGTCTGGCTGAACGAGGGCCACGCCACCTGGTACGAGTCCCTCTACGCGGACGAGAAGGCGCACAAGCCCATGGAGGACCGGATGAAGGCCGCCTACAGCGTCTCCGACAGCTGGCGCGCCTCCGGCGGCCCGCCCGCCCGGCCCAAGCCGCCCGCGCCCGGCCAGAAGATCGGCATCTTCCGACCCAACGTCTACGACGGCGCCGCGCTCGCCCTCTACGCCCTGCGCCAGGAGATCGGCGTACAGGCCTTCGAGCGCCTGGAGAAGCTGTGGGTCAAGCAGTACCGGGACTCCGCCGCCACCACCGCCGACTTCGTCCGCCTCGCCTCGACCGTCGCCGGCCGAGACCTGAGCGGATTCCTCAAGGACTGGCTTTACGGCGAGAAGACCCCGCCGATGCCCGGCCACCCGGACTGGAAGAGCATGAAGCCGGGAAAGGACGCCAAGAACACCGAAGGCGCCCGGCACAGCAAGGGCCCGGCCCGGAAATAAGGCGGTGACGAGACGGGCCGTACCGTGCGACCATCTTCAGGTCGGCGCGGCACGGACACGGGAATCTCCCGGGGTGCCCACGCGTTCTCACAATGACCGCCGACCGGCATTCGCATCGACGTAAGGATCCAATGACCTCCTCTTCTTCCCCTTCCCAGGACACCAAGCGCCTCGCGCACGACTATCCCGAAGGTCTTCGGGCCGATGCCCTGATGGAAGAGGACGTCGCCTGGAGCCACGAGATCGACGGCGAGCGCGACGGCGACCAGTTCGACCGCTCCGAACGCGCGGCGCTGCGCCGTGTGGCGGGCCTCTCCACCGAGCTCGAGGACGTCACCGAGGTCGAGTACCGACAGCTCCGCCTGGAGCGGGTCGTGCTCGTCGGGGTGTGGACCACGGGAACCGCACAGGACGCGGACAACTCCCTCGCGGAGCTGGCCGCCCTCGCCGAGACCGCGGGCGCGCTCGTGCTCGACGGCGTGATCCAGCGCCGCGACAAGCCCGACGCGGCCACCTACATCGGCTCCGGCAAGGCGCTGGAGCTGCGCGACATCGTCCTCGAAACGGGCGCCGACACCGTCATCTGCGACGGTGAGCTGAGCCCGGGCCAGCTGATCCAGCTCGAGGACGTCGTCAAGGTCAAGGTCATCGACCGTACGGCCCTGATCCTCGACATCTTCGCCCAGCACGCCAAGTCCCGAGAGGGCAAGGCGCAGGTCGCGCTCGCGCAGATGCAGTACATGCTGCCGAGGCTCCGAGGCTGGGGTCAGTCGCTGTCCCGCCAGATGGGTGGCGGTCGCGGCGGCCTCGCCACCCGTGGCCCCGGTGAGACCAAGATCGAGACCGACCGGCGACGGATCCGCGAGAAGATGGCGAAGATGCGCCGGGAGATCGCGGAGATGAAGACCGGCCGCGAGATCAAGCGCCAGGAGCGCCGGCGCCACAAGGTGCCGTCCGTCGCCATCGCGGGCTACACCAACGCCGGTAAGTCCTCCCTGCTCAACCGCCTCACCGGCGCGGGCGTCCTGGTCGAGAACGCCCTGTTCGCGACCCTGGACCCGACCGTCCGCCGCGCGGAGACCCCGAGCGGCCGCCTGTACACCCTGGCCGACACCGTCGGCTTCGTCCGGCACCTGCCGCACCACCTGGTCGAGGCGTTCCGCTCCACCATGGAGGAGGTCGGCGACTCCGACCTGATCCTGCACGTGGTGGACGGCTCGCATCCGGCCCCGGAGGAGCAGCTCGCCGCCGTGCGCGAGGTGATCCGGGACGTCGGCGCCACCGACGTACCCGAGATCGTCGTGATCAACAAGGCGGACGCGGCCGACCCGCTGGTGCTCCAGCGGCTGCTGCGCGTCGAGAAGCGCTCCATCGCGGTCTCGGCCCGCACCGGCCAGGGCCTCGAGGAGCTGCTCGCGCTGATCGACACCGACCTGCCGCGGCCGTCGGTCGAGGTAGAGGCGCTCGTGCCGTACACGCACGGCAAGCTCGTCGCCCGCGCCCACACCGAGGGCGAGGTGATCTCCGAGGAGCACACCGCGGAGGGCACCCTGCTCAAGGTCCGGGTGCACGAGGAACTCGCGGCCGACCTCGCGCCGTACGTTCCGGCGCAGCTCGCCTGAGCCTCCCAGCACAGCCGGAAGGCCCGCCCCCTCGCGCGAGGGAGCGGGCCTTTTGCCGTGTCCGGGTCACCGACCGCCGTACGTCTTGCTCATGTTCTCGTAGAGGGCCTGCGCCTCCTGGCCCAGCTGCGGGCCGGCGAGCCAGGTGTTGTTCGTCGGGCCGATCGACGTGTTCGAGACCAGCTCCGTCTTGCCGTTCACCACACGGAACCAGCCGCCGCCGGAGGAGCCGCCGGTCATGGTGCAGCCGATCCGGTACATCGTCGGCAGCGACGAGCTGAGCGACAGCCGGCCGGGCCGGTCGAGGCACTTGAACATCTTCAGCCCGTTGAACGGCGGCGCCGCCGGGTAGCCCCAGGCGCCCATGGTCGCCACCTCGGTCGCGGACGGCGCCGAGAAGTCGACGTCGAGGGCCGCCCCGACCGTCTCCTCCAGCGACTTCGCCCCGGACTCGGGCTTCACATGCAGCACCGAGTAGTCGTACGCCGCACCCGCGCCGCCCGTCTCCGAGCCTCCCTGGATCCACTCGTTCGAGGTCGAGGCCCAGTCCGCCCACCAGGTGCCGTACGGGGCGACCTCCGAGGTCGTCGCGTTCGCCAGCTCCGACTCCGGCTTGCCGAGGTCGTTGTACGACGGCACGAAGGCGATGTTGCGGTACCAGCCGCCCTCCTTGCCGGCGTGCACGCAGTGGCCCGCCGTCCACACCAGGTTGGACTTGCCCGGGTGGTTGACGTCCTTGATCACCGTGCCGGAGCAGACCATGTGGCCCTCGGGCGAGTCGAAGAAGACCTTGCCCACGGGGGCCGCGTTCCGGTGGTACGGCGTCTTCTCCGCCACGGCCCGGACCGGCTGCGGCTCCGGGTCGCTGACGCCCTGGTCGGCGGCGGCGTCCTTGGTGGACAGCGTCTTGTTGGCCTCCTTGGCGGACTTCATCCGCTCCGGCTTCCACAGACCCTGGATCACCGGGTTGACGAAGTCCTTGGCCTCACTGAGCCACTTGTCCTTGTCCCAGTTCTTCCAGCCGCCGTTCTGCCACTTGTCGACATCGATGCCGTGCTTCTCGAGCTTGTCCTTGATGTCGTCCGGGATGTGGACCTTGCCGTCGTCGGTGGCCTGGGAAGCGCCGGCGCCGGCCTGGCTGCCCGCCTTGTCGTCGTCGGAGCCGTTGCAGGCCGTGGCCGTGAGCGCAAGGGCGGCGACCAGGCCGGTCGCGGCGAGGACGGTACGGCGACGGCCCGTCGAGGACCTACGTGCGGAACGCATTGGTGCGATAACCCCCGTTGAAGCTTTTGATGACATCCCACTATGCCCGTGGAACTGGGGACGGACGGCGGCGAGACGGTGAAGGTTCCTGTCAGACGCCTGGCCGCCGCCCATGCCAGGGCTGTGCCCGCGGACCTACCGCCCGGCGAACTTCTTGCTGACCGAGTCGTACACGCCCTTGGCCACCTCACCCAGGCGGGGACCCGCCAGCCAGCCCGAAGTCACCGGGCCGATGGACGTGTTGGACACCAGGGCCGGCTTGCCGTCCGCGCCCGTCTCCACCCAGCCGCCGCCGGAGGAGCCACCGGTCATCGTGCAGCCGATGCGGTACATCGTCGGGTCCGGCTTGCTGATCGACAGCCGGCCCGGCTTGTCCTGGCACTGGTACGCCAGCTGACCGTCGAACGGAGCCGCCGCCGGGTAGCCGGTCGCCGTGATGCTCCGCACCTTCGGCACGGCAGGGGCGTTGAAGTTCACCGGGAGCGCGCCGCCAACCGTCTCCTCCAACGACTTGCCGGCGTTGCCCTGCTCCGGCGTCACATGGATCACGGAGAAGTCGTAGGAGGCACCGTTGCCGCCGGTCGCACCGCCCTGGTCGATCCACTGCTGCGAGGTCTTCGCCCCGTCGGCCCACCAGACGCCGTACGGCGCGACCTCTTCCCTGCTGGCGTTCTGCAGCTGGTCGGCCGACTTGGCCGCGTTGTTGTACGACGGCACGAAGGCGATGTTGCGGTACCAGCCGCCGTTCTTGCCGGCGTGCACGCAGTGGCCCGCCGTCCAGATGAGGTTGGACTTGCCCGGGTGCGCCGGGTCCTGCACGACCGTCGCCGAGCAGACCATGGTGCCCTCGGGGGAGTCGAAGAAGACCTTGCCCGACGTGGCCGCGTTGGTGTGGTACGGCGGCCGGACCGCCTGCGCCTTCACCGGCGCCGGGGTCGGGTCCGTCACGCCCTGGTCACCGGAGATGTCGTTGTCGTCGACGCCCTTGTCCTTGTCGGGGTCGTTGGCGCCCCGCATCCGGTCCGGGTCCCACAGGCCCTTGATGATCGGGTTGATGAAGTCGTTGGCCTCGCGCAGCCAGTCGTCCCTGTCCCAGTTCTTCCAGGCGCCGTTCTTCCACTTGTCGATGTCGAACCCGTGCTCTTTGAGCTTTTCCTTGATGTCGTCCGGGATCTGGATCTTTCCGTCGTCGGTCCCGTTCGCCGTCGCACTGGCGGTCGGCTTGCCGTCGGCGTGGTCGTCGCCGTTGCAGGCGGTGGCGGTCAGCGCCAGCGCCGAAGCGAGGGCGACCGTCGCCAGCACGGGGGATGTTCTGCGGGACGCGCCCCTCCCGCGGCGAACGGTGAACGACGGCCGTATGGATCGCATGCTCTTGACTCCCCCTGCTGTAAAGGAATTCGGCGCTTCGGCCACGGCACCGGCCAGGAACTCATGGGGAGTTCATGACGGTCTCACGGCCTTCTGGGAACGGGACCACACACTATGCGCTCGCTGTGGGGGACTTCCGACGGAAGCGCAACAGTTCCGTCACGGCAAGGATCTTGAGGCAACCCGTAACCCGCAGGCCCGTGAGCTGTTGGTAGCGGTGGGGGTCCTGCTGCCTGTGCCCGGTCCCCGTGGATCAACTCGCCTCTGGACAGCGGGGAGGACAGCGAGCCGTGGCCGTGACCGAATCGGTGGCTGAAGGGGCGCACGGAGGAGCGCGTGCCGTGCACGAGGGGATCCTCAGGCGCCAGTCGGCGCGTGAGTCCGCGGCGCGCACCTACGCACGGGCCCTGCCCATCGTGCCCGTGCGGGCCCGGGGACTGACCATCGAAGGCGCCGACGGCCGCCGCTACCTGGACTGCCTCTCCGGCGCCGGAACCCTCGCCCTCGGTCACAATCACCCGGTCGTGCTGGAAGCCATCCGCCGCGTCCTCGAATCCGGCGCCCCGCTCTCCGTCCTCGACCTGGCGACCCCCGTCAAGGACGCCTTCACCACCGAGCTGTTCCGCACCCTGCCGCCCGGACTCGCCGACCGCGCCCGCGTCCAGTTCTGCGGACCGGCCGGCACCGACGCGGTCGAGGCCGCCTTCAAACTGGTCCGGGCCGCGACCGGGCGCACCGGCATGCTCGCCTTCACCGGCGCCTACCACGGCATGACCTCCGGAGCCCTGGCCGCCTCCGGCGGCGCGGGCGACGTACGGGTCGCCCGCCTGCCCTACCCACAGGACTACCGCTGCCCCTTCGGCGTGGGCGGCCCGTCCGGCGCCGAACTCGCCGCCCGCTGGACCGAGTCCCTCCTCGACGATCCCAAGTCGGGCGTGCCGCTGCCCGCCGGGATGATCCTTGAACCCGTCCAGGGCGAGGGCGGGGTGATCCCGGCCCCGGACGACTGGCTGCGCCGCATGCGGCAGATCACGGCCGACCGGTCCGTCCCGCTGATCGCCGACGAGATCCAGACCGGCGTCGGCCGCACCGGCGCCTTCTGGGGCGTCGGGCACAGCGGTGTCACGCCCGACGTCATGGTCCTGTCCAAGGCCATCGGCGGCAGCCTCCCGCTGGCCGTGGTCGTCTACCGCGACGACCTCGACGTCTGGCAGCCCGGCGCCCACGCGGGCACCTTCCGCGGCAACCAGCTCGCCATGGCCGCGGGCACCGCCACGCTGGCCCACGTCCGCGAGAACGGCCTCGCCGAGCGGGCCGCCACCCTCGGCTCCCGGATGCTGTCCCAACTGTGCGAGCTCCAGACGGAGTTCCCCTGCGTCGGGGACGTCCGGGGCCGCGGCCTGATGATCGGCGTCGAACTGGTGGATCCGGAGGGCGAGGGGACGGGGCCGGGTGAACCCCCAGGCGCCGGCGACCACCACGTCACCATGAGCGGGCTGGAACCCACCCGCACGCCTCGCCCCGCCGACCCCGAACTCGCCGCGGTCGTCCAGCGCGAGTGCCTCGACCGCGGCCTCATCGTGGAGCTGGGCGGCCGCCACGACAGTGTCGTACGGCTCCTTCCGCCGCTGACCATCAGTGACGAGCAGGCGGCAGCCGTGCTGGACCGCCTCGCCGACGCGGTGGCCGCCGCGGCCCGCCATCAGCAGGACCGCAGCCGCCGCCAGGGCCGGCAGGACGGCCCTGCCCAGGGCGCCGGCTAGAAACCGCACACCGGCGCCCGCACCGCCGAAGCCACAGAGCCCGACACGGCCCGCACCACACCCCCTCGCCACCAGGACGCCCCACCGACCACGGCACGACGACCGAGCGGGCCCGACCGAACGAGAACAGTCCCGCCCCAGACCACCCCCGAGGAGCCGTCTTGAACGCCACCCCCACACCCGACGGCAGGTCCGGCAGCCCGGACGACCAGGGGGACTCCGGCACCCAGCCCTCTCCGGTGCCGCTCGCCGAGTCGGTTCCCCCGCAGAAGAGGCGAACCCCGGACGGCACGCGTGCGGGAGAGGTGGGCGCCGATCCGCTGGACGACCCCGACCCCCGCACCGCGGCCCAGGCCGCCGCCGTGGAGAACCTTCTGCGCTGCTGGGTACGGGAGACGAACCTCGCCGCACCCGCGACCAACACCCTGCGCCTTCCGCTGCCCAGCAGCGGCACCGCCCTGATCGCACCGATCCGCCACTGGTCCCCGACGGGTTGGCACCGCTTCGGGCCACCTCGTCTCGCCGGCGCCCCCGAAACGGCCCCACCGGTCGACGCGGTCGCCCTCGCAGCTCTGCTCGCCAGGGAGACACCCGGGGACAGGGAGGGCAGAGGCACCTCGAAGCCCACGGCCCCCCACGACGGCGCCGACCTGGTCGCCAGGGTGGCCGACTCCCTGCGCCGCACCGCGATCTTCATCCGTGACCGCCGCGCACACCCGGCGGACGGCCCCGACCTGTTCCTCGGCGCCGAGCAGGCCCTTCTCCTCGGACACCCCCTGCACCCGACCCCGAAGAGCCGGGAGGGCCTGACCGAGGCCGAGGCCCGGCTGTACTCGCCGGAGCTGCGCGGATCCTTCCCCCTGCACTGGATGGCTGTCGCCCCCTCTCTGCTCGCGACCGACTCGGCCTGGACCGAGCGCGGCCGTCCCGTCCCCGCCGACCACCTCACCCAACGACTCGCCGGGACCGCCCTGCCGCTGCCCGACGGATACTGCGCCCTGCCCCTGCACCCCTGGCAGGCGCGCGAGATCCGGCACCGTGAACCGGTCGCCGCCCTGCTCGACTCCGGCGCACTCCGCGACCTCGGACCGCTCGGCTCCGACTGGCACCCCACCTCCTCCGTACGCACCGTCCACCAGTCCGGCGCCCCGGCGATGCTCAAGCTGTCGCTGGGCCTGCGCATCACCAACTCCCGTCGCGAGAACCTGCGCAAGGAGCTCCATCGCGGAGTCGAGGTGCACCGACTGCTGCGCAGCGGCCTGTTCAAGCAGTGGCAGGCCGTGCACCCCGGCTTCGACATCGTCCGCGACCCGGCCTGGCTCGCCGTCGACGACCCGGACGGCCGCCCTGTGCCTGGCCTCGACGTCGTGATCAGGCACAACCCGTTCGCCCCGGCCGACGACGTCGGCTGCGTCGCCGGTCTCGTCTCGGCCCGGCCCCTTCCCGAACCCGGCACCAACGCCGCACCGGTGCACGGCCCCTGGCCCCACCGGTCCCGACTGGCCCAGCTCGTCACACGGCTGTCCGCCCACACCGGCCGTCCCGTCGGAGCCGTCGCCGCGGAGTGGTTCCTGCGCTACCTCGAACAGGTCGTCCGGCCCGTGCTGTGGCTGGACAGCGAGGCCGGCATCGCCCTCGAGGCCCACCAGCAGAACACGCTGCTCCTGCTCGACCGCGACGGCTGGCCCGCCGGCGGCCGCTACCGCGACAACCAGGGCTACTACTTCCGCGAGTCCCGGCGAGCCGACCTCGATGCCCGGCTGCCCGGCATCGGCGAGCCCAGCGACACGTTCGTCTCGGACGAGGTCACCGACGAACGCTTCGCGTACTACCTCGCCATCAACAACGTGCTCGGCCTGATCGGCGCGTTCGGCTCCCAGCGCCTCGCCGACGAGCGACTGCTCCTCGCGGCGTTCCGCCGCTTCCTCGCCGACGTCGCCTCGGGCCCCGTCGCCCCGCGCTCCTCGCTGCCCGGCCTCCTGCTCGACTCACCCGTCCTGCGCTGCAAGGCCAACCTGCTGACCAGGTTGCACGGCCTCGACGAACTCGTCGGCCCGGTCGACACCCAGTCCGTCTACGTCACCATCGCCAACCCCCTTCACTCCTGAACGAACCGCACCGTCTTCCGTCATCTCCGAGGGCCATCCCCCTTCGTCTCCTGAGAGGAGCGCTCCGTGCCTCCCACCGACGCGAGCGCCGGCACCGGCCCCGGCTCCGTCCCCCTCCACCCGGGCAGCGCCGCGCCCTGGGACATCCAGGGCACCGGGGACGCGGTGGCCTGGGACAAGAGCGCCGGGGACACCGCGTCCTTCGGGGACGGCGAGGACACGCTGGACCTGCGCCTGCCCGACGAGTTCGTCACCCAGTTCGTCGCGCCGCGCCTAGCCGACGGCCTGGACGACCTGCTCGACCACATCCCCGGCTGGGGGCCGACCCCCACACCCGTGGGCATGTTCCAGCTGGTGCCGGTGCGTCTCGAACACGACCTACCGCTTGTCCGGCGCTGGATGAACGACCCCGCCGTCGCCCCGTTCTGGGACCTGGCCGGGTCCCACAACAAGACGGAGAGCCACCTGCGCGCCCAGATCGACGGCGACGGACGCAGCACTCCCTGCCTGGGCGTGCTGGACGGCACCCCCATGAGCTACTGGGAGATCTACCGGGCGGACCTGGACCCACTGGCCCGCCACTACGCGGCCCGTCCGCACGACACCGGGATCCACCTCCTCATCGGCGGCGCCGCCGACCGAGGGCGCGGACTGGGATCCGCCCTGCTCAGAGCCGTGGCCGATCTGGTCCTCGACCGGCGCCCCGCCTGCGCTCGTGTCGTCGCGGAGCCCGATCTGAGCAACACCCCCTCCGTGGCCGCCTTCCTGAGCGCAGGCTTTCGGTTCGCGGCCGAGGTCGACCTGCCCGGCAAGCGGGCCGCCCTCATGATCCGGGACCGAGTCCTGCGCGGTCTGATGTAACGCCACGTGACGGCACGTTCACATGTTGTACGTCCGGCGGGCCGCTGTGGTTCCCGCTCGCCCGGAACCAATTTCGGAGCCCGCCGAACGAGCCGCCCGCCCCCGCCCCGATCCCGTCCCGTCCCAGGAGCCCCGGCCGTGATCCCACCCCTCGTACCAGCCTTGATCGCCCGTTTGTCAGTGCCGGGCCGTAGGGTGGTCGGGCTATGACGAAGCCCTCACTCCCCGAACTCCTGCATGCCGCTGTCGCAGCCGTCAGCGGCACGGAGCGCCCCGGCCAGGTGACCATGGCCGAATCGGTCGCCGAGGCGATCGACGACGGATCCCATCTGCTGGTCCAGGCCGGCACCGGCACCGGAAAGTCGCTGGGCTATCTCGTGCCCGCGCTCGCGCACGGGGAGCGTGTGGTCGTCGCCACGGCCACACTCGCGCTGCAACGCCAGCTCGTGGAACGGGACCTGCCCCGCACCGTCGACGCCCTGCACCCGCTGCTGCGCCGCCGCCCGGAGTTCGCCATGCTCAAGGGCAGGTCGAACTACCTGTGCCTGCACCGCCTGCACGAGGGCGTGCCGCAGGACGAGGAGGACGGACTCTTCGACCAGTTCGAGGCCGCCGCGCCCACCAGCAAGCTGGGCCAGGACCTGCTGCGCCTGCGAGACTGGGCCGACGAGACCGAGACCGGCGACCGGGACGACCTCACGCCGGGCGTCTCCGACCGTGCCTGGTCCCAGGTGTCGGTGTCCTCGCGCGAGTGCCTGGGCGCGTCGAAGTGTGCCTACGGCGCCGAGTGCTTCGCGGAGATGGCCCGCGAGCGGGCCAAGCTCGCCGAGGTCGTCGTCACGAACCACGCGCTCCTGGCCATCGACGCCATCGAGGGCGCCCCGGTACTCCCGCAGCACGAGGTGCTGATCGTCGACGAGGCGCACGAGCTGGTCTCCCGCGTGACCGGCGTCGCCACCGGCGAACTCACGCCCGGCCAGGTCAACCGTGCCGTGCGCCGAGCCGCCAAACTCGTCAATGAGAAGGCCGCCGACCAGCTCCAGACCGCCGCCGAGGGCTTCGAGCGGCTGATGGAGCTGGCCCTGCCGGGCCGTCTGGAGGAGATCCCGGAAGATCTCGGCTATGCCCTGACGGCGCTGCGGGACGCGGCCCGCACGGTCATCTCCGCGATCGGTGCGACCCGTGACAAGTCCGTCCAGGACGAGGACGCGGTCCGCAAGCAGGCACTGGCCTCGGTGGAGACGGTCCACGACGTGGCGGAGCGGGTCCTGAACGGCTCCGAGTGGGACGTCGTCTGGTACGAGCGCCACGACCGGTTCGGCGCCTCCCTGTGTGTCGCCCCCATGTCGGTCTCCGGGCTGCTCAGGGAGAAGCTCTTCGCCGATCGCAGCGTCGTCCTCGCCTCGGCGACCCTCAAGCTGGGCGGCGACTTCAACGGTGTGGGTGCCTCCCTGGGGCTGGGTCCCGAGGGCGTGGAGGGCGAGGATCTCCCGGCCTGGAAGGGCATCGACGTCGGCTCGCCCTTCGACTACCGCAAGCAGGGCATCCTCTATGTCGCCAAGCACCTCGCCCGCCCTGCGCGGGACGGCGAGCGCACCGACATGCTCGACGAGCTGACCGAGCTGATCCAGGCGGCCGGTGGCCGCACCCTCGGACTGTTCTCGTCGATGCGGGCCGCCCAGCTCGCCGCCGAGGAGCTGCGCTCCCGGATCCCCGAGTTCCCGATCCTGCTCCAGGGCGAGGAGACCCTCGGCGAGCTGATCAAGAACTTCGCGGCCGACCCCAGGACCTGCCTCTTCGGCACGCTGTCGCTGTGGCAGGGCGTCGACGTCCCGGGCCCCAGCTGTCAGCTGGTCGTCATGGACAAGATCCCGTTCCCGCGCCCCGACGACCCGCTGATGAGCGCCCGCCAGAAGGCGGTGGAGGAAGCGGGCGGCAACGGCTTCATGGCGGTGGCCGCGACGCACGCGGCCCTGCTCATGGCCCAGGGCGCCGGCCGCCTCGTACGGGCCTCCGGGGACCGCGGTGTGGTCGCCGTACTCGACCAGCGGCTCGCAACCGCGCGGTACGGCGGCTACCTCAAGGCCTCACTGCCCGACTTCTGGTTCACCACGGACCGCAACCAGGTGCGCAGGTCGCTCGCGGCGATCGACGCGGCCGCGAAGCAGACGGAAGCCCAGTGAACCTCTCCCACCTGGACCGATAGGACCAGGTGGGCTGCACGGCGGCTCTGGGCGGAGCCGAACGCACAGGGCCCCGGAACCGGCGCAGGGGTCCCGGGGCCCGGTCAGGGAGCGGGCCGCCCGGCCCGTCCGCCGCAGCGGTCACACGCGCCGCAGCACGGCGACGACCTTGCCGAGGATGGTCGCGTCGTCGCCGGGGATCGGCTCGTAGGCCGAGTTGTGCGGGAGGAGCCAGACGTGGCCGTCCTCGCGCTTGAAGCGCTTGACGGTGGCCTCGCCCTCGAGCATGGCCGCCACGATGTCGCCGTTCTCGGCGACCGGCTGGCGGCGGACGGTGACCCAGTCGCCGTCACAGATCGCGGCCTCGATCATGGAGTCGCCGACGACCTTGAGGACGAACAGTTCGCCGTCACCGACGAGCTGCCGGGGGAGCGGGAACACGTCCTCGACCGACTCCTCCGCGAGGATCGGGCCACCGGCGGCGATGCGGCCGACCAGCGGGACGTACGACGCCGCGGGCTTGCCGGCGGTGTCCGTGGGCTGCACGGTCACGGCCTGGTCGGAGCCGCGCACCTCGTAGGCGCGCGGGCGGTGCGGGTCGCGGCGCAGGAAGCCCTTGCGCTCCAGCGCCATCAGCTGGTGCGCGACCGAGGACGTGCTGGAGAGCCCGACGGCCTGGCCGATCTCGCGCATCGACGGCGGGTAACCGCGCCGCTGCACGGAGTCCCTGATGACCTCGATCACCCGGCGCTGCCGGTCGGTGAGTCCGGAGCTGTCCGCCCGGATGCCTGGAGGTCGGCCCGGCAGGGAGCGCTTGTGCCCCTCAGGATTCGTGGCTTCGTTCATCGCATGTACCGGCTCGACTCGGCCCTGGGAGCGGTCCTGGGCAGTGATGGTGGCACTGTCTGCGGTGGTGGTCACGTCGGCCCCTCTCGATGGTCTCCCTGCTGGACAACGGTAGTTGCTTTCGAAAGGTTGCGCCAAACACACGTTCGAGTGAAAAAGTGCGATTCACCTGGCGCGATCATGTGTCCGGGTGTATGGCTAACGCGACCTCTGGCCGACTCCGGCCGACAAAAGCGCCCATTGTTGTACGCTTCACCGCCGGGGTGGATCACCTCGTGGGTTGCTTCCCCAGTCTGCCACCCGGAACCCCGTCAACCGGGATCCGGGTCCCTTCTGTGCCGGAGTCCTACGCGTCCTCCGTGCGGCGCCCACGCTATCTCCGCAAGTGTCCTGGCGGTACGTCCGCGCGCGCGTGTTTTCACAGGTGGCGGGGTGGCTGGGCCGTACGGGTGTGTACGTCCGCGACACGCGCGAGCTGTCGATGTATCAGCCAATCCCCACATCTAGTGGTTGGATTGCTACAGCAGCCCACAAGTTGTGGTCCCCCGGGTCTGAGAGGCCTCCGCGATCGCCTATGCTTGGGGCTGCTTCGAGAGGCCCCTGAGGCCTCTGGGGGCTGTTTAGTCTGCTGTGAGGAGGGAGGAGATCATGCACTGCCCCTTCTGCAGGCACCCCGACAGCCGCGTGGTCGACAGTCGTACGACCGACGACGGCACGTCGATCCGCAGGCGCCGCCAGTGCCCGGACTGCTCCCGTCGTTTCACGACCGTGGAGACGTGTTCGCTCATGGTGGTCAAGCGGTCCGGAGTCACCGAGCCATTCAGCCGTACCAAGGTCATCAACGGCGTGCGCAAGGCATGCCAGGGGAGGCCGGTCACCGAGGACGCACTCGCCCAGCTGGGTCAGCGGGTCGAGGAGGCGGTGCGGGCCACCGGAAGCGCCGAGCTGACCACCCACGACGTGGGCCTGGCCATACTCGGCCCGTTGCAGGAGCTCGACCTCGTCGCCTATCTGCGATTCGCCTCCGTCTACCGGGCGTTCGACTCGCTCGAGGACTTCGAGGCCGCCATTGCGGAGCTGAGGGAAGCGACGCGGGGCCCCGCCGCGGACGACGAAGACGCGGGAGCGGGGAGCCAGGAAGACGATCGCGGGCCCGGCGGGAGCACCCAGGTCCCCGTGCCCGCCCACGCCGCCGACTGACCGGCGGGCCGGAACCCGACGGAGACCCGGGTTCCGGCCGGGAGGCGGCGATCCAAGACCTGTTGTGGGTGGATCTGAGGGTGCCCGCAACACAAGACAGAACACCGTGTCACGGGAACATCGTGGCACTTCAGGGCGTTTTAGCCCGTAGAGGGAGGCGGCATGACAGAGACGGCGAGCGGTCCGGCACGAGGTTCCCGAGCGAAGGGCGCCAAGGCCACCAAGGGGCTGCGTATCGAGCGCATCCACACCACCCCCGGCGTACACCCGTACGACGAGGTCGAGTGGGCGCGCCGTGACGTCGTCATGACCAACTGGCGCGACGGCTCGGTCAACTTCGAGCAGCGTGGCGTCGAGTTCCCCGACTTCTGGTCGGTGAACGCGGTCAACATCGTCACCAGCAAGTACTTCCGGGGTGCCGTCGGCACCCCGCAGCGCGAGGTCAGCCTCAAGCAGCTGATCGACCGCATCGTGAAGACGTACCGGAAGGCCGGCGAGGACCACAAGTACTTCGCCTCGCCCGCCGACGCCGAGATCTTCGAGCACGAGCTGGCGTACGCCCTCCTGCACCAGATCTTCAGCTTCAACAGCCCCGTCTGGTTCAACGTCGGAACCCCGCAGCCCCAGCAGGTCTCCGCCTGCTTCATCCTGTCCGTCGACGACTCCATGGAGTCGATCCTCGACTGGTACAAGGAAGAGGGCATGATCTTCAAGGGCGGCTCCGGCGCCGGCCTTAACCTCTCCCGCATCCGCTCCTCCAAGGAGCTGCTGTCCTCCGGCGGCAACGCTTCCGGCCCGGTCTCCTTCATGCGCGGCGCCGACGCCTCCGCCGGCACCATCAAGTCCGGTGGCGCCACCCGCCGGGCCGCCAAGATGGTCATCCTGGACGTCGACCACCCCGACGTCGAGGACTTCATCGAGACCAAGGTGAAGGAAGAGGAGAAGATCCGCGCGCTGCGTGACGCGGGCTTCGACATGGACCTCGGTGGCGACGACATCACCTCGGTCCAGTACCAGAACGCCAACAACTCGGTCCGTGTGAACGACGAGTTCATGAAGGCGGTCGAGCAGGGCGGCAAGTTCGGCCTGCGTGCGCGCATGACCGGCGAGGTCATCGAGGAGATCGACGCCAAGTCCCTGTTCCGGAAGATGGCCGAGGCCGCCTGGGCCTGCGCCGACCCGGGCATCCAGTACGACGACACCATCAACCACTGGCACACCTGCCCGGAGTCCGGCCGGATCAACGGCTCGAACCCCTGCAGCGAGTACATGCACCTGGACAACACGTCCTGCAACCTCGCCTCGCTGAACCTGATGAAGTTCCTGAAGGACGACGGCAAGGGCAGCCAGTCCTTCGACACCGAGCGCTTCCAGAAGGTCGTCGAGCTGGTCATCACCGCGATGGACATCTCGATCTGCTTCGCGGACTTCCCGACCCAGAAGATCGGCGAGAACACCCGCGCCTTCCGCCAGCTCGGCATCGGCTACGCCAACCTCGGCGCCCTGCTGATGGCGACCGGCCACGCATACGACTCGGACGGCGGCCGCGCCCTGGCCGGCGCCATCACCTCCCTGATGACGGGTACGGCCTACCGCCGCTCCTCCGAGCTGGCCGCGGTCGTCGGTCCGTACGACGGCTACGCCCGCAACGCCGACGCCCACAAGCGCGTCATGAAGCAGCACGCCGACGCCAACGGCGTGGCCGTCCGCATGGACGACCTGGACACCCCGGTGTGGGCCGCCGCCACGGAGGCCTGGCAGGACGTGCTGCGCCTCGGCGAGCAGAACGGTTTCCGTAACTCCCAGGCGTCCGTCCTCGCCCCGACCGGCACCATCGGTCTGGCGATGTCCTGCGACACCACCGGTGTCGAGCCCGACCTCGCGCTGGTGAAGTTCAAGAAGCTCGTCGGCGGCGGCTCGATGCAGATCGTCAACGGCACCGTCCCGCAGGCCCTGCGCCGCCTGGGTTACCAGGAGGAGCAGATCGAGGCGATCGTCGCCCACATCGCCGACCACGGCAACGTGATCGACGCCCCGGGCCTCAAGCACGAGCACTACGAGGTCTTCGACTGCGCCATGGGCGAGCGCGCCATCTCCCCGATGGGCCACGTCCGCATGATGGCCGCGATCCAGCCCTGGATCTCCGGCGCCATCTCCAAGACGGTCAACATGCCGGAGACGGCGACCGTCGAGGAGGTCGAGGAGATCTACTACGAGGCCTGGAAGCTCGGCGTCAAGGCGCTCGCGATCTACCGCGACAACTGCAAGGTCGGCCAGCCGCTCTCCGCCAAGAAGAAGGAGGACGAGAAGGCCGAGGTCACCGCGAAGGCCGAGGAGACGATCCGTACCGCGGTCGAGAAGGTGGTCGAGTACCGCCCGGTCCGCAAGCGCCTCCCCAAGGGCCGCCCGGGCATCACCACGTCCTTCACGGTCGGTGGCGCCGAGGGCTACATGACCGCCAACTCCTACCCGGACGACGGTCTCGGCGAGGTCTTCCTGAAGATGTCCAAGCAGGGCTCGACTCTCGCGGGCATGATGGACGCCTTCTCCATCGCGGTCTCCGTCGGCCTCCAGTACGGCGTGCCGCTGGAGACGTACGTCTCGAAGTTCACGAACATGCGCTTCGAGCCGGCCGGTATGACGGACGACCCGGACGTGCGGATGGCGCAGTCGATCGTCGACTACATCTTCCGCCGCCTGGCGCTGGACTTCCTGCCCTTCGAGACGCGCTCCGCGCTCGGCATCCACTCCGCCGAGGAGCGTCAGCGCCACCTGGAGACCGGATCCTACGAGCAGTCCATCGACGATGACGAGGTCGACGTCGAGGGCCTGGCCCAGTCGGCGCCGCGCGCCCAGGAGCTGAAGGCCGTCGCCACCCCGAAGGCCGAGGCCGAGGTGGCCAAGCCCGCCCCGAAGCAGGCGCACACCAGCGCCGAGCTGGTGGAGATGCAGCTGGGCATCCAGGCCGACGCCCCGCTGTGCTTCTCCTGCGGCACGAAGATGCAGCGCGCCGGCTCCTGCTACATCTGCGAGGGCTGCGGCTCGACCAGCGGCTGCAGCTGATGACACGCGGTTGCTGAGGTAAGGGGCGCCGGCCATGGGCCGGCGCCCCTTACTTTTGCGGTTGTTTCTCCGGGGTGCGCGAGGCGCCGTAGCCTCCGTTCATGACCCCACCCCAGCGGTACGACGCCGACATCCGCGACCTCTCCGAGGCGGACCGGGCCATGGCCCTCGACACCCTGGCCGAGGACCTTCGTTCACCCGATCCCGTGGTGCGCGACGACGGCGCCTACCTCGCGGCCGTCCGCTGGACACCCGCGCTCCGCTCCGGGGAGCGTGGCCGGCTCGGCGACCGTATGACCGTTCATCTGAAGGACCCGGCCGTGCAGGCGCGCAGTTTCGCGCCGCTCGTACTCGCCCGGATCGTGGAGGCCGGCGACTGGCGGCCGCAGTGGTGGGACGCCTTCGCGGACTGGTACCCCAGGGAGGCGGATCTGCGCGGTCATGATCCGGACCTGGGCTGGGTGCACGCCGTCGCTCACGGAGCGGATCTCCTGGCGGTACTCGCCCGGCGCCCCGGCCAGCCACCCCAGCCGCTCGCCGAGTTGGTCACCGCCCGGTTGCTGGCGCCCACGGATCACCTCTTCGACGCGCAGGAGGACGACCGCCTCGCCTACGCGCTCGCGCAGATCCTCGCCCACCCCGCCCTCACCGAGGCCGACTCGGTGCGCTGGCTGGCCCCGGTCGCAGCGGCCTTCCGTACCGGCGAGCCCGGCCCGGTGCCGGCCTGGGCCTCCAACGCCATGCGCACCCTGCGGATGCTCTACGTCCTGGCCGACCGCGGGGTGAGCAGGCGCGACACGGACGAGCCGCCGCGCTCGCCCACCCACCGCGAGGCCGTCCTGGAGGAACTGGCCCGGACACTCGCGATCGTGGCCCCCTACACGGCCTGAGTGTCAGGACCGGTTCGCCCTGCCCATGACCCGGGTGAAGGTTGCCGGATCCTCGTCGAAGCCGTGGACACCGACGCGGAAGTTCCACCCGCCGGACTCGTCCCGCACGAACTCGGCGATCGTGGCCGCCGTGGCCCCGAGGACCGAGCCGAAGTCGTCCTCGGCGAGCACGGTGTAGCCCTCACGCACGCGCATGGCCGGATTGAGCACATTGACGAACGTCCTGGGCCCGGACTGCTGTTGGATGACGACACCGATCACCACGCGCGCGTACCGGCTGTCGAGCCGGTCCAGTTCGAGCGTCATGACCTCGTCCCAGCCGAATCCCTTGCCGTCCGTGCTGTCCCGGTTGAGGAAGATCGTGCCGTCCGGCGAGCGGCTGCCATGGTGCACCAGATAGGCCGGAGTTCCGTACGGGTCACCGGACACGAAGGTCGCGGCTACGACGTCGAGGTCTGTGGGCGGCTGACCCGCAGGACTGGGGTCCCACTTGAGGGCGACCTCGATCTTGCGGTTTCCCTTGCTGAAGCCGGTCACCGGGCTCCCTTCCCCCCTGAAGATCCTTCTTCCCCAACTTCCTTGGAGCCGGGGTTCCTTGTTCATCGTGCCACGCGCGCGGGGGCGCACGCGCGGGCGATCTCCGCCGGAGCATGACCGGCGCCACGCCCGGTGGCCTTACGATGGCGCGGTGCTGGTCAAGTGGATTCGCTGCACCGTGGTGGACCGCCGCGGCTTCGAGCGGGGGCAGCGGAAATGGGCGGGGCTTCTGGGAGAGCCGGGGTTTCGGGGGCAGGGTGGCGGCTGGAGCCGGCAGCGGCCGGGAGTGGCGCACATCTTCGCCTTCTGGGAGAGCCGTGCCTTCTACGACTCCTTCATGGCCCGCTCCCACGACCGCCTGGCGACCGCCCAGTCCGGCACGTTCAAGGACGCCCAGGTCAAGCTGTTCGAGTACCGCTTCGACGTGAAGACCGGCTTCGAGCCCCGGTTCACCGACTCGGATCTGATCCGTGTGGCCCTCTGCCGGGTGCACGAGGAGCGCGTCGAACACTTCACCCTCATGCAGGAGAAGGTCTGGAACCCCGCGATGGCCGGCTCACCCGGCATGATCCGGGGCATGTTCGCCGAGGCGCCCGAGCATGAGTTCATGGTCCTGTCCATGTGGCGGTCGGCGGCCGAGCACGGCAAGTACCGCACCGAACGGGTGGAGCGCCTCGCCCTGCGTGCCCAGACGGAGGCGGACATCGCCGCCCTCTCCGGTGACATCGTGGAGCTGGAACCGTCCTGGACGGTCTGAGACAGTTGGAAAATCCAACGCATGAATGGCATGCCGGGAGCGGTTCCATCCACGGGATTCGTGTGACCTACGCCGTATGGGACCCGTTCGAGTGCTCGACCGTCCCCGGCACGATCTAGGGTTTTGGCATGGCACGACCACGGCGCATCGTCCTTGTCCGGCACGGCGAGTCAACGGGCAATGTTGATGACTCCGTGTACGAGCGGGAGCCCGACCACGCTCTCGCGCTGACCGAACGCGGCTGGCGGCAGGCCGAGGAGACCGGCAAGACGCTCCGGGAACTGTTCGGCCGGGAACGCGTGAGCGTGTACGTCTCCCCGTACCGCCGTACGCTCGAGACCCTGCGCGCCTTTCACCTCGACCCCGACCTCATACGGGTGCGGGAGGAACCCAGGCTGCGCGAGCAGGACTGGGGCAACTGGCAGGACCGCGACGACGTACGCCTGCAGAAGGCGTACCGGGACGCGTACGGCCACTTCTTCTTCCGTTTCCCGCAGGGGGAGTCCGGCGCCGACGTGTACGACCGGGTCGGCGGCTTCCTGGAGAGCCTGTTCCGCAGCTTCGAGGCCCCCGACCATCCGCCGAACGTGCTCCTGGTGACTCACGGACTCGCGATGCGGCTGTTCTGCATGCGCTGGTTCCACTGGACGGTCGCGGAATTCGAGTCGCTGTCGAACCCCGGGAACGCCGAGATGCGGATGCTCGTTCTCGGGGACGATGACAAGTACACCCTCGACCGGCCCTTCGAGCGCTGGCGGGACCCGGTGCCGAACTGGGTCACCGGATAGAGTGGCAGAGCGATGACCGCTGATTCCTCTTCTCTCCGGCGCCTGGAGCGCGCCCTGGCCAGCCTGCGCGGACTTGCGGTGGGGGACGCGCTGGGCTCGCAGTTCTTCGTTCCGGTGAACTACCCCCTGCTCAAGAGCCGCGAGGCGCCCGTGGGCCCCTGGCAGTGGACCGACGACACGGAGATGGCCTGCTCCGTGGTGGCCGTCCTGGCCGCCCACCAGCGCCTCGATCAGGACGCACTGGCCCGCTCCTTCGCCGACCACCACGACTTCGACCGCGGCTACGGCCCCGCCGTCAACCGGCTGCTCCGCCTCGTCCGGGAGGGCCAGGACTGGCGTGAGCTGGCCGCGGGGCTCTTCAACGGACAGGGCTCCTGGGGCAACGGCGCCGCGATGCGCATCGCACCCCTGGGTGCCTGGTACGCGGACGATCCGGAGCAGGCGACCCACCAGGCGGAGATCTCGGCCTATCCCACGCATCAGCACCGTGAGGCCGTGGTCGGCGCGATGGCCGTTGCGGCTGCCGCCTCGCTGGCCGCCTCGCCCGACGGACCGCCCAGCCCCGAGGCGCTCCTCGACGGTGTCATCGCCCTGGTGCCGAAGAGCGCCGTCGGCGCCGGGCTGCGCCGTGCCCGGGACATGCTCGACTACGGCGACGCGGGCACGGTCGCCGCCGTTCTGGGGTGCGGACGCCGTACGAGCGCCCATGACACCGTCCCCTTCGCGCTGTGGTCCGCGGCGCGGTCCCTCGCCGACTTCGAGACGGCGTTCTGGACGACCGCCCAGGTGGGCGGGGACGTGGACACCACCTGCGCGATCGTGGGCGGTGTGCTCGCGTCCGGCAAGGCGGGGGCGCCGCCCGCTCAGTGGGTCGAGCGGACCGAGGCGCTGCCGGACTGGGTGCCCGCAGGTCTCTGAGGGCCGTTCCGGTCTCTGCGACTCTCCGTGCCCACCGGGAACTCTGCGTGACCGTCGCCCGTTGTCCCGGTATCCGCCGCCCGCGTCGAGCCGAACGAGGCTCGGCTCGGGCAGGCGGCGGACCAGGGTCGGGAGGGTGCGGTCAGTGCCGGTCGTCGTTGTGCTGGGGTCAGCCCATTCCCGGGCTCGCCGTCCCGGCGAGGGCTTCGAGGTCGCTCTTGCGGACCTTGATCGCCATCCAGGCGGTGAGGAACGCGAGTCCGGCCATCGCCACGGCCGGGATGAAGGCGATCGAGATGCCGTGGGCGAGCACCTCGCTCCCCCAGGGCGCGGGCAGTTGGTGCGTCTTGGCGAACTGCGCCTGCTGCTCCGGCGTGCCCTGCGCGAGAAACTTCGGCAGCTGCTTCTTCGCCTCGTCCGTGCTCGCCGAGCCGAAGACGGTGGTCAGGATGGACAGGCCCAGCGAGCCGCCGACCTGCTGCGTGGCGTTGAGCAGCCCGGAGGCCGCACCCGCCTCGTGCTGGGCGACACCGGAGACCGCCGTGACGGTGACCGTCACGAAGTTCAGGCCCATGCCGAAGCCGAAGATCAGCATCGGGCCCAGGACCCCGCCGACGTAGGAGCTGTCAGGGGTGATGAAGGTCTGCCAGAACAGCCCGATCGCCACGAGCGCCGAGCCGGTCATCATGAACGGCTTGGGGCCGAGCGTGGGCAGGAACCGCTGCGACAGACCCGCGCCGACCGCGATGGCGACCGTCACGGGGAGGAAGGCCAGACCGGCCTTGATCGGGCTGTAGCCGAGCACGTTCTGGACGAACAGCACGATGTAGAAGAACATGCCGAACATCGCCGCTGCCAGGCTCAGCATGACCACGTAGGTGCCGGAGCGGTTGCGGTCGCGGAACATCTTGAGCGGGGTGATCGGTTCCTTCGCCCGCAGCTCGGTGAAGACGAAGGCCAGCAGAAGCACTACCGCCGCGCCGAACGAGCCGAGGGTGAGCCCGTCCCGCCAGCCGTCCTCCGAGGCGCGGATGAACCCGTACACCAGCGAGGCCATGCCCGCCGTCGACGTCAGCGCTCCCGCGATGTCGAACCGCCCCGGGTGCCGCTGGGACTCGCTGATGTACAGCGGAGCGAGTGCGGCGATCAGCACGCCGATGGGCACGTTGACGAAGAGCACCCACCGCCAGTCGAGCCAGTCGGTCAGCATGCCGCCCGCGAGCAGGCCGATGGCGCCGCCGCCCGCCGACACCGCGGCGAACACGCCGAACGCCCGGTTGCGCTCGGGACCTTCGGGGAAGGTGGTGGTGATCAGCGCGAGCGACGTGGGCGATGCGATCGCGCCTCCCATGCCCTGCAGGGCGCGTGCGGCCAGCAGCTGCCAGGGTTCCTGGGCCAGGCCGCCCAGCAGCGAGGCGAAGGTGAACAGCAGGATGCCGGTCATGAACACTCGGCGCCGGCCGAGGATGTCGCCGGCCCGCGCGCCGAGGAGCAGCAGACCGCCGAAGGTGAGCGTGTAGGCGCTGACCACCCAAGTGAGGTCCGTGGTGCTGAACTTGAGCGCGTCTTGAATGTGCGGGAGGGCGATGTTCACAATCGTCGCGTCGAGCACCACCATGAGTTGGCAGGCCGCGATGACGGTGAGCGCTATGCCGGGATGTCCCTCCCGGCGGGCCGCTCCTGGTTTCTGTTCCTGGATGAGCTGAGAGGTTGTCACTATGGGTCCCCCACAAAGGCGTTAGTGAACGCTCGCGTTCACTGTCGCGTCAACGGTAGTGAGTCCCCAACAGTGAACGCAAGCGTTCACTTAATCCCTGTGTCGCGTATCGCGTCCCCCTTGCTGCGGCGCGACGCAGCCCCGCCCCGGAACCCCCGCTTCCCCTTGTCTGCTGGAGAAACTCAGATGGTTACCTCGCGCTGGACGGCCGCCCCTGCTCAGGCGGCTTCCCCTCGTCGGCGCGGTGCGGTGCTCGAGCGCGCGATCCTGGACGCCGCTCTGGAGCAGCTCAGCACGGTCGGCTGGAACGGCCTGACGATGGAGGGTGTCGCCGCCGGCGCCCAGACCGGCAAGGCCGCGGTCTACCGTCGCTGGCCCTCCAAGGAGGATCTGGTCGCCGACGCGCTCGAGGCCGGACTGCCTCGCTTCGAGGAGGTGCCCGACCTCGGCAGTGTGCGCGAGGACCTGCTGGCCCTGTGCCGGCGAGCGCGGGACGCCATGTTCTCGCGCCCCGGTTTCGCGTTGCGCGCGGTGATTCACGAATGCGATCCGGCGCAGGTCGAGCGCTTCCATGGCGTGATCTTCGAAGGGGTGGTCGAGCCGACCATCAAGCTGCTGCGCGAGGTCGTCACCCGAGGAATAGGGCGGGGAGAGGTGCGGTCCGACGCGGCCAACGGCTACGTCTTCGACGTCATCCCGGCGATGATGATGTACCGCTCGAAGATGTGCGGCTGCGAATGGAATGAGCAGGATCTGGAAGAGCTGATCGACCAGCTGATGCTTCCGCTGCTGCGGCCGCACGGCGCCTGATTCCGGCTGCCGGTGACCTCCGCGCCGACCGGGGGACCTGGGGTGTCGCGCGAGGATCCCGGCGGCGTACGCTAAGGGCGCCATGCCGTACGAACCACCCACTCATACCGTCGAGCGCTCCCTGCGCGCCACGACCGGAGCGAAGGTCATTGCCGGTGTCGACGAGGTGGGGCGGGGCGCCTGGGCAGGGCCTGTCACCGTCTGCGCGGCGATCACCGGACTCCGTCGGCCGCCCGAGGGCCTGACCGACTCCAAGCTGCTGACCGTCAAACGGCGCACGGAACTGGCCGAGATGCTGCAGTCGTGGGTGACGGCCTATGCCCTGGGGCATGCTTCCCCCGAGGAGATCGACGACCGGGGCATGACCGCCGCACTGCGGCTCGCCGCCGTCCGTGCCCTGGACGCCCTGCCGGTCCGCCCCGACGCCGTGATCCTCGACGGGAAGCACGACTACCTCGGTGCCCCGTGGAAGGTGCGCACGGTGATCAAGGGCGACCGGTCGTGCGTGGCCGTTGCGGCGGCGTCGGTGATCGCCAAGGTTCAGCGCGACAAAATGATGGCCGAACTGGGTATCGACCATGCAGACTTCAGGTTTGCGGACAACGCCGGGTATCCGTCGCCCGTGCACAAGGCCGCACTGGAGGAACGGGGACCCACCCCGTACCACCGCTTGTCGTGGGCGTATCTTGATGCGCTGCCCCAGTGGCGGCACCTCAAGAAGGTCCGCAGCTGGGCGGACGGAGGCGCTCCGGAAATCGAGGGTCAGCTCGGCTTCGACTTCTGACGGTTCCGCTCGCACTGATGTGCCACCCGGTCGCCCGCGCCGCACCAACGTTTGATAAATATCAGCTCATGCCTCTCATTCCCGAGGAGCCTCAGATTCACGAGAGTGCCCAGGGTCCCCGCGCCACGCCCGCCAGCGGCCGTACCGCGCCGACCCCTCGCCCCGTACCCGGCCCCCGCCCCGCGGCTCCGTCGCGCCCCGGTCGTCCCGGCCCTCAGCGGCCCACGCCGCCGGTGCAGCGGACGCAACGTGACGTGGCTCCGGCCAAGCCAGGCCCATCGGGCCCGGCCGCTGCCGCCGCCCCGGCGGCTACCCCGCAGATCCAGCTGATCCCGGCCTCGGCCGAGGGTGCGCTCGACGCAGCCGACGAGGCAGTGGACCTGCTCCTGGACTCGGGCCGTGCCCCCGCGGACGTGCTGGTGATCACCACCGGTTCCCAGCACCCGTGGGCCGAGCACGAACTGTCCTTCGGTGAAGCCTCCTACTGGGCGCAGCATGACGCCGGTGACGACGTGTTCTACACGGACGCCGCCCTCGCCTCCCGTGCCGCGTCCCGCCCCGTGGTCGTCGTGGCCGTCAACGGCGGTTCCGCCGCTGCCGCCACCGCCCTTCCGCTGGCCCACTCCCGGGCCGGTGCGCTGCTGATCGTCTGCGGTGACCCGCAGCAGATCAACTCGGTGCTGGGCGCGGGCGTCTGAGTCCCACCCGGCACCTTGGGGTGCCGGGGCGGCGAAGGCAGCTCCGAGGGCATCCGCACGGTGCTGCTTTCGGCATGCCCGGATGACTGGCGGTGGCCGTTCCTCCTCCGGGGACGGCCGCCTGTCGGACCGTCCGGGCGGCCGTGTGGAGGCTGTGCGACCGGGTGCCGGGCGGACCGTGCGGGTGTCGTGCGGACCGTGCCACACCGCGTACGAGCCTCGGTGTCGCGTGACTCGTACGCGGCCGAACCCGGAGCCGAGCCTCAGCGAGCAGCCGCGCGGCGCAGCACCTCGGAGACCGGGCCGCCGGTGCGAGGTGCCGGAGCCGGGACTTCCGACATGGCGAAGGGCTCCGGCTGCGAGTGGGTGCTGGGCCGGCGTCCGCCGCGCCCCTCGCCGAGCACCTGCCAGCCGTCACCGGTCAGCGTGATGTACGCCCCGCAGCGCAGCCCGTGCAGTGTGCAGGCGTCGCGCAGCCCCCACATCCAGGCACCGTCCTCCTCGGTCCAACGCGCGTCGCCCTCGCGGCAGTAGAGCAGCACGGCGGTGCGCACCGGGGTGCGGCGGCGCAGGTCGTGCGGAATGACCCGGCGCAGCTGGGCGAGCAGCGCGTTGCGGAACATCCAGCCGTCGGCCGGCGCCGGACGGCGCAGGAACGAGGCGCTGGCGCACAGCCGTTCGTCGGGATCCAGCACGGCCACGATCGCCATGGACGGCTTGGGACGATGGCGGGCGTGCAGCCCGCTGACGACCTCACGGGGATTGCGCAGCAGGGGGATTCCGGCGGCTGCCCACTCCGCGGGCTCGAGCAGGCGGCTGGCGGAAGCGGCGGACGCGGACGTCGACAACGAGGCCGCCGAGGACGAGGCGAATCCGAAGGTCACGTTCCTCCCTTCGGCTACGCGCCCACACTGCGGGCGAGGTCGGATTTCGGGGGACCGCGCACCGCAGCAAAGCCCAGCCGGATCACGGACGAGCCGTGCGGGGAGCGGACTTCAATTCTTCCTGTCGAACTTGGATGCGGCAACGAGCAATTGGGGCCACCGACTGTTATCTGGCGGTGCGTGGCTTATATCCCTACCCACGAGTGCCCCTGATGACCCCTGCGACGTTCGACCACGGCACGTGCGTGCGTCGGTCCGGGCGCCGACGCCCCACGAGCCACGCCTGGTCAGCCCTGGACGGCCAGCACCAGGGGCAACACTCCGTCGGCGCCGGCCCTTCTGAGCAGACGCGCCCCGACCGCGAGGGTCCAACCGGTCTCCGTGAAGTCGTCCACCAGCAGGACCGGACCCCGGGCCTCGGCGAGCGCGGAGGCGAGGGCGGGCGGCACGGTCAGCGAGCCGTCGAGGGCCTTCAGACGCTGGGCGCTGTTGCTGCGTGACACCCGTGACGCGTCACCGTCGTACTCCACGGAGCCCAGCAGGGGCAGTCGGCCGATCTCGGCGATACGGGCGCCCAGGGAGTGGATCAGTATCGGCCGGGTGCGGGAGGCGACGGTGACCACACCCACGGGCCGGGCCTGCGCGCCGGCCGCCCCGGAGGCCCAGCCGCCGGGGCCCTTCGCCCAGTCCGCCAGCACCTCCACCACGGCTCGCGCCACGTCGTCCGGCACGGGTGCGTCCGCGGCCTGGGGTGCGAGCAGGGGCCGCAGCCGGTTGCCCCAGCCGATGTCCGACAACCGACCCAGAGCCCGCCCGGACGAGGCTTGTTCGCCAACCGGAATGCGCCCCTTGAGGTCGATGCCGATCGCCGGGAGGCCGGTCGGCCACATGCGGCGGGGCTCCACCTCGACCCCGGCACGGTCCAGGTCCACGCGCGCGGCGTCCACGGCCGACGCGGACGTGTCGGCTGCGAAGCGCGGCCCCGCGCAGTTGTCGCACCGGCCGCAGGGCTTGGCGCCCTCGTCGTCGAGCTGGCGCTGGAGGTACTCCATCCGGCAGTCCGTGGTGGCGGCGTACTCGCGCATCGCCTGCTGCTCCGCCTTGCGCTGCCGCGCCACCCAGTCGTAACGCTCGGCGTCGTACGACCATGGCTGCCCGGTCGCGGTCCAGCCGCCCTTGACGCGGTTCACCGCTCCGTCCACGTCGAGGACTTTCAGCATCGTCTCCAGCCGGGAACGACGCAGTTCCACCAGGGGTTCGAGCGCCGGCAGCGACAGGGGCCGGTCCGCCCGGGCGAGAACGTCCAGAGTGCGGCGCACCAGATCCTCGGAGGGGAAGGCGAGCGACGCGAAGTACTCCCAGATCGCCTCGTCCTCCCTGCCCGGCAGCAGCAGCACCTCGGCGTGCTCGACGCCACGGCCCGCGCGGCCGACCTGCTGGTAGTAGGCGATGGGGGAGGACGGCGACCCCAGGTGCACGACGAATCCGAGGTCCGGCTTGTCGAAGCCCATGCCGAGCGCGGAGGTGGCGACCAGCGCCTTGACCCGGTTGGCGAGCAGATCGTCCTCCGCCTGCTGCCGGTCGGCGTTCTCGGTCCGGCCCGTGTACGAGGCGACGGCGTGCCCGCGCTGCCGCAGGAAGGCGGTGACCTCCTCGGCGGCGGCCACGGTGAGGGTGTAGATGATGCCGGAGCCCGGCAGGTCGTCGAGGTGGTCGGCGAGCCAGGCCATCCGGTGCGCGGCGTCGGGCAGCCGCAGCACACCGAGGCTCAGGCTCTCCCGGTCCAGCGGCCCGCGCAGCACCAGGGCGTCCGAGGAGCCGCCGGTGCCGAGCTGCTCGGCGACGTCGGCGGTCACGCGTGCGTTGGCCGTGGCGGTGGTGGCCAGCACCGGGACACCTGGCGGAAGCTCACTGAGCATGGTGCGCAGCCGGCGGTAGTCCGGGCGGAAGTCATGCCCCCAGTCGGAGATGCAGTGGGCCTCGTCCACCACGAGCAGTCCGGTCGCCGCGGAGAGCTTGGGCAGGACCTGGTCGCGGAAGTCGGGGTTGTTCAGCCGCTCCGGGCTGACGAGCAGCACGTCGACCTCGCCAGCCTCGATCTCGGTCTGTACGGCCTCCCACTCCTCGGTGTTGGAGGAGTTGATGGTCCGGGCGTGGATACCGGCCCGGGCCGCGGCCTCCACCTGGTTGCGCATGAGCGCGAGCAGCGGGGAGACGATCACCGTGGGTCCGCCACCTCTGGCCCGCAGCAGCGAGGTCGCCACGAAGTACACCGCGGACTTGCCCCACCCCGTGCGCTGCACGACCAGGGCCCGGCGCCGGTCGGCGACCAGCGCCTCGATCGCCCGCCACTGATCCTCGCGCAGCCGGGCCGTGCCCGTGGTGTCCCCGACGAGCCGGGCGAGGACGGCGTCGGCCTGTGCCCGGAGGTCCGCGTTGCTCGTGTGCTCCATGCGTCCCATACAACAGGACGCGACTGACAATCGGGTGAGCGCCGGTCGCGAGCGGACGACCGCGACGGTCCAGCCGTGGACGGAGCGCCAACGGCCGAGGCCGGCCTTGTCGTGTCCCTGATTCGAGTTATCCACAGGCTCAACCGGAATCTCGTGATCCGCGAGATCGTCTGCGCATGACGAATCACAGCGAAACGACCGGACCCTTCGAAAACGGCGACATCGTGGGACGAGAGCCGCTGAACGAGCAGTCCGCGCACGACACCCAGGTCACTCTGCGCACCCCGGCCGAGCTGGCCGACGCCCTGCCCTACCTGCTCGGCTACCGACCCGAGGACAGCATCGTGCTGGTCGCCCTGCACGACCGGGAAGGCCGCGGCAGGTTCGGCGGCCGGGCCCGCCTGGGCATCCCCGCAAGCACCGAGGACTGGGAGGAGGCCGTGCAGCAGCTGGTCCGGGGGCTGGTGACCAGCAGCGAGCGACGCGGTAGGCGGCCCGAGCAGATGGTCGCCTACGTCTGCCAGGAACCGGGCCAGTTCGAGACCGGCCGGGACGTGATGCTCCGGCTCGAGCCACTGATCGCCCAGCTGCGCACGGAATGCGGGGATCTCGGCGCGCCCGTGGTCGAGGCCTTGTGCATCTCGGACGGCCGTTTCTGGTCCTACAGCTGCGCGGTGGAGGGATGTTGTCCTGACGACGGAACACCGATGGGCCTGCCCGGCACCTCGGTGCTGGCCGCCGCAGCCGCCTATGCGGGGATCCAGGTGCGCGGCACCCTCCGTGAGCTGCGGGCCAGGCTGCTGCCCTGGGAGACCAGTGCCGCCCTGGAGCAGGAGGTGGCCCTGGACGCGGCCGGGATGTCCCTGGTGCCCCGCATCCTGGACGACACGGCCCGGCAGAGCGTGGCGGAGGAAACGCTCGATCTCGCCGAGCGGATCATTCACAGGTTCGCCGCGGCGGCGCCGGTGTCCGGCACGCACCCGGCCGACCTCCGCGACGACGAACTGCTCACCCACGACGAGGCGGCGACGCTGATCCTCGGGCTCCAGGACCGCACGACCCGCGACCGGGCGGCCGCGTGGATGGAGGACGACGAGGCCGGTCCGGCTCTGCGGCTCTGGCGCGCACTGTCCCGCCGCTGCGTGGGGCCGTACGGCGAGCACGCCGCCGCCCCGCTCACCCTGGCGGGCTGGGTCGCCTGGTCCTCCGGCGACGAGCTGGAGGCCCGAGAAGCCCTCGCAATGGCACTGGGCGCTGACCCCGACTACCTCTTCGCCCGCCTCCTCCACCAGGCCTGCAACGAAGGACTCGACCCCGAGTCGGTCCGCCGCTGCCTGCGTGCGGAACGCGCGGGGCGCGCCCGGACGGACACCGTGGAGCAGGCAGATTCGGCAGTGGAAGTGACCCCGGGCGCCCCTTCGGGCACGGTCGTCGCAGGCCCTGGAGCAGCCGCCCGGACGGACAGTCGCCAGGGTGAGCGAGCCTCGCGGACAAGCGGTTCTCGGCGCCGTCGCCGAACGCGGGCCGCGGAAGGCGGCGACCGCAGCCCCCGTCCGCCGCGGGGGGAGGACGTACGACGGCGGTCGACCGGCTCCCACCCTGAATCGCCGGCCGGCGGACCTTCGCGTCCGGGCAGCACGAAGCCGGGCGGCATGCGCGCGCGTTCCGGTGAGGGCCCGAGCCGCGACACCGCGGCGGCGGGCGGTCAGCGGGAGACCGAGGGGGACGGATGAGCGCCGAGACACAGCGGCGCGGGATGAGTCCCTTCTTCCGCACAGGTGCCTTGCCGGGCTTCCGCCCGCCACGCCGCCATTCGGTCGGCTTGCCCGATGCAAGGCGTGACCAGGAGGAGTCCCTCTCCGTTCACCTGAGTGGCGGAGCGCCTGGACGGGCCATGCCGCCCTACGACCCTTGTCCCTCCGGGCGCTCCACCCCGCGCGCAGCGCGTCCGAGGCGCACCGAGCGCAGAAGAAGCCATCGCATGCATCAGCAGCAGACTCGGCTCTCCGCCGTCGACGAGAGCCACCCGCCCGACGTCGGGCACACGCCCTTCCCACAGCCCGCTGCCGGGAGCACCACACCGGAAAGCATCGGTGTCCCCAAGCCGCCGTCGCCCCCAGGCACGTCTCCGATTCCCCCAGCCACCGACGGCCGGCACCGAGGCTCGGCCCAGCCCACGAGCCGGCCGCGCCGCCCCACCACCGCACCGGCTCCCGGCGCTGCCCCGCGCACGCCGTACCCGATGCCCCGGCCGGCTCCCGACCTGCCACCCACACACACCGCCCTGATCTGCGTCGCCCTGCCGGGCCTCGCCATCTGCGGCGAACAGGGACAGCTGGCCGGCCAAGGACTGGAGGGGTTCTACCGGGGCGGCCGACGTCTGCTCTCGCGGTGTCAGGTCCGCATCGCCGGGCGGGAACCGCTCGCGGTGCAGGCCAGGATGACCGGGGCGGACCGGGCTCGCTTCGTCGGGACGCTGCGTGTCTCCCCGGGGGCGGGTCCGGATCCCGACGTCGTCGTCGAGCGGACCCGCAGCGCCGACGGAACCGAGCGCATCACACTCCAGAACGCCTCCCCACGCCCCCTCCGCCTCCCGCTCGAGGTCGCCCTCGGCACGGACCTGGCCGACCTCGGCGCCATCGCCTCCGGCAGGACAGGCCCCGAACTCCCGGCCAGCGTCCATGACTCGGGTCTGCGCTGGTCCTCGGCCGGTGGCGGCGCCAGTGTCACGGCGCACCCCACGCCCGCCGACGCACTGGCCTCCGCAGGCCTGCTGCGCTGGGAGCTGGAACTGCCTCCGGGCGGAACGGCGAGCGTGGAACTGCGAGTACGCCCGCACGGTGCTGGACCGCTGCGCGCCGTGGGCCAGGCCGCGACGAGCCCCTTCGCGGCCGCCCGGGCGGCAGGCGACGACCCGCGGGCGGCTGCCCTGTTCCGGGCCGCCGCCGACGACCTCCAGGCCCTGCTGCTGCGCGACCCCGCGCACCCCGCCGACACCTACCTCGCGGCGGGCGCGCCCTGGCGCTGCGGCATGGCCCCGGCCGAGGCGCTCGCCGCGGCCCGGATGGCGCTGCCCCTCGGCACCCGGCTCGCCGCGGGCACGTTGCGCACCCTCGCCCGCACGCAGCTTCCGGGCCCGGGCCCACAGGCGGGCCTGATCCCCGGTCCGCGACGCGACGCCGGAGCCCTCCTCCCGCCGGCGTGCACGGGTACGGAGGCCACGCTTCTCTTCCCCGTCCTGCTCGCCGAGGCCCGCCGATGGGGGCTCCCCGAGCAGGAGACACAGGAACTGCTGCCCGCCGCCGAACGCTGCCTGGCCTGGCTGCGGACCACCGTCGGTGAGGGCACCTACCTCCCCGACCCTCACCCGGGAGGTCCGGTCCGCTGCGAGACGCAGGCCCACGCTCATCGTGCCGCTGTCCTCGGCGCCGATCTCCTCGATGCGTACGGCAGGCCAGGGGGCTCGGAGTTGAGACAGTGGGCCCAGGCCGTCCGGGACGCGTTCCGCACGGACTTCTGGGTCGAGGACCGCGGCGGCGGGCGCCCGGCTGCGGCCCTGGCGCCGGACGGCAGGCCCGTCCCGCACCTGGGCTCCGCCGCCGTGCACCTCCTCGACACCGGTCTGCTCGGTGCCGGCCTGCTCGCCACCGGCCTGCTCGACAAGGTGCAGACCGAACAGCTCGCCCGGCTGCTCGGCGGCCCGGCGATGGACGCGGGCTGGGGACTGAGGGGTCTCGGGACGAAGGAGGCCGGACACAATCCGTTCGGCCACCGGACCGGAGCCGTGCGGGTCCACGAGACCGCACTCGCCGTCGCCGGACTGGCTGCCTCCGGTTATGAGAAGGAGGCGAGCGGCCTGCTGAGGGGGCTGCTGGAGGCAGCGGAGCACTTCGGCCACCGGCTGCCGGAGATGTTCGCGGGGGAGCAGCGCGCTGCCGGGAGCGCTCCTCTCCCGCACCCGGCGGCCTGCCGCCCGGCGGCCACCGCCGCGGCCTCCGCGGTCCTGCTCCTCACCACGCTCGCGGGCATCCGGCCCGACGCCCCCGCCCGGACCGTCACCCTGCGCCCGGTGCAGAGCGCTCCCCTCGGCGAGATCGGTCTGACAGGGCTGCGCGTCGCGGGCGCTCCCTTCGCCGTGCGGGTCAGCCGACTGGGACTCGCCATGGTCGAGGAGGCGGCGGACGGTCTGCAATTGGGCGTGTGACCTCGCACGACGCGACCGGCACGAGGAGCGGGAGCCCACCGCGCGCCCCATACCGGAACGAAGCGGACCGCTGCCAGCGCGGTCGACGAAGGGAGTGTTTATCGTCAGGCAGACGACTATGATCGCCGCATGCCCTACGACCCGTCAGCCTTTCCGCCCTTCGCCGTCACCGTGGACCTGGTCGTGCTGACCGTGCGCCGCCATGCCCTGTGCGCGTTGGCGGTACGCAGGGGCGAGCCGCCGTTCCAGGGGCGCTGGGCGCTGCCCGGTGGCTTCGTGCGGGCCGACGAGGACCTGTCCCAGGCGGCGGCGCGTGAGCTGGCCGAGGAGACCGGGTTGCGCGCCCACGACCCTTCGGCTCCGGCGCACGACAACGGCGCCCACCTGGAACAGCTCGCCACCTACGGCGACCCGAAGCGGGATCCCCGGATGCGGGTCGTCAGTGTCGCGCACCTGGCCCTCGCCCCGGACCTGCCCGCACCGCGGGCCGGCGGCGACGCGAGCAATGCGCGCTGGGCGCCGGTCGAGGAGCTGCTCCAGCAGGGCGGATACGGCCGCGACGGCGAACCGGTGGCGCCGCTCGCCTTCGACCACGCCCAGATCCTCGCCGACGGGGTCGAGCGGGCCCGTTCCAAGATCGAGTACTCGTCGCTGGCCACCGCCTTCTGCCCACCCGAGTTCACCGTCGGCGAGCTGCGCCGGGTCTACGAAGCCGTGTGGGGCGTGGCCCTCGACCCGCGCAACTTCCACCGCAAGGTCACCGGAACGCCGGGATTCCTGGTTCCGACGGGCGGTACGACCACCCGCCAGGGCGGGCGGCCGGCCCAGCTCTTCCGGGCCGGCGGTGCAACCCTGCTCAACCCTCCGATGCTCCGTCCCGAGGTCTGATCCATCGAACGGGGGACAAAAGTCCCCTCCGACTTGCGCGCCACCGAAGAACAGATCAGGTGATACCCGAAAAACCGGACACTCCGCGCTATCTTGCTGCAGGTGATCCAGGCTTTCGGACTGACCAGCAACCCCCGCAAGGGTCACCCGCCTGCCGTCGACGACGTCTCCTTCGAGGCGCCCGCCGGCCGTGTCACCGTGCTCCTCGGGGCGGAGGGCGCGGGCAAGACGACCGCGCTCAGGCTGATGCTCGAACTCCAACAGGGTCGCGGCATCACCTACTTCAAGGGTCGGCCCCTGCACCAGATCGCCCACCCGGCACGGGAAGTCGGCGTGCTCCTCGGCGACGTACCCGGTCACCCGGCCCGCTCCGTCCGCGGGCATCTGCGCATGCTGTGCGCGGCGGCGGGAGTCCCCGCCCGGCGCGCCGACGAGGTCCTCGAAGTCGTGGGCCTCATCAGCCTCCGCGAGGAACGCCTCGGCACCCTGTCGCGGGGCATGGACCGCAGACTCGGACTGGCCTGCGCCCTCCTGCCCGACCCGCACACGCTCGTGCTGGACGACCCCGCCGACGGCCTCTCCGCCCGCGAGGCGCGCTGGCTGCACGGCATGCTGCGCGCACACGCGACTCAAGGCGGCACCGTCCTGTTCACGACTGCCGACTCCAAGGAGGCCGCACGCGAGGCCGACCGGGTCGTCACCCTCGACGACGGCAGGATCGTCGCCGATCTGGAGGCCAAGGAGTTCGCCCGTACCCGGCTGCGTCCGCGCGTGGCTGTCCGCAGCCCTCACGCCGCCCGCCTCGCGGCCCTGCTCACCAAGGAGGCCCGGACCGACCAGCGGTCCGTCGAGGTCGTGCGGGAGGGCGGCAATCGCCTCTTTGTGTACGGCAGTACGACCGCCGACATCGGCGAGACCGCCTTCCGGCACGGCATTCTCATCCACCAACTCGCCGACGAGGTCGGGGACATGGGGCCGAGCGCGGAAGCAGGAGCCGGGGGCGAGGCGAGAGTGGCCGATGAGGAGGTGGCGGCCGGGCCGGAACGGACGGAGGTGGACCACTCGCCGGAGGGGCCGGTGCAAGCCGCGTCCGGCTCATCGCCGGAGGACTGGGCCGCTCCAGCCGCGCAACCAGTGTCCGATCGTGCGTCCGTGGACCAGGAGCTGGTGGTGTCCAGCGTCTCGACGCCGGAGCGGGAGCCGGAGTCGGGTGAGGTCGTCGGCGACGAGTGGCCGCCGCTCGGGGGTGTCTCCCTGCCGAGCCGCACGAGGATCGCCGACGGCACCCCGGCCGAGGGGCCGTCGCAGGCCGACACCGTCTCGGGAACCGGCCGTACGTCCCTCGGTGCTGCTCCTGGAGCCGACCGTACGTCCCCGAGTGTGGCCTCCGCTGCGGCGGCCGGAGTGGCCGGCGGTGCCGAGGCGGCGGCTCCCGCCGGTGCGCCTGTGATCGCTGCCGACATCCGCCCCCTCGCGGCCGCACTCGAGGTCGACTCCCCGGAGGCCTCCACGGAGCCGGGAGCAGAAGCCGACGCCGCGAGCACCACCACGGTCGGCACGCTGGCAGTCGGCACGACCGTCCCCGGCGCTCGGAATCCGGACACCCGGAGACCCGGCGGCCCCCAGCCCCGGACCGGGCAGGCCGGCCGACCGGCGCGCTCGCGCGCCGACGCCGCCCCTGCCCCCGACGCTCTGTCCTCCCTCCCACCCTCCATCGCGGTCCGCCCCGCCCGCAGTCCGCTGCGCCCCCTGCGCTACGAACTCCGGCGCGCCACCGGAATCGGCACCGGATTCCTCACCTGCGGAGTCGTGCTGGTGGTGTCCGCGCTCACCGCCGTACTCCTGGCGCGGCTCGGCCACACCCCGCAGGCGCGGCTCTTCGCGGCGTGGCCGCGGGAGCTTCCCCTGCCGCCCACGGCACTCGCGGCGGGGCTGCTCGGTGCGCTGGCCTTCGGAGACGAGTTCCGCCACCCCGCGCTGGCGGCGGACCGCGGGACCGTCCCCCGCCGGCTGGGGCTGCTCACCGCGAAACTCCTCGTCTCCGGAGCCGCCGCCCTGATGCTGGCCTTCCTCACCGTGGGCTGTGACGCCGAAGCGCTCTATCTCGTCTACGGACGAGAGCTGACACGAGTTCCCTCGGACTGGCTCTCACTCAGTGCGAGTTGGCTCGGGCTGGTCGTCGGCTGCGCGTGGGCCGGTGTCCTGGCGTCCGGCGTCTTCCGGTCCACGACGGCGGGTCTCGCCGCCGTCCTCGCGGTACCCGTCCTCGTCGTGCCCGCCGTGCACCAGGCGCTACAGGGGCCCGCCGTGCGGACGGCGGCCGGCTTCCCGGTGCGGATGCGGGAGGTCTTCCTGTTGCAGTGGCCCTTCGGGGGGGAGCGGTATCTGGTCGCCATGGCCCGGGTCGTCACCCAACCCGTGGGTGGCGCACTGACGTTGTCGCTGGCGGCTCTGCTGTGCGCGTATATGGTCACGACGCTTCGCGCCAGGGTCCGATGACGACCGTCCGTACGCTTGCGGTCCTGCTGTGCGCACAACTCCCCGGAGAAAGCCCGTTTCTTTCCGATAAGGCGTCAATTGCGACGGGGTGAGCGATCACCCTTTCGTGTGCTTTTCACCAAAGACCTCAAGGGAGTTGGAGGCGGCGCCGACAAAGGATCCGTGAGTACCCTTGCGCACACCATGATGACCGCCGCCCGCTCCGCAGACTCTGGTCTGACCGGCCCGGGCGATCTCGACCGCTACCCCTACGCCGAGGCCCCGGTGGCCGACCGCGTCGGAGCACCCGCCTGGGACGGAGCGGACCCCGAGCTGGGCCGCGTGGGCCGGCGCGCCGCGGGCAGCCGCGGACGCGGACTGCACGGCCAACTCGTCCAGCAGCTGGGTCAGATGATCGTCTCCGGCGACCTGGGGGCGGACCGCCCGCTGGTGCCCGAGGAGATCGGCCAGCGCTTCGAGGTCTCCCGCACCGTCGTCCGCGAGTCCCTCCGCGTCCTGGAGGCCAAGGGCCTCGTCAGCGCCCGCCCGAACGTCGGCACGCGCGTGCGTCCCGTCAGCGACTGGAACCTCCTGGACCCGGACATCATCGAATGGCGCGCCTTCGGGCCGCAGCGCGACGACCAGCGCCGCGAGCTGAGCGAGCTGCGCTGGACGATCGAGCCGCTCGCCGCCCGCCTCGCCGCCGGGCACGGACGCGAGGAGGTGCAGCAGCGCCTGTCCGACATGGTCGAGATCATGAGCCATGCCATGGCCCAGGGTGACGCGCTGACCTTCTCGCGCGCCGACACGGAGTTCCATACGCTGCTCATCCAGATCGCGGGCAACCGCATGCTGGAGCACCTGTCCGGGATCGTCTCGTCCGCCCTCCAGGTCTCCGGCGGGCCGGTCACGGGATGTGACCGGCCGAACGAGGCCTCGCTCGCGCTGCACGCGCGGATCGTCGACGCGCTCGGCACCGGCGACGGTACGGCGGCGGAGTCGGCGATGCGGCAACTGCTCACCGTCCACCCCGAGGTGGAGCGCGTGGTTCCCGCCCCGCGCGAGCACTGACCCGTACCGAAGGCGGTGCGGTCGCCAGTGTGCCGCGTTCTCGTGGTTCTCGTGGCGGCGCCGGGCCTGGGAACCGGCCGTCGCCGGACCCCGCCGGATCCTTGGGAATCCGGCGGGGTCCGGCGACGCGGCCGGCCGTCCATGCCGGCGGAGCGGTCCCGGTCGGCACAACAGTGATCTCCTCTGCCCATGTCTGACTGCTTTTGACCGCTTACGGGGTGTGACTCGGGCCACGCAGATTGGGCGTAACGCTCGCGGGAGCAGCGCGATGACCTAAGAGGTGACAGCCGCGGAGGGAATACGGACGCCATGACAGGCGCTGTGCATCTTCCCGGCCCCCGCCCGTTCCGTCGGCCCATCCCCAGGCCGGTGGTCGGCCCCTGTTCGCTGTGGACGGGGCCGGAAGCCGTTTTCCAACGTTCCGAGAGGTTGTTCGTGTCGGCCAGCACATCCCGTACGCTCCCGCCGGAGATCGCCGAGTCCGTCTCTGTCATGGCGCTCATTGAGCGGGGAAAGGCTGAGGGGCAGATCGCCGGCGACGATGTGCGTCGGGCCTTCGAAGCTGACCAGATTCCGGCCACTCAGTGGAAGAACGTACTGCGCAGCCTCAACCAGATCCTTGAGGAAGAGGGTGTGACGCTGATGGTCAGTGCAGCAGAGCCCAAGCGCACCCGAAAGAGCGTCGCAGCGAAGAGCCCGGCGAAGCGCACCGCCACCAAGACGGTCGCGGCGAAGACGGTGACCACCAGGAAGGCCACCGCCACCACGGCCGCCCCGGCCGTGCCCACCGCCCCGGCAGCCGACGACCCAACCGAGGAAGTCGCACCCGCCAAGAAGGCAGCAGCCAAGAAGACGACCGCCAAGAAGGCGGCCGCGAAGAAGACCGTCGCCAAGAAGACGGCCGCCAAGAAGACCGCGGCCAAGTCGGACGACGTCGAGCTGACCGAGGACGAGGTCCTCGAGGACGCCAAGGTCGCCGACGAGCCCGAGGGCACCGAGAGCGCCGGCTTCGTACTCTCCGACGAGGACGAGGACGACGCTCCCGCCCAGCAGGTCGCCGCAGCCGGTGCCACCGCCGACCCGGTCAAGGACTACCTCAAGCAGATCGGCAAGGTCCCCCTGCTCAACGCCGAGCAGGAGGTCGAGCTGGCCAAGCGCATCGAGGCGGGTCTGTTCGCCGAGGACAAGCTGGCGAACTCCGACAAGCTCGCCCCGAAGCTGAAGCGCGAGCTGGAGATCATCGCCGAGGACGGCCGCCGCGCCAAGAACCACCTCCTGGAGGCCAACCTCCGTCTGGTGGTCTCCCTGGCCAAGCGGTACACCGGCCGCGGCATGCTCTTCCTGGACCTCATCCAGGAGGGCAACCTCGGTCTGATCCGCGCGGTGGAGAAGTTCGACTACACCAAGGGCTACAAGTTCTCCACGTACGCCACCTGGTGGATCCGTCAGGCGATCACCCGCGCCATGGCCGACCAGGCCCGCACCATCCGTATCCCGGTGCACATGGTCGAGGTCATCAACAAGCTCGCGCGCGTGCAGCGCCAGATGCTCCAGGACCTGGGCCGCGAGCCCACCCCGGAGGAGCTGGCCAAGGAACTCGACATGACCCCGGAGAAGGTCATCGAGGTCCAGAAGTACGGCCGCGAGCCCATCTCGCTGCACACCCCGCTGGGTGAGGACGGCGACAGCGAGTTCGGCGACCTCATCGAGGACTCCGAAGCCGTCGTCCCCGCCGACGCCGTCAGCTTCACGCTTCTGCAGGAGCAACTGCACTCCGTTCTGGACACCCTGTCCGAGCGCGAGGCCGGCGTGGTCTCCATGCGTTTCGGTCTCACCGACGGTCAGCCGAAGACCCTCGACGAGATCGGCAAGGTCTACGGCGTGACGCGTGAGCGCATCCGTCAGATCGAGTCCAAGACCATGTCGAAGCTGCGCCACCCGTCGCGTTCGCAGGTGCTGCGCGACTACCTCGACTAGGTCCCGGTCGTACGACGACGAAGGCCCGGCTCCCCTCGCGGGAGCCGGGCCTTCGTGCTGCGCGCAGTCGTGCGGTGACTGACTCTGGGTGTTCCAGCACCACCGCAGAGTGAGGAGCATGTATGCGCCGTTCCATTGCCCGGGCCCTGATCCGGCCTCTGGTCCTGGCGGCCACCATGACCGCCATACCCCTGATGGGAGCTGCCCCGGCGGCCTCCGACAGCGTCGTCGTAGGGGGTTTTCCGATAGAGATTTCGCAGGCCCCGTGGACCGTGGCGCTCTCCAGCCGTGACCGGTTCGGGGGTACGCGGGCGGGGCAGTTCTGCGGCGGGGTGGCGGTCTCCCGGACCACCGTGCTCACCGCGGCTCACTGCGTGGACGAGGAGGTCCTGGGAGCGCCTCCGAACGAGACGCGCGACCTCAAGGTCATCGCGGGCCGTACGGACCTGCTGTCGAGTGAAGGCGAGGAGATCGCCGTCCAGAGCAGCCGGGTGAATCCGCGCTACAACCCGGTCACCAACTCCGGCGACTTCGCCGTGCTCACGCTTGCCACGCCGCTGCCGCAGAGCGCGGTCGTGGCCATGGCGCCGGCGGGTGACCCGGCGTACAGGGCGGGGACGCAGGCTCTGGTCTCCGGATGGGGTGACACGACCGGCGGCGGCGCCTATGCGCATCGGCTCCATGCTGCACGCGTGAGTGTGCTGGCCGACGATCTGTGTGCTCGTGCCTACCCGGGCGGTCTGGACGGCGCCTACCGGGCCGGCTCCATGCTGTGCGCCGGAGAGGCTGCGGGCGGTCCGGACGCCTGTCAGGGCGACAGTGGAGGCCCACTGGTGGCCTCAGGGCGGCTGATCGGGCTGGTGTCCTGGGGGAGCGGCTGTGGGCGCCCCGGCAGCCCTGGTGTCTACACGCGTGTGTCCGACGTCCTGCGCACGCTGCAGCCGGCCCTCGCTGGTCCGCAGAGGCCCCACAAGGGCACCTGAGGGACTGCGTGGGGGCATGAGCACGGGCGGCCGCTCCTGGTGGTGAGGAGCGGCCGCCCGTTCGCTGGCCTGGGCTGGCTCGTCGTGGTGCGAGATGTCAGCGCTCTTCGTCGGAAGCGGAGCCAGGAACGGTCGTCAGCCGCTCCGTCTCGTCCTGTATCTCAGCGGCGATCTTCTTGAGTTCCGGCTCGAACTTGCGACCGTGGTGGGCGCAGAAGAGCAGTTCTCCGCCGCTGAGCAGGACCACGCGCAGGTATGCCTGGGCGCCGCAACGGTCGCAGCGATCGGCGGCCGTCAGCGGGCTCGCGGGGGTCAGAACAGTAGTCACGTCGCCTCTTCTCTAGCTCGACGAGCTGTCGTACCAGGGTCAACATCCAACCAGCCCGAAAACGTTCCCGCTCGTGGCTTTTCCTCGAAAAAATCTTTCCGGGGCTGCTGTCTGCTGCCGGTTGGCGGCGAATGTGCCGTAGTGCGTGTCTTGCGTGCTTACGGTTTCGCGCTGTCTTAGGTTCACGTCCTCCCGGCGGGGTTGCCGGTTGTTCATGAGGACGTGCCCGGAGCCTAAATGGTTCATGCCTCCAAGGGAACGTGATATGTACTTCACTCCATCGAGGGATCGAACATGTATGCGAGCCTGGACTAGGCTGACTTCCCGACGAGGGTGGCGTTACAACGGCTCTACCAGGCCTCGGTACCCTCTGAGCGGCAACCGAAGCCGCCCCCTTACCCAAAAGGGGGTCACCTGAAATTCAGCGAGGAGCGAACCGCGTGACCGCCGATACGTCCGTGCCGTCCACAGCGCTGCTGGCAGGAGCAGACCGGGACGGTTCCAACTACACCGCGCGGCACCTGCTCGTCCTCGAGGGCCTCGAGGCCGTGCGCAAGCGCCCGGGAATGTACATCGGCTCGACCGACAGCCGCGGCCTGATGCACTGCCTGTGGGAGATCATCGACAACTCCGTGGACGAGGCCCTCGGTGGCTACTGCGACCACATCGAGGTGATCCTCCACGACGACGGCTCCGTGGAGGTGCGGGACAACGGCCGCGGCATCCCCGTGGACGTGGAGCCCAAGACCGGCCTGTCCGGCGTCGAGGTCGTCATGACCAAGCTCCACGCCGGCGGCAAGTTCGGCGGCGGCTCCTATGCCGCCTCCGGTGGTCTGCACGGCGTCGGCGCCTCCGTGGTCAATGCGCTGTCCGCCCGTCTCGACGTCGAGGTGGACCGCAGCGGCCACACCCACGCCATCAGCTTCCGGCGCGGTGTGCCGGGGGCCTTCCGAGGAGACGGTCCGGACGCGAAGTTCGAGGCCAAGAGCGGTCTGGCCAAGGGCAAGAAGATCCCCAGGACCCGTACCGGTACGCGTGTGCGGTACTGGGCCGACCGACAGATCTTCCTGAAGGACGCCAAGCTCTCCCTGGAGACGCTGCACCAGCGCGCCAGGCAGACCGCCTTCCTGGTGCCCGGCCTCACGATCGTCGTCCGCGACGAGTTCGGCCTCGGCGAGGGCGGCAGCAAGGGCGAGGAGTCCTTCCGCTTCGACGGCGGCATCAGCGAGTTCTGCGAGTACCTGGCCAGCGACAAGCCGGTGTGCGACGTCCTCCGCTTCTCGGGGCAGGGCACGTTCAAGGAGACCGTCCCGGTCCTGGACGAGCACGGCCAGATGACCCCGACCGAGGTCACGCGTGAGCTGGGCGTGGATGTCGCGCTGCGCTGGGGCACGGGCTACGACACCATCCTGAGGTCCTTCGTCAACATCATCGCCACCCCCAAGGGCGGCACCCACGTGACCGGCTTCGAGCAGGCCATCACCCAGACGTTGAACGACGTGCTGCGCGCCAAGAAGATGCTGCGTGTGGCCGAGGACAACATCGTCAAGGACGACGCCCTCGAGGGCCTCACCGCCGTCGTCACCGTGCGCCTGGCCGAGCCGCAGTTCGAGGGACAGACCAAGGAGGTCCTCGGCACCTCGGCGGCCCGCCGCATCGTGAACAACGTGGTCTCCAAGGAACTGAAGGCGTTCCTGACCGCCACCAAGCGTGACGCGGCCGCCCAGGCCCGGGTCGTCCTGGAGAAGGCGGTCGCCGCCGCCCGTACGCGTGTCGCGGCCCGCCAGCACAAGGACGCCCAGCGGCGGAAGACCGCTCTGGAGTCGTCGTCCCTGCCGGCCAAGCTCGCCGACTGCCGCAGCGACGACGTCGACCGCAGCGAGCTGTTCATCGTCGAGGGCGACTCCGCGCTCGGCACGGCGAAGCTGGCCCGGAACTCCGAGTTCCAGGCGCTGCTGCCGATCCGGGGCAAGATCCTCAACGTGCAGCGGTCTTCGGTGACCGACATGCTCAAGAACGCCGAGTGCGGCGCGATCATCCAGGTCATAGGAGCCGGGTCGGGCCGTACGTTCGACATCGACGCGGCCCGCTACGGCAAGATCATCATGATGACCGACGCCGATGTGGACGGCTCCCACATCCGGTGCCTGCTGCTGACGCTGTTCCAGCGCTACATGCGGCCGATGGTCGAGGCGGGCCGGGTCTTCGCCGCGGTGCCGCCGCTGCACCGCGTCGAGCTGATCCAGCCGAAGAAGGGCCAGGACAAGTACGTCTACACGTACTCGGACCGTGAGCTGCGCGACAAGCTCATGGAGTTCCAGAGCAAGGGCATCCGGTACAAGGACTCCATCCAGCGCTACAAGGGTCTGGGCGAGATGGACGCCAACCAGCTGGCCGAGACCACGATGGACCCGCGCCACCGCACCCTGCGCCGGATCAACCTCTCCGACCTGGAGGCCGCCGAACAGGTCTTCGACCTGCTCATGGGCAACGACGTGGCGCCGCGCAAGGAGTTCATCTCCAGCTCGGCCGCGACACTGGACCGGTCGCGGATCGACGCGTAACCGCTGAGCCGGACTTCGGCCGACCGGGCCGCTCAGCATGAGCGGGCCGGTCGGCCGCTGCGCGTGGCCGCTCCGTGCAGTGACACATCGCGCTCGGCCGGCCGCCCCGACCTCGTGACCACCGCCCCACCGCAGGTCTCTCCACCCGTGGGTGGAGGCTGCCCGGTCGCCGGATTCCACCCGCGATCCACCCCTGCTCCGATCTCCTGACCTGCGAATTTCCGTAACTTCGAAGGCGTCGGCAGCACTCGCTCCCGACACCACCTTCTCGCTTACGGAGGCCGTGATGTCTGGGCTCGTCAACGTGTTGATGATCGTGGCCGTCGTCGCCGTGGTGGTCGTGCGGCAGTTCCGGGCCCGCGCGATCGACACTGACCGGCGCTGGTGGCTGCTGCCCGTGATCCTCGCGGTCGTGGCGCTGCGCGAGCCCGGCATACTCGACGCCCACCACCGCGCCGGATCCGCCGTGCTGCTCGCCGTGGAAGTGCTCATCGGTCTGGCCACGGGCGCCGGCTGGGCCTGGACCACCCGGATCTGGACGGCGCCGGACGGCGTGGTGTGGACCAAGAGCACCAGGGCCAGCGTCGTCGTATGGCTCGTCGGCATAGGCCTCCGGGTCGGTGTCTTCGCCCTCGGCGCGGCGTTCGGCGTGCACCAGGACAGCTCGGCGCTGATGCTCGGCCTCGCCGGCACCCTGCTCGTCCGCGCCGGGGTACTGGTCTGGCGGGCCCAGTCCTTCGGCTCCGCGAGCCGCCCGGCCCCGGCGTACGGTGACGACATGCGGACGGCGTGGAAGGAGCGGGTGTGAGGGACAACGCCTGGACGCGCTGGCCGTCGCGCGAGGCGCTGGGCCGGGAGGGGACCAGCCGGCCCCGACGTATGATCGCCTGGGCCGTCAGGCTGCTCGTGATCGCCCTGCTCCTGTGGAGCGCCTTCAGCCAGAAGCACGTCGGCGTCTGGGGCGCGCTCGCGGCCGCGTCGGGAGTCGTGCTGGCCGGCGTCGTCTCCTGGGCCTTCTTCCGCACGACCTACGAACACCGGCTGCTGCCGTCCCTGGGACTCATCGGCGTGCTCCTGGGGATCGCGCTCGCGGCTCAGGCCACCGGGTTCCAAGGACCGGCCCTGGTGATCTGGTGCGGCTGCGGGGTCGCCGCTCTGGAGAGGCTGCCCATCGCGGCCGGCCTGCCGGTGACGTCGGTGGCACTGGCCTCGTACTCCGCGTCCAACAACGACGTGTGGCTGACCACGGCCGCCACGGTGGCGGGCATGGCCCTCGCCGGATACGTCCTGCGACTGGACGCGGAGGCCCGGGGCGGCGCGCAGCGGCTGCTCGCCCAGGAGCGGGCCGCGAGGGCCGCCGAGGCGGAGTCGGCGGCGCTGGGCGAGCGGGCGAGGATCGCCCGGGAGATCCACGACGTGCTGGCCCACAGCCTCTCAGCACAGCTGGTCCACCTCGAGGCGGCCCGGCTGCTGATCGAGCGGGGCGCCGACCGGGAGCAGATCCTGGAGCGCGTGGTGGCCGCCCGGGGCATGGCCCGCGACGGCCTCGCCGAGACCCGGCAGGCGCTGTCCGCGCTGCGCGGCGAGCTGACTCCGCTGGAGGACTTCCTGACCGAACTCGTCAGCGGCGCCGACGGAGCCGAGGTCACCGTCACGGGTGAGCGCAGACCCCTGCCGGCCGAAGCGTCCCAGGCCGTGCGCCGGGTGGCGCAGGAAGCGCTGACGAACGTCCGCAAGCACGCCCACGGCGCCAAGGTGCACCTGCGGCTCGACTACGGCCCGCGCGAAGTGACCCTGGACGTACGGGACTCGGGCGGCCCGCCGGGCGAACTGACCGGGTCCGGCGGCGGGTACGGTCTGCTGGGAATGCGTGAGCGCGCCGAACTGCTGGGCGGCTCGCTCGATGCGGGGCCGGACGAGGAGGGGTTCCTGGTGACGTTGAAGGTGCCGGTATGACGGAGGCGGAGGGGGAGAAGAAGCCTGCGCGGGTGGTCGTCGCGGACGACCAGACCGTGGTCCGGGAGGGCATCGTGATGCTGCTCGGGCTGCTGCCCGGTGTGGAGGTCGTGGGTTCCGCGGGGGACGGCGAGGAGGCCGTGCGGCTGGTCGGGGAACTCGCCCCCGACGTGGTCCTGATGGACCTGCGGATGCCCCGCTGCGACGGCGTGGAAGCCACGCGGCGGATCCGGGCCCGCTACCCGCGGACCCAGGTGGTGGTGCTCACCACGTACGCGGACGACGAGTCGCTGTTCCCCGCGCTGCACGCGGGAGCCCGGGGCTATCTCACCAAGGACGCGGGTGGCGACGAGATCGTGCGCGCCGTGGAGAGCGTCCTGTCGGGGGACGCGGGACTGTCGCCGAGCGTCCAGCGCCGGCTGCTGGAACGGCTGTCGGAGCCCGAGCCCAAGCAGGCCGAGGCCGAGATGCCCGACGGACTCACCGCGCGGGAGACCGAGGTCCTGGTGCTGATCGGCGAAGGGCTGAGCAACCAGGAGATCGCCCGGAAGCTGCATGTCTCCACCGCGACCGTGAAGACACACATCAACAACCTCTTCGCCAAGACGGGCCTCAAGGACCGGGCGCAGGCGGTGCGGTACGCGTACGGGAAGGGCCTGGTGCGGCCCCGCGCGGATTGAATCACCTGATGGGGTGAGAGCCGAGGGAAGAAGAGTCAGGGATCTTCCCGATCTGTCCATCCTTGGGCATGCAGTCAAGCAACGGTCGTGCCCGCGGGGCCGGGGACGGTTCCGGGGACCCGGCCCAGAGCCAGGAAGACCCCGGCGCGGTGTCCCGCGACGCGAGGTACGAGGACCCTTGGTACGACGCGCTGGCCACCGGCTGGGGCGAGCTGGACGGCGCCGGTGTGCCGGCACGGGCCGTACCGTCCGCGCGCGGGGAGCAGGACGCGTCGGATCTTCGCGCTCGTAACGTGTACGTCGAGGTGCAGCGCAGCGAGGCCTTCCAGGAGGTGCGCAGCAGGTACCGGCGGTTCGTGGTGCCGGGGGTCGCCGCCTTCCTCGCGTGGTACGTGGGGTACGTGATCGCGGCGACGACCGCTCCCGGACTCATGGCCCGTCCCGTGATGGGAGCGGTGAACGTGGCGATGCTGGCGGGACTCGGGCAGTTCCTGACCACGTTCCTGTTCACCTGGGCCTACGCCCGGCATGCGCGGCTGCGCCGGGACCGGGCGGCGCTGGAGCTGCGCTGGGACACCCAGGAACTGACGCGCGGAGTCCAGGGAGGCGCCTCGTGACCGGCGATCACCAGATGCTGGCGCTGTTGCTGTTCAGCGGCTTTGTGGCCGTCACCCTGGGGATCACGACATGGGTGAGTCGCAGGCGGCAGGGTTCGGCGGAGGAGTTCTACGCCGGCGGGCGGCTCTTCTCCCCGATGGAGAATGGTTTTGCCATCGCGGGTGACTACATGTCGGCCGCCTCCTTCCTGGGGGTCACCGGGCTGATCGCGCTGTTCGGCTACGACGGGCTGCTGTATGTGGTGGGCTTCCTTGTCGCCTGGCTGGTCGTGCTGTTCCTGGTGGCGGAACTGGTGCGCAACTGCGGGCGGTTCACCCTGGCCGATGTGGTGGCCGCGCGGATGAGCGAGCGGCCGGTGCGGATCGCCGCGGGAACTTCCTCGGTCACGGTGTCCGTTCTGTATTTGGTGGCGCAAATGGTGGGCGCGGGCAGCCTGGTGGCGCTGCTGCTGGGGCGGACGAGCGGGGCGGCCCAGGCCTGGACGGTCATCGGGGTGGGCGCGCTGATGGTGATCTATGTGTCCCTGGGGGGCATGCGGGCCACCACCTGGATCCAGATCGTGAAGGCGGTTCTGCTGCTCAGCGGGACGGTCGCGCTGACCGTGCTGGTGCTGGTGCGGTTCCACGGCGACTTCGACCGGCTGCTGGTCACGGCCGCGGAGCGCAGCGGCCACGGGAGCGCGTTCCTGGCCCCGGGGCTGAAGTACGGCGGGAGCTGGACGGCCCGTCTCGACTTCATCAGTCTGGGGCTCGCGCTGGTGCTGGGTACGGCAGGGCTGCCGCACATCCTGTCCCGGTTCTACACGGTGCCGACCGCGCGGGCGGCCCGTCGCTCGGCGGTGTGGTCCATCGGGCTGATCGGCGGCTTCTACCTGATGACGATCGTCCTCGGCCTGGGGGCCGCTGCCGTGGTGGGGCCGGACGTCGTGAGCCGCTCGAACACGGCCGGGAACACGGCGGTCCCCCTGCTGGCGCTCGATCTGGGCGGCGGCGCCGGTTCCACCGGTGGAACGGTTCTGTTCGCGGTCGTCGCGGCCGTCGCCTTCGCGACGATCCTCGCGGTGGTCGCCGGGATCACGCTCGCCTCCTCGGCGGCCGTGGCGCACGATCTGTACGCGTCGCTGCGGCGGCGGCACGTCAAGGCGCGCAGCGAGGTGGCGGTGGCGCGGATCGCGGCGGTCGGCATCGGTGTCGTGGCGATCGCCCTGGGCCTGCTGGCCCGTGACCTCAACGTCGCCTTCCTGGTGGGCCTCGCCTTCGCCGTGGCCGCGTCGGCGAACCTGCCGGCGCTGCTGTACTCGCTGTTCTGGCGTGCCTTCACCACGCGTGGTGCGGTGTGGGCCGTATACGGCGGGCTGATTCCCGCGCTCGGCTTGGTGCTCCTGTCCCCGGTGGTGTCCGGCAGCCCGGACTCGCTCTTCCCGGACGTCGACTTCCAGTACTTCCCCCTGCAGAACCCGGGCATCGTCTCCATCCCGCTCGGCTTCCTCGCCGGCTGGCTGGGCACGGTCACCTCGGACGAGTCCGCGGACGAGGCCAAGTACGCGGAGACCGAGGTGCGCTCGCTGACCGGGGCGGGAGCCGTCTAGCCGGCGGCGTCCGCACGGCCGTGGCCCGGCACACGGCCGCCCTGCCGCCCTACGGCGCCACCCACGCGTAGCGGTGTTCCGGGCGGCCGGTGTCGCCGTACTTCAGGGAGAGGCGGAGGCGGCCCGCCTGTTCCAGGTGGCGGAGGTATCGCTGGGCCGTGGAGCGGCTCAGGCCGGTTCGGGCGGCGACCTCGTGGGCCGACAGGGGCTGGTCCGCACGGTGCAGGACGCCGCAGATGAGGTCCGTCGTGGGCTCCGAGTGGCCGCTGGGCAGGCCCGGCGCGGACGGCGCGGGGGAGGTGCGCAGGGCGCCGAAGATCCGGTCGACCTGTTCCTGGCCCGTCAGCCCCCGGCCGCCCACCCGGTCGACGGTGCGGCGCAGGGCCGCGTAGGAGTCCAGCCGGGTGCGCAGGGCGGCGAAGGTGAAGGGCTTGACCAGGTAGTGCAGGGCGCCCAGGCGCATCGCCTGCTGCACGGTCGTCACATCGCTGGCTGCTGTGATCATGATGACGTCGGTGCCGTGGCCCTGCTCCCGCATGCGGTGGACGAGTTCGAGGCCGGTCTGGTCCGGCAGGTAGTGGTCGAGCAGGACGAGGTCGATGGCGCCGCGTTCGACGGCGGCCAGGGCCTGGGCGGCGCTGTGCGCGCGGGCGGTCACCCGGAAGCCGGGAACCTTCCCCACGTATTTGGCGTTTATCTCAGCGACGCGGAAGTCGTCGTCCACCACCAGGACGTCAATCATCAGGCCTCTCCTTCAAGGCCGGCGAGCGTTAAGCCCGTGTTTCGTGCTCCGCAGTTGTAGCGCGAGCAAAATGAGCACAACAGGCTCTTGCGAGCAAAAGAACGGCTTGTGCTCACAAGACTGCAGCTGTGGCCGGGGCCACACCTACCGTCCCGGCCCATGAGCACAGACACCAGCCCCGCCATCGAGCTACGGGGCGCGAGCAAAACCTTCAGGACCCCGTCGGGGGGTCTGCACACGGCCGTGCGCGACCTGGACCTCACCGTGCGGCGTGGCGAGTTCGTAGCCGTCGTCGGACCCACCGGCTGCGGGAAGTCCACCACGCTGACCCTCGTCAGCGGCCTGGAGGAGCCCACTGAGGGCGAGGTGCTGGTGGCCGGGCAGCCGGTCGACGGCGTCGGCGACAAGGTCGGCTTCGTTTTCCAGCAGGACGCCACCTTCCCCTGGCGGACGGTCCTGTCCAACGTCATGGCCGGCCCCCGCTTCCGGGGCGTGCCCAAGGCGGAGGCCAGGCAGAAGGCCCGCGAGTGGCTGGCCCGTGTCGGACTCGCGGCCTTCGAGGACCGCTACCCGCACCAGCTCTCCGGCGGCCAGCGCAAGCGCGTCGCCCTCGCCGCCACCTTCGTCAACGACCCCGAGATCCTGCTCATGGACGAGCCGTTCTCGGCGCTCGACGTGCAGACCCGCGCGCTGATGTCGGACGAGCTGCTGGAGCTGTGGGAGGGCACCGGCGCCTCCGTCGTCTTCGTCACCCACGACCTGGAGGAGTCCATCGCGCTGGCCGACAAGGTCGTCGTGATGACCGCCGGGCCCGCGACCGTGAAGCAGGTCTTCGACATCGACCTGCCGCGGCCGCGCAAGGTCGAGTCGGTGCGCCTGGAGCCGCGGTTCATCGAGATCTACCGCGAGATCTGGGAGTCCCTCGGCGAAGAGGTCCGCATCACCCGCGAGAGGGGTGCCGCGAATGTCGCCTGACGTCATGCCCGAGGCCCAGGTCGCGCTGACCATGACCGAGCCCGGCAACAAGACGGACCGCACGCAGTCGCGCGCGCGTGCCGCCCGCAGACGCAAGGTCGTCGTCATGGGCGCCCGTGTACTGCTCCTGATCGCCGTCCTCGGCCTCTGGGAGGCGCTCTCCCGGGCCAAGACCATCGACCCGTTCAACTTCTCGATGCCCTCGAGGATCTGGGACCAGATCTGGACCTGGGTGATGCACGGGACCGCCCAGGGTTCGCTCGGCGAGCAGATCTGGGCCACGGTCCAAGAGGCGCTGCTCGGCTGGGTGCTCGGTGTGGTCGCCGGTGTCGTGTTCGGTATCGCCCTCGGGCGGATCGCCTTCCTCGCCGACGTCCTTGGTCCATACATCAAGGTGCTCAACTCGATCCCCAGGATCGTCCTTGCCCCGATCTTCGTGATCTGGTTCGGACTCGGCCCCGCCTCCAAGGTCGCGTCGGCCGTCGTGCTGGTGTTCTTCCCGGTGTTCTTCAACGCCTTCCAGGGCGCCCGCGAAGTCGACCGCAACCTGGTCTCCAACGCCCGGATCCTAGGCGCGAGCGACCGCAGGGTCACGCTCCAGGTCGTCATCCCGTCGGCCACCTCGTGGATCTTCACCAGCCTCCACGTCAGCTTCGGCTTCGCCCTCATCGGCGCCATCGTCGGCGAGTACATCGGCGCGACCAAGGGCATCGGCCTGCTCGTCGCACAGTCGCAGGGCACCTTCAACGCGGCCGGCGTCTACGCCGCGATGGTCATCCTCGCCGCCGTCGCCCTCGTCGCCGAAGGGCTGCTCACCTTCGCCGAGCGCCGCATCTTCCGGTGGAAGCCGGCGGGCTCCGACAGCTGAACGCCCCCGAACCACCCACTTTCGAACGCTTCTCCGAGCCACCCCCCTTTCCCCGCACCGCCCTCTCACAAGGACGTGAACCGCCATGCGCAAGTCCGCCAGATACACCACCCTGGCCGCCGCCGGTCTGCTCGCCCTCTCCTCCCTCACCGCCTGTGCCAATGACGCGGCGAGCACCGCCTCGGCCGGCTCCGGCAGCAAGGGCGACGGCAAGGGCACGAAGGTCAAGATCATGGTCGGCGGCCTCGACAAGGTCATCTACCTGCCCGCGATGCTCACCCAGCGGCTCGGCTACTTCGACGCCGAGGGCCTCGACGTGGAGCTGCTGAGCGAGCCCGCCGGCGTCCAGGCCGAGACCGCGCTCGTCTCCGGCCAGGTGCAGGGGGCGGTCGGCTTCTACGACCACACCCTCGACCTCCAGGTGAAGGGCAAGTCGGTGGAGTCCGTGGTGCAGTTCTCGCACGCGCCCGGCGAGGTGGAGGTCGTCTCCGACAAGGCGGCGGGCGACATCACTTCGCCCAAGGACTTCAAGGGGAAGAAGCTCGGTGTCACCGGTCTCGGATCCTCGACCGACTTCCTCACCAAGTACCTCGCCGTCAAGAACGGCGTGAAGGTCAGCGAGTTCACGCCGGTCGCCGTCGGCGCAGGACCGACCTTCATCTCGGCACTCCAGCAGGGCGCGATCGACGGCGGCATGACCACCGACCCGACCGTCGCCACCATCCTGGACAAGAAGGCCGGCAAGGTCCTCCTCGACATGCGCACCCCGGAGGGCTCGCAGGCGGCGCTGGGCGGGCCGTACCCGTCGTCGAGCCTGTACATGCAGACGGACTGGGTCAACGGTCACAAGGACACCGTCCAGAAGATGGCCAATGCATTCGTCAAGACGCTCAAGTGGATGTCCACCCACAGCGCGGACGAGATCGCGGCCAAGATGCCTGCCGACTACTCCCAGGGCAACAAGGCGCTCTACGCCGAGGCGATCAAGAGCACGCTGCCGATGTTCACCAAGGACGGTGTGATGCCCGCGAACGGTCCGGAGACCGTCGAGAAGGTCCTCAAGTCGTTCAACCCCGCCATCCAGAACGCCAAGGTGGACCTGAGCAAGACGTTCACGACCGAGTTCGTCGAGAAGGCGGCCGAGTGACGGCTCGCTGACGCCCGCTCAGGCGCGGGTCGCCCACACGTAACGGTGTTCCGGGCGGCCCGCGTCGCCGTATTTGAGGGTCAGCCGGGCTCGTCCGGTGCGCTCCAGGAGCTTGAGGTAGCGCTGGGCGGTCTGGCGGCTCACCCCGGTCCGCTCGGCGATCTTCTGGGCGGACAGCGGCCCCCCCGCACTCATCAGGGCCTGGCGCACCAGCTCGGCCGTGGTGGGGGAGTGCCCCTTCGGCAGCGCCGGCTCCGACGGCGCCGACAGGGCGGCGAAGATGCGGTCCACCTCGGCCTGTTCGGCCTCGCCGCCGCCGTCCAGCGTGCGGCGCAGCTGGCGGTACCCCTCCAGCTTGGCCCGCAGCCCGGCGAAGGCGAACGGCTTCACCAGGTACTGCAGGGCGCCGTGCCGCATGGCCGCCTGGACGGTCGACACGTCCCGCGCGGCCGTCACCATGATCACGTCGGTCTGGTGGCCGCGCCGGCGCATCTCCTGGACGACCGCGAGCCCGGTGTCGTCGGGCAGGTAGTGGTCCATGAGGACCAGGTCGAGCCGCGGGAGCGTCTCCAACTGGCGCAGCGCCTCGGCCGCGTTGTGCGCCTCCCCGGCCACATGGAAGCCGGGCACCTTCTCGACGTAGGCGGCGTTGACCCGAGCGACCCGCACGTCGTCGTCCACGACCAGGACCTCGATCATCGCGCCTCCTCCTCGGCAGTGGTGGGGACATCTCCGGGGGCCGGTTCCCCGGATCCCGTGAGGGCCGGCTCCAGTTCCGGCTCGGTCAGTGCCTCGGGCAGGACGACCGTGAACTCCGCGCCTCCGCCGTCCGCGGCGCCCACCCTCGCGCTCCCGCCCTGCCGTTCGGCGAGCCGGCGCACCAGCGAGAGCCCGAGGCCCCGCTTGCCGTGCGCGGGCGGCTTCTTGGTGGACCACCCCTCCGTGAAGATCAACTCCCGTTGGTCCTCCGGGATCCCGGGCCCGGTGTCGTGCACGCGGAGGACGACCGTACGGCCCTCGGCGCGCAACTCGACCTCCACACGCGCGTGCGGAGTGCCCGCGACCGCGTCGAGCGCGTTGTCCACGAGGTTGCCCACGACCGTGACCAGACCCCGGGGGTCGATCAGCCGGTCCGGGAGCCGGGTGCGCTCCGACACCCACAGGGCGACCCCCCGCTCGGCCGCCACGGTCGCCTTGCCGACCAGCAGGGCGGCGAGCAGCGGGTCCTGGATCTTCTCGGTGACCTGCTCGGCGGTGACCCGGTGGTCTCCGACGACCTCGCCGACGAACTCCACGGCGTCGTCGTACATCTCCAGCTCCAGCAGCCCGAGCAGGGTGTGCATGCGGTTGGCGTGCTCGTGGTCCTGGGCGCGCAGGGCGTCGATCAGGCCGCGCGTGGAGTCGAGTTCGCGGCCCAGCTGCTCCAGTTCGGTGCGGTCGCGCAGGGTGGCCACGGCGCCGCCGTCGTCCGTGGGCATGCGGTTGGCGACCAGGACGCGCTGGCCGCGCACGGTCAGCAGGTCGGTGCCGGTCACCCGCCCGGCCAGGACGTCCGCCGTACGACCCTCGCCCAACGCCTCGTCCAGGGACTTGCCGACGGCCTCGTCGCCGATGCCCAGCAGCCGCCGTGCCTCGTCGTTGAGCAGCCGGATGCGGCCGCCGCGGTCGAGGGCGACCACACCCTCGCGGATGCCGTGCAGCATCGCCTCGCGCTCGGCGAGCAGCGCCGAGATGTCGGAGAAGGCCAGGTCCCGGGTCTGCCGCTGCACCCGCCGGGAGATCAGCCAGGCGGCCAGCGCACCCACCGCGAGAGCGCCGCCGGCGTAGGCGAACAGCCCCGGGATCGCGCTGATCAGCCGGGCGCGCACGCTGTCGTACGCGATACCGACCGAGACCGCCCCGATGATCCGGTGATCGGCGTCGTACAGGGGCACCTTGCCGCGGGCCGAGCGGCCCAGGGTGCCCTTGTCGATCTCCATGACATCTTTGCCTCCCAGGGCGTCGCTGGGGTCGGTGGAGACCTGGCGGCCGATCTCGCTCGGGGTGGGGTGCGACCAGCGGATCCATCGCCGGTCCAGCACCACGATGTACTCGGCGTTCGTGGCGTGCCGGATCCGCTCGGCCTCCTGCTGCACCGGTCCGCTGCGGGTCGGCGGGGTGTGCTCGACGCCCTCGGCGATCTGCGGGTCCTGTGCCGTGGTCTGGGCGATGGCCAGCGCGCGGCGCATCGCCTCCTGGTCCAGCTGTTTGCTCAGCGGAGCCAGGAAGAGCCCGGTCGCGAGCACCGCGACCCCCGCGGCGATCGCCACCTGCATCAGCAGCACCTGCGAGAAGACCCGCCGCGGCAGACCGAGGCGCAGGCGGCGTGCGGGGGGAGTGGGGCTCATACCCACGACGGTACGTGGGGGGACGTCGGTCGCCGTAGCGGGTGTGGCGTGGATCTCTTGACCGTTTCTTGAAGAAGTGGGTGCGGGGGTTCTTGGAGACGCGGCCGCGGGAGTGCTCCGGATCAGCTCGCCAGCGCCGTCGTCCGCAATTCGCGCACGGCCACCACGTCCATCCGCGCCGGCGTCCCGAGCACCGCCGCGCCGCAGCTCTCCGGGCGCGGCGGCAGGGACGCGCCCTGGGCCACGGTGACGAGCCAGTGGCGGCCGTCGGTATGGGCGACCACGACCTCCCAGCGCGGCGCCCTGCCCTCGGTCCGTACGACACTCAGCGCGCCCGCCGCGTACTCGCCCGCCGCCGAGCGCACGGCCAGCTCGGCCGCCTGGCCGGGCCGGTCCCAGGCGGAGCACCCGCGGCACCCCTCGACCACCACGTGGCCCTTCTGGACCCCGTGCAGGGCCTCCTTGATGGTGTGCGCCTCCGCGCGGCCGTAGGCGTAGCCGTACGGCAGGACGAGGACCGTGGGCGCGAAGCGATGACCACCCAGATGGGTGACCTCCCAGACGCCCCGCACACCGGACGAGGCCAGCTCGGCGGCGAGGGGGCGGCCCAGGAGTGCGCAGCAGCGGTCGCGCTTGCCGTTGGTGCACACGAGCGCGAGCGGGTCGCCCGTGTGCGGCCTGCCGTCCAGCGCCGCGCCGAAGGAACGGTGGTCGCCCGCGCCCAGAGCGGCGAAGTCGAGGCCGAGCAGCCGGTACGGATCGCGGGTGGTGGCGCTGTGCAGCCAGACGTTCCCGGGGACGGTGTGGGCCACGTACACCTGCCGGAGCGCGGGCGTGCCCGGGTCGGCGTGGCGGCCGGGGCGCCGGATGAGCGCGACGCGGACGCCGGTTCCCTCGGCGGCGGCCTCCAGGGCGCGGCCCAGCGCGGGGTCGAGATGGCTCGAAGTGAGCGCCTTGACGCCCCACGGGCCGGGCTGTTCCAGCAGCAGCCACGTCGTCGCCGTGGCAGCCGTGCCGGAAACGGGCTCGTCGAGGCTCCGGGAGACGGTCGCGCACCTACTCACAGAGGTGAGCCTAACCTGACTTTCCCCGGGGCGACTTCCGGCCGTGCCCGTGCCCTACTCCGGGAGGGGCTGCGGAGGGCGCGGACCGACGTAGTGACCGCTGGGGCGCATGCGCAGCGGACGCTCGCCGTACTCCTCCAGGGCGTGGGCGATCCAGCCCGCCGTCCGGGCCACGGCGAAGATGGTCTCGCCGGCCGTGGCGGGCATGCCGCAGGAGGCGGTGAACACCGCGAGGGCCAGGTCGACGTTGGCGTGCAGCGGGGTGTGACGGGCGGTCGTGGCGACGATGTCACGGGCCGCCAGTAGAGCGGGTTCTGCTCGCGGGAGCTGTTCCAGGAGGCCGAACAGGACCCGCGCGCGCGGGTCTTCGCCGGGGTAGAGCCGGTGACCGAGTCCGGGGATACGGCGTCCCGCGCGCAGCTCGTCCGCGATCACCGGGACGGCAGTGCCCTGGTCGAGGACGTCGAGCAGCATCCGGTGGGCCAGGCCGCTGGCGGCGCCGTGCAACGGGCCCTCCAGGACGCCGAGTCCGGCCGAGACGGCCGCGTAGGCGTGCGCGCGGGCCGAGGCGGCGACCCGGACGGCGAGCGTGGAGGCGGCCAGGTCGTGGTCGACGAGCAGGGCGAGGGCGGTGTCCAGGACGCGCAGTGCCGCCTCGTCGGCGGGGCGTCCGGTCAGCCGGCCCCACAGCCGGTGGGCCAGCGGGCCGTCGTCCTTCGGGGCGTGCAGGACCGGCGGCAGCGCGGCGACGAGCGTGGGGATGAGGGTGCGCGCCGTGCTCAGCACGGCCTGCTCGGAGAGGTCGAAACGCAGCGGGTCCTCGGCCGCCGCGGCGATCGCCGCCACCCGCAGCCGGTCGGTGGGGGAGGTGTGCTCGGGCAGGGCGCGCACGGCGTGGCGGGCGACCTCGACGGTCTCCTCGGGCGCGGTGAAGGTCACGCCCCGCGTCATCCGGCCCGTCCACAGCCACTCCGCGACCTCCTCGTAGGAGTGGCGGGCGGCCAGCTCCGTGGCGTCGACGCCACGGAAGTAGTACCGGTCCTTGTCGATGAAGGTGAGCCGGGTCCGGACGGACAGATCCCCGGCGGAGCCCGGACTCCCCGCCGCTTCCCGCCGGTTGCGCCGGGCCAGGGCCTCGACTTCGCGTGCTTCGAAGGTGCTGGCGCGGCCGCCCGGCTCGCGCCTGCTGCTGAGCAGGCCGCGGCTCACGTAGGCGTACACCGTCTCCGGCTTCACGCCGAGCAGTTCGGCGGTCTCCTTGGTGGTCAGCCTTCGCCCGGGACGGTCGGGAGCGGGTTCGTGATCGCGCATGGAGGTCACCGTAGCCGCCTCCGCACACCTTGATAGCAATACATTGATTGGATCAACGTTGACAGGAAGTCGTCAAGCATGGACAGTCGGATCAAGTCCAGGGAGGAACATCATGTCCATCAGCAGGACCGCACCCCGTGTCGACGTACCGCGCGGCCTCGCCGGAGTCGTCGTCACCGACACCGAGATCGGAGACGTACGGGGGCTCGAGGGCTTCTACCACTACCGCCAGTACTCGGCCGTCGAACTCGCGCGGACCCGCGGCTTCGAAGACGTCTGGCACCTCCTCGTCCACGGCACGCTCCCGGACGCGGAGCGCCGCGCCGCCTTCACCGCCGAGACCGCGGGACTGCGCAGGCTGCCCGGGGAGGTCCGCGCTGCCCTGCCCGCCATAGCGGCGGCGAGCCGCATCTCCGGACCGCTGGCCGGGCTGCGCACGGCGCTGTCGCTGCTGGGCGCGGCGCAGGGGTTCCGGCCGGTGTACGACATCGACGCCGACCGGCGCCGCGCGGACACCGTCGCCGTCTGCGCGGCCGTACCGACCCTGCTGACCGGGCTCCACCGGCTGGGGCAGGGCCTCGACGCTGTGGAGCCGCGCGAGGACCTGTCGTACGCGGCCAACTACCTCTACATGCTCACGGGTGACGAACCGGACCCGCGGCGGGCCCGTGCCGTCGAGCAATACCTGATTTCAACCATTGATCACGGATTCAACGCATCAACCTTCACCGCGCGGGTCATCGCGTCCACGGGTGCCGACGTGGCGGCCTGCCTGGTCGGGGCCGTCGGCGCACTGTCCGGGCCGCTGCACGGCGGGGCCCCCAGCCGCGCCCTCGACACCCTGGACGCGATCGGAACGCCCGACCGCATCGACTCCTGGATCCGGGAGCGGGTGCTCGCCGGCGACCGCATCATGGGCTTCGGGCACGCCATCTACCGCACGGAGGACCCCCGTTCGCGGATGCTGCGCGAGATCGCCCAGGGCTTCGGAGGCGCACGCGTCGCCTTCGCCGTCGAGGTCGAGCGGCAGGTCGAGGCGATCCTCGCCGAGCTGAAGCCGGGCCGCGAACTGCACACGAACGTCGAGTTCTACGCGGGCGTGGTCATGGAACTGTGCGGCCTGCCCCGGGAGATGTTCACCCCCACATTCGCGGCGGCCCGCGTGGTCGGCTGGAGCGCCAACATCCTGGAACAGGCGGAGGACTCGAAGATCATCCGGCCGGTCGCGAGGTACGTGGGCCCGGAGCCGCCGGCCGCGGTGCCGGCACAGCCCTGAGAGACCCCCGCGAGCCGCCGGCGCCCGGCCCGATGCGCACGCGGGCCCCGGCGGCGCCCCTCCCCGGGACGCCCCGCTCTTATCCTGGTCCGGCAGTCGGTCCACGTGAGAGAGGGCGCCCGTTGGGCAACAGCCGCACCCCGCAGCAGATCCCCGTCGTCGTACTCGCCGGATTCCTCGGTTCGGGGAAGACCACGCTCCTCAACCACCTGCTGCACCGCAGCGGAGGCAGCCGCATCGGGGCGATCGTCAACGACTTCGGCGCCATCGAGATCGACGCCATGGCCGTCGCCGGCGCCCTCGGCGACTCGACCGTCTCGCTCGGCAACGGCTGCCTGTGCTGCGCGGTCGACGCGAGCGAACTCGACGTCTATCTGGAGCGGCTCGCCGCGCCCGCCGCGGGCATCGACGTCATCGTCATCGAGGCCAGCGGCCTTGCCGAGCCGCAGGAACTCGTGCGGATGGTGCTCGCCAGCGAGCACCCCGGCATCGTCTACGGCGGCCTTGTCGAGGTCGTCGACGCCGCCGAGTTCGACGGCACCCGAGCCCAGCACCCCGAGATCGACCGGCACCTCGCCCTCGCCGACCTCGTCGTGGTCAACAAGCTCGACCGGGCGCCGGACGCCGACCGCGTCCTGCGCCTGGTCCGCTCGCTGACCGAGCAGGCCGCCGTCGTCCCCGCCACCTACGGCCGCATCGACCCGGAGTTCCTCTTCGACTGCCGCCCCAGCGAGGAGCGCATCGGGCAGCTGTCCTTCGACGACCTGCACGAGCACAGCGGCGACGACGACCATCACGGCCACCTGCACACCGGCTACGACAGTCTGTCCTTCACCTCCGACATGCCGATGGAGCCCCGTCGGCTGATGCGGTTCCTGGACAGCCGTCCGCAGGGGCTGTACCGGATCAAGGGGTACGTGGACTTCGGGCCGTACGACGTCGTCAACCGGTACGCCGTCCATGCCGTCGGCCCGTTCCTGCGCTTCCACCCCGAACCGTGGCCGCCCGCCGACGCCCGCCGCACCCAGCTCGTGCTGATCGGCTCCGGTATCGCGGCGGACGCCCTCGGCAAGGAGCTGGAGGGGTGCAGGAACGACGCCCCACACGCCGACGAGCACGGCATGTGGGGCGTCCTGCGGTACGTACAGGGCTCCGAGGAGGAGCCCGACGCAGTGGCGTACGCGGGCTAGAACACCGGTCCCGCGACCACCGACACCGTCTTCGCCAGCGACGTGCCCGAGCCGTCCCGGCGCGGGTCCGGCTCCGGCAGCTCCGCCGGGGTGCCGTTCTTCTGCGCCGCCCGGGCCGGGACGGGACCCGCCCAGGCCAGCGACAGGCAGTCCTCGCCCTTCAGGAACCGCTGGCAGCGCACGCCGCCGGTGGCCCGGCCCTTGCGCGGGTACTGGTCGAACGGGGTCAGCTTGGCCGTCGTCTGCACGGAGTCGTCCAGCGTGCCGCGCGAGCCCGCCACCGTGAAGACCACCGCGTCGGCGGCCGGGTCGACCGCCGTGAACGAGATGACCTTCGCGCCCTCGGTGAGCTTGATGCCCGCCATGCCGCCGGCCGGGCGGCCCTGCGGGCGGACGATGGAGGCCTGGAAGCGCAGCAGCTGCGCGTCGTCCGTGATGAACACCAGATCCTCCTCGCCGGTGCGCAGCTCCACCGCGCCGACGATCCGGTCGCCCTCCTTGAGGGTGATGACCTCCAACTCGTCCTTGTTGGACGGGTAGTCGGGCACCACACGCTTGACGACACCCTGCTCGGTGCCGAGTGCCAGACCCGGGGACGACTCGTCCAGAGTGATCAGGCAGACCACCGTCTCGTCGTCCTCCAGGGAGACGAACTCTGCCAGCGGCGCCCCTCCGGCGAGGTTCGGCGTGGTCGCCGTCCCGGGCAGCTGCGGCAGGTCGACCACGTTGATCCGCAGCAGGCGGCCCGCCGAGGTCACCGCGCCGATCTCACCGCGCGCGGTCGCCGGGACCGCCGAGACGATCACGTCGTGCTTGACGCGCCTGGCGTCGGCGTCCTCCGTGAACGGCTCGTTGTCCGCCGTACGGGCCAGCAGGCCCGTGGAGGACAGCAGCACCCGGCACGGGTCGTCGGCGACCTGGAGCGGGACGGTGGCCACCGGGGCGCCGGCCGACTCCAGCAGGACCGTGCGCCGGTCGGTGCCGAACTGCTTGGCCACGGCGGCCAGTTCGGCCGAGACCAGCTTGCGCAGCTCCGCGTCCGAATCCAGGATCCGGGTCAGCTCCGCGATCTCCGCGGTGAGCTTCTCCTTCTCCGCCTCCAGCTCGATGCGGTCGTACTTGGTGAGCCGGCGCAGCGGCGTGTCGAGGATGTACTGCGTCTGGACCTCGCTCAGCGAGAACCGCTCCATCAGGCGCTCCTTGGCCTGCGCGGAGTTCTCGCTGGACCGGATCAGCCGGATGACCTCGTCGATGTCGACCAGCGCGGTCAGCAGACCCTCGACCAGGTGCAGACGGTCACGGCGCTTGCCGCGGCGGAACTCGCTGCGGCGCCGCACGACGTTGAAGCGGTGGTCGAGGTAGACCTCCAGCAGCTCCTTCAGGCCCAGGGTGAGCGGCTGCCCGTCCACCAGGGCCACGTTGTTGATGCCGAAGGACTCCTCCATCGGAGTGAGCTTGTACAGCTGCTCCAGGATCGCCTCCGGCACGAAGCCGTTCTTGATCTCGATGACCAGACGCAGGCCGTGCTCGCGGTCGGTGAGGTCCTTGACGTCGGCGATGCCCTGGACCTTCTTCGCGTTGACCAGGTCCTTGATCTTCGCGATCACCTTCTCCGGACCGACCGTGAACGGCAGTTCGGTGACGACCAGGCCCTTGCGACGGGCGGTCACGGTCTCGATCGAGACCGTCGCGCGCATCTTGAAGGTGCCGCGGCCCGTCGCATACGCGTCCCGGATGCCGTCCAGGCCGACGATCCGGCCGCCGGTGGGCAGGTCGGGGCCCGGGACGTGCCGCATCAGTGCGTCCAGGTCCGCGTTCGGGTACCTGATCAGGTGGCGGGCAGCCGCGATGACCTCGCGCAGGTTGTGCGGCGGCATGTTCGTCGCCATGCCGACCGCGATGCCCGAGGAGCCGTTGACCAGCAGGTTCGGGAAGGCGGCGGGCAGCGCCACCGGCTCCTGCTCCTGGCCGTCGTAATTGGGCGTGAAGTCGACCGTGTCCTCGTCGATCGACTCCGTCATCAGGCTCGTCGCCTCGGCCATCCGGCACTCGGTGTACCGCATGGCGGCCGGCGGGTCGTCGTTGCCCAGCGAGCCGAAGTTGCCGTGGCCGTCGACCAGCGGGAGGCGCATCGAGAACGGCTGGGCCATGCGCACCAGGGCGTCGTAGATCGACGCGTCGCCGTGCGGGTGCAGCTTGCCCATGACCTCGCCGACGACCCGGGCGCACTTCACGTAGCCGCGGTCGCGGCGCAGGCCCATCTCGTTCATCTGGTAGACGATGCGGCGGTGCACCGGCTTGAGGCCGTCACGGGCGTCCGGCAGGGCGCGCGAATAGATGACCGAGTACGCGTACTCAAGGTAGGAGCCACGCATCTCGTCCACGACGTCGATGTCGAGGATCTTCTCCTCGTACGAGTCGTCGGGCGGCGGGGTCTTCGTGCTGCGGCGGGCCATCCTGCCTGGCTCCTTGCTGAAGCGTTTGACGGATCTGACGCGGACCATTGTGGACCGAGGCACTGACAAGCCGGGCCACGACCCGGTCCGTGCGGCTCTGCCCGGTGCCGGAAAGCCGTCCCACGGCACGCCTGACGCAGGCTACGCGATCCGCTGTGGGCGTACGTCCGGCGGGAACTTCGCCGAGGCCTCGCACGCTTTGCATACAGTGGCAGGACCGGCAGGAAAACAGCGGTTTCGACGACCGCCTCCGCTCGCGAAGGGACGTACATGCCCATGGGTCACACGACCACAGCCGAGGCAGGCTCCGGGGGCCTGACAGCGACCGAGCACCGCCTGGCCAACGGTCTGCGCGTGGTGCTCTCCGAGGACCACCTGACCCCGGTGGCGGCGGTGTGCCTCTGGTACGACGTCGGCTCCCGCCACGAAGTCAAGGGACGCACCGGCCTGGCTCACCTTTTCGAGCACCTGATGTTCCAGGGGTCGGCGCAGGTCACCGGCAACGGCCACTTCGAGCTGGTGCAGGGCGCCGGCGGCTCCCTGAACGGCACCACCAGCTTCGAGCGCACCAACTACTTCGAGACCATGCCCACCCACCAGCTGGAGCTCGCCCTCTGGCTGGAGGCCGACCGCATGGGCTCCCTGCTCACCGCCCTGGACGACGAGTCCATGGAGAACCAGCGGGACGTCGTCAAGAACGAGCGCCGCCAGCGCTACGACAACGTGCCCTACGGCACCGCGTTCGAGAAGCTGACCGCCCTCGCCTACCCGGAGGGCCACCCCTACCACCACACGCCGATCGGCTCGATGGCGGACTTGGACGCGGCCACCCTGGAGGACGCGCGCCAGTTCTTCCGCACCTACTACGCGCCGAACAACGCGGTGCTCTCCGTGGTCGGCGACATCGACCCCGTGCAGACCCTCGCCTGGATCGAGAAGTACTTCGGGTCGATCCCCTCCCACGACGGCAAGCCCGAGCCCCGCGACGGCTCCCTGCCCGAGATCATCGGCGAGCAGCTGCGCGAGGTCGTCGAGGAGGAGGTCCCGGCGCGCGCCCTGATGGCCGCCTACCGGCTCCCGCAGGACGGCACCCGCAAGGCGGACGCGGCCGACCTGGCCCTGACCGTCCTCGGCGGCGGCGAGTCCTCCCGCCTGTACAACCGGCTCGTGCGCCGCGACCGTACGGCCGTCGCGGCCGGCTTCGGCCTGCTGCGCCTGGCCGGCGCGCCCTCGCTCGGCTGGCTGGACGTGAAGACCTCCGGTGACGTCGAGGTGCCGGTGATCGAGTCCGCGATCGACGAGGAGCTGGCCCGGTTCGCCGAGGAGGGCCCCACGGCCGAGGAGATGGAGCGCGCCCAGGCCCAGTTGGAGCGCGAGTGGCTGGACCGGCTCGGCACGGTCGCCGGCCGCGCCGACGAACTGTGCCGGTTCGCCGTCCTGTTCGGCGACCCGCAGCTCGCCCTGACCGCCGTCCAGCGCGTCCTCGAGGTGACCCCAGAGGAGGTCCAGGAGGTCGCCAAGGCCTGCCTGCGCCCCGACAACCGCGCGGTCCTCGTCTACGAGCCGAAGCACCCGGAGACCGTCCAGGACGCCGACGTCCCCGAGGACCCGGAGCAGGAAGCCACCGTAGAGGCGGGCGCCGACAAGAGCGACAACGAGGAGACGGCCAAGTGACCGAGCTCGCCACGATGGACTTCCACCCCCAGCCGCAGCCGGGCGAGGCCAGGCCGTGGGCGTTCCCCGCCCCCGAGCGCGGCACGCTGGACAACGGCCTGACCGTGCTGCGCTGCCACCGCCCCGGCCAGCAGGTCGTCGCCGTCGAGGTGCTGCTGGACGCGCCCCTGGACGCCGAGAAGCCCGCTCTGGAGGGCGTCGCCACGATCATGGCGCGGGCCTTCTCGGAGGGCACCGACAAGCACTCCGCCGAGGAGTTCGCCGCCGAGCTGGAGCGGGCCGGCGCCACGCTCGACTCGCACGCCGACCACCCCGGCGTCCGCCTCAGCCTGGAGGTCCCGGCCTCCCGCCTGGCCAAGGGCCTCGGCCTGCTCGCCGACGCCCTGCGCGCGCCCGCCTTCGACGAGAGCGAGGTCGAGCGGCTGGTCCGCAACCGCCTGGACGAGATCCCGCACGAGCTGGCCAACCCGGCCCGCCGCGCCGCCAAGGAACTCTCCAAGGAGCTGTTCCCGGCGACCTCGCGCATGTCGCGGCCGCGCCAGGGCACCGAGGAGACGGTCGAGAAGATCGAGGCGGCGGCCGTGCGCGCCTTCTACGACCGCCATGTGCGGCCCGCCACCGCCACCGTGGTCGTGGTCGGTGACCTCACCGGCACCGACCTGGACGAGCTGCTCGCCGACACCCTGGGCGCCTGGACGGGCACCCCGGGCGCGCCGCGACCCGTGCCGCCGGTGACCGCCGACGACACCGGCCGGGTGGTCATCGTCGACCGGCCGGGCGCCGTCCAGACCCAGCTGCTCATCGGCCGGATCGGACCCGACCGGCACGACCGCATGTGGCCCGCCCAGGTGCTCGGCACCTACTGCCTCGGCGGCACCCTCACCTCCCGCCTGGACCGCGTCCTGCGCGAGGAGAAGGGCTACACCTACGGCGTGCGCTCCTTCGGGCAGGTCCTGCGCTCCGCGCCGGACGGCACGGGCGCCGCGATGCTCGCGATCAGCGGCTCCGTGGACACCCCGAACACCGGTCCCGCGCTGCAGGACCTGTGGACGGTGCTGCGCACGCTCGCGGCGGAGGGCCTGACCGACGCCGAGCGCGACGTCGCGGTGCAGAACCTGGTCGGTGTGGCGCCGCTGAAGTACGAGACCGCGGCGGCCGTCGCGAGCACGCTGGCGGACCAGGTCGAGCAGTACCTGCCCGACGACTTCCAGGCGACTCTGTATCAGCAGCTCGCCGGCACCGGCACCGTGGAGGCCACCGCGGCGGTCATCAACGCCTTCCCGGTGGACCGCCTGGTGACCGTTCTCGTCGGTGACGCGGCCGAGATCAAGGCGCCGGTCGAGGCGCTCGGTATCGGCGAAGTCACCGTCGTGACAGCCGAGTAGCGGCTTCACCGCGCCCCGCGCGCGTGGGGGCCCTGACGACCCGACGGGTCGTCAGGGCCCTTTGCTGTGCGGAACTCTTCCCCAGATGTCCGAATTGGGGCAGAGGTTGCCTGTCTGGCCTGTGGGATGCGCTACAAAAGCCCGGATCCGTTTGGGGATCGAAAGTCGGGCCGCATAGCGTCGACCGGGCTGTTCGTCAGGCAGTGCGCCGCGCCCGCGGCACCGGACAGTCATCGCCGAGTCCCCCCACGGCGCGAGCCAGGGGAGCCGGGGACCCACCGCAGTCCCTGGGGTGAATCGGACGCCCGCGCACCGGCGAGGGGGTCCGTAGGAGACCTTCCTGCTCCGAACCCGTCAGCTAACCCGGTAGGCGAGAGGGAAGGAAAGGACCAGCAACTTCATGGCGTTCATGTACGCCACCGGGAAGCACCGCAAGCCCGGCCGGGTCAAGCGCACCACCGTTCAGGCGGCCGGTGTCGCGGCCCTCACCACCACCGGTGTCGTCGGCACCCTGGCGGCCGGCCCGGCGCTCGCCGCGGACAACTCCGTCGAGGACACCGGCCTCACCCCGGTCATCACCGCCAGCGACTCGGTCGCCGAGCAGATCGACGCGCAGGCCGAGGCCCAGCTGGTGGCCGCCCGGCAGAAGGCGGCCGAGGAGGCCGCGGCCAAGGTGGCCGCCATGGAGGCGAAGAAGGAGCGCGAGGCCCAGGCCCGCGCCGCGCGAGAGGCCGAGCGCAAGCGCCTGAACGCCTTCGTCGCCCCGATCGCGCACTCGTACGTCTCCACCGGCTACAAGGCCAGCAGCTCCCTGTGGTCCTCCGGTTCCCACACCGGCATCGACTTCCACGCGGCCAGCGGAACGTCCGTCCACGCGGTCGGCTCCGGTACGGTCGTCTCCACCGGGTGGGGCGGCGCGTACGGCAACCAGATCGTGATCCGGATGGCCGACGGCATGTACACCCAGTACGGCCACCTGTCGTCCATCGGCGTCGTCGTGGGCCAGAAGGTCCTCCCGGGCCAGCAGATCGGCCTGTCCGGCGCGACCGGCAACGTCACCGGACCGCATCTGCACTTCGAGGCCCGTACGACCTCCGAGTACGGTTCGGACGTCGACCCGATCGCCTATCTCCGCCAGCACGGCGTGAACGTCTGACGCTCCGGCGCACGACATCCCGAAGCCCCGGCTCACGAGCCGGGGCTTTCGCCGTTTTTCGCAGTGCCTGCGGCATCCGCTGTCCAAAAAATATCCATGGATTCCGGCCTGCCGTCGGAAATTCCGGCTCATTGCAATAGAGTCACGGAACATGCGTCCATCGTCGACGTTTCACGGGGATTAAAGCGGAGGTCGGTCATGCGTATTCCGGCGCACTCGGTGTGCACGGCGATCCGGGACGACATCGTCGCGGGTGTCTACGAGCGCGGCGGCCGCCTCACCGAGGAAGTCCTCGCCCGCCGCTACGGCGTCTCGCGCGTCCCTGTCCGTGAGGCCCTGCGCACCCTGGAGGCGGAGGGCTTCGTGGTGACCCGGCGGCACGCGGGCGCGTGCGTGGCCGAGCCGACCGAGCAGGAGGCCGCAGACCTGCTGGAGATGCGCACGCTCCTGGAGCCGCTCGGCGCCTCCCGGGCCGCCCAGCGGCGCACCGAGGCCCATCTGAAGGTGCTGCGAGGGCTGGTCCGGCTGGGCCAGGAGCGGGCCAGGCGGGGCAGCAGCGACGATCTGCGCTCGCTGGGCGGCTGGTTCCACGAGACGCTGGCGCAGGCCTCCGGAAGCCCCTCGCTGTCCTCGATGCTGACCCAGCTGCGGCACAAGATCGCCTGGATGTACACGGTGGAGGCGCCGCCGAGTCCGGTGGACTCCTGGGCGGAGCACGGCGCGATCGTGGACGCGGTGGCACGCGGTGACAGCGAGCGCGCGCGGGCGATCACGGCGATGCACACGGAGCGCTCGACGGGCGCGCACCGGTTGCGGTTCACCTCGGGCGGGGACCGCTCCGAACGTGTGAGGAACTCGCAACATGCCGTAAACATGCAGAGCCTGCGGCATTAACACGGGCGCCGTATACAAAGAGGGGATATTCGGCGGGCGGGTATTTCCGCTGCCCTTTTCCCGGCGCGCCGTGAATTCGCGGTCGTGTGCCTTCGGTGTGCCTGTGGTGAATTCCCCGGACCGGGCGCCAAAAAGGCGGAGGCCGCGCCACCCGGAAAGGGCGACGCGGCTTCCTGGCATACCTCAGACGGTCTCGGGGAGCTCTTCCAGGCCCTCGGAGACCAGCTTGGCCAGACGGTCCAGGGCGATGTCCGCGCCCTCGGCGTCGGAGGCGAGGACGATCTCCTCGCCGCCCTGGGCACCCAGGCCCAGGACGGCCAGCATGGAGGCCGCGTTGACGGGGTTGCCGTCAGCCTTGGCGATCGTCACCGGGACACCTGCGGCCGTGGCGGCCCGGACGAAGATGGATGCGGGGCGGGCGTGGAGGCCCTCGGCCCAGCCGACGTTGACGCGGCGCTCAGCCATGTGTTGCTGCCCTTCGGTGTTCAGGGTTGTCTAGACCAGTTTCCCATATCGCAAAGCGTGCCCGGAACGGTCCTTCGTCCCGCTCCGGTGTGCCGTCGGGCCGCGGCCTCGGTCCGACTTCCGTCCTGCACAGACTGCCTCGCGCCGTTGTCGTACGCGAGCCTTACTCTGGGGCCCATGCAGAGCCCGGCGGACCGGCAGGACCGGCACGAGTACCCCGCCCACTGGGAGGCGGACGTGGTGCTGCGCGACGGGGGTACCGCGCGCATCCGGCCCATCACCGTTGATGACGCCGATCGCCTCGTCAGCTTCTACGAGCAGGTCTCGGACGAGTCGAAGTACTACCGCTTCTTCGCGCCGTACCCACGACTCTCCGCCAAGGACGTCCACCGCTTCACGCACCACGACTTTGTGGACAGGGTGGGACTTGCCGCCACGATCGGCGGCGAGTTCATCGCCACCGTACGCTATGACCGCATTGGTGCCGACGGTCTGCCCGCCTCCGCGCCCGCCGACGAGGCCGAGGTCGCCTTCCTGGTGCAGGACGCCCACCAGGGCCGTGGGGTCGCCTCGGCCCTCCTGGAACACATCGCCGCCGTCGCCCGCGAGCGCGGGATCCGCCGCTTCGCCGCCGAGGTGCTGCCCGCCAACACCAAGATGATCAAGGTGTTCACGGACGCCGGGTACACGCAGAAGCGCAGCTTCGAGGACGGCGTCGTACGTCTGGAGTTCGATCTCGAACCCACCGACCGCTCCCTCGCGGTGCAGCGCGCGCGGGAGCAGCGCGCCGAGGCCCGCTCGGTACGGCGGCTGCTGGCACCCGGCTCCGTCGCGGTCGTCGGCGTCGGCCGCGCGCCCGGCGGGGTGGGCCGCAGCGTCCTCGGCAACATCCGGGACGCCGGCCATCCCGGCCGTCTGTACGCCGTGAACAAGGCCTTCCCCGAGGACCTCAAGGAGGTCGACGGGGTGCCCGCGTACCGCTCGGTGCGGGACATCGAGGGCCCGGTGGACCTCGCCGTCGTCGCCGTACCGGCCGAGCACGTGCCCGCGGTCGTCTCCGAGTGCGGCGAGCACGGGGTGCAGGGACTGGTCGTGCTGTCCGCCGGGTACGCCGAGAGCGGGCCAGAGGGGCGCGAGCGGCAGCGGGCCCTGGTCCAGCTCGCGCGCGCGTACGGCATGCGGATCATCGGCCCGAACGCCTTCGGCGTCATCAACACCGCGCCGGACGTCCTGCTGAACGCCTCGCTCGCCCCCGAGATGCCCCGCCCGGGCCGCATCGGCCTGTTCACCCAGTCCGGGGCCATCGGTATCGCGCTGCTGTCCCGGCTGCACCGGCGCGGGGGAGGCGTCACCGGGGTCACCGGGGTGTCCACCTTCGTGTCCGCCGGGAACCGGGCCGACGTGTCCGGCAACGACGTCCTCCAGTACTGGTACGACGACGCGGAGACCGACGTCGTCCTGATGTACCTGGAGTCCATCGGCAACCCGCGCAAGTTCACCCGCCTCGCCCGGCGCACGGCGGCGGCGAAGCCGCTGGTCGTCGTGCAGGGGGTCGGCTCCGCGCCGCAGGGGCACGCGGTACGGGCCACCCGGCTGCCGCACGCGACCGTCTCCGCGCTGCTGCGGCAGGCCGGCGTGATCCGGGTGGACACCATCACCGAACTGGTCGACGCGGGGCTGCTGCTCGCCCGGCAGCCGCTGCCCGCGGGGCCGCGCGTGGCGATCGTCGGGAACTCCGAGTCGCTCGGCGTGCTGACGTACGACCGCTGTCTCGCGGAGGGGCTGCGGCCGTCGCCGCCGCTGGACCTGACGACCGGGGCGACGGCGCAGGACTTCCATCGGGCGCTGTCGCGGGCGCTGGCGGACGAGACGTGTGACGCCGTCGTCGTCACGGCGATCCCGGCGATCGGAGAGGGATCGCCGGGGGACGCGGAGCTGGCGGAGGCGCTTCGGTCGGCTGCGGCTGCCGTTCCGGGCAAGCCGGTGCTCGTGGTGCACGTGGAGCTGGGAGGGCTTGCTGAGGCGTTGTCGGCTGCGGCCAGTACGTCACCACAAGCCCTCGCGAAGGCGCCCGGCGTCGAGGGCGTTGCCCACCCGTTCCACCCCGCGGACCGACTGCCCACCACAGCGGCAGCCCCTCCCGAAAGCCCTGAAAGCCCGGTAGACCCCACCCCTGAAGGCGCCGACTCCCGCCTCATCCCCGCCTATCCCGCCGCCGAGCGCGCCGTCCGGGCCCTTGCCGAAGCCGTGAAGTACGGCCAGTGGCGGCGGGAGGCCGCCGATCCGGGCAGGGTGCCGGAGTACGACGACATCGACGAGAAGGGGGCCGCCGAGCTGATCGGAGGGCTGCTGGAGCGTGGGCAGGGGCTCACGATCGGGCAGGCGGACACCTGCGAGCTGCTCGAGAAGTACGGCATCCACGTGCGCCGGGCGCTGGCCGCCCCCACCCCGGACGCCGCCGCCGAGGCCGCCCGAACCCTCGGCTACCCCGTGGCCCTCAAGGCCACCGCCCCGCACCTCAGGCACCGGGCCGACCTGGGCGGCGTACGCCTCGACCTGGCGGACGAGGAGCAACTGCGCAGGGCCTACGCCGAGTTGACCGAGCTGTTCGGGCAGCCCGAGGAGCTGCGGCCGGTGGTGCAGGGGATGGCACCCCGGGGTGTCGACACGGTCGTACGGGCGGTGATCGATCCGGCCGCCGGGGCCGTGCTGTCCTTCGGCCTCGCCGGGGCCGCCTCGCAGCTGCTCGGAGACATGGCGCACCGGCTGATCCCGGTCACCGACCGCGAGGCGACCTCGCTGGTGCGGTCGATCCGGACGGCGCCGCTGCTGTTCGGCTGGCGCGGCTCCACGCCCGTGGACACGCCCGCGCTGGAGGAGCTGCTGCTGCGGGTGTCCCGGCTGGTGGACGACCACCCCGAGGTCGTCGCCGTAACCCTGGAGCCGGTCGTCGTCGCCCAGCACGGCGTGAGCGTCCTCGGCGCCACCCTCCGGCTCGCCCCGCCCCCCGCCCGCGACGACCTCGGCCCGCGCACACTGCCGGCCTACTGAGGGGGGAGGGGGGCTGCATGGAGATCGCCGGCCACCGGCTTCCCGACGGCAGCTGGTGGGACTGGGAAGTGATCGTCTGGGACGGCGGGCAGCTGCGGCTGGCCGCCGGTTACGACCTCACCTATCACCACGGCCTGGAGCTGGTCTTCGTCGACGCGGTCTTCGTCTGCTGTCCGCACAGCTTCCAGGACCCCGTCTTCCGCGCGCCCACGGCCGAGGAGACCGCGCGCCTCGTGCGCGCCCTGGGCGAAGCACCGCCCGTCGTCGTCGCGTTCGAAGCGGATGCCGGCGGGCCCGAACCCGCCTCCTGCCTGATCGCCGCCGAGGGCCTGGACATCCTGTCGGGGCTCGTCCCGCGGCACTCGCGCACGGGTGCGAGGGCCGCCACAGGTGCTCGCAACTGGCCCGGACCCCCCTTGCCCACGGATTAAGATGGACGCCATGGCCAAGACCAGTACGACGACCCAGGGGCTGCGCACGGCGATCGAGCGCAGCGGCTACTACCCGGCCCTCGTGTCCGAGGCGGTGGAGGCCGCTGTGGGCGGCGAGCCGATCCGGTCGTACCTGGTCCACCAGGAGACGACGTTCGACCAGAACGAGGTGCGGCGGCATGTGACCGTGCTCGTCCTCACCGGCAACCGGTTCATCGTCAGCCACACCGACGAGCAGGCCGCCGACAGCACCTCCCCGACGCCGTACGCCACGACGTCCACGGAGTCCGTGAAGCTCGGCCGGATCTCGTCGGTCGTGGTCAGCCGGGTCGTCGCGAACCCGGAGCAGTACACGCCGGGCACGCTGCCCCGCGAGGTCGTGCTGACCATCGGCTGGGGCGCGGTCAGCCGCATCGACCTGGAGCCCGCCGCCTGCGGCGACCCCAACTGCGAGGCCGACCACGGCTACACGGGCAACTCCACGGCGGACGACCTCAGCCTGCGCGTCAGCGAGGCCGGGGACGGCCCGGAGACGGTGCGCCAGACGCTCGCCTTCGCGCAGGCCATCTCCGAGGCGACCGCGGACCTCACGCGCTGATGGCCCAGCCCTTGTCTTCCTGGGACCACCCGGAACCGCTCGCCCTCGACACCGCACCGCTGCCCGAGTACGGCAGTGGCTCCCTCGCCGACCTCCTGCCCACCCTGGCCGCCGGCCTCGGCGTCCCCGGCACCACCGCCACGATCACGGAACTGACCCCGGTGGACCGGGCCTGTGTCTTCCTGGTCGACGGGCTCGGCTGGGAGCAGCTGCGGGCGCACCCCGACGAGGCCCCCTTCCTCACCTCGCTGCTCGGCAGCTCGCGCGGCGGCACCGGACGCCCGCTCACCGCCGGCTACCCGGCGACCACCGCGACCTCCCTGGCCTCCGTCGGCACCGGCCTGCCCCCGGGCGCCCACGGACTGCCCGGCTACACCGTCCGCAACCCGGCCACCGGCGCGCTGATGAACCAGCTCCGCTGGCAGCCGTACACCGACCCTCGCCCCTGGCAGCCGTACCCCACGGTCTTCCAGCTGGCCCACGAGGCCGGGGTGCACTCGGCCCAGGTGTCCTCGCCCACCTTCCAGCACACCCCGCTGACCAAGATCGCGCTCAGTGGCGGCACCTTCCACGGACGGCTCACCGGCGAGGACCGCATGGACCTCGCCGCCGAGCAACTGGCCGCCGGTGACCGCTCCCTGGTGTACACGTACTACGCCGAGCTGGACGGCGCCGGACACCGTTACGGCGTCGCCTCCGACACCTGGCGCGGACAGCTCATGTACGTCGACCGGCTCGCCCAGCGCCTCGCCGAGCAACTGCCCCCGCGCAGCGCGCTGTACGTCACCGCCGACCACGGCATGGTCGACGTCCCCTTCGACGAGCAGCACCGCATCGACTTCGACGAGGACTGGGAGCTGCGCGCCGGAGTCGCCCTGCTCGGCGGGGAGGGGCGGGCGCGGCACGTGTACGCGGTGCCGGGCGCCGAGAACGACGTACTGACCGTCTGGCGCGAGGTGCTCGGCGAGCAGTTCTGGGTGGCCTCGCGGGACGAGGCGATCGCGGCGGGCTGGTTCGGGCCGCAGGTGGACGACCGGGTGTACGCGCGCATCGGTGACGTGGTCGCGGCCGCGCACGACGACGTCCTGATCATCGCCTCCGAGCAGGAGCCCAAGGAGTCGTCGCTGGCCGGCAACCACGGTTCGATGACCCCCGCCGAGCAGCTGGTCCCGCTGCTCGAAGTACGCTCCTGAACCGCCCCGCCCTGTGACCACTCCCCGAAAGGTGCTCAACTCCTCATGCCCGAGCTGGTGTTCTTCTCCGGAACGATGGACTGCGGGAAGTCGACACTGGCTCTGCAGATCGAGCACAACCGCTCCGCGCGCGGCCTGGCCGGCATGATCTTCACCCGGGACGACCGGGCGGGCGAGGGCAAGCTGTCCTCCCGGCTGGGCCTGGTCACCGACGCGGTGGAGGTCGAGGACGGCCAGGACCTGTACGCCTACCTCGTCGAGCACCTCTCGCAGGGCGGGCGCGCGGACTATGTGATCGCGGACGAGGCGCAGTTCCTCGCGCCCGAGCAGATCGACCAGCTCGCCCGCGTGGTGGACGACCTCGGAATGGACGTCTTCGCCTTCGGGATCACCACCGACTTCCGTTCCAAGCTCTTCCCGGGCTCCCAGCGGCTGGTGGAGCTGGCCGACCGCATCGAGGTGCTGCAGGTCGAGGCGCTGTGCTGGTGCGGTGCCCGTGCCACGCACAACGCCCGCACGATAGGCGGCGAGATGGTCGTGGAAGGCGCCCAGGTGGTCGTCGGCGACGTCAACCAGTCCGCGGGCGAGGTCGGCTACGAGGTGCTGTGCCGTCGTCATCATCGCAAGCGGATGACGAGCGCGACGGCGCGAGCGGCGGCACTGTCCCCTGACATGCTGCCGGTCACGTCGGGTTGACCCGTGGCGGGCGCATGGGCCGCAGGTGCGAGTCCTGGGTGATCGAAGGCGATCAGGCACCTTTCAGGATCGAGCCCCGTGCTCGGAATCTGCCGTCGTCAGCTCCGCCTCCACCGCGCCCGCGGCCTTGTGCAGCATCGCCACCAGCGTCGGCAGCCGGTGCCGGTCGTAGCGGACGCTGGGCATCGAGACCGAGATGCCGGCGAGCATGGCGTGGTCGGCCCCACGCACCGGCACTCCGACGGCGACGATGCCCCGCTCGGAGCGACCCTGGTTGAGCGCGAAGCCGTTGCGGCGAAGGCGGGCGAGCTCGGCCCGTAGCTTCGCGAGGTCGGGGCGGTCGCCGGGGCTCTCGGCGTAGCGTTCCTCGCCGTACACCTCCTCCAGCTCGGCGGCCGGCAGTTCGGAGAGGAGCAGCAGTCCGGCGGTGGTGCGGTGGGCCGGGAAGACCATCCCCTCGCGCGACCCGACGCGCAGCGCCTGGCCGCACTCGACCGAGGCGATGAAACGAGCGGTGGCACCGGTGCGGATGGCGAGGTTCGCCGACTCGTCGACCACATCGACCAGCCGGCGCAGGTGAGGCAGCGCGACCGCCCGCAGATGCGAGGTGTCCGACCGCGAGTGCGCGGCGAGCTCGAGCACCGGCCCGGCGAGATAGGTGCGGCTCGCGTCCTGCACCGCGAAGTCGCGGTAGACGAGCATCTGCAGCAGCCGGTGCGCGGTCGAGCGCGCGATGCCCAGCCGGTCGGCCGCCTCGGCGACGGTGAGCGAGCCCTCGAGCTGCAGCATGGTGGCCAGGCGCAGGGCGTGGTCGACGGACGCGATGGCGTACGCCGGGGGCTGCTTGAGCTCGCGCGCCATGGTGATCCGGCTCCTCGATTCTGCTCTGCGGAATCTACTGTTCCGCCTGCGAGGCTAGCAGGCACGTTGTGACCATGACCACACCAACGAGCGGCCCCATCGGAGTGGCCGTGCACTGGCGGCCCGCCGTCCTTGTCATCGGGCTGTGCTGGTTGATCGTCGTCTTCGATGGCTACGACCTCATCGTCTACGGCACGACCATCCCGGCCCTGCTCAAGGAGCCGGGCTGGAATCTCACCCCGGCCGAGGCCGGCAACGTCGGCAGCCTCGCGTTCGCCGGCATGCTCGTCGGCGCCCTGTCGGCCGGCAACCTCGCCGACCGGCTGGGCCGGCGTCGCACGATCCTCGCCTGCGTCACCTGGTTCACGCTCTTCACCGGCCTGTGCGGCGTCGCGCCGAACGCGGAGGTCTTCGGCCTCCTGCGCTTCGTCGCGGGCATCGGCCTCGGCGGCCTGGTGCCGTCCGCGAACGCGCTCGCCGCGGAGTTCGTCCCGGCCCGCTTCCGCTCGGTCGGGGCCACCGTGATGATGTCCGGCGTCCCCATCGGCGGCGCGCTCGCCGCGCTCGTCGGCATCCCCGTCCTGCCGGCGCTCGGCTGGGAGGCGCTCTACCTCTTCGCCTTCGTCGGTTTCGTGCTCGTTGCGGCCCTCGCCCGGTGGCTGCCGGAGTCGGCGGCCTGGCTGCGCAGCAAGGACCGCGCCGACGAGGCCCGGACCGTCGAGGCGCGCTACGGCCTCAGTGTGGCCGAGGACGCCCGTGACGCCGCCCCGGAGTTCCGCCCGGCGCTGAGCAGCCTCCTGCGCCCGCCGTTCCTGCCGGCCACGCTGCTCTTCGGCCTCGCCACGGTCGCGACCCTTTTCGCGTGGTACGGACTGGGGACGTGGTTGCCGAAGCTGACAGCCAGCGAGCCGCGCTTCGACCTCGGCAGCGACCCTCTCACCTATCTGCTCGCCCTCAACCTTGGCGCGGTCGCCGGCTCCGCGGTCACCGCCTGGGCGGCCACCCGGATCGGCCCGCTGCGCAGCGCGGTCATCGGCGCCGCCTGCGCCGCCGTAGGGCTGGCCTCGCTGGTGACCTACCCGTCCTCGATCCTCGTCGTGTACGGCGCGCTGATCCTCGCCGGCGTCGGGACCCACGGCACCCAGTGCCTCATCATCTCCGCCATCGCCGGCCACTACCCGCCGATCCTGCGCGGCACGGCCCTCGGGTTCGCGCTCGGCGCCGGCCGGATCGGCGCCGTGATCGCCCCGACCATGGCCGGCCGGCTGCTCGAAGGCGGCTACGGCGTGAGCTCCAACTTCCTGCTCTTCGCCGGCGCCTCCGCACTGTCCGCCGTACTGCTCGTCGCGACCTACCGCCTCAGCCGTCCCGCCCGCACGGCCGAGCCCCTCGGCGACCTCGTCCACTGATCCCCGAAACACCCCCGAATGACCCCCGAACCGATCAGGACCCCGAGATGACCACCTCGCCCGTCCGTCTCCGCGCGGAGACGGCCCCCGATCAGCCCGACGTGACCCCGGCGCTCAAGGAGCTCTACCGTGCCTTCGAACAGGAGCTCCTGGTCCCCCTGTGGACCGAGATCGGCGACCTGATGCCGGCCCACCCGCGCTCCCGTGCCGTGCCGCACCTGTGGCGCTGGGAAAGCCTGCGCGGCCTGGCCGAGCAGGCCGGCGACCTGGTCCCGGTCGGCCGCGGCGGCGAGCGCCGCGCGATCGCGCTGGCCAACCCGAGCCTCGGCGGCCGGCCCTTCGCCACCCCGACGCTGTGGGCCGCGATCCAGTACCTCATGCCCGGCGAGGACGCCCCCGAGCACCGCCACACCCAGCACGCGTTCCGCTTCGTCGTCGAGGGTTCGGGCGTCTGGACCGTCGTCGGCGGTGACCCGGTCCCGATGAACCGCGGCGACTTCCTGCCCCAGGCCGGCTGGAACTGGCACGCCCATCACAACGCGACCGACCAGCCCATGGCCTGGATCGACGGGCTCGACATCCCGTTCCAGTACGCCACCGAGGCGCAGTTCTTCGAGTTCGGCCGCGACGAGATCAGCGACGCCGAGCGCACCACCCCCGAGCGGTCCCGCTCCGAGCGGCTGTGGGGCCACCCCGGTCTCCGCCCGCTCGGCGCCCCGGCCCCCACCCCCGGCAGCCCGCTGCTGGCGTACAAGTGGGAGTTCACCGACCGTGCCCTCGCCGACCAGCTCGCGCTGGAGAAGGAGGGGTACGCCGGGACGGGGGAGCCCGGCCACGCGGCCGTCCGCTACAGCAACCCGCACACCGGCGGCGACGTACTGCCGACCATCCGCGCGGAGTTCCACCGGATCGCCCGCGGTGCCGAGACGGCGCCGGTGCGCGAGACCGGCTCCAGCGTCTACCAGGTCTTCGACGGCGCCGGCACGGTCACCGTCGGCGACCGCACCTGGTCGGTCACCCGCGGCGACCTCTTCGTGGTGCCGTCCTGGGTGCCCTTCTCCGCCCGCTCCGAGGCCGGGTCGTCCGACTCCGACTCCGGCGCCCTCGACCTCTTCCGCTTCTCCGACGCGCCCGTCTTCGAGGCGCTCCACCTCGACCGTCAGGAGTGCACCCGATGAAGCTCGCCACCCTCCGCACACCCGCCGGTACCCGCGCGGTCCGCCTCGACGGAGACACCCTCGTCGACCTCGGGCATGCCGACCTCGGGGAGCTCTTCGCCCAGGCCGACTGGCAGTCGATCGCCGCCACGGCGACCGGCCCGACGTACGCCGTCGACGGCGCCGATCTCGCCCCCGTCGTGCCGCAGCCGTCGAAGGTCGTCTGCGTCGGCCACAACTACACCAACCACATCAAGGAGATGGGGCGCGAGCTGCCGGCGTACCCGACCCTGTTCCCGAAGTTCGCCGACACCCTCTGTGGCCCGGGCGACGACATCGTCAAGCCCGCCGAGACCGACGCCCTGGACTGGGAGGTCGAGCTGGTCGTCGTCATCGGCAAGCCGGTGCGGCGCGCCACCGAGCAGGAGGCGGCCTGTGCCATCGCAGGCTTCACGGTGATGAACGACGTGTCGGTGCGCGACTGGCAGTTCCGGACCATCGAGTGGACCCAGGGCAAGATCTGGGACTCCTCGACCCCGGTCGGGCCTTACGTCGTCACCCCCGACGAGCTGCCCGGCGGGGTCCGCCCGGCGCTGCGGGTGCGCACCGTCGTCGACGGGCAGGTCATGCAGGAGGACAACACCGGCACGCTGCTCTTCGACCCCGTGCACCTGGTGCGGTACGTCTCCACGGTCGTCCGGCTCAACCCCGGCGACCTGATCGCCACCGGCACCCCCGCCGGGGTCGGCCACGCACGCGACCCGAAGGTCTACCTGCTCGGCGGCGAGACCGTCGTGACCGAGATCGAGGGACTCGGCGCCTGCACCAACAAGGTGGTGAAGGCATGAGCCGTACGGCGCAGGACGCCCGGCGCTGGATGCGGCAGGGCACCGACCTGCTCCTCGGTGCGGCGGCCCGCCTCGACGCGACCGCCCTCGACGAGCCGACCGGCCTGCCGGGCTGGACCCGGCGCCACCTGGTGGCCCACGTGGCAGCCAACGCCGACGCGCTCGGCAACCTCGTGCACTGGGCGGCCACCGGCGAGGAGACCCCCATGTACGCCTCGCCCGAGGAGCGCGCCGCCGGCATCGAGCGCGGCGCCGCCCTGCCGGCCGCCGTGCTGCTCGGCCGGCTGCGCGACTCGGCCACCCGCCTCGAGAACGCGATCGCGGCTCTCACCCCCGGGCAGTGGGACCGCGAGGTCGTCACCGCCCAGGGCCGCACCGTGCCGGCCACCGAGATCCCGTGGCTCCGCGCCCGCGAGGCATACGTGCACGCCGTCGACCTCGACACCGGGGTGGACTTCGTCGACCTGCCGGACGACTTCCTTGCCGCGCTCCGCGACGACATCCGCGCGGGGCGCGGCCTCGCGGAGCTCCCGGCGGAGGTGGCCGGCGCGCCGCTCGCCGACGTCACCGCCTGGCTCGCCGGCCGCCCCCACCCCCTGAGCGCCGCCCCGGACCTCGGCCCGTGGCTGTAGGCATCACACGGAAGGAACGGAAGGAACACCCGATGAACCAGCAGACCCCCGACGTCCTCGTCGTCGGCGGCGGCATCGGCGGCCTCGCGGCCGCGCTGTCGCTGACCCGACAGGGCCTGGCCGTGCGCGTCCTCGAGCAGGCGCCCGCCTTCGGCGAGGTCGGCGCCGGCATCCAGCTCGCCCCCAACTGCAGCCGCATCCTTGACGACTTCGGCCTCCTCGACGAAGCCAAGCGCCTCGGCGTCGTCCCCGACTCGATGGTCATGCGCGACGCCGTGGACGGCACCCAGCTCACCCGCCTCGACCTGCGCGACCTGGAGCGGCGCTACGGCTTCCCCTACCTCGTCATCCACCGCAGCGACCTGCACGGCCTCTTCCTACGTGCCTGTCGGCGCGCAGGCGTCGACCTCGTCACCTCCCAGAAGGCCGTCGGCTACGAGAACACGGCCGACGGCGCCCGGGTGAGCTTCGCCGACGGCCACACCGAGCAGGCCGAGGTCGTCATTGCCGCCGACGGCCTGCACTCGGTGGCGCGCCGACTGCTCTCCGAAGACCGTCCGGTGAGCTCGGCGTACGTCGCCTACCGTGGCACGGTGCCCGAGACCGAGTCGCGCGCCGATGCGGCCGACTTCTCCGAGGTCGTGGTGCACGTCGGCCCCCAGTGCCACTTCGTCCACTACGGCCTGCGCGGCGGCGAACTGCTCAACCAGGTCGCGGTCTTCGAGTCGCCCAAGGCACTCGCGGGCCACGAGGACTGGGGCACCCCCGACGAGCTCGACGAGGCCTTCGCGCAGACCTGCGACTTCGTGCGCGAGGGCCTGCCGTACATGTGGCGGGACAAGTGGTGGCGGATGTACGACCGCGACCCGATCCCCACCTGGGTGACCGGCCGTATCGCGCTGCTGGGCGACTCGGCGCACCCGCCACTGCAGTACATCGCCCAGGGCGCGATCATGGCGATCGAGGACGGATGGGTACTCGGCGAGCACGTTGCCCGCAACCGGGGCGAGGACGGCGCGGTCGACTGGCCGGCGGCGCTCGCGGCGTACGAGGCCGTGCGCACCCGGCACACCCGCCGCGTGACCACGACCTCCCGCGCCTGGGGCGAGCTGTGGCACCTCGACGGCGTCGCACGCGAGCAGCGCAACGTGCTGCTGCGGGCGCGCGACACCTACGACTACTCCTTCGTCGACTGGCTCTACGGCCCGACCGCGCTCTTCCCGGAGGACGAGCCGGCGATGTTCACCCCGATCCCGCTGAGCTCGGCCACCGCCGAGCCCGAGCTGGCGGATGTCCCCTAAAGCCGATCGAGCGGTCGTCCGCTGGGACGGCAGCGGAGCAAAGGCGGCCTCGGGCGGCGAGTAGTGGGAGCGGCAGGGAACGCGGTCCGGCTCAGCGCGGGCCCTGGACCACCGAGAAGACCGCTCCCTCCGGATCCGCCACCGTGGCGACCCGCCCGTGCTCGCTGTCATGGGCCGGCCTGAGCACCCGGCCGCCCAGCTCGGCGACCTGCCGCAGCGTCGCGTCGGCGTCCGCGACCTCGAAGTACGTCAGCCAGTGTGGTCCCCGGTCCCGGGGCAGTCCGTGGCCGACGCCGTGGATGCCGGCCACCGGACGCCCCCCGATGCGCAGGGTCAGGTAGTCGAAGCCGGCCGACAACACCGGCTCCTCCTCGTACCCGAACACCACCTCGTAGAACTTGCTGACGCTCTCCGTCTCGAAGGTGAGCAGCTCGTTCCAGGCGGGGGTACCGGGGACGTCGCTGAGCGACGTGCCGAAGTGGGCGGCCGCCTGCCAGATCCCGAACACCGCGCCGGTGGGGTCGGCCGCGATGGCCATCCGCCCGGCCTCGGCCGCGTCCAGCGGTCCGACGGCCACGGTGCCGCCGCACAGCCGCACCTGGTCGGCCGTCTGGTCCACGTCGTCCGAGGCGAGGTAGGGAGTCCAGGCGACCGGCAGCCGGCGGTCCGGCGGCAGCTGGCCGATGCCCGCCACCTCGTGCCCGTCCAGCAACGCCCGCACGTAGGGGCCGAGCTGCTGCGGGCCCGGCCGGAACTCCCAGCCGAACAGCTCCCCGTAGAACTCCTCGGTCGTGGCCAGCCCGTGCACCATCAGGCTCACCCAGCAGGGCGTACCCGGCGTGCGCCGCGCGTGCGGACCGGCCGACTCCCGTGCCTCGGTCATCGATCACTCTCTCCCCGGCCCCTCGCGGTGGCCGTGTCGCTTCCGCTCCCCGGAAGGGGTGTGCCGCTGGCGCGTGCACGCCCGTGCCGGTACCCGCATCCTCCGGCGTGCCGCACACCGTGCGCCGACGCCCGGGCGGTACCCCTGGGAGGATGTCCGATCTGCCGCCTTGGGACGCTTCCTGACGGTGGCCGACGGGTGTCCGTCAGCTGTACAGCGTGTGCCCGATCCCGTACGCCTCGTGATCGAGCCTGCCCGGCGGAGCAGAGTAGCCGGACCTGGACGCCTCGGCCACCCCTGACGTAAGGATGGACCCCATGACAGCCATCATCACCGCAACCGAACTCGCCGCCGGCCTGGCCGGGGGGCGCCCGCCCGTCCTGCTGGACGTCCGCTGGCAGCTGACCATGGCCAAGGCGGCGGGCGCCCCCGCGTTCGACGGCCGGGCCGAGTACACGGCCGGGCACCTCCCCGGCGCGGTCTTCGTCGACCTGGACCGGGAACTGGCCTCGGCCCCCGGCGAGCACGGTCGCCATCCGCTGCCCGACCTCGAGGAGTTCGGCGCGGCCATGCGCCGCGCCGGCGTGTCGGCCGGCCGTCCGGTCGTCGTCTACGACGGCGGACAGGGCTGGGCAGCGGCGCGCGCGTGGTGGCTGCTGCGCTGGACGGGCCACCCGGACGTGCGGGTTCTCGACGGCGGGTTGCCGGCCTGGCAGGGGCAGCTGTCGACGGACGTGCCCGACCCGGCGGAGGGTGACTTCGAACCGGCGCCCGACGCGGCCGGGTTGCTCGACGCGGACGGGGCCGCCGCCCTGGCCCGCTCGGGCGTGTTGCTCGACGCGCGCGCGGGGGAGCGGTACCGCGGCGAGGTGGAGCCGATCGACCGGGTCGGCGGGCACATCCCGGGCGCGGTGTCGGCGCCGACGAACGAGAACGTGGGCCCGGACGGCCGTTTCCTGCCCGCGGCGGACCTGCGGGACCGCTTCAAGGCCCTGGGCGTGTCCCAGGAGGCGCCGGTGGGCGTCTACTGCGGCTCGGGCGTCTCGGGCGCGCACGAGGTGCTGGCCCTCGCGGTCGCTGACATTCCGGCGGCGCTGTACGTCGGCTCCTGGTCGGAGTGGTCCTCGGACCCGTCCCGTCCGGTCGCGGTGGGGCCGGACCCGCAGTAGGCGACGGAAAAAGTGGGGGCACGCACGCGTGCCCCCACTTCATACGGCCGTACGGCCGGTTTACTCCTGTTTCTTGCGCCGGGTCCCGAACACGATCTCGTCCCAGCTCGGTACCGCGGCGCGGCGGCCGGGGCGGACGCCGTCGGCCTCGGCCTGGCGGTCGGTGGCGCCGATGAGCCGGTCTCGGTGGCTGCCCACCGAGCGGGGCATGAGGACGTCCGCGTAGGCGGAGCCGGCCGAGGCGGCGGGCGCCGGGGGTTCCTCGGTCACGGGTTCCTCGGCGGGCTCCTCCGGGGACTCCGTGGGCCGTTCCGGGACCACCAGGTCGCCCCGGAAGCTCGGCACCGCCTCCAACAGGCTGGTGAGCGAGTCGCGTTCGCCCGTGCTCTCCTCGGCGGGTTCGGACGACTGGGCGGGCAGGCTCGGCCGCTCCCGGTCGCCCCGGTCGAGGGCACGGTCCATCGAACGCTCGCGCGGCAGCCTGGCGATGCGCGGGACGAACGGGAAGCTCGGCTCCGGTACGGCGAGGTCGTCGGACTCGCCGATCAGCGAGCGCGCCTCGTCGTCCACGGCCTGGACGAGCCGCCTGGGCGGGTCGTAGGTCCAGCTCGCCGAGTGCGGTTCGCCCGCGACCCGGTAGACGAGGAGGACCTCCCAGGTGCCGTCGTCGCGGCGCCAGGAGTCCCACTGCACGGTGTCCTTCTCGGCACCGCGCAGCAGCAGCCGCTCCTGGACGGCCTCGCCGAGCAGCGGGCCGGAGTTCTCGCCGGGGCGGCGGACCGGGGTCTTGCGGGCCCGCTCGGCCATGAAGGCGCGCTCGGCCAGTACCGGACCCTCGAAGCGCCGCACCCGGTCGACGGGAATGCCGGCGAGCTGCGCCACCTCTTCCGCGGTGGCACCCGCACGTATACGGGCCTGGATGTCGCGGGGGCGGAGATGGCTCTCCACCTCGATCTCGATCTGACCGAGGCGTGGCCGGTCGCCGCGCACGGCGGCGCGCAGCCGTTCGTCGATCGGAAGCGTGTACTCCGTAGAGTCGGCAGCCTTGAGCACCAGCCGTGTGCCGTCATTCGAGACGGCCACGACACGCAGTTCGGGCATGGGGACCTCCCGGGTGGTGCCTGCCGACGTCACGTGCGTCGCTGCTTCCGCTAGTCGAGTGTGGCCTGCCCGGGTGCAGCCTGCCACAACCTTGCCGAGTTGCCCGGCGTGTCGGGCACGGGCCCTGGGTCGCCGTTATGGCACGGTTACCTATTCGCAACGCTAAGTGACGAACTCCATCACCCTGTGCAACAAGCCCCCTCCCGGCGGTTCCTGCAAGGCCGCGGACACCCTGGTGGGAGACCGGACCCAGGGCTCGCAACAGTACTCCATTTGGACCACGTGCGTGGATTGGCGCGCCGCCCAACTTCTCGTAAGGGCTGCGACTTGGCCGTACGCAACCCGTTTTGCCGATCATGAACGTGGCGAACTTCACGCAATCCCCAGAAACGGAACGAATGGTTTCGTCCGTACTCCCCGAAGTCCGGTGAGCGCACGGCCCCTTCGGCCCCTTCGATCCACTCGTCCTATTCGGACGTGCCGTCGACGGGTGTCGATGGCGGCGGCGCTGCGACCCACGGCGACGCCTACGCCCCCAGAACCCTCCGCAAGTAGTCGTTCTGGAACAGCCGTTCCGGGTCGAGCCGGTCCCGCAACGCGGTGAACTCGCCGAAGCGCGGGTACACCTCGGCGAAGTACTCCGCGTCCCGCGTGTGCACCTTGCCCCAGTGCGGCCGGCCCTCGTGCGCCGTGAAGATGCGCTCGGCGGCGGTGAAGTAGGCCTGGTACGGCGTGCCCCGGAACATGTGGACGGCGATGTACGCGCTGTCCCGGCCGGAGGCAGTGGACAGGGTGATGTCGTCGGCCGGGGCGGTGCGCACCTCGACCGGGAAGCTGACGCGCAGACCGGAGCGGTCGACCATGGCCTTCAGTTCGCGCAGCGTGTCGGTCAGGGCCGCGCGCGGGACGGCGTACTCCATCTCCACGAAGCGCACGCGGCGCGGAGAGGTGAAGACCTTGTAGGGGATGTCGGTGTACGTCCGCGCGGACAGCGCCTTGCTGGAGATCCGCGCGATCGCAGGAATGGTCGCGGGGGCGGCGCGGCCGGCCCACTGGGCCACCTGGAAGACGCCGTTGGAGAGGAACTCGTCCTCGAACCACCCGGCCAGCTGCCCCACGGGCTGCTCGGGGCCCGCGCTGCGGTTGTTCCGCTTGGTGTTGGTGTTGCCGGTGTGCGGGAACCAGTAGAACTCGAAGTGCTCGTTCTCGGCCCACAGTTGGTCGAACTCGGCCAGCACCTGCTCGAAGGGCATCGGCTCCTCGCGCGCGGTGAGCAGGAAGAGCGGCTCCACGGCGAAGGTGATCGCGGTGACGATGCCGAGCGCGCCGAGACCTATCCGGGCGGCCGCGAAAACCGCGCGTTCTTCTTCGGTCCCCTTCTCCGAGCAACTGAGCACCGACCCGTCCGCAGTGACGAGTTCGAGCGCCTTGATCTGGGCGGCGATGGAGGCCGACTCGCGGCCCGTGCCGTGGGTGCCGGTGCTGGTGGCTCCGGAGACGGTCTGCTCCATGATGTCGCCCATGTTGGTGAGCGACAGGCCCTCGCGCGCCAGGACCGCGTTGAGTCTCTTGAGCGGGGTGCCCGCCTCGACCGTGACGGTCATGGCGTCCCGGTCAATGTTGCGAATGCCGGTCAACAGCTGAGGGCGGATCAACACACCGTCGGTGGCGGCGATGGACGTGAAGGAGTGCCCGGTGCCGACGGCCTTCACCTTCAGGCCGTCCTCGGCCGCCCTGCGCACGGCCGCGGCCAGTTCCTCCACCGAGGCCGGCTCGACCTGCCGGGCGGGGCGGGCGGCGACATTGCCACCCCAGTTACGCCAGGTGCCGTTCTTCGCGCTCGCTGTGGTGCTCAACGGTGCCTCCCCGACCCGCGGCCGGCCTGCGAAGCCGGCGGTACCCGAGGAAACCGACCGCGACCGCGACGGCTCCGGACACGACCGGAACCCCGTACCCGGCACGCGCGCCGGCTGCGTCGATCACCCAGCCGGCCACGGAGGAGCCGAGCGCGACACCGACCGCGAGGCCGGTGCTCACCCAGGTCATGCCCTCGGTCAGCTTCGCGCGAGGTACGTGCTCTTCGATGAGGGACATCGTCGTGATCATCGTCGGTGCGATGGACAGCCCCGCAACGAACAGCGCCACGGCCAGAAGCGGCAAGTTTCCGACCAGTAGGAGGGGGATCATACTCACGGCCATCGCCCCCACGCCCAGCAACCAGCGACGTTCCGGGACTCCCGAGAGGCGCAGCAGCCCGAAGACGGCACCCGCGACACAGGAACCGGCCGCGTACAGCGCCAGCACCACGCTCGCGGCCGCCTTGTGGCCGTGCTCGTCGGCGAAGGCGACGGTGACCACGTCGACCGCCCCGAAGATCGTCCCCGTGGCCACGAAGGTCGCCACCAGGACCTGGAGCCCGGCCGAGCGCAGCGCGCTGCCGCCGTCGTGCCGCTCGCGCGGGTGCGGCTCCGGCTCGGTGGCGCGCTGGGCGGTCAGCCAGAAGACGCCGACGGCCAGGAAGCAGCCCGCCAGCAGGGGGCCCGCCTCCGGGAACCAGGCCGTGGACAGGCCGATGGAGATGATCGGCCCGAAGATGAAGCACACCTCGTCCACCACCGACTCGAACGAGTAGGCGGTGTGCAGCTTCGGCGTGCCCCGGTACAGGGCCGCCCAGCGGGCCCGGATCATCGCGCCCAGGCTCGGCACCGTGCCGATGCCGGCCGCGCAGACGAACAGCACCCAGTCCGGCCACCCGAGATGCGCGGTGAGCAGCAGCCCGGCGGCCGCCAGGAGCGCCATCAGGGTCGCGGGGCGCAGTACCCGGCGCTGGCCGTGCCGGTCCACCAGCCGGGATATCTGCGGCCCGACCGCGGCGGCGGACAGGGCGATGGTGGCCGACAGCGCGCCCGCGAGGCCGTAGCGCCCGGTGAGCTGGGAGACCATCGTGACCACGCCGATGCCCATCATCGACAGGGGCATCCGGCCGACGAAGCCGGCGGCGGAGAAGCTCTTGGTGCCGGGCTCGGCGAACAGGGCGCGGTAGGGGCTGGGCACGTGGTCTCCGGGGCATCGGTAAGGCGCTAATGCGGCTGATACAGCTTACGAGTTAGGTGACCCTAATTGCACCAGGGATGACGGCCGGAAATACCGGACTAAACCGGCTTGAACTCGACTCTTCACCCCGCTGTTGCCCGGCCGTCAGAGCCGGGTGGCAGGATCGACCCATGCCAGACGCGCTCGATGCCACCCCGTACGACGCCCTGCTCCTGCTCTCGTTCGGCGGCCCCGAAGGCCCCGACGACGTGGTCCCGTTCCTGGAGAACGTCACGCGTGGGCGTGGCATCCCCAAGGAACGGCTCAAGGAAGTCGGGCAGCACTACTTCCTGTTCGGCGGGGTCAGCCCGATCAACGACCAGAACCGCGCCCTGCTGGACGCCCTGCACAAGGACTTCGCCGAGCACGGCCTGGACCTGCCGGTCTACTGGGGCAACCGCAACTGGGCGCCGTACCTGACGGACACCCTGCGCGAGATGGTCGCCGACGGCCGGCGCCGCATCCTGGTGCTCGCCACCAGCGCCTACGCCTCCTACTCGGGCTGCCGCCAGTACCGCGAGAACCTCGCCGACGCGCTGGCCACCCTGCAGGCCGAGGGCCTCGACCTGCCGAAGATCGACAAGCTGCGGCACTACTTCAACCACCCCGGCTTCGTCGAGCCCATGGTCGACGGCGTGCTGCGCTCCCTGGCCGACCTCCCCGAGGACGTCCGCGACCGCGCCCACATCGCCTTCAGCACCCACTCCATCCCGATCTCCGCTGCCGACACCTCCGGCCCGGTCGAGGCCCACGGCGAGGGCGGCGCGTACGTCGAGCAGCACCTGGACGTGGCCCAGCTGATCGCCGACGCGGTCCGTGAGCGCACCGGCGTCGACCACCCCTGGCGGCTCGTCTACCAGTCCCGCTCCGGCGCCCCGCACATCCCCTGGCTGGAGCCGGACATCTGCGACCACCTCGAGGAGCGGCACGCCGCCGGCGCCCCGGCCGTCGTCATGGCGCCCATCGGCTTCGTCTCGGACCACATGGAGGTCCTCTACGACCTCGACACCGAGGCCACGGCCAAGGCCGGGGAACTGGGCCTGCCGGTGCGCCGCTCGGCCACCGTGGGCGCCGACCCGCGGTTCGCCGCGGCGGTCCGCGAGCTGATCCTGGAGCGGGCCGCCGTGGAGCGCGGGCAGGAGGTCACGCCGTGCGCCCTGGGCGCGCTCGGCGCGAGCCACAACCTCTGCCCGGTCGGCTGCTGCCCGGGCCGTGCCCCCCATCCGGCCGTCGCGGGCGCCGACAGCCCTTAGGGGGTGTCGTCTGGATCATGTCGGCGACGCGGGGCCTGGCACGGGCATCTGCCGCGTTGTCGTCGGTTGCCGACTCCCCCAGGTTCTCGACTGCGCTCGAACAGGGGGGACCCCCATCGCGTCGACGCCCTCCTCCGCCTTGCAGCTGCACGCACCAGACCCCGCTCAGGCGGCCACCAACGCACCGTCGCTGTCCGCCGAACTGATCCAGAAGACACCCCCTACGCGTGAGGAGACCCGTGACCGACGCCCTGCACAGGGAACTGCTCGACCTGGCCCAGGAGGCCGCCCGCCGCGCCGGCGAGCTGCTGCGGGACGGCCGTCCCGCCGACCTGGCGGTGGCCAGGACCAAGTCGAGCCCGATCGACGTCGTGACCGAGATGGACATCGCGGCGGAGAAGCTGATCACCGGCCTGATCTCCGACCGCCGCCCGGCCGACGGCTTCCTCGGCGAGGAGGGCGCCGACACCGAGGGCACGAGCGGCGTCCGCTGGGTGATCGACCCGCTCGACGGCACCGTGAACTACCTGTACGGCCTGCCGACCTGGGCCGTGTCCATCGCGGCCGAGCTGGACGGCGAGACCGTCGTCGGGGTCGTCGCGGCACCGATGCGCGGCGAGACGTACCACGCGGTGCGCGGCGGCGGTGCCTGGGCCACGGGTGCGTGGGAGGGCGAGCGGGCGCTGTCCTGCCGCCCCGCGCCCCCGCTGGACCAGGCGCTGGTCTCCACGGGCTTCAACTACGTCGCCGAGGTCCGCGCCCACCAGGCCGAGGTGGCCGGCCGGCTGATCCCGCTGCTGCGGGACATCCGGCGCAGCGGATCGGCCGCGGTCGACCTGTGCGACGTGGCCTGCGGCCGCCTGGACGGGTACTACGAGCGGGGACTCAACGCCTGGGACTTCGCCGCCGGGGATCTGATCGCGCGGGAGGCCGGCGCGCTGACCGGTGGACGGGCCGGAGAACGCCCCTCACGTGATCTGACGGTCGCGGGTACACCGGGCGTCTTCGAGCCCCTTCAGCGCCTGCTGGAGGACTTCGGGGCCTGGCACGACTGACCGGGCCGATGCCTGCGCAGGACGCGAGAACGACGGAACCCCCCGGCGCTGGATTCGCCGGGGGGTTCCGCTGTTGTGCTGCGGGCCGATCAGACGCGTGACGCGCCGACTTCCACACCGTGTTCGGCGGCGAGGCGGCGCAGGTCGTCGAGCTCGGCCTGCTCCACTTCGGCGAGGAAGTCGTCGCCCTCGTCACGAGCCCGCGACAGGTCGGACTCGGTCGCCCTTATGCGCTGCAGAAGTCCTGCGGTGAATGCGTCCATGCTGCGCCCCCTCGTCCTGGGTCGTGGGTCGGTGGCACGGGGGTGTGCCGTTCGGAAGGGGCGATCACGTCTCTCGCGGGTGCCCAGCGCTGCCCTGCCGGGCGGCCACGGTGCCGGACACCCACGCCCGCTCTGCGGAAGCGGATGGTGATGTACCGCATGGTGTTGCGGCACATGCAGAGCGTGATCGCGGGGTGTAAAGCCGTCCTCCCCCCACGTCCTTCCGTGGAAACCTCAACCGCCAGAGAAAATCCCGCATTCCCGCCCCGGGAGCCGCATCCCTGCGGTCCGGACCCCGCCTTACAGCCGACTTATGGCCGAAAAGGGCAGGATGGAGGTCACATCCCACGGACACCCCTGCCCGCGTGCGCTCACTGAGTGCTACGCGGGTGGACACAGGAAGGACAAGCGACGTGCGCGTACTCGTCGTCGAGGACGAGCAACTGCTCGCCGATGCGGTGGCCACCGGACTGCGCCGGGAGGCCATGGCCGTCGACGTCGTGTACGACGGTGCGGCCGCCCTGGAGCGCATCGGCGTCAACGACTACGACGTGGTCGTCCTCGACCGCGACCTCCCGCTCGTGCACGGCGACGACGTCTGCCGCAAGATCGTGGAGCTGGGCATGCCCACGCGCGTGCTCATGCTCACGGCGTCCGGCGACGTCAGCGACCGTGTCGAGGGCCTGGAGATCGGCGCCGACGACTATCTCCCCAAGCCGTTCGCGTTCAGTGAGCTGATCGCGCGCGTGCGCGCCCTCGGACGCCGTACGAGCGTGCCTCTGCCCCCGGTTCTGGAGCGCGCCGGCATCAAGCTCGACCCCAACCGCCGCGAGGTCTTCCGCGACGGCAAGGAGGTCCAGCTCGCACCCAAGGAGTTCGCGGTCCTGGAGGTGCTGATGCGCAGCGAGGGCGCGGTCGTCTCGGCCGAGCAGCTGCTGGAGAAGGCCTGGGACGAGAACACCGACCCGTTCACCAACGTGGTCCGTGTCACGGTCATGACGCTGCGCCGCAAGCTCGGCGAGCCGCCCGTGATCGTCACCGTGCCCGGCTCCGGCTACCGGATCTGATCCGCCGTGGCCACGACACCCGCGCCCGCCCAGGCGCCCCCGAAACCCACCTGGGACCCCCGGCGGCCGCAGCCCCCCTTCCCGTGGCTGCGCCCGACCATCCGGATACGGCTCACGCTGCTGTACGGCGGCATGTTCCTGATCGCCGGCATCCTGCTGCTGTCGATCATCTACCTGCTGGCCGCGCAGGCGATCACCACGGGCAACATGCCGCCGTTCAGGATCGTCAGCTTCTCCCAGGGCTCCAAGCTGCAGATCACCAGCGACTACTGCCCCGCGATCAACATGGCCGGGAACACGTCCGGTCTGTCGCTCCAGGACTTCAACGACGCGATCAGCCACTGTGTCGACCTGCGGCGCCAGTCGGCCCTGGACGACCTGCTCAGCCGCTCGCTGCTGGCCCTGCTGGGCCTCGCCGTGATCGCCTTCGCGTTCGGCTACGCGATGGCGGGCCGCGTGCTGTCCCCGCTCGGCCGGATCACCCGCACCGCCCGTCAGGTGGCCGGATCCGATCTGTCCCGCCGGATCGAGCTGGACGGCCCGGACGACGAGCTGAAGGAGCTGGCGGACACCTTCGACGACATGCTGGAGCGGCTGGAGCGCGCCTTCACGGCCCAGCAGCGCTTCGTCGGCAACGCCTCCCACGAGCTGCGCACACCGCTCGCGATCAACCGGACGCTCCTGGAAGTGCACCTGTCCGACCCGAACGCCCCCGTGGAGCTGCAGCAGCTCGGCAGGACGCTGCTGGCCACCAACGAGCGCAGCGAGCAGCTGGTGGAGGGCTTGCTGCTGCTCGCCCGCAGCGACAACCAGATCGTCGAGCGCAAGCCGGTCGACCTGGCCGAGGTGGCCGGCCAGGCCGTCGACCAGGTGCACGCCGAGGCGGAGGCCAAGGGCATCGAGATCCGCGGTGAGCGCAAACCCGCCGTGGTGCAGGGCAACGGCGTGCTGCTGGAGCGGATCGCGCTGAACCTCGTACAGAACGCCGTGCGCTACAACGTGGCCAAGAACGGCTGGGTGGAGGTCACCACGGAGGTGGAGCACGGGCAGGCGGTGCTCACCGTGTCGAACACCGGGCCGGTCGTGCCGGCGTACGAGATCGACAACCTCTTCGAGCCCTTCAGACGGCTCCGTACGGAGCGCACGGGCAGCGACAAGGGTGTGGGCCTCGGCCTGTCCATCGTCCGGTCCGTGGCCCGCGCGCACGGCGGCCACATCGCGGCGCAGCCCCGCGAGGGCGGCGGCCTGGTGATGCGCGTCACCCTGCCGCTGTGACACAGATCCGACACACGCGGAGGATGTTCGCTTTGCGCGGAATTTTCTGGGCACCTGATCAGGTTGACCCTGTGTGATCGATCACATGGGCGGATTTCCGGCCATGTACGCTCCGTGATCATGACAGGAGTCGTAAAGCCGGGAAAATCCTGGTTTTCAGGGCTCTTGATCACGGGAAGTACACGGTGAGGCGCCTTTGAGGTGCGGCATTCGAACCGTGTACGGTCCTCACCGCCATCCAAGCCGATCACTCTTGAGGTGTCGGGTTGGGTGTCGATTGAGTAACAGACCTTGATGTGAGGCAAAATCTCCGCCTCAGGTCGGGCACAAGTCCGGCCTCTCACGCGTTACGTGCGCTGGAGACACCGCAGACACCCAGAGGGGGAGAGCGACATGGCAACCGATTACGACACTCCACGCAAGACCGACGACGACGTCGACTCGGACAGTCTCGAAGAGCTGAAGGCCCGCAGGAACGACAAGTCCACCTCCGCAGTGGACGTCGACGAGTTCGAGGCCGCAGAGGGCCTCGAGCTGCCGGGCGCCGACCTCTCGAACGAGGAGCTGGCCGTCCGTGTGCTGCCCAAGCAGCAGGACGAGTTCACGTGCATGAGCTGCTTCCTGGTGCACCACCGCAGCCAGCTGGCCCGGGAGAAGAACGGTCAGCCGATCTGCCGCGACTGCGACTGAGGACGGGTCGGCCGTGACTGGCTCGACCCCTCCACGGAAGCGCCGCTTCCCTCTGCCGGGAGCGGACAAGGGGCCGTACGACGGCCTGCAGGGCGCGCGTGACGACGAGCGGGGCTCACCCGGTGTGGGAGCCTCGCTCGAACCGGCGTCGGGCCCAGAAGGCCTGCCGGCGCCGGCGCGGCGGCCCGCGCCTGTCGCCAGGCGACGGGCCGCGGTGATCGGTGACAGGGCCCGGGCTCTGGCCCGGGAAGGCGTCCGTATGGGCGGCAGCCGCGCGCGGGCGGGGCTGGCGTACATCACGGACCGGATCATCGAGATCGCCCCGCGTGTCCCCGTACGCGACCTCGCGACGCTGCGCAGGCAGTTCCCGGGCCTCGGGCCCGAGGAGATCGCCGACAAACTCGTGGCGGGCGCGGCCGGCGCGACGTCCACGGTCGGGGCCGGGATCGGGGCTGCGGCGATGCTGCCGGTGCCGCCGGCCATGCCGACCGAGCTGGCCGCGGAGATCACCGGGGTCGCGGCGATCGAGCTGAAGCTGATCGCCGAGCTGTACGAGGTGTACGGCGTGCGGCCGCCGGGGAACCTGATGGCCCGCAGTACCGCGTATCTGTCCTCCTGGTCGGGGGAGCGCGGGATCGACGTGATGAAGCCGTCGACGATCAACACGGCCCTCGGGGGCCAGATGAAACGCGAGCTGCGTCAGCAGATCATGAAGCGGATGGTCCGGGACCTGCCCAACCTCATGCCGTTCATGGTGGGCGCGGCGGTGGGCGCGGTCATGAACCGCCGGGACACCAGAAAGCTCGCCGGGCGGGTCCGGACGGACCTGCGGAAGATCCAGGTGTCCTGGGACGCGCTGCCCGAGCTGCCGCCGCTGGAGAAGCCCGCCAAGCCCCTGAACCTGGACGAGCCACCCGAGGACTGGGGGGACTGACGTCCCCCGCACCCGGTTAAGCCTGCTGGTCCTTCGCCTGGTCGCTCGCCTGCTGCTTGGCCGCCTCGATGGCCGCCGCCAGCCGCTCCGGCTCGCGCGTCGACAGGTACAGGTACGGCGTCGGGTCCTGCGGGTCCGTGACCTCCACGCGCAGGGCCCTCGGGATGTAGGCGCGCAGCAGCAGGAACGCGCGGGTGTCGGCCTTGTACGTGCGCCAGGCGCGGGCCTCCTCCGGGTCCAGGATCTCCGAGTCGCCGAGCGCCGACACCGGGATCTTCGCCTCGCCCGCTATCAGGGCGTCACCCACGACACGGATGCGCAGGGAGCCGTAGGCGCTGGCCACCACCGCGGCCGCGGCCGTGCCGCCGACCAGGCCGCCGAGCAGCGGCAGGGTGCCGAACGGGAGCAGGATCAGGGCGAACGAGACGCCCACGAGGAAGCTGATCAGCCACCACGAGCGGGGGGCGGTGAGGCGTTCTTCGTAGGGGGTGGCGGAGAGCTGCATGGGGCCAAGCTTGGCACGGTGTCCGGTTATTGCCAGAGTCGGGGCAGCCAGCGCGAAGCGCTGTCGGGTAGGGCGGTGGTGGGTGACGGGCGGGCGGGTAAGGTCTGCGCCTGTGAGTGGTAGTTCCGCAGCTCTTCAGCCCCCCGCCGACGCCGTGCAACCGGTACGGCACCCCGATGCTCCCGCACCCGGGGAGCTTCTCGGTGCCCACTACGAACACTGTTTCGGCTGTGGTCCCGCACAGTCGCACGGCCTGCACCTGGAGGCGCGTGCCGGTGAGGGTGTCTCGCTGACCGCCGAGTTCACCGTCCAGCCGGCTCACCAGGGCGCCCCGGGCCTCGCCCACGGCGGAGTGCTGGCCAGCGCCCTGGACGAGACCCTCGGCTCGCTGAACTGGCTGCTGCGGACCATCGCCGTCACCGGCCGGCTGGAGACCGACTTCGTGCGGCCGGTCCCGGTGGACACCACGCTGTACCTGGAGGCGGAGGTCACCGCCGTGGCCGGGCGGAAGATCTACTCCACCGCCACCGGCCGGATCGGCCGCCCCGACGGGCCCGTCGCCGTCCGTGCGGACGCCCTTTTCATCGAGGTGAAGGTCGACCACTTCATCGACCACGGACGCGAGGAGGAGATCCAGGCCGCCATGAGCGACCCGGACCAGATCCGCCGCGCCCGCGCCTTCGAGGTGAACCCGTGAGCTTCGAGTACTCCCTCGGCCCGCTGCGCCGCGATCCCCTGAACGTGCTGATCCGCCGCGTCGACCCGGACGTACCGCTTCCGGCGTACGAGCACCCCGGGGACGCCGGAGCCGATCTGCGGACCACCGAGGCCTGCGAACTCAAGCCCGGTGAGCGGGCCGTACTGCCCACGGGAGTGTCGATCGCCCTCCCGGAGGGGTACGCGGCCTTCGTGCACCCGCGTTCCGGGCTCGCCGCCCGCTGCGGTGTCGCCCTCGTGAATGCCCCGGGGACGGTTGATGCCGGGTACCGTGGGGAGATCAAGGTGATCGTGGTGAATCTCGACCCGCGCGAGGCAGTGCGGTTCGAGCGCTTCGACCGGATTGCCCAACTGGTCGTCCAGCAGGTCGAGAGGGTCCGCTTCCAGGAGGTGGCGGAACTTCCCGGCTCGGCGCGGGCCGAAGGGGGCTTCGGGTCCACCGGTGGCCACGCCTCGGTGGGCGACGAAAGCGGCACAAGCGGTCCGGCCGCCATGGGCGGCGGGACGGGTGGGAATCGATACGCTTCGGTCGTATCCGACCGGGAAGGACAGTGACGTGTTCGGACGTCGCAAGAAGAAGGGTGCCGCCGAGGACGCGGCCGGCGAGGCCGAGCAGGTCGTCGACAGCGTCGACACCGAGGCGGACGAGGAAGAGGCCGAGCGCGAGCGCGTCCGGCTGGAGCCCGAGCCCCGGCCCGACGGGCCGTGGGACAGCAGCGAGGTGCGCGATCCGGGCGAGGGCCGCGTCGACCTCGGCGGCGTTTTCGTGCCGGGCGTCGACGGCATGGAGCTGCGGGTCGAGGTCGCCGGTGACGCGATCGTCGCGGCGACCGTCGTGCTGCGCGACAGCGCCATCCAGCTCCAGGCCTTCGCCGCGCCCAAGCGCGAGGGCATCTGGGGCGAGGTCCGCGAGGAGATCGCGGGCGGCATCACCCAGCAGGGCGGCATCGTCGACGAGGTCGAGGGTCCGCTGGGCTGGGAGCTGCGTGCCCAGGTGCCGGTGCAGCTGCCGGACGGCACCGGCGGCTTCCAGGTGGTGCGGTTCGTCGGTGTGGACGGCCCGCGCTGGTTCCTGCGCGGTGTGATCTCGGGTCAGGCCGCGGTGCAGCCGCAGGTCGCCGGCCTGCTGGAGCAGATCTTCCGGGACACCGTCGTGGTCCGCGGTGAGGGCCCGATGGCGCCCCGCGACCCGATCGTCCTCAAGCTGCCGAACGACGCCCAGATGGTTCCCGAGGGCGTCCAGCAGGAGGAGGGCTCGCGCTTCTCCGGCGGTATGGGCCAGCTGCAGCGCGGACCGGAGATCACCGAGGTCCGCTGACAACGCGACGACGAAGGGCCGTACCTCACGGGGTGCGGCCCTTTCGCATGCGCGCGCGCCGGACCCCTTGACGGCAGATTGGTCTGTACCTACGGTCTCGGCTCAACGCCTGCGTTCACAAAGGCGCTCCACGTTCACATACAAGAACGGACTTGTCATGCGCCGTACCGGTCTGCTCGCTGCCCTGGCTGCCCTGCTGCTGGGCGCCCTCACGGCACCCGCCGCCCACTCCGCCCCCACCGCCTTCGTCCATCCCGGAGTCACCGTCTCCCAGAGCCAGCTGGATTTCGCCCGCGGCAAGGTGCTGGCCGGCGCCCAGCCCTGGAAGGGCGCGTACGACCAGATGATGGCGAGCCCGTACGCCGACCTGAACCGCACGCCCAAGCCGCGGGCCACCGTGGAGTGCGGCTCCTACTCCAACCCCAACTACGGCTGCACCGACGAGCGCGAGGACGCGATCGCCGCCTACACCGACGCGCTCGCCTGGTACGTCACCCGCGACACGCGCTACGCCCAGAAGGCCATCCAGATCATGGACGCCTGGTCGGCCACCATCACCAGTCACACCAACAGCAACGCGCCCCTGCAGACCGGCTGGGCGGGCTCCTCCTGGCCCAAGGCCGCCGAGATCATCAAGTACACGTATCCGGGCGGCTGGGCCAACCAGGGCCGTTTCGCGACCATGCTCCGCAACGTCTATCTGCCGGTCGTCATCAAGGGCTCCAACTCCAACGGCAACTGGGAGCTGTCGATGATGGAGGCCGCCGTCGGCATCTCCGTCTTCCTGGAGGACAAGGCGTCGTACGACACGGCCATGGCAAAGTTCCGGACCCGCACGGCCGCGTACGTCTACCTCGCCTCCGACGGCTCCGTGCCGAAGACCGTGCCCAGCCAGAACCTCGACACCACCGCCAAGATCGTCTCCTACTGGCAGGGCCAGTCCACCTTCGTCACCGGGCTCACCCAGGAGACCTGCCGGGACTTCGTGCACACCGGGTACGGCATCTCCGCGATCTCGCACGTCGCCGAGACCAGCCGGATCCAGGGCCAGGACCTGTACGGCACCGACGTCGGCGAGCGGCTGCGGCAGGCGCTCGGCTTCCAGTCCAAGTACCAGCTCGGCGCGGCCGTCCCCAGCTGGCTGTGCGGCGGCTCCATCAAACTCGGGCTCGGGCCGGTCACCGAGGTCGGCTACAACGCCCTGCACAACCGCCTCGGCGTCGCCATGACCAACACCCAGGCGCTGACCCTGAACAACCGCCCGGCCGGCAGCAACAACCTCTTCGTCGCCTGGGAGACCCTCACCCACGGCGACAACCCGAACTGAACCGTTGAACGGCCGGGCGTCCCGCGGCGATACTGGCGCCCGGCCCACGGGCGACACGGGGGAAACGGGGGAGGCGTTGTGAGTCAGGTGCTCACCGAGACCATGGTGCGCGTCGAGGACGTCCACAAGTCGTACGGGCACGGCGCCGCCGCCGTCCACGCCCTGCGCGGGGTCTCCTTCGAGGTCCCGCGCGGCGAGCTGGTCGCCCTCAAGGGGCGCTCGGGCTCCGGCAAGACCACCCTGCTGAACATCGTCGGCGGACTCGACACCCCCGACCGGGGGCGCGTCGAGGTCGACGGGCAGGATCTGGCCGGGCTCGGCGAGGGCGGGCTGCTGGAGCTGCGCAGGGACCGGATCGGGTTCGTCTTCCAGTCCTTCGGGCTCATCCCGATCCTCACCGCCGCCGAGAACGTCGGCGTACCGCTGCGGCTGCGCCGGGCCGACCCGCGCGAGCGCGAGGAACGCGTCGACCTGCTGCTCTCCCTCGTCGGACTCGCCGACCACGCGGCCCAGCGGCCGGGCGAGCTGTCCGGCGGCCAGCAGCAGCGCGTCGCCATCGCGCGCGCCCTCGCGAACCGCCCCGCCCTGATCGTCGCCGACGAGCCCACCGGCCAGCTGGACGCCGAGACCGGCCACGCGGTCATGGAGCTGCTGCGGGCCGTCGTCCGCAGCGAGGGGGCCACCGCGCTGGTCGCCACGCACGACGCGACCCTGCTCGACCTCGCCGACCGGGTGCTGGAGCTGCGGGACGGGGAGATCGTCGAGCACTGAGGGCCTCGGCCGCCATCAGAGTTGCGTCAAAGACCCCGGTTGACCGGGCCATCGTCCCGTTTGTCCGCAACGTTGGCCGTAAGGTCGACGCTGCGTACGCAGCAGTTACCGGAAGACAATGGGGCCATGGCACGCGGCAAGCTTCGGATCTACCTCGGCGCGGCACCCGGCGTGGGCAAGACCTACGCCATGCTGTCCGAGGCGCACCGCCGGGTGGAGCGGGGCACCGACTGCGTGGTCGCCTACGTCGAGCACTACGCCCGGCCGCGCACCGAGGTGATGCTGCACGGCCTGGAGGAGATTCCACGCCGGGAGCTGGAGTACCGGGGCGCCACCTTCGGCGAGATGGACGCCGACGCGGTGCTGCGCCGCGCCCCAGCCGTCGCCCTGGTGGACGAACTCGCCCACACCAACATCCCCGGCTCCCGCAACGCCAAGCGCTGGCAGGACGTCGAGGAGCTGCTCGCGGCCGGGATCGACGTGATCTCGACCGTCAACATCCAGCACCTGGAGTCCCTCGGTGACGTGGTCGAGTCGATCACCGGGGTGCGGCAGCGGGAGACGGTGCCCGACGAGGTCGTACGGCGGGCCGACCAGATCGAACTGGTCGACATGTCGCCGGAGGCGCTGCGCCGCCGTATGGCGCACGGCAACATCTACAAGCCGGACAAGGTCGACGCGGCCCTCTCGAACTACTTCCGGCCCGGGAACCTGACCGCCCTGCGCGAGCTGGCGCTGCTGTGGGTCGCCGACCGGGTCGACGAGTACCTGACCGAGTACCGCACCGAGCACCGGGTCTCGAAGATCTGGGGTTCGCGCGAGCGGATCGTGGTCGGCCTGACCGGCGGCCCCGAGGGACGCACCCTGATCCGGCGCGCCGCACGGCTCGCCGAGAAGGGCGCAGGCGGCGAGGTCATGGCCGTCTACATAGCCCGCAGCGACGGTCTCACCTCGGCCTCCCCGAAGGAGCTGGCCGTCCAGCGCACCCTCGTGGAGGACCTGGGCGGCACCTTCCACCACGTGGTCGGCGACGACATACCTGCCGCGCTGCTGGACTTCGCCCGCGGCGTCAACGCCACCCAGATCGTCCTCGGATCCTCGCGCCGCAAGGCCTGGCAGTACGTCTTCGGGCCCGGCGTCGGCGCCACGGTCGCCCGGGAGTCCGGCCCCGACCTGGACGTCCACATCGTCACCCACGGGGAGGTCGCCAAGGGCCGCGGACTGCCCGTGGCCCGAGGTGCCCGGCTCGGCCGGACCCGGATCATCTCGGGCTGGCTGGTGGGTCTGGCCGGCCCGGCGATCCTGGCGTTGCTGCTGAACACCGTCGGCCTCGGCCTCGCCAACGACATGCTGCTGTTCCTGGCCGTCACCGTCGCCGCGGCCCTGCTCGGCGGTCTGCTGCCGGCCCTGGCCTCGGCGGCCTTCGGCTCGCTGTTGCTGAACTACTACTACACCCCGCCCCTGCACCGGCTGACCATCGCCGACCCCAAGAACATCGTCGCCATCGCGATCTTCTTCGGGGTCGCCGTGTCGGTCGCCTCGGTGGTGGACCTCGCCGCCCGGCGCACCCACCAGGCCGCCCGGCTGCGCGCGGAGTCCGAGATCCTCTCCTTCCTCGCCGGCAACGTGCTGCGCGGCGAGACCGGCCTGGAGGACCTGCTGGAGCGGGTCCGCGAGACCTTCGGCATGGAGTCCGCCGCCCTGCTGGAACGGGAGAGCGACGTCGAGCCGTGGACCTGCGCGGGCCGCGCCGGATTCGGGCCTACCCTGGAGCGGCCCGAGGACGCCGACGTCGACATGCCGATCGGCGACCACATGGCGCTCGCCCTGACCGGCCGGGTGCTGCCCGCCGAGGACCGCCGGGTGCTCGCCGCGTTCGCCGCGCAGGCCGTCGTGGTGCTGGACCGCCGGCGCCTTCAGGAGGAGGCCGACCAGGCCCGGGCGCTCGCCGAGGGCAACCGCATCCGCACCGCCCTGCTGGCCGCCGTCAGCCACGACCTGCGCACCCCGCTCGCCGCGATCAAGGCCGCCGTCTCCTCGCTGCGCTCCGACGACGTGGCCTGGTCCGAGGAGGACCAGGCGGAGCTGCTGGAGGGCATCGAGGAGGGCGCCGACCGGCTCGACCACCTCGTGGGCAACCTGCTCGACATGTCCCGGCTGCAGACCGGCACCGTCACCCCGCTCATCCGCGAGATCGACGTGGACGAGGTGGTCCCGATGGCGCTGGGCGGCGTACCCGAGGACAGCGTCGAGCTGGACATCCCCGAGACGCTGCCCATGGTCGCCGTCGACCCCGGCTTGCTGGAGCGGTCGGTGGCCAACCTGGTGGAGAACGCCGTCAAGTACAGCCCGCCCGGGGAGCGCGTCCTGGTGTCCGCCAGCGCCATAGTCGACCGCGTCGAGGTGCGGATCGTGGACCGTGGCCCCGGTGTTCCGGACGAGGCGAAGGACCGTATCTTCGAGCCCTTCCAGCGCTACGGCGACGCCCCGCGCGGCGCCGGGGTCGGCCTCGGCCTCGCGGTCGCGCGCGGCTTCGCCGAGGCCATGGGCGGCACCCTGAACGCCGAGGACACGCCGGGCGGCGGGCTCACGATGGTGCTCAGCCTCCGTGCGGCACGATCGCGTCCCGAGCCCCTCCCCCTCGGGGAGTCCAGCACAGAACCAGAAAGGCAGACCCAATGCTGAGCCCCACTGGGGGGACCCCCCAGACCCCCACGAGGGTGCTCGTGGTCGACGACGAGCCGCAGATCGTGCGCGCGCTCGTGATCAACCTCAAGGCGCGCAAGTACGAGGTCGACGCGGCCGCCGACGGCAGGACCGCCCTCGAACTCGCCGCCTCCCGCCACCCCGACGTGGTCGTCCTCGACCTGGGCCTGCCGGACATGGACGGCGTCGAGGTGATCAAGGGGCTGCGCGGCTGGACGCGTGTCCCGATCCTGGTCCTGTCCGCCCGCCACTCCTCGGACGAGAAGGTCGAGGCGCTGGACGCGGGCGCCGACGACTACGTCACCAAGCCCTTCGGCATGGACGAGCTGCTGGCCCGGCTGCGGGCCGCCGTACGCCGGGCCGAGCCGGTCGGGCAGGGCGACGACGACGTGACGACCGTGGAGACCGAGGGCTTCACCGTCGACCTTGCCGCGAAGAAGGTCAACCGCTCCGGCAAGGACGTCCGGCTCACCCCGACCGAGTGGCACCTGCTGGAGGTGCTGGTCCGCAACACCGGCCGCCTGGTCAGCCAGAAGCAGCTGCTGCAGGAGGTGTGGGGGCCGTCGTACGGGACGGAGACCAACTACCTGCGCGTCTACATGGCCCAGCTGCGCAGGAAGCTGGAGACGGACCCGTCGCACCCGAAACACTTCATGACGGAGCCGGGGATGGGGTACCGGTTCGAGAAGTGAGCTGCGCCACGGCGGTGTCGGTGGGCCCCGGTACGCTTCAGATATGACTGCTGTTCCTCGTTCCCAAAAGCCGGCCGGCCGGTTCCGGCGGATGCTCGACCGGCTCTCCACCTCGCAGGAGGATCTGGAGTCCGAGGAGCTGCGGGAAGACGCCGAGACCGCAGGATGCACCCGTATCGGTGACTGCCTGGACCGCGAGATCGTCACCGTAACTGGTACCTTGCGCACGGTCACCCTGCGGCCGCGCGCCGGAGTCCCGGCCCTGGAGGCCGAGCTGTTCGACGGCTCGGCCGCGCTGGACGTGGTGTGGCTCGGCAGGCGCTCCATCGTCGGCATAGAACCGGGGCGCAAGCTGATCGCATCGGGCCGGATCTCCATGAGCCGGGGCCGCCGGGTGCTGTTCAACCCGAAATACGAACTGCGACCCCTCGGACGGGAGTAGCCGGTGACGTCCTTCGACAAGCGGACCGAAGACACCGAACAGACTCAGTCGGACGATGCCCGCGCGGTCACCGAGGCCGCCCTGTTCGAGGCGTTCGGCGGTGTCCGCGGCATGGTCGAGACGGTCCTGCCCGGTCTCCTCTTCGTCGCGATCTTCACGGTCAACAAGGACCTGCACGTCTCGGCGATCGCCGCGCTGGCCCTGTCCCTGGTGCTGGTCGTGGTCCGGCTGGCCCTCAAGGACACCGTCAAGCACGCCTTCAGCGGTGTCTTCGGCGTAGGCTTCGGCGTCCTGTTCGCGATGTTCACGGGCAACGCCAAGGACTTCTACCTCCCCGGCATGCTCTACACGCTGGGCATGGCGCTGGCCTACATCATCACGACCCTCGCCGGTGTCCCCCTGATCGGTCTCATCCTCGGCCCGATCTTCAAGGAGAACCTCTCCTGGCGCACCCGCAATCCCGGCCGCAAGAAGGCCTATGCGAAGGCCAGTTGGGCCTGGGGCCTGATCCTGCTCGGCAAGTGCGCGATCCTCTTCCCGCTGTACTGGTGGGCCAACACCGCCCAGCTCGGCTGGGTGCTGGTCGCCCTGAAGATCCCGCCGTTCCTGCTGGCGGTCTGGCTCACCTGGGTCTTCCTCGCGAAGGCGCCCGCGCCGATCGACGTGTTCGCGGAGATGGAGGCGGAGGAGAAGGCCGAGCAGGAGCGCAAGGCCGCGCTGGCCGCCGAGGGCGGCGAGTCCACGGGCGGACGGCACCGCCGGGACGCGTAGCTGGCCGTCGTACGACGAGAAAGGGCGCCCTGGGTTCCCAGGGCGCCCTTTCTCATGGGTTCAGCTCCCGCGTGGGTTCAGCTCTCGCGCCGCACCGACAGCAGCTCCTCCAGCTGCTCCTCCCGGGCCTGCGCGGCCACGAAGAGGAGTTCGTCGCCCGGCTCCAGGGAGTCCTCCTTGGACGGGGTCAGAACGCGGGTGCCGCGGATGATCGTGACCAGCGAGGTGTCCTGCGGCCACTCCACGTCGCCGACCTGGGTGCCGGCCAGGGCCGACTCCTCCGGAAGGGTCAGCTCGACGAGGTTGGCGTCGCCGTGGCTGAAGCGGAGCAGGCGGACCAGGTCGCCGACGCTCACCGCCTCCTCGACCAGGGCGGACATCAGACGCGGCGTGGACACGGCCACGTCGACGCCCCAGGCCTCGTTGAACAGCCACTCGTTCTTGGGGTTGTTCACCCGGGCGACGACGCGCGGAACGCCGTACTCCGTCTTCGCGAGCAGCGAGATGACCAGGTTGACCTTGTCGTCGCCGGTCGCGGCGATCACCACGTTGCAGCGCTGCAGCGCCGCCTCGTCCAGGGACGTGATCTCACAGGCGTCGGCCAGCAGCCACTCCGCCTGCGGCACCCGCTCCACCGAGATGGCGGTCGGTGCCTTGTCGATGAGCAGGACCTCGTGGCCGTTCTCCAGCAGCTCGCCCGCGATCGAGCGGCCGACGGCGCCGGCTCCGGCAATGGCGACCCTCATCAGTGACCGCCCTCCTCTTCCGGGCCCGCGGCGAATGCCGCTTCGACCTTGTCGACGTCGTCCGCCCGCATCATCACGTGGACGAGGTCGCCCTCCTGCAGCACCGTCTGCGAGGTGGGCAGGATGGCCTCGCCCAGGCGGGTCAGGAACGCCACGCGGACGCCCGTCTCCTCCTGCAGCTTGCTGATCTTGTGGCCGACCCACTTCGGGGAGGCGTGCACCTCGGCGAGCTGGACGCCGCCGGTGGGGTCGCGCCACAGGGGCTCGGCGCCCGAGGGCAGCAGGCGGCGCAGCATCTGGTCGGCCGTCCAGCGGACCGTGGCCACGGTGGGGATGCCCAGGCGCTGGTAGACCTCGGCCCGGCGCGGGTCGTAGATACGGGCGGCCACGTTCTCCACGCCGAACATCTCGCGGGCAACGCGCGCGGAGATGATGTTGGAGTTGTCGCCGCTGGAGACGGCGGCGAAGGCGCCGGCCTCCTCAATGCCCGCCTCGCGCAGGGTGTCCTGGTCGAAGCCGACTCCGGTGACCCGGCGGCCACCGAACCCGGGGCCCAGTCGGCGGAAGGCGGTGGGGTCCTGGTCGATCACGGCGACCGTGTGTCCCCGTTGCTCCAGGGTCTGGGCAAGAGCGGAACCCACTCTTCCGCAGCCCATGATGACGATGTGCACGACCGTCCTTCCGGTGTCCAAAAGTTACTGCTCAGCATCAGGGTCTCAGACCGACGCCCAAAGCTACACACGAGTGGTTCGGGGCGGGCACCCCTGTGCCGAGGTTTCCCACGATCACCGGCTGTGAACACCCGACGACTGTCGTTCCGCGTCCCTCACCTGCGGGTGGCCGACGGCGCCGACCGGCGAGTGATGCTGCGCACGCTGAACAGGGTCAGGATTCCGAGGCCCACCAGGGCGACCGTGGCCCCGATCAGCTCTGCGGTCGCGGGCATGGGACCTCCGAAGTGCGATGACAGGCGGGGTCTGCCATCTAGACACGGAGGGCGTGTGAACCACGGAATCCGCACTTCCGTACGCCCGTGATTTCACTCATGAGGCAGAACCGGGACGCCGGGTGGGCGACTGTCTGTTCGAAGGCCTACGATCCTCTGTCGTGTCCAAACTGACCGACGTGCCCAAACGGATCCTGATCGGGCGCGCACTGCGCAGTGACCGGCTGGGCGAAACGCTCCTGCCGAAGCGCATCGCACTCCCCGTCTTCGCCTCCGACCCGCTGTCCTCCGTCGCCTACGCGCCGGGCGAGGTCCTGCTGGTCCTGTCCATCGCGGGCGTGTCGGCCTACCACTTCAGCCCCTGGATCGCGGTTGCGGTCATCGTGCTGATGTTCACGGTCGTCGCCTCGTACCGGCAGAACGTCCACGCCTACCCGAGCGGCGGCGGTGACTACGAGGTCGCCACCACCAACCTCGGCTCCAAGGCCGGCCTCACCGTCGCGAGCGCGCTCCTCGTCGACTACGTCCTGACCGTCGCCGTCTCGATCGCCTCCGGCATCGAGAACCTCGGCTCGGCGGTCCCCTTCGTGGTGCAGCACAAGGTGCTCTGCGCCGTCGCCGTGATCGTCCTGCTGACGCTGATGAACCTGCGCGGCGTGAAGGAATCGGGCAAGCTCTTCGCGATCCCGACGTACGTCTTCGTCGGCGGCGTCTTCATCATGATCGCGTGGGGCGCGTTCCGCGGCCTGGTCCTCGGCGACACCATGCTGGCGCCCACCGCCGACTACCACATCAAGGCCGAACACCAGGGCCTCGCGGGCTTCGCCCTCGTCTTCCTGCTGCTGCGCGCCTTCTCCTCCGGCTGTGCCGCGCTCACCGGTGTGGAGGCCATCTCCAACGGCGTCCCGGCCTTCCGCAAGCCCAAGTCGAAGAACGCGGCGACCACGCTGGCGATGATGGGCCTGCTGGCTGTGACCATGTTCTGCGGCATCATCGCGCTCGCCATGGTGACCAAGGTCCGCATGGCCGAGAACCCGGCCACCGACCTGATCCACAACGGCGTCGCGCTCGGCTCGGGCTACGTCCAGAACCCGGTGATCTCCCAGGTCGCCGAGGCGGTGTTCGGCAAGGGCAGCTTCCTGTTCATCGTGCTCGCGGCGGCCACCGCCCTGGTCCTGTTCCTGGCGGCCAACACGGCGTACAACGGCTTCCCGCTGCTCGGCTCGATCCTCGCCCAGGACCGCTACCTGCCGCGCCAGCTGCACACCCGCGGCGACCGCCTCGCCTTCTCCAACGGCATCGTGCTGCTCGCCGGCGCGGCGGCCCTGCTGACGGTCATCTACGGCGCCGACTCCACGCGCCTGATCCAGCTGTACATCGTCGGCGTGTTCGTGTCCTTCACGCTCAGCCAGACCGGCATGGTCAGGCACTGGAACCGCCACCTGGCGACGGAGCGCGACCAGGCCAAGCGCCGCCACATGGTCCGCTCCCGCGCGATCAACGCGTTCGGCGCCTTCTTCACCGGCCTGGTGCTGGTCGTCGTCCTGGTCACGAAGTTCACGCACGGCGCCTGGGTGGCCCTGCTCGGCATGTGCATCTTCTACGCGACGATGACCGTGATCCGGAAGCACTACGACCGCGTCGCCGAGGAGATCGCGGCCCCCGAGGGCCCGACCGACGACAGTGTCCGCCCCTCCCGCGTCCACTCGGTCGTCCTCATCTCCAAGATCCACCGCCCCACCCTGCGCGCCCTGGCCTACGCCAAGCTGATGCGCTCGGACACGCTTGAGGCGCTCACCGTCAACGTCGACCCGGCGGAGACCAAGGCGCTGCAGGACGAGTGGGAGCGGCGCGGCATCGACGTACCGCTGAAGGTCCTCGACTCGCCGTACCGCGAGATCACGCGGCCGATCATCGAGTACGTCAAGGGCCTGCGCAAGGAGTCCCCGCGCGACGCGGTCTCCGTGATCATCCCCGAGTACGTGGTCGGCCACTGGTACGAGCATCTGCTGCACAACCAGAGCGCCCTGCGCCTGAAGGGCCGCCTGCTGTTCACGCCGGGCGTGATGGTGACCTCCGTCCCCTACCAGCTGGCCTCCTCCGAGGCGGCCAAGCTGCGCGCCCGCAAGCGGCAGGAGTGGAACGCGCCGGGCGCGGTGCGGCGTGGTCCGGCGACGGAGCGGCCGAAGGAGCCGGCGGTCAAGGACTGAGCGTCCTCCGGCGTCAAAGGAAGGCCGTAGACTGGTGGGCTGTTGTCAGGCCCACCGGCTGCGGCCGCTTCCTTTTCCTTCCAGAAGCACCGTTCCCGACTTCCCTTCCCGATCTGGAGTCACCCCACCATGCAGGCAGAACCGACCAAGTCTCTGGTGGGCGAGGAGTACGAGGTCGAGATCGGCCCCGTCGCCCACGGCGGCCACTGCATCGCCCGTACCTCCGAGGGCCAGGTGCTGTTCGTCCGGCACGGGCTGCCCGGCGAGCGGGTGGTGGCCCGGGTGACCGAGGGCGAGGAGGGCGCGCGCTTCCTGCGGGCGGACGCCGTCGAGATCCTGGAGGCCTCCAAGGACCGCGTCGAGGCTCCCTGCCCCTTCGCCGGCCCCGGCCGCTGCGGCGGCTGCGACTGGCAGCACGCCAAGCCGGGTGCCCAGCGCCGGCTGAAGGGCGAGGTGATCGCCGAGCAGCTCCAGCGGCTCGCGGGCCTCACGCCCGAGGAGGCGGGCTGGGACGGCACGGTGATGCCGGCCGAGGGCGACAAGCTCCCGGCGGGTCAGGTCCCGCAGTGGCGGACGCGCGTGCAGTACGCGGTCGACACCGAGGGCCACGCGGGCCTGCGCCGCCACCGCTCGCACGAGGTCGAGCGGATCGACCACTGCATGATCGCCGCTGCCGGTGTGACCGAACTGGGCATCGAGAAGCGCGACTGGACCGGCATGGAGTCGGTCGAGGCGATCGCGGCGACCGGCTCGCAGGACCGCCAGGTGATCCTGACCCCGAGGCCCGGCGCCCGCCTCCCGATCGTCGAACTGGACAAGCCGGTGTCGGTGATGCGGGTCGACGAGAAGGACGGCGGTGTGCACCGCGTCCACGGCCGCCCCTTCGTCCGCGAGCGCGCCGACGGCCGCACCCACCGGGTCGGCAGCGGCGGCTTCTGGCAGGTCCACCCGAAGGCGGCGGACACCCTGGTGACGGCGGTCATGCAGGGCCTGCTGCCCCGCAAGGGCGAGATGGCCCTGGACCTCTACTGCGGCGTGGGCCTCTTCGCCGGCGCCCTGGCCGACCGCCTCGGCGAGAAGGGCGCGGTCCTGGGCATCGAGTCCGGCAAGCGCGCGGTCGAGGACGCGCGCCACAACCTGGCCGACTTCCCCCGGGTCCGCATCGAACAGGGCAAGGTCGAGTCGGTCCTCCCGCGCACCGGCATCACCGAGGTCGACCTCATCGTCCTCGACCCGCCCCGCGCCGGCGCCGGCCGCAAGACGGTCGAACACCTCTCCTCCCTCGGCGCCCGCCGCATCGCCTACGTCGCCTGCGATCCCGCTGCGCTGGCCCGGGATCTGGCGTACTTCCGCGAGGGCGGGTACCGGGTGCGGACGCTTCGGGCGTTCGATCTGTTTCCGATGACGCATCACGTGGAGTGCGTGGCGATTCTGGAGCCTGCCTCCAAGAGCCTCTGACCTGCTGGTTCTCTGGTTCCTCGCATCCCGGGAGGGCGGAGCCGACCTGTTTTCCAGGGGACATGACGTGGAACCTTCCGCGAGTCCGGAGAGCAGGCCTTGCCTGCGGCTTTGTCGAGCGGTGAGTGGGGTGGCGGGTGCCCTCCGCTGATTGTGCCGGGACGAGGGAATGCCGCCCTGACGCTCGTTTGACGCTGTTTCCGACGGAGTGTCAGGTACGCGTTCCCGTGACAGTTCCGGCGCTGCGGGAACCGCTCTGGCCGACCGGCGTGCTGTGCTCCGCCGCCGAGTCCAGGTGGTCGAAGAGTGCGCGGGCACCTCGGACGGCGAGGGCGACGGATGTCAGCGTGGGGTTGCGAGCGGTGGCGGTGGGGATGACGTTGTTGCCAGCGACCCACAATACGCGGGTGTTCCAGACGCGGCTGTGGTTGTCGCAGACGCCTGTGCCGTCGTCGGCGGGACCCAGTTGAGGTAGCGACCCAGCGCGGGCGGGCGGATGCCGGAGGCGTACAGCAGACGTACGACGTCGGGGTCCCAGGTGGCGCCCAGGCGCGGGTGCGGTCCGTTGCAGCGTGGTGTGCGGTGACGACGTCGTCGGGGAGGCATGGATGATCTGCGGCGCAGGAACAGGGCTTCGGTCGGACATCTGGACGCGCTCGTCCGGTGCACCCGATGCAGTGTCCCGTTGATGACCTGGCGGTGGTCCCGCCACCGGCCACACCGCCCGTCACTCACCGGCAGGAGCGGTTCCTCGCCGCCACCTCCCAGAAGCGCAGCCCCGATCGACGCCTCTTCCCCGACTGTTGGGGCATGGCCGGCGGCCTCGTCGAGCCCGGCGAGACTTCGCTGGACACCCTTGTACAAGAAGCCGAATAAGACACCGGTTGGTGTCTGCGCCGGATACGGCGCCTGATCGGGATCGCCACCTGGACCGGCGGTGGCGGCACACGGCACGAGGCCGACTACCTTGTCGAAGTCGGTGGCGACCTGGACCACCCTGTCCTGGAATGGTCCAAGCACACCGCCTACGACTGTTCGGACCCGAGGACCTCCCTCGCCTTAAGGAGGACCGAACCCCTGGCGAATACCTCGTCCACGACCTGATCGCGAAGGCTCTACAAGATCGAACGTCGGGCTCTAGTACCCGAGCCCGACGTTCGGGTTCGGATGAGGCTCGGGTGGCTGTGGGCAGAGCTGCTTCACCGCGGACCGTAGTTCCTCCCCGCAGAGATGCTGGGACAGCCCGGTCTCGCTGATCATCTTTCGCAGTGCTCCGGCGATCTTCGGAGTTGCGAGGTGGTCGCGCAGGATCGGGGAACGTGCCGCTTCGCGGCACAGCAGCGTGAGGAGTTCGGGGCTCGCCTCGGTGGCCGCGTGCCAGTGGGTGGGGAGTGGACCGTCGGCAGGAAGGAGGCCGGTCCGCGCGGCGGCGATCAGGGCCATACAGGTCTCCTGGGGATGCCAGTGCTGTGTGCTGCCGGACCCTGCGTAGGAGTCCACGGCCTCCACGACCGTCGTGGTGGACCACTCTGTGCGCGGCAACCACGCCGCCGCCCAGGCAACGGCGGCCGGATGGGCCACGGTGTTGGGCGGCAGCGCAGGGACCACATCCGGGAGAAAACGAAGGCCGGAGCACTCGTGCAGTGCCTGGGCCGCCCACCCGATGCTGTTCCAGTGCGTTTCGGCGTCCACCGCCAGGTGCCGTTCTGCCACCTGCTTGACGAGCCGTGCCACCGCTGGGGCCAGAGAGTCAGTGGATCTGTTCGTGAGCCGGGCCACCTTCAGCAGTTTGCTCGCCTGGTGGAGCCCCAACGCATTCGCCAGGAGGTCGGCGGACAAGCCGTCCACGTAACCGAGGATGTCGTCGAACCCATCACTCTGACCGGTCAGCCACAGCGCCTGCAGCAGGCCGGGGACTTGCTGCAGATCCGGCCGGAGACCCAGCCGGAGCCGGTTGAGCAACCGATCGATGTTGACGCTGGTGGCCAGTTGCTCACCCCACTGCGGCTCCCACATGTGGGCGAGCGTCAGCATCTCGGTGACGGCCCGGGGACTGGCGAGGAGGTGCATCGTGGCCTCCCAGCGAGTGGTGAGCAGGGTGTACATCCACTCGGTCTCCTCGGTGCGGTTGGTCACCCCGAGTCGGGCCAGGGCGCGCCCCACCATTCCCTGGGTTACCGGGTCCTGGTCGAACTTGAAGACATCGATGAGTGTCCACCAGCGCCTGCGCTCGTTCCGCAGCGCGGCGAGTTCGGCCTTGCCGAGTCCTGGCTTGCAGCGCTCCACCTCACTCAGCAACTCGGCTGTGAGCGGGGGGTGCACCACGCTGCGGAGAAGAAGTTCTCGCAGATGGGAGAGGTCCTGTCCGCCATGTGGCCGGCTCAGGAAGTCCACGGTCATGGCCGCTTCGGCCGGGTCCAGCTTGCGTAGCTGGCCGAGCGCCGTGACGAAGGCGCCGATACTGCGGCCGACTCGCAGACGCTCGGCCCAGTTCCAGCGGGGGTTCTGCCGTTTGAAGTGGCCGAGCACCAGAGCGGTCGCCGCGACTTCGCCGCCGGCCCGCAGGGTGTCGGCCATGACTTGCAGTTTCTGTGCGGTGTTGCTCGCGGTGTTCAGGAGCGGACTGCGCACGGCCTTGTCCAATTCGAGCTGCTTGGCGAAGTCCGCGCCGATGTCGGGTACCAGCGCGCGCCCCAGCCGATGGGTGTGCACCATGCTCTCTGGGTCGAGCGCGACTTGGGACATTCGGTCGCGCAGCACCTTCCGGTCCAGTCGTTCCGCCAGCTTCTGGAGGAACTGCTGGCCGAAGTAGTCATCCTGGATCAGGAGCATGGCCAGTCGCGGACCCCAAGGGCGGGCTGTGCCGCGCTGTGCGTGGATGCTGGACACGACGAGGTCGAGCGCCGCATCCTCGATCGCCTGCCGATAGTCCGCGCCCGACTCCCACAAGCCGTGCAGCAGGTGGTAGACGATGGCGGGCCGGCGTTCTCGCCTCATGACGTTCTCGACGAAATCCTGACCGATCTCGCAGGCCAGGCGGTAACCGAACCGTTCCTTGGTGTCGCAGTAGAGGTCGTCGACGCGGCTGACGCTGCTGAGGAGCATGCCCGCGCCGCGCACGTCCTCGAAGCTGCGAACCGACTTGGCCAGCTCGCGGGCCAAGCCGGCGTCAGCCACCAGGGCGCCGTCCCGGTTCTCCTGGTAGAGCAGTGTCCGGAGAGTGCCGCCATGGATGTTCCGCACGGTCGAGATGAGGATGGCCGCCTCCGCGGGCGGTGCCGCCTTCACCACGGGAACCAGTGTGCGGCCGAACTTCAGATGGTTGAGGAGACGGTTGCTGAACCCGCGGTTGCTCTGCGACAGGTCGTGCAGGGCCTGACTTATCTGGATGGCGTCCGAGTACGCCAGAGCCGCTTGGAGTTGCGTCTTGTACTGCTCGATGAGCTCGTCCCAGTCCTGAGCACCGTCGAAGTGCAACCGCAGCGACAGCCAGGACAGGATGGCGGCGAGGGACCTGTCCCGGGTGGGACGTGCCTCCAGGAGGAACTGCGCCGGTTTGAACAGCGGGCGCAGTGCCGACGCGGGTTGGTCGTCCCGGGCCTGACGTGACTTGGCGAAGATCAGGTCGTCCATGCGCCGTACGGCGATGAGGTCCCGGTGACGAGCGGGATCGGCACCTTGGACGAGGTCGTCGGCGCGCTGTTCGAGCCACTCGCAGACCGTCCCGGCCGGTGTGGTGCCCTCACCGGCCAGCTTCAGCAGGGCATTGACGAGGTGGTACCGCTCCGTGAGGGTGGAGGACCGGGCGAGGACCGTGTCCAGGCCGCCCTCCGGCTCCCCTACCCAGGTAACGAGGTTCGGCAACACGTTCTGGGGCAGCCGGAACTCGTCGTCCCACATCGCGGTGAGCGCGAGTGTCACATCACGCACCGTCAGATCCGCTACGGAGCGAACTCGTTTGAGGACCGCCGGGAGTGCGGCGGCGGTCCAGTCGGCATCGCTGTTGCGTCGGCAGAGCCGCAGCAGAGTGAGGGCCTTGGGCGGGTGCGCGGTCGCCGTCCAGTCGGTGATCGCACGGCGTACCGAGGCCAGTTCCAGTAGCCGCGCGAGCTGTTCCGGCGCGTAGGCGGCGCACTTGCGCAGCAGGGCGTCGAGTCGCTGGTGGTTGTCCTCCCGGAGGAGGACCAGGACGTATGGTTCGAGATGGGTGGGAAGGGCGTCCAGTCCCTCGGGGCTCGCACAGGCGATCACCGCCTCGGCCCGGACGGTGCTGGGGATCCTCATCAGGTCCTCGTGGACGACCACGGCGAGGGCCGCGCGGGTTTCCTCGGGGATGGCCGCCACATGGGCGGACGGGACCCCTTCGTCGAGCCATGACACCGCGGCGAGCCGGTAAACCGCGGCCCGGGCGTCGGCGTCGAGGCCGTCGCAGGCGGACTGCGCCCGCGCCCGCACCAGTTCGACTCCCAGGCCCCGCTCCGGCAGCGCCGGAGCGGACTTGTCGGCCGGTTTTTCCCGCAGCAGATCGCCCAGCAGACGCAGGTCCCCCTGGCACGCCTCGACCGCCAGGCCGACGGCCGCCGTGTCGTCGGCCCGGACCCGGTACTCCCTGGGCGCCCGGCGGATCATCTGGTGGGCCAGGTCGGGCACCTCCTCCGGTGCCACCACGGTGACATAGGAGGTCACGCCGTGGTTGTCCCAGCGGTTGGCCGCTCCGTCGACGAAATGGGTCAGCGCGAGGACACCCGTCTTGAGCTCGCTGAGGGACTCCAGCGCCTCGCCGACGTTGCCGTCCTCCAGGGCGTGCAGGTCCTCCAGAACGACCAGCACCTTCCGGCGGGTGCTGTCGGCGCCGGTGGTGGTGAGTGCGGCGCGGACCACCGCAAGCAGCTCGCCGTCCGAGGGCAGTTGGCGGCGGTCGGGCGACAGCACCACGGTCTGCCAGCCGGCGCTCTCCAGCAACATCGCCGAAGACCCGGAGTTACGGATCCCGGACTGGATCACCCGGGACAGCGGCGCACCGAGCGGCTCGGGAGGCCGGCGGGCCGGGCCGTGATTCCCGATGTCTTGATGGTAGATAACCGCTACATGTGAACGACTTGACGTAACATCAGGCGCCGCACTTGTACGACGTGCCCTCTATCCACCGAACCTCGTACGTCGAGCCGGGAGACTGCGGCTTGTCGGTTCCCATCCCGCCCACCGTGGCCCCAGGCGAAGTCGAGTGGCAGGAGTCGACGGCTCACCTGTCCAGCCTGGGCGCGGTGGGGACGGCGCAGGTCCTCCAGACGATCGAGTGCCGTCTGCTACTCGGTCGTCCGGCGGGCCTTGCGCTCAAGGACTGCGCACTTCGTCTCACACAGGACGGACGGAGACGCCAACCCGTGCCTGCCGGCCTCCCGCTGAGGTCGACGCACCGGTTGTCACGGTGTGTCGGGTCGGGACTCGTAGTGCAGGCTGTAAAAACGGCCGTTCTCTTCGCACCCTGTAGGGTCGCCACCCAGCGCGCGTACCGCCGCGATCGCATAGTGCTGTTCCCGCTCGTCGGTGAAGAGGCGCTGTGGATAGGTGCGGGAGACATCGACGGTGGTATTCAGACCGTGTACGGCCAATGTCCGTTCGATCGGCTGGTACGACACCGTCCGCAGCACGAACGCGCTGACCCACACCGGTCTGCGGGCGCCGTCCAGCAGTGCCGTGAACGTTCGGGCGGTGATATAGCTGCCGCCGCCTGTCAATGTGATGAGGCCGACCTCGGCGAGCGCGCGGCTCAGCCTGGGGCTGGGTGAGCCCTGTTCCAGGTCGTCGGTGAAAGCGGCGTCCAGCAGACCCACCTCGAGCGCGTACTGCACGGCGGGGGCCGAGACGTCCAGGCCGAACACCGGCACTGGGTCCGGCCGGCGCCGCGCGGCATAGAACTCCTTGTCGGATGCGGTCAGTTCATCCGTCGACATCGTCTGGGTACCAGGGTAGGTGTACCGTTCATGCATCTCTGCCAGCGTCACGTCGTGGTTGAGCAGCGCGGCGTTGATCCCGTAGGAGCAGCACACGTCCAGTACCGCCGGCCCGTGGGCGCAGCCGTCATCGAGCGCGGCCCGTTCGGTGGCAGCCTGCCGGAAGACCGGCTGGGCATGGTGCGGGATCTCGTACTCCAGCGGCGCCAGCCGCCTGAAGTACGCGCGGGGGTCCGGCCGGCCGTAGATGTCGTCGAACCGTGACTTGCCGCCCTCCACGCCCTCGGTACCGTCAGAGCCGGGTCTGGCCATGCCGCACTCCTCCTCGCACGACGCATCCGTACCTCCATCTTGTCTCGTCTCATCCGCTCGAAATGTCTGCCACACCGGGGGCCCCGGTGCCCAGCGGGCGGTCATGCCCAGCTCATCAGTGGGGCGGGCTTCGCTGAACCGGCCAGAGCTGCGGCCTGTCCCCCTGGGTTGAAATGAGCCCGGCGCCGTGGAATAGGGACGGCACTGGTGCGACGGTCTCCGCCAGTTCTTCGAGGCCGCTGCGAGGGCGGATGACGCGATGCTTGTTCGCCGGACTGACGGGCCAGGGCCGCAGCGAGACCTCAGCTCGGGAAGCGCGGGCACGGCATGGGCACGGGCATCGAAGACCGGGGCGAGGTTGCCCGGCGCAGCCGATGCTCGCCCTCGGCCGTGGCGCCGCTCTACCGGCGGAATGGTGCAGACAGGCGAGCCCTACTGGCCTTGTGAAGGGGTTTCACGTCCCGGGCCTGTTGCTGTCGCGGTCCCGGCACGAACGGGAAGACGCAGTGACATCAGCCAGCCGCCGGCAGCCAGTGTGGCCATGCCGGTGGCCGACACGGTCAGCGCTTGCTCCCTGGCACGTGCGTTGATCCGTACGAGCCCGTCGGCCGCGGCACCCGTGATGCCCCGTGACATCGCCCTGGCCCGCAGGGCGTCGTCGGACACGGCCGTGATCTGGACCTGGTGCTCCAGGGCCCGCGTCACCAGCTCCTTCTGGGCGGTGGAAAGGGCTCTGCTGTCGTTCACCCCGGCCTCGAACCCGTACAGCAGCGATGTGGTCATCAAGGCACCGGCGAGCGCGACTCCGAACGAACTTCCCAGATAGCCGGCCGCGTAGGAGAGCCCTGTCACGTCGCTCACCTCGTCCCGGTCAGGCGCTGACTGGACGAGGTCGGTGAGCGTCGTGGCCATGCCCCGGCCGAGCCCGATGAGGAGGATGCCCGGCGCGAGTGCCAGGCCCACCGCCGCCACTCCCTGTGCACGCGGACTGAACAGGACGGCGACAGCGACGCAACCGACGCCCATGCAGACGAACGCCCCCATCGCAGCGGCGCGGTGGGTCATCCTCCCCTGCCCGATGCGCCGGGCGGTCGGCGGGGCGGCCGTCATCAGCCCCAACGCAATCGGGAGCAGCACGACTCCGCAGTGCAGTGCGCCGAATCCAAAGGTCGTCTGCAGGAAGACCGGCACCAGGAAGAGCATGCCGTTGGGCACCAGGATCAGCATCAGCTGGGTCGAGATCCCGGTCCGGACGGTGCGGTTCTGCAGCACCGTCACACGGACCAGCGGATCCCTTCCGCTCTTGACGAGACGCAGCTCCCATCCGGCAAAGGCGGCCAGAAAGATCAGCCCTATGCCCGACAGGACGGGAACGGGTGACAGACCGCCACGCTCCAACAGCGTATGGCCGAGCACCGCGAAATCCTGCCGGGCCTTCAGCAGGCCGTACCGCCCCGCGAACAGAGCCGCGACGACCAGCAGAACCAGTCCTGTCGTGGACAGCAGCACCCCGAGGGCATCGAAGCGCTGGCCCGGGTGTCCCGGGAATGGCCCGGCATCGACCGTATGCCGTATGAGCCATGTCCCGGCCAGGGTGATCACGGCTCCGAGCAGGAACGACATGCGCCAGGTCAGGTAGTTGGTGATCAGGCCGCCCAGAACGGGACCGGCCGCCGCACCGATCCCGGACGTCATGGCCAGGGTTGACAGCACCTTGGTACGTACGGCCCCGGCGAAGGTCTCGGTGAGCATCGCCATCAGCGACGGAAGCATCAGCGCGACCCCGAGCCCCTGGAGTACGGACCAGCCGAGCAGCAAGAACGGCAGGCTTGGGGCGAGGGCGCTGATCAGCGCCCCCAGGGCAAAGGTTCCGCCGCCGGCGACGAAGGCCCGTCGGTACCCGTGGCGTCTGCCGAGCTTGCTGCCGCTGATCACGAACGCGGCCACCACCAGGGCGTACAGCGAAATCGCCGACTGCACGCCGGTCAGCGTGGTGTGCAGGTCCCCGACGAGCGCTGACAGGGCCACGTTCATGGCGGTGGCGGTGTAGTTGATCAGCAGGTTCTCGGTGGCGAGGACGAAGAACAGCGTCCTGGCGGCCGACGATGCACCCCCTTCGAACGGTCCCCTGATCCGCCGCGCCCGGTTTCGCTCATGCACGAATGCGTCCTGACGTTCGATCCGTCCGCCCCAGGCAGGCCCGTTGCTGCCAGGACCGGCCTCCGTTTCCGACTCCCCGCTTCAGGGTGCACGCCGTGCGCACCGCAAGGGTTGCGGGACGCGCCAACACAGACCCGAGCGGGCGACACGGCCCGCCGTCCAGCCCTCGCCGGGCTGCCGGGATGCATCCGCGCCCGTCTTCGACGGGGCGATGGCCGTGGAGGCGCTGTCGGTGGCCGCGCCAGGTGGTCGCTTCCGCCCGCACTAGTCGGCCTTGGCCGTACACACCGCCGCCCCGGAATTGTCCCGTGTGGTGCGTTCGGCAGGGACGGCCGGAGCGTGGCCGTTACCGCCAAGGACGCCGTCGGTAGCGGAGTGCGCGTGCCGTCCAGCTCCAGTCGGGCGCGCGGACGAGGCCGTGGGCGTCGTACACCTTGATCAGGGCGGCCGACGAGGTCGGGCCCGTGGTGAACGACAGTGTCCGCGCCCATTCCCCGCACCGTCCCGGGCAATGACCGCTCAGCCGTGTGCTCGGCGCGACGGTAACCAAGGCGGTGCAGTCGCGCAAGCTCCTCGACCGGATCGACGTGGTCGTCGTCGACGAGGCGGGGATGGTCGATCTGCCGTCCGCCTGGTACGTGGCCGGCCTGGCGGGCAAGCGGCTCGTGGTCGCCGGGGACTTCCGTCAGCTGCCTGCGGTGACGAAAGGCGACGGCGATCGCAAGGCCACGCCAGGCCGATCGGGAGCATGCACGGCAGTGGACGGCCCGAGATGTGTTCCACACCGCCGGGCTCGTCAGCGAGGGCGGATCGGTGGTGCCGGACGCCCGCCTTGTAGCGCTCGACACGCAGTACCGCATGCGCCCTGCCGTCTGCGACGTGGTGAACACGGTGGCGTACCCCGACGCGCCGCTGAAGACGGGGCACGGTGACGACTCCCGTATCCCGTTCAACGGGCTGGTCGACGCGCCAGTGATCCTCGTGGACACCTCACATCAGCGCATTCCGGGCCGCGACCACCAGACCAACACCGTCCACGAGGCCGCCGTACCCGAACCCGATCGCGGACTGCAAACAGTCTGGGCGCCCTGATCTGCGACGAGGCACACCGTATCCGGGAGACCTCGGCCAATCGCTACACCCGCGCGGCGCTTCGGACCGGCAGGGCGCAGATCGACGAACTCATCGACGTCGCGTACGTGCCCGTCTTCTTCCTCGACGAGCACCAGGTCGTGCGCCCCGGTGAGATGGGCACCGTGGCCGAGATCAAGGCGGCAGCGGCCAGACGAGGCATCCATTGCCATGTGGTCCCCCTGGACAGCCAGTTTCGGTGCGGGGGCAGTGACGCCTACCTGTGCTGGGTGGTCCGGCTGCTCGGCCTCGAGCCCGGCGGGCCGGTGGTCTGGGAACCCGACGACCGTATGCAGTTGCTGGTTGCCGACAGCCCGCAAGAGATGGAGGCGTTCCTCGAAGCCCGTCGGGCCCGGGGCTACGGCGCCCGCATGTCCGCCGGTTACTGCTGGCGCTGGTCCCCGGAGCCCAAGCCCGGCCAACCGCTGCCTCCCGATGTCGTCATCGGCGACTGGTCCCGCCCGTGGAACCTGCGCGGCGACCGCTCCGTCTCCGGCGCGCCGCCGGCCGCGCTGTGGGCCACCGACCCGGCAGGCTTCGGGCAGGTCGGCTGTGTCTACACCGCCCAGGGCTTCGAGTACGACTGGTCCGGCGTCATCATCGGCCCCGATCTGGTCTGGCGTGGCGACCGCTGGGTCACGGACCGTACGGCGTCCAAGGACCCGGTCTTCAAGAAGTCCACCCCGGACACCGACGTGGACCGCCTGATCCGGAACACGTACAAGGTGCTGCTGACCCGGGGCATGGTCGGCACGATCGTGTACTCCACGGACCCCGAGACGCGGGAGAAGCTGCGAGAGCTGGCGGGCGGCCGTCCGGAATCGCAGACTTCCCTGGTGACCAGGTCAGTTCTTCGCCACTGAGCACATGATCCGGCGTGCCGGGGGTCAGAGCGCCGACTGGAGCGTGATCCAGAGCACGAGAAGCCGGGCAATGCCGGGGTCCCGCCCGGCTCAGCAGACCCTCCGGTGCTGTTTTGGGCGAGAGCGCTTCTCGATGTGCATCCGCTCGCAGGCTGACTTCAACACTTCGTCCGCAGTCATGCCGCAGTGTGCCCAGCCGATGCCGAAGCTGGCGCCCACCCGGACGGCCCGTCCTTCGGCGCGGATGGGCTGGATGATCTCGTTGCGCAGGCGTACGGCGAGGTCCTGGGCGTCGGCCTTGCCGAGGCCTTCGGCGAGGATCACGAACTCGTCGCCGCCGAGCCGGGCGACCGTGTCGCCGCCCCGGACCCCACGTGAAAGTCTGCGGGCGACCTCGATGAGAACCGCGTCGCCCGAGTTGTGGCCGAACCGGTCGTTGATCGACTTGAAGCCGTCGAGGTCGCAGAAGAGCACCGCGAGGCCCCTCGTGGCGTCGTCGACGTCGGTTGCGAGCCCGGAAACATGCAGATGGGTGTTGCTGCTGTTGTCAGCTGCTTCCGAGACTGCGGTCTTCTGCTCGCCGGGACGAGGGCACAGCCGGGCACTGAGGCGCGAGCGCAGCTCGGCGGAGTTCGGCAGGCCGGTGAGGGCGTCGTGGGAGGCGCGGTGGGCGAGCTGCAGCTCGTGGCGCTTGCGCTCCTCGATGTCCTCGACGTGGGTGAGCAGGAATCGGGGCCCGTCGGCGGCGTCGGCGATCACGGAGTTGCGCAGCGACACCCACACGTAGGTGCCGTCGCGACGGCCCAGGCGCAGCTCCGCGCGGCCGCCCTCGGTGGAGGTGCTCAGCAGCGTACCGATGTCTTCGGGGTGGACGAGGTCGGAGAAGGAGTAGCGGCGCATCGCGGAGGCGGGGCGGCCCAGCAGGCGGCACAGGGCGTCGTTGGTGCGCAGGATCCGGCCGTGCTGGTCGCCGCCCAGCTCGGCGATGGTCATACCGGAGGGGGCGTACTCGAACGCCTGCCGGAAGCTCTCCTCGCTGGCGTGCAGGGCCTGCTGCTCGCGCTCCAGGCGGACCAGGGCGCGCTGCATGTCGGCGCGAAGACGCGCGTTGCTGATCGCGATGGCGGCCTGGAAGGCGTACATCTGGAGCGCCTCGCGATCCTGCACCGCCGGTCGCCGGCCGTTGCGGGGCTGGTCCACGGACAGGACGCCGATCAGCTTGCTGCGGCTGTCGACGGAGGGCTCGGGGGCGTACAGGGGCGCGAAGAGCCGGTCGGAGGGGTGCCACCCGTCCTGGAAGCGGGGCTCGGGACCGCCCGTGTCCCATTCCGGTACGTCGTCCTCGTCGAGCACCGAGCCCTCGGTGTGCGGGATGAAGCGCAGGTCGCCCCACGCCTCACCCATGTTCAGGCGTCGCTCCCAGGACTGGCGCGAGCCGACGAGGCCGGTGATCTGGGCCTCTGCGGCGGAGTTGCCGGAGAGGGCGGTCACCACCAGGTCGCCGTCCGAGCGCACGAGGTGGAGGTACGCCATCCCGTACCCGAGGGTGTTGACCGCCCCGTCCGCGACGATCTGCAGTGTGTCCGCCAGGCTGCGTGTGGAGTTCATGTCCGCCATGGCCTGGTGCAGTTGGTGCAGCGACGCAGGACGATCGGTGACGCCGACGTCCTGCTGTGAGCGAGCTGACTCCGCTTCTTCGAGCAGTTCCTCGTAGTGCCCGATTCGTTCGAGCAGACGCTGAGCTCCTGGGACCGCGCCTTGGGCAGCCTTCTGCAACAGTGGCAGCGCCTCGTACAGATGCTCCAGTCCCGCGGCGTAGTCGGTGTGGCCTTCGCCGGCGTCCTCTGCCTCGCGCTGCAGGGCCGTGGTGCCTTCAGGCGTCAATTCCTTCAGTCGGGCCATGACGGACTCGAAGCCGGGGTTGGGGTCTGCTACGGCGGCGTCGAGCTGCGCGGATTGACGGTTGTCCTGCGTCACTCGCCCACCTCCTCGGGTCGCGGCCGGGCCCGGTAGCCGTCAAGCTGCTCCGACTTCCTCAGCTTGTCACAGGCCACCGTGCGAAACTTCTTCACCGTGTTCTCGCTGATACCCATCAGCGGCGCGACCTCGCCCACGGTCAACCCGTCCACATAGAGCAGATGAAGCGTATCGAGCTGGCGTTCGGTCAGACATGCCAAGGCCCGCTCCACGTCAATACGGCGGACAGCCCGTTCGAAGACCGCCTCGCCCTCCACGCACCGCAGCGCGTCGGCCAGCGCTCCGAGGTTCGTGGCCTCGACCGGGGTCTCGTGCGTTCTGCCATGTTTCCTCCAGTACTCCGCGATCCTGCACCGGGCAATGGGGAAGAGCACCTTCGCCAGGTTGTCGTACTTCGCCACGTGAGCGTCGTAGTTCGCGAAGAACACCAACCAGATTTCCTGGCAGACGTCCTCTGCGTCCCTTCCCCCGCCATGGCCCGTCCTGTGTCTCACGAACCTCCGTAGACGCTCGTGATGCGCGGCGTAGAACTGCCGCATGTTCTCCTGCCGCGCCGCCTCCTCGGAGTCGTGGTGGGGCAGGCGGCCATCGTGCGAAGGGATCACTGAGTTCGGCCACCATCCCGAGGGGCGGCGAGCCCCTGTCGGCCGGCGGTCTCCTCGCCACGGTCAAGTGCGCCCACGGTGACTGACCACTCGTCGCCCCCGCCTGTCCGGTGACAGGCTCGTGCCGATCGCGCCTCGGCGACGAGGGCAGTGGTCACCGCGGTCATCGTGCGCCGCTGCTCTCGGGCCAGGGCCACTCGTCCCCCGATTCGAACGGCCAGTGTGCAGAACGCGAGCGACCCCGTGATCACGGACACGACCTCTCCGGGACTTACCGACTCAAGCACTTTGGGCTCCACCTTCGTCAACCGACAGGATCGCCTGTCACATCGACGACACGGTGGGAATCGGGTACCTCTCGCCGGCAAGATTCTTTACTGCGACCGGAAATGACGCCGGATGAGCGAATACCGGCAACCTCCTTTTCCTTTGGAGCGCCCCGCGGGGTTCCGGCGGTTGCGGCCGGCAGGGCGTCGAGGCCGGCCTGCGGCGCGCTCTCCGGGTGTTGTCGCTTGCCACGAACCCGCTCCCGTATTGCTGTTCCGCGGCACGATTCGGCCGGACTGCCCCGCCGCACAGCTTCCCGCCCGTCGTCCCGATGCCGCCGGGGGTTCGTCGAGGAGCCCCGTGGCCCCCTTACGGGCCCGGCGGTGTCCGTCCGCGCTGCGGTGCAGTCTCTTCGGGAGTTTTCGTGACCGATCTCCGCCTGCGTCGTGCCACCGAGTTGTCCGGCCTCGATCTCACCGATCCCGACCAGCGGCTGCTGACGACGCTGCACCTACGCCGCCTGCTGCGACGCAGGTGAGCCCTGGCTGGGGTGGTCGAACTCAGCCGCTTCGACTTCATCGTCGGCCATTCCTTCGGCAACCGTCCGGCCAAGAGCGGCGACCCGAACAAGACGCTGCCGGAACCGGGGGCCGGTCCCGTCCCATTCCGGCAGAGCCTCGCGGCCAGTTCGGGGAAGGCCGCTTCTACGTCGACCGGTCGGGGCGGGGTGGTACGTGGCATGAGCCGGGGCTCCCGGTGTTCCCTGTGTGCTTCGTCGACGCAGGTGTCACTGGCTGACGAGGCCGAGCGGATGGTGCAGGTCGCGGGGGCACACGGCGATCGTCAGACGGCCGCGGCCCGGCGAGACCTCGGTGGGGTCGTTGGCCCACAGGGCGTCTGAGTCCTGCTGTTCCTCGAACGGGATCCAGCTGGTGGTGCTGGGATCCCATTCGCATTGGTCAGCTGTCAGGAGTGGGGCGAGTTCCGCTCCGCAGTCGGAGCAGACAAGCGGTCGCGGTCCGGTGAGGTTCCAGGCGATGTATCCGCCGGTCTTCCAGCCGGGAGCCGTGGACAAGTCCGAGATGTACCGGTCGCCTTCGTCCTCCGGTCCTGCCCACGCCGCGATGCGGTCCTGCAGCTCGGGGTCGAGGGTCATCAAGTAGGGGTGCTCGACGATCTCCTCGGGGTGCAGCACGCAGGGATTCGGGACGAGTTCTTCGCGGCCGACGACCTCAGGGGCCGGCTGCTCCGCCAGCGGTGTGCCGACGTCCCCGGCCCGCCGCCAGCGCAGGTGCACATACGGCTCGTGGCGGGTGTCGCCGTGTCGTTCGAAGCCGCACCAGAACACCTGGAGCAGGTCGTCCTCCCCGGGCCAGGGCAGGTCGGGGACGTCACGGCGGTACAGCTGGGCCACGGCAAGCAGGGGGATGGGGGCCGAGTCGGCGAGGTGTGGGGGGTGTCGGGCTCGCTTGAACCCGGCGAGTTCCTCGCGCTCCTCTGCATTCGGCCCGGATCGTGGATCGCGCCGCCAGGCCCGGTCCAGGATCTCCCGCTTGCGCGTCACCTCGGTGTAGCGGTAGCCACTGGTTCGCTTGTGGGGGATCGTGCAGACCGGCCAGGGCTCGGCACGCGGCCACAGCAATGGACCCCCGACAGAACTGTTGTGCGCTGTGGGAACTCCGCGCTGGGGGTGCAGGCGAGTGGCGGTCCGGCGCATGGTGACCAGTTCGGGGAAGGCCGCTTCTACGTCGACCGGTCGGGGCGGGGTGGTACGTGGCATGAGCCGGAGCTCCCGGTGTTCCCTGTGTGCTTCGTCGACTCAGGTGTCACTGGCTGACGAGTCTCAGTGGATGGTGCGGGTCGCGGGGGCATACGGCGATGGTCAACCGGCCGCGGCCGACGGACACAAGGGTGGGGACGTTGGCGCCCGGGACACCGGCGTCCTGCTGGTCCTCGTACGGGGTCCAACTGGCGGTGCAGGGGTCCCATTCACGTTCGTCCGCCGTCAGGAGCGGGGCGAGTTCCGTGCCGCAGACGGAGCAGTCGAGTGGCTGCGGTCCCGTGAGGCGCCAGGAGATGTACCCTCCGACCTTCCAGCCGGGTGCCGTGGACAAGTCGTAGATGTACTGCGGACCTTCGTCCTCCTCCGGTCCTTCCCATGCGTCGATGCGGTTCTGGAGGGTGGGGTCGAGGGTCATGAAGTACGGGTGCTCGACGACCTCCTCGGGATGCAGGACGCACGGGTAGGGGACGAGTTCGGGTCGGCCGATGGCCTCAGGCGTGGGGGGCTCGGTCAGCAGCGTGCCGATGTCGTCTGAGTGACGCCAGCGCAGCTGTACGTGGAGCTCGTACCGGGACTCGCCGTGCCGTTCGAAGCCGCACCAGAACACCTGGAGCAGGTCCCCTTCGCCGGTGTCGGGCAGGCCGGGGACGTCACGGCGGTACAGCTGGGCCACGGCGAGCATCGGGACGGGGTCCGTGTCGGCGAGGTGTGGCGCGTGCCGGCCTCGCTTGAACCCGGCGATTTCCTGGGCCTCCTCGGGAGTCGTCCCGCGTGGGTCGCGCTGCCGGGCCCCCTCCTCGATCTCCCGCTCGCGCAGCATGTCGGAGTAGCGGTAGCCACTGGTTCGCTTGTGGGGGATGGTGCAGACCGGCCAGGGCTCGTCGGCGGGCCACAGCAACGGGCCACCGACCGAGCTGTCGTGCACCATGGGGGTGCCACGCCTGGGGTGCAGCCGGGTGGCGGTCCGGCGCATCGTGGCCAGTTCGGGGAAGGCCGCCTCCACGTCGACAGGGCGGGGCGGGGTGGTACGCGCCATGAGCTAGGACTCCTGGAGGGTCGCGTGCGGGAACACCGGGACCGCCTTGTGGTTGCGTTCGCGGACACCGAGTTCACGCGTTGCGCTTGAGAAGCGTAACGGTGGTGATCTCCAGATGCCTTACGGGTGGTCAGGGGAAGCGAGAAATGCTGACTGACCCGGGCCTTCGGTGTCAGTGCCGACCTCGGGGATCGTGGTGAAGGTACAGTCTTCGCGTTCGCCCGCCCTACGTGACAGTGAGCCTTTTCAGCGCTGCCGCTCCAGGGTGAGGACGGCTGCGGCGATTGACGACATTCGATTCGGGCTGCATCGTGCCCTGCGGAAGATCCGCC
>NZ_JBIAWE010000023.1:0-103624 GCF_042895235.1 Streptomyces sp. NPDC001410
TCCTCCACACCTACAACCACCACCGCTGCCACACCGCACTCGGCGGCCAGCCACCGATCAGCCGCGTGAACAACGCTGCGGGTCAATACACCTAGCGCCGGGCTCTCGGCCGAGGACGCCGATGAGGCGGGCGACCTCCTGGGCCATCGCCTCCCTGCCCACGCTGAGGTACTTGCGTGAGTCGACGGCCTCCGGGTGGGCGGCGAGGAAGGCCCGGATGGCGCTGGTCATGGCCGCGTTGAGGGCGGTGCCGACGTTGACCTTGGCGATGCCTCCCCCGACGGCGGCGACCAGGCCGTCGTCCGGCACGCCGGAGGACCCGTGCAGGACCAGCGGGACGGTCAGCGCGGCGGACAGCCGTCTGAGGAGCCCGTGGTCGAGGGCGGCGGTGCGGGTGGTCATGGCGTGCACGCTGCCGACGGCCACAGCGAGGGCGTCGACCTCGGTGCCGGCGACGAAGTCGCGCGCCTGGTCGGGGTCGGTACGGGCGCCGGGTGCGTGGGCGTCCAGCGGTGGCCGGCCGTCCTTGCCACCCACCTGCCCCAACTCGGCCTCGATCCACAGCCCTTGGGCGTGCGCCCAGTCGGCGGCGGCCCGGGTCGCGGCGAGGTTCTCGGCGTAGGACAGGCGGGCGGCGTCGTACATCACCGAGCTGAACCCGGCGTCGGGTGCCTGGCGCAGCAGGTCGTCGCTCTGCACATGGTCGAGGTGCAACGCGACGGGTATGTCGGCGCGTTCGGCGGCGGCGACGGCGGCGCGGGCGAGCGGCAGGAGCCGTCCGTAGCGGAACTTGACGGCGTTCTCGCTGACTTGGAGGACCACGGGTGCGCCGGCGGACTCGGCGCCCGCGATGACGGCCTCGACGTGTTCCAGGGTGATGATGTTGAAGGCGGCGACGGCGGAGCGGGCTTCGGCGGCACGGCTGACCAGCTCGCCGGTGTTCGCGAGGGGCACGGCTTGACTCCCTTCCGGGGCGCGGGTCAGTCGGCGAGGATCACCGAGCGGGTGAGGTGGCGCGGCCGGTCGGGGTCGAGGCCGCGGTGGGCGGCGACAGCCACCGCGAGGCACTGGACGCGGACGAGTTCGGCGAGCGGGTCGAGCGTGCCCTCGACCCAGAGGGCTCCCGTGCCGCGCACCTGTTCGGCGAGTCCGGCGGGCGCTTCGGCGAGCATCCAGGTCGCGGTGCCCTCGGTGGTGACGCTGATCGGGCCGTGCCGGTACTCCATCGCCGGGTAGGCCTCGGTCCAGGACAGCGAGGCCTCCCGCATCTTCAGGCCGGCCTCGTTCGCGAGCCCGACGGTCCAGCCGCGGCCCAGGAAGGTGAACTGGGTGCAGTCCACGAGCCCTTCGGGCAAGGGAGAGGTGAGTGCTGCGCGGGCGTCGGCGACGACGGCGTCGGTGTGCAGGCCGAGGTGGGCGCGCAGGAGGGTGAGGGCGGTGGTGGCGAACCGGGTCTGGACGACGGAGCGTTCGTCGGCGAAGTCCAGGACGACCAGGTCGTCGGCGGCCGTCATCACGGGGGTGGCCGGGTCGGCGGTGAGGGCCGTCGTCCGTGTGCGACCCCTCAACTGCCCGAGAAGGTCCAGCACTTCGGTGGTGGTGCCGGAGCGGGTGAGGGCGACGACCCGGTCGTACGACCGCCCGCGCGGGAACTCGGAGGCGGCGAACGCGTCCGTCTCCCCCTGCCCCGCGCCCTCACGCAGGGCGGCCACCGCCTGCGCCATGAAGTACGACGTCCCGCACCCGACGATCGCGACCCGCTCCCCCGCGTCCGGCAGCGCTCCGGCGTGCCGCCCCGCCTCCTCGGCCGCCCGTATCCAGCACTCGGGCTGGCTGTTCAGCTCGTCCTCGACATGGCTCATGCCACACCCTCCCCTTGCTGATTGTTCCTGCAAGATATAGCGAGCTTTCGAGCACAATCAAGCATTCGAGCGCAGGCGGGGGTGCGCTAGGGTCGCCGGAGAGACGGAGAACGGAGGCTGCGGATGTCCCGGGACGCCCGCTGGAAGGCGCTGCTGGAACTGCTCGTCGAGCGCGGCCGGCTGGAGGTCGAGGAGGCCGCGGTCGAACTGGAGGTGTCGGCGGCGACCATCCGCCGGGACTTCGACCAGCTCGCCGAGCAGCAGATGCTGGTGCGCACCCGGGGCGGGGCGGTGGTGCACGGGGTGTCGTACGAACTGCCCCTGCGCTACAAGACGGCTCGTCGCGCCTCCGAGAAGCAGCGGATCGCCAAGGCGGTGGCGGATCTCGTGGCGCCGGGCGAGGCGGTCGGGCTCACCGGCGGCACGACCACCACGGAGGTGGCCCGCGCGCTGGCCGTGCGCGGCGACCTCGGCACCGGCTCGCCGGCGCTGACCATCGTCACGAACGCCCTCAACATCGCCAACGAGCTGGCGGTACGCCCGCAGTTCAAGATCGTGGTGACCGGCGGGGTCGCGCGCCCGCAGTCGTACGAACTCATCGGTCCGCTCGCGGACGGCGTGCTCGGCCAGATCACGCTCGACGTCGCCGTCCTCGGCGTGGTCGCGTTCGACGTCACCCACGGCGCGGCGGCACACGACGAGGCGGAGGCGGCGATCAACCGGCTGCTGTGCGAGCGCGCCGAGCGGGTGATCGTGGCCGCGGACTCCAGCAAGCTCGGCCAGCGGGCGTTCGCCCGTATCTGCGCGGCGGAGCTGGTGGACACGCTCGTCACCGACACGGCGGTGGGGCAGGACACCGTGCGCCGCTTCGAGGAGGCGGGCATCCGCGTCCTCGCAGTGTGAGTCAGAAGCCGCTGCGGTCGGCGCTCACGAATCCCGCGCCGCGCTGGTCGTTGCAGCCGACCACCGCCCGGTCGACCGGGTCGGGCCAGGCCTGCTGGGCCTGGAGCGCCATGCTCACGAGCGTCAGCAGCAGGTCGACGTCGCTGGCGGCGTCGAGCCTGAGGGTCACCCACTGCGAGCCCGGCACGATCCGGATGGCGCCCGTGTGTTTCAGGTCCCGGGCGAACCGCCGGATGGCCCGGGCGGTCAGCCGCAGGTCGACATCACGGTCGGAGTGGAAGTGGGCGATCTCGCCCTGGGCCGAACACACGGCCTGTCCCAGGCCGCAGCTCGGGACGGCCTGTCTCAGCTCCGGCCAGGTCGCCAGTTGCGCGAGCGCGCGCGAGGCCAACGTCATGGGCCCATCATGGCCTGCTCACCCGCCCGCAACCAGCTCGTGAGCAAGCATTAACCGACCTGTTCCCATGACCGTTTCGGACACCCCCCGACGTGCCCGCATCGCGAACAGGGCCTGCCCGACGCCTGGTTGACCCCGCCGGACCGAACGGCGAGCCGGAAATCGTCCCTGGTCAGAGGCGTTTCAGGGGCACACTGCGCCTATCGAATTCCGTATGACAAACAGCCTCACGTGTGACAAACCCGTGCACCTGTTCTCATTCTTCGGAGCCCCGGCGGGTGATGGCCAGCCACTCCGGCGCCTGCTCGGGGGCGCCGTAGTTGTCGTGCCAGTTCCACCATTCGTACGGCGGGGTCTGGGGGTAGCCCTCGGGCGAGTCCTCCCAGGTCTCCTGCCGTCCGAGCGCGGTCATGTCGAGATAGCTCCAGGTGCTCCCCAGCGCCTCGTCACCGCGGGAGTTGATGAAATAGGTGCGGAACACGGTGTCGCCGGCGTGGATGAACGCGTTCGTGCCGTGCCACTCGTCCACACCGAAGTCGGCGTCGAAGTCGTCGGTCAGCGAGTACCAGGGAATCGTCCAGCCCATGCGCGCCTTCACCCGCTCGATGTCCGGTTGTGGCGCGCGCGAGGCGAAGACAAGAGTGGTGTCGCGGGCGTTCAGATGAGCCAGGTTGCCCACGTGGTCGGCCACCATGGAGCAGCCGCGGCAGGCGTGGTCCGGCCAGCCGAACACGCCGGGCTCGAAGAAGGCGCGGTAGACGATCAGCTGGCGACGACCGGCGAACAGGTCGAGCAGACTCACCGTGCCGTCGGGTCCGTCGAACTCGTACTTCTTCTCCACGGCCACCCACGGCATCCGCCGGCGCTTGGCGGCCAGTGCGTCACGGGCACGGGTCAGCTGCTTCTCCTCCACCAGCAGCTGCTGGCGCGCAGCCTCCCACTCTTCCGGCGAGACGATCGGAGGTGTCTTCATGGTTCCAGGGTCGAACGCCACCGACGCGTTCGCATCTTCGGCAAGGTGAGGGCTTTTCGTCTCGCGGCCGGGCCTGTCATCCGCGGCGGGCGAGGAAGGCAAGAAGGAACACCCACTCCTTGCCACTCTCAACGTATAGCGCACTGGGGGGCTTGCGGCAAGGCCCCGGTCGTGGCGCAGAATCGCTGGCCGATGCCACTACCTGCGGAAACGGGAGATTCACCGAGTATGCACGCTTTTGCGGAGGCCGGAGCCGGCGCCGAGGTCGGAGCTGATGCCGTGAACCCCCTGACCACCAGCGCTTTCGACCTTCCCGACCGGCTCGCCCCCAAGGCCGACCCGACGCTGATCGCCGGCGACGAACAGCACTTCGCGGCCATCGCGGAGAGTCTTGAGCAGGTGATCGCCGAACTGTCCGACCAGCTCGACGACTTGCGCAAGGCGCCCGGCGGCACGGGCCGGCAGGCGCTGGACCGGGACCTGGAGATCCACCGGCTGACCGCGCGCCTGCGCACCCTGCGCCGCTTCGGTCTGGACCTGTGCCTCGGACACATCGTCAGCGCGGACGACCCCGCGCCCTTGTACATCGGACGACTTGGGCTCACCGACAGCGCGGGCCGCCGGCTGCTGCTCGACTGGCGCTCCCCCGCGGCCGAGCCGTTCTTCGCGGCGACCCACGCCGACCCGATGGGTCTGGCGAGCCGCCGCAGGTATCGCTGGACCGGCGGCCGGGTCAGCGACTACTGGGACGAGGTGTTCGCCGCCGACGGGCTCGAAGGACACGCCGCGCTCGACGACCAGTCCGCCTTCATCGCCAGTCTGGGAAGCACCCGGTCGGCCCGGATGCGGGACGTGCTCGCCACCATCCAGGCCGACCAGGACGCGATCATCCGGGCGGGCTCCCGCGGCGCCCTCGTCGTCGACGGCGGTCCGGGTACGGGGAAGACCGTGGTCGCGCTGCACCGCACCGCGCACCTCCTCTACTCCGACCCCCGCCTCGGTCACCGTCGGGGCGGGGTGCTGTTCGTCGGTCCGCACCAGCCGTACCTGAACTACGTCGCCGACGTCCTCCCCAGCCTCGGCGAAGAGGGCGTGCAGACCTGCACCCTGCGGGACCTGGTCACCGAGGGAGCCGGAGCGGCGGTCGAGACCGACCCGGACGTGGCGCGGCTGAAGTCGTCCGCGGACATGGTGAAGGCCGTCGAGACGGCCGTCAGGTTCTACGAGGAGCCGCCCACCGAGGGGATGACGGTCACGACCGACTGGGCCGACGTCCGGCTGAGCGCGGACGACTGGGCCGAGGCGTTCGAAGCAGGAGGAGCGGGTACCGCGCACAACGAGGCCCGTGACCTGATCTTCGACGAGCTGGTCTCGATCCTGCTGGACAGGCTCGGCCGCGAGGACGTCACGCCCGACCAGCTCCGCACGGTGCTGCGCCGCGACAAGGAACTGGTCACCGCCCTCCACCGGGCCTGGCCGCTGCTCGAAGCGGCCGACCTGGTCGGGGACTTGTGGTCGGTCCCCGCCTACCTGCGCATGTGCGCGCCCTGGCTCGGCCCCGACGACGTACGCAAGCTGCAGCGGGGGGACGCACCCCAGGCCTGGACGGTGTCCGACCTGCCGCTCCTGGACGCCGCACGGCAGCGGCTCGGGGACCCGGAGGCGGCGCGGCGGGGGCGTCGGCAGGAAGCCGCTCTCGCCGCCCAGCGCGAGCGGATGGCCCAGGTCGTCGACAACCTGATCGCGGCCGATGACGACGGCGAAGGCCTCATGACCCAGCTGCGCCGGGAGGACTTCCAGCGCAATCTGGTCGACGAGTCCGAGCTGCCCACCCTCGACCCGGACCTGCTCGCGGGACCGTTCGCGCACATCGTCGTGGACGAGGCCCAGGAACTGACCGACGCGGAGTGGCAGATGCTGCTGCTGCGCTGCCCGTCCCGGAGCCTCACCATCGTCGGGGACCGCGCGCAGGCCAGGCACGGGTTCACTCAGTCGTGGCGGGAACGGCTCGAACGCATCGGACTCGACCGGATCGACGTGGCCTCCCTGAGCATCAACTACCGCACGCCGGAAGAGGTCATGACGGAAGCCGAGCCGGTCATCCGGGCCGCGCTCCCGGACGCCAACGTGCCGACCTCCGTGCGCAGCACCGGCGTTCCCGTCGCCCATGGATCCGTCGCGGACCTGGCCCCGGTCCTCGACACCTGGCTCGCCGGGCATGCCGAGGGGATCGCCTGCGTCATCGGCGATCCCACGTTCCGGGAGACGTCCCGCGTCCGGTCGCTCACCCCGGAGCTGTCGAAGGGGCTCGAATTCGACCTGGTCGTCCTCGTCGACCCGGAGAAGTTCGGCGAGGGCATCGAGGGAGCGGTCGACCGCTACGTGGCGATGACCCGGGCGACCCAGCGACTCGTCGTCCTCACCAGCTCCTGACGTCGGCCGCCGAGGCAGACATACCGGTGGCGACCTGAACGGCGTGCCCCGGTCGTGGAGCGTCCGGGGCAGCCCGAACAGCGGGAGGAGGCTGTTGTCGCCGAAACGGGTGAGGGCGGAGATCCGGTCGCCCTCCAGGGTGAGCACCAGCAGCCCGTAGGCGTGCGCGATCGGGCTGTGGGGGTCGCGGAGGTAGGACCCGAACGCGGGCTGGCCGTTCGCGCGCGTGGGTACGAGGCGAAGCGCTCGGCCGCCCCACCACGGGAGCCTCGGGTAGAACCCGGCGATCGCCGTGTGCCCCTGGTACTCAAGGGGCTCGGGCGGCATCGTCAGCCAGGCGTCCTCGGTCAGCAGTGCGACGAGACGGTCGATGTCGGAGTTCTCCAGCGCGTCCACGAACCGCCCGACGAGCCGGCGTTCCCGCGGCGAGCGGGGCAGCGGCGCCCGGTCGCGGTCGCGTGCGGGCCGCGGGTGTGCGCCCGCGGATGGCGCCGGTCGAGGAACAGAGCTGGGAGTCGTTCTCGGCACCGTGGAACGTCGACGTGAAGATCGCCTTCGAGGTCGGCCGTGCCGCCCTGGCCCGGCCGCTGCGTCCGCACTCGACCGTGGTGATCGTGTCCAGCGGCGCCGCGCTCGGCGGCTCGCCGCTGTCGGGTGGCTACGCGGGCGCCAAGCGGATGCAGATGTTCCTGGCCGACTACCTTCAGTACGCCGCAGACGCCCGCGACCTCGGGATCCGGTTCGTCGCCCTGGTCCCGCGCCAGCTGCTGGTCGGCACCGCGATCGCTGAGGCCGCGGCCGGCGCGTACGGCGCCCTGAACGGCCAGTCGGCCGAGGCCCACCTGAAGCAGCACTACCCCGTACCGCTGGACCCCGCCGGGGTCGCCCGCGCCATCGTGTCGATCGCCACGGACGAGGAACTCCGCCAGAAGACTCTGCTGGCCGTGACGGGCAAGGGGCTCAAGGCGATCCGATCCCTACTGACCTGCGTTTATACCGCGAACAAACAAAACCCGGTTGCCCAGCGAGAACACAGCGGGAACACACCGGCCGAGCGCGCTTAGGATCCGGACATGGCAGACATCCCGGATGAATTGATCAAGCTGGAACGTTCCGCCGAAGAGGAGCGGGCCAGACTGGCCGGCCTGACCGGCGACGAGTACGACGAGCAGTGGCGTCGCTGGCGCACGGCATCGGAGGCCGTACAGGCGGCGATCACCGCGCATGCCGAAGCGACCGAGGCGAGCCGGTACGAAGTGGAACAGGCGGTGAAGTGTGCGGTGCGGCATGCGCAGGAGGATCCGGCTGTCGAGTAGCCGGCGTGACGTCAGGGCTTCGCCTCTCCCGTGCTCCCCCTGACCACGAGCCGCGGCGCCAGCACCACCTCGCGCGGCTCCTTGCGCCCCTCGTCGAGCCGCTCCACCGCCGCCCGGACCGCGTGTCGGGCCTGGTCCTCCGCGCTCTGGCTGACCGTCGTGAGGTCGACGAGGCTCAGGCGGGAGAGCGCGTCGTCGTCGTAGCCGGCGACCGAGACCCGGCCGGGGACGGGCACACCCGCGCGGGACAGGGCGGCGAGGACGCCGATGGCGCACTGGTCGTTGTAGGCCACGACGGCGGTGGGGAGTTCGCCCTCGTCGAGCAGGTGCCGGGCCGCGCGCTCCCCGGACCGCTCGGTGCGGTCGCCGGACAGGATCCGGATGTGCTCGGCAAGTCCGTGCCGGCGCATGGCGTCCCGGTAGCCGCGGCGGCGGTCGGTGGCGATGACGCCCTTGCCGCCGTCCACGTGGGCGATGGAGCGGTGCCCGAGGGCGACCAGATGGTCGACGACCTGGCCGACTCCGTCGTCGTCCGCGGTGCGTACGACGTCGAGCTGTGCGCCGGGGATACGACGGCCCACGGCGACCACGGGCACCTTGTGGTGCAGGGCGGCGAGGGTGTCGGCGGGGGCGACCGGGCCGAGCAGGACGAGCGCCTCGCTGCGGAAGGCGAGCAGGGTCTCGACGGCGGTCTGCTCGTCGCGGGTGCGGGTCTGGGTACTCAGCACCAGGTCGTAGCCGAACTCCTCGGCCGCGGTGTGCAGATGCTCGACGAGTTCGGCGTGGAAGGGGCTGTGGACGTCGACCATGACGCCGAGCAGCCGGCTGCGTCTGCTGGCCAGCAGGCTGGCCGTGCGGTCGACCTGGTAGCCGAGGTCGGCGGCGGCCTTCAGGACCCGCTGCCGGGTGCGCTCGCTCGGACCGGGCACACCGCGCAGAACGAGGGACACCGAGGCGGTGGACAGGCCCACCCGCGCCGCCACGTCCTCCAGCCGGGGACGGGAACCTGCGTCGGCCACTGATCCTCCTGCCGGATTCTCCTGCTGCGACACCCTTGACATGTCGGCGAGACCGGTCCGACAGTACCAGCACTTAAAGCGTTTCAAAACGAGCTGCAACTACAGCGGCGGCGGTGAGGAGCCGGCGCTGACCGGTCCGGCCTTCGTCGACAAGTCCAACGTCGACACCGTCGCCCGGTTCGCCGCCGACGGAACCCACTGAGCGGAACACAGGCCTTCGAGCATGCTCCATCCGGCACACTCGCCCCTATGGAGACTGCCGAATTCCTTGAGACCCTGGACCGGGAGGGCCGGCTGCTGGCCGCCGCGGCCGAGCTTGCGGGTACGGACGCCAAGGTGCCGACCTGCCCGGAGTGGCAGGTCAAGGACCTGCTGGGGCACACGGGCGCGGTGCACCGCTGGGCCACGGCGCTCGTCGCCGACGCGCACACCGCGCCGCGCCCCCTCGCCGACGGCCCGGACCTGGACGGCGCCGAGCTGGTGGCCTGGTACCGGGACAGCCACCGCCGGCTGGTGGAGACCCTGGCCGCCGCGCCGGCCGACCTGGAGTGCTGGACCTTCCACCCGGCACCCTCCCCCTCGCCGCTGGCGTTCTGGACCCGGCGGCAGGCGCACGAGACGGCCCTCCACCGTTACGACGCCGAGGCCGCGCGGGGCGGTACGGCGTCGCCGATCGCCACGGAGTTCGCGGCCGACGGCATCGACGAGCTGCTGCGCGGCTTCCACGCCCGACCCCGGAGCCGGGTCCGCACGGAGCAGCCGCGCGTACTGCGGGTGCGAGCGGCGGACGCGGGTGCGGACGCGGTGTGGACAGTACGGCTGTCGGCGCAGCCGCCCGTGACCTCGCGGGACGGATCCGGCGAGGCGGAGACCGAACTGGCGGGCCCTGCCGACCAGTTGTACCTGGCTCTGTGGAACCGGATACCCGTACCGGACGTGACGGGTGATCCCGCGCTCGCGGCGCTGTGGCGGGAGAGGTCCGGGATCTGAGGCCCCGTCAGTCGGTGTCGGCCAGCATACGAGCCAGCACCGCGCGCTGCATCGGCCGTACCTCGCCGTGCAGCGCGCGCCCCTTGGCCGTGAGCACCACGCGCACCCCGCGCCGGTCCTCCGGACACATGGCCCGCTCGACGAGGCCGTCCTTCTCCAGGCGGCCGATCAGCCGGGACAGCGCGCTCTGGCTCAGATGGACCCGCTCCGAGATCTCCTGGACGCGGTAGGCGCAGCCGCCGTCCGCCGCCGCGGACTCGGCGAGCAGGTCGAGCACCTCGAAGTCGCTGGCGCACAGGCCGTGTCCGTGCAGGGTCCGGTCCAGCTCGCACTGGGTGCGGGCATGCAGCGCGAGGATGTCCCGCCACTGCTCCACGAGCGTCCGCTCTGCCCTGTTCGCCGCCATGGGCGCACCGTAGCAGAGAAACGAGATTGTTGCATCGGAATTAAATGCATTTGCATTCCATGCATGCGCATGTAGTGTCGTCGCCATGACCTCTCCGCTCACCACCCCTGCGGCCTCGTCCTCGACGGTTCGCTGGACTCCCCGGCTGTGGGGCACCCTGCTGGTGCTGTGCGCCGCGATGTTCCTGGACGCGCTCGACGTGTCGATGGTCGGCGTCGCGCTGCCGTCCATCGGCTCCGATCTCCATCTGTCCACGGCGACGCTGCAATGGATCGTCAGCGGCTACATCCTGGGATACGGCGGCCTGCTCCTCCTCGGCGGCCGCACCGCCGACCTGCTCGGCCGGCGCCAGGTGTTCCTGGTGGCCCTCGGCGTCTTCGCGCTCGCCTCGCTGCTCGGCGGGCTCGTGGACTCGGGCCCGCTGCTGATCGCCAGCCGCTTCATCAAGGGCCTGAGCGCCGCCTTCACGGCGCCGGCGGGCCTGTCGATCATCACCACGACGTTCCCTGAGGGCCCGCTGCGCAACCGCGCGCTCTCCATCTACACCACCTGCGCCGCCACCGGCTTCTCGATGGGCCTGGTCCTCTCCGGCCTGCTCACCGAGGCGAGCTGGCGCTTCACCATGCTGCTGCCCGCACCCATCGCACTGATCGCGCTCGTCGCCGGCCTCAAACTGCTGCCGCGCAGCGCACGCGAGAGGACCCACGCCGGCTACGACATCCCGGGCGCGGTCATCGGCACCGCGTCGATGCTGCTGCTGGTCTTCACGGTCGTCCAGGCGCCCGAGGCGGGCTGGGCCTCCGCCCGTACGCTGCTGTCCTTCCTGGCCGTCGCCGTCCTGCTGACCGCGTTCGTCGTGGTCGAGCGGCGCTCGCCGAGCCCGCTCGTCCGGCTCGGGGTGCTGCGCTCGGGCAGCCAGGTCCGCGCCCAGCTCGGCGCGGTGGCCTTCTTCGGTTCGTACGTCGGGTTCCAGTTCCTGACGACCCTGTACATGCAGTCCCTGCTCGGCTGGTCCGCGCTGCACACGGCGCTCGCCTTCCTGCCGGCGGGCGCGCTGGTGGCGGTGTCCTCGACGAAGGTCGGCGCGATCGTCGACCGGTTCGGCACCCCGCGGCTGATCGCGACCGGCTTCGCGCTGATGGTCGTCGGGTACGCGCTGTTCCTGCGCGTCGACCTGGACCCGGTGTACGCGGCCGTCATCCTGCCGTCGATGCTGCTGATCGGCGCGGCCTGCGCGCTGGTCTTCCCCTCGCTCAACATCCAGGCCACCAACGGGGTGGAGGACCATGAGCAGGGCATGGTCTCCGGGCTGCTCAACACCTCGGTGCAGGTGGGCGGGGCCATCTTCCTGGCCGTCGTGACGGCCGTGGTGACCGCGGCCGCACCGGCCGACGCCACCCCGCAGGCCGTCCTCGACAGCTACCGGCCGGGCTTCATGGTCGTCACGTGCGTCGCCGTGGCCGGCCTGCTGATCACGCTCACCGGGCTGCGCAGCCGTCGCGCCCAGCCGTCGATCGTGGTCGCCGGATCCACCGTGCAGGAGGCGGAAGCGGAGCGCGTGGCGGTCCGGGACTAGGGGATGCCTCCAAGCGTGCGCCCGGCGGGAGTTGGTTGTCCCGCCGGGCGCACGTCCGTGAGACTGGCCGGATGGACACATACGGGGGACGGCGTAACAAGGCCGAGCAGGACGCGGCCACGGTGGAGATCGGATACGCGCTGGTCAGTGCCGCCTTCGCCGCGGCCGTGGTGTTCGGGGCCGTCGCCGGGCCGGCGTTGCTCTTCCATCTTCCGCAGCTGCTCGGTGCCGCCTTGCTGCGGCTCGGCCTGGTGGTCGCTCCGGTGGTCTTCGTGGCCCGGGTGGTGAGTGTGCTGGTCCGTTTCCGGCGGGAGCGTCAGCCGAGCCAGCCGGGTCGTACCAGTCCCGACTCGTAGGCGAGGACGACGAGTTGGGCGCGGTCCCGGGCGCCCAGCTTGACCATCGTGCGGCTCACATGGGTCTTGGCCGTGAGCGGGCTGACCACCAGGCGGCGGGCGATCTCCTCGTTGGACAGGCCGATGCCGACCAGTGCCATCACCTCCCGCTCCCGCTCGGTGAGTTGGGCGAGCGTGTCCGCCGCCGCGGGCTCCTTGGAGCGGGCCGCGAACTCGGCGATGAGCCGGCGCGTGACACCCGGGGACAGCAGCGCGTCCCCCTCGACCACCGCCCTTACCGCGCGCACGAGTTCGTCCGGCTCGGTGTCCTTCACCAGGAACCCGGAGGCGCCCGAGCGGATCGCCTCGAAGACGTACTCGTCGAGTTCGAAGGTGGTGAGCATGACCACCTTCACGTCCTTCAGCTCCGCGTCCCCGGTGATGCGGCGGGTCGCGGCCAGGCCGTCCAGCCGGGGCATGCGGATGTCCATCAGGACGACGTCGGGCCGCAGTTCGCGCACCCGGCGCAGGGCCTCCTCGCCGTCGGCCGCCTCCCCGGCCACCTCGATGTCCGGCTGCGCGTCGAGCAGCGCCTTGAAACCGGCCCGCACGAGCGACTGGTCGTCGGCGAGCAGTACCCGGATCACTGGTCCTCCCTGGTGTGCAAGGGCAGTACGGCGAGCACCCGGAAGCCGCCGTCGGGGCGCGGGCCCGCCTCGATGGTGCCACCGAGCGCGGCCGCCCGCTCCCGCATGCCGGCCAGCCCGTTCCCGCTGCCGCCGGCGTCGGCTCCGGTCGCGGGCCCGTCGTCGTCGACGCACAGCCGGAGTTCGCCGCCGCCGTGCTCGAACCGCACGCGCGCGTGCCTCGATCCGGAGTGCCGTACGACGTTGGTCAGGGCCTCCTGCACGATGCGGAAGGCCGCGAGGTCGGTGCCGGGCGGCAGGTGCGGAGCCTCGCCCCGGACGTCGACCGTCAGTCCGGCGGCCGCCGCCTGTTCGACCAGCTCCGGCAGCCGGTCCAGGCCCGGCGCGGGGGTGCGCGGCGCGGCGCCCGGTGCGCGCAGCGTGTCGAGCACCTGGCGCACCTCACCGAGGGCCTCCTTGCTGGCCGCCTTGATGGTGGTGAGCGCGGCGCGCGCCTGTTCGGGGTCGCTGTCCAGCAGCGCGAGGCCCATGCCCGCCTGGACGTTGATGACGGAGATGCTGTGCGCGAGTACGTCGTGCAGCTCACGGGCGATCCGCAGCCGCTCCTCGTCGGCGCGCCGCTTGGCGGCCTGGGCGCGGTCCGCGCGCTCGCGCGCCCACTGCTCGCGGCGTACCCGGGCGAGTTCGGAGAGCGCGACGATGGCCAGCACCCAGGTGGCGACGACGATCTCCTGCCCCACGCTCGCCGCCGTGTCGCCCCTGGGCGGAAGCCACCGGTAGAGCCAGAGCGCGACCAGGGCGTGCCCGGCCCACAGCAGGCCGAGTGCGGCCCAGGCGGCCCGCCGGTGCCCGGCGACGACGGCACTGAAGCAACCGACCGCGACGGTCAGGAAGACCGGGCCGTAGGGATAGCCCGCACTCAGGTAGACCAGCGCCGCAGCCGCCGTACCGAAGACGACGGCCACCGGGTGGCGGTGCCGCCACAGCAGCAGGAGCGAGGCCACGAGCAGCAGCACGCGCGCGTATCCGTCGAGCGGCTCCCGGTGCGGCTGCGAGTGTGCGGCGAAGTTCGAGCCGGCGAGGACGAACACGGTGATCAGCGCCGTGGAGCGCCAGGGCAGGCGGGCGGTGTGCGACTCCGGTTCGTCGGGCCGGTTCCCCCACGGTGGCCCGTACCGCCACCAGTGCGAGGGGCCGCCTCCGCGCTGCTCTTCCATGCCCGCCACGCTAGACGCCGACGGGCCGCGCGGACGTCAGCCGGGCGAGGTGATCACGGATACTCCCCGGGGAGTACGACCGCCCGCGCGCTCAGCGCCCGCCGGTCAGCCCCTCCACCTCGGCGGTGAACAGCAGCTCGGGGTCGAAGCCCATGCCCGTGAAGTGGCCGGCGAGTTCGAGGGAGAGCATCCCGTGCAGACGGGTCCAGAAGGCCAGGGCACGGTGCAGGACGCGCGGCGGGGCGGTGTGGTCACCGGCCCACTGGCGGTGGTCGGCGAGGTGGGTCTCGAGCGCGTCGGGGGACGCGGTCCCGGGCCCCTCGGCCGCGCACGCGTCGAGCAGGGCCGCCATGATCTCCTGGGCGATCGCGGTGGTGTCCTCCGGCGCCTGATAGCCGGGGACCGGCGTGCCGTAGACGAGGAAGTAGCGCTGGGGGTCCTCCAGCGCCCAGCGGCGCAGCGCTCCGGCCAGGCCGGGCAGTCCCGAGCCCGCGTCGGCCGCGGCGCGGAAGGTGTCGGCCAGGCTGCGGTAGGCGTCCCGGACCAGCTCGGTGATCAGGTCGTCCCGGCCGCCGAAGTACCGGTAGAGCGCGGGGCCGCTCATACCCAGCTCCTTGGCGATGGCGTTGAGGGACAGCCCCGACGCCCCCGCCGTGGCGATCTGTTCCCAGGCCCGTGCCTTGATCTCCGCGCGCACCTGACTGCGGTACCGCTCCCGGGGACTTGCCGCGCCTGCCGCCATGGCCCTCAACTCCTCGTCTTCGGAGTTTCAACCTATCACTGTCGAGAGAGGGCGTAACGAAGGGCTTGACGAAGTTGTCGGCGAGAGCTTGACACCGAACGAATGGAGGGTCACTTTAGTTATAGCTTCTAACTCAAGCGAAGTGCTCTAGCACTCCTTCTCCGACCCGGAGGTCGTCATGGAAAGTGTCAGCACGGAGAGCAAGGAACTCGTCGAGGTCGTCCTGCCGGGCACGGTCGAGCCCGAGGAGTTGCAGCTCCGGCGCCGAGACATCCCGCTGCCGGGCGCCGGGCAGATCGTGGTGCGGGTGGAAGCCACCGGCGTGTCCTTCGCGGAGCAGCAGATGCGCCGGGGCCGGTACTACGACCAGCCGCCGTTCCCGTTCGTGCCCGGCTACGACCTGGTCGGCACGGTTCTCACGGCCGGCACCGGCGTCGCGCCGGGTCTCGTCGGCAAGCGGGTGGCGGCGCTGGTCAAGGTGGGCGGCTGGGCCAGCCACGTGGTGCTCGACGCGGGCGACGCGGTGGAGGTGCCCGCCGGGATCGGCGCCGCGGAGGCCGAGACGCTGGTGGTCAACGGGATCACCGCGTGGCAGATGCTGCACCGCAAGGCCCGGGTGCGCAGCGGCGGGACGATCCTGGTCCACGGCGCCAACGGCGGTGTCGGCACGGTCCTGGTCCAATTCGCGCGGGCGGCGGGCCTGAAGGTGATCGGCACGGCGTCCGCCCGCCACCACGAGGCCCTGCGCGAGCTGGGTGTCGTCCCCGTCGACTACCGCACCGAGAACGTCCCGGCCCGGGTCCGGGAACTCGCCCCCGGCGGGGTCGACGCCGTCTTCGACCACCTCGGCGGGCGCAGCGTCACCGACTCCTGGCGGCTGCTCGCCCCCGGCGGGACCCTCGTCGCCTACGGCAGCGCCACCACCCGGGACGACACGGGCTCCAAGCAGTGGCCCGTCCTGAAGATCCTCGGCCGGGTGTCGTGGTGGAACGCGCTGCCGAACGGCCGCCACGCGTACTTCTTCAACGTCTGGGCGGGTCGGGCCCTGAGCAAGGACCGCTTCCGGACCCGGCTGCGCGCCGACCTCACCCAGGTGTTCCACGCCCTGGAGCGCGGCGAGGTCACCGCGCGGATCGCCGCCCGGCTGCCGCTCACCGAGGTCGCGCAGGCGATGCGGCTGGCGGAGTCCGGCACGGTGGCCGGGAAGGTCGTCCTGATCCCGGGGGCGTAGGTGAGGCCGGGAGCCGGGCTCGGACTCCGGCCGTCAGGGGCGCAGTCCCACGCCGTGGGCGAGCCGGGCGGCCGCGTGCCGGAAGAAGGTCTCCCGGTCCTCGACCACCCGGTGGAACTGCCCGAACAGCTCGAACCCGACCAGCCCGAACAGCTCGGCCCAGGCCGCCACCAGCGCCACGGCCGCCTCGGGAGGCAGGTCGGGTGCCAGGTCCGCCGCCATGCGCTCGGCTTCGGGGCGCAGCTCGGCCGGCAGGGGCAGGTCGGCGAGGCCGGGACCCTGGTGGGCGTCACGGACGATGCCGATGAAGAGCAGGCCGACGCGGGAGGCGGCCGGGACGGTGGTCTCGGGGGCGGCGTAGCCGGGGACGGGCGATCCGTAGATCAGGGCGTACTCGTGCGGATGGGCGAGGGCCCAGGCGCGCGCCGCCTCACACACGGCCGTCCAGCGCCGCACATGCTCCGTGTCGGCAACCGCCCCGTGGGCCGCCTCCGCAGCCTCGCCGAGGGAGTCGTAGGCGTCGATGATCAGCGCGGTCAGCAGCTCGTCGCGGCTCGGGAAGTAGCGGTAGAGCGCCGAGGAGACCATGCCCAGCGCGCGGGCCACGGCCCGCAGCGAGAGCTTGGCCGCGCCCTCCGCCGCGAGCTGTCTGCGCGCCTCGTCCTTGATGGCGGCGGCGACTTCGATCCTGGCCCGCGCGCGGGCGCCCTGTGCGGTGCTCATGCCAGCAGTGTGCCACGACGGCAGAGCAGTGCACACAAACGAGAGCGCCGAACAAAAACGAGAGCACTGCTCTTGCGCTGACATGCCCGTCTCCCCCACACTGGAGTCAAGCGAGAGCACCGCTCTCCCAACAGTGGGGGTCAGTCACCATGTCGTCGTCTTCGCCGTACTACGTGAAGAGCAGCCCGATGGCCGTGCGCATGAACGGGATCGTCGCCTGGCTCGCCCGGCACGGACTCAGCATCGCGGGCTCCGCCGAGCTGTCCGTGCGCGGCCGCAAGAGCGGCGCGATGCAGCGCGTCCCGGTCAACCCCCACACCCACGAGGGCGAGCAGTACCTGGTATCGGCGCGCGGCCACTCCCAGTGGGTGCGCAACATGCGGGCCGCGAACGGCGGAGAGCTGCGGGTGGGCCGGAAGGTGCGCGCGTTCACCGTGGTGGAGCTTCCCGACGAGGAGAAGCTCCCGATCCTGCGCACCTACCTGGAGAAGTGGGGCTGGGAGGTCAAGGACTACTTCGCGGGCGTCACGGCCACGTCCTCCGACGCCGAGATCCTCGGGATCGCCCCCGACCACCCGGTCTTCCGGATCACCGTCACGAAGTGACGGGGTCCTCCGCCGCGGTCGCCGGCCCCCGGTCCAGCGCGGTCAGGGCGCGCTGGGCGAGCGGGTGCGCCCGGACCAGCTCACCCAGGGACGTCGAGCCCTGCGTGATCTCCTTGAACGCCCGCCAGGCGGGACGGAAGCCGGTGAGGGCCGCGTGGAAGATGCCGGGACGGCGCTCGAACGCGGCCAGCATGCGCTTGCCGACGCTCATCTCCACGCCGAGCCCCGCCTTGATCGCGAACGCGTAGTTCAGGGCCTGGCGGCGGGTGTCGACGGCGTCGTGCGCCTCGGCGATCCGGACCGCCCACTCCCCCGCCAGCCGGCCCGAGCGCAGCGCGAAGGAGATGCCCTCACGGGTCCACGGCTCCAGCAGGCCCGCCGCGTCACCGCAGACCAGCACCCGGCCGCGGGAGAGCGGCGAGTCGTCGGCACGGCAGCGCGTCAGATGCCCGGAGGAGATGCTCGGTTCGAAGCCGGCCAGCCCGAGCCGGGCGATGAAGTCCTCCAAGTACCGCTTGGTGGCGGCACCTTCGCCGCGCGCCGAGATCACACCGACCGTCAGGGTGTCGCCCTTCGGGAAGACCCAGCCGTAACTGCCCGGCATGGGGCCCCAGTCGATGAGCACCCGGCCCTTCCAGTCCTCGGCGACCGTCTCCGGGACCGGGATCTCCGCCTCCAGGCCGAGGTCGACCTGGTCCAGCTTCACCCCGACGTGCGCCCCTATGCGGCTGGCGCTGCCGTCGGCACCGACGACCGCGCGCGCCAGGACGGTCTCCCCGCCCTGGAGCACCACGGCGACCGTGCGCCGGTCCGGCACCGCGGAGCCGTGCTGCTCGACGCGCTGCACCGCGGCGCCCGTCCGCAGTTCGGCGCCCGCCTTCTGGGCGTGCTCGACCAGCTGCTGATCGAACTCGGGCCGGTTGATCAGCCCGAACAGCATCTGCTTGGAGCGGCGGGTGCGGGTGAAGCGTCCGTTGTTCGAGAACGTCACCGCGTGCACACGGTCCTGGAACGGCAGCTCGAAGCCGGGCGGCAGCGCGTCGCGCGAGGGGCCGATGATGCCGCCGCCGCACGTCTTGTAGCGCGGCAGCTCGGCTTTCTCCAGCAACAGCACGCGTCGCCCCGCGACCGCTGCCGCATAGGCGGCCGAGGCCCCCGCGGGTCCCGCGCCCACCACGACGACGTCCCACACCCGCTGCACGTCGTCCGCCGAAGAGTTCTCGCCGCTCACGATGGTCTACTGCTCCGATCAAGCCGCTGCCGCACCTGTCCTCCGCATCCTACGGCGACCGTCGTCGCAGGCCACTGTGGGAGGATCGGTCTATCCAGCCGTACAACGTCGCACCCACGAGGAGCGTGCCCATGTCGTCGAATCCGGTCGCCGAGACCGTCGCCTCGCTGCTGCCCAGAGCGAAGGCGGAGCTGACCGAACTGGTCGCCTTCAAGTCGGTGGCGGACTTCGCGCAGTTCCCGAAGAGCGAGAGCGAGGGTGCCGCGAACTGGATCGCCGACGCGCTGCGCGCCGAGGACTTCGTGGACGTGGCCGTCCTCGACACCCCCGACGGCACGCAGTCGGTGTACGGCTACCTGCCGGGCCCCGAAGGCGCCAAAACGGTTCTGCTCTACGCGCACTACGACGTGCAGCCGCCGCTGGACGAGGCCCGCTGGGACACCCCGCCGTTCGAGCTGACCGAGCGGGACGGCCGCTGGTACGGCCGCGGGACCGCCGACTGCAAGGGCGGTGCGATCATGCACCTGCTCGCGCTGCGCGCCCTGAAGGCGAACGGCGGCATCCCCGTGCACGTGAAGGTGATCGTCGAGGGCTCCGAGGAACAGGGCACGGGCGGTCTGGAGCGGTACGCCGAGCAGCACCCCGAGCTGCTGAAGGCGGACACGATCGTCATCGGCGACGCGGGCAACTTCCGCGTGGGCCTGCCGACGGTGACCACCACTCTGCGCGGTATGACGCTGGTCCGGGTCCAGATCGACACCCTCGCGGGCAACCTGCACTCGGGCCAGTTCGGCGGCGCCGCCCCGGACGCGCTGGCCTCGCTGATCCGCGTCCTGGACTCCCTGCGCGCCGAGGACGGCTCGACCACGATCGACGGCCTCGACGCCACGGCGCAGTGGGACGGTCTCGAGTACACCGAGGAGCAGTTCCGCAAGGACGCCAAAATACTGGACGGGGTCGGTCTGATCGGTGACGGCTCGGTGGCCGACCGCATCTGGGCCCGCCCGGCCGTCACCGTCCTCGGCATCGACTGCCCGCCGGTGGTGGGCGCCACCCCGTCGGTCCAGTCGAGCGCCCGCGCCCTGATCAGCCTGCGGGTGCCGCCGGGCGTCGACTCGGCCGAGGCCACCAAGCTGCTCCAGGCCCACCTCGAGGCCCACACGCCGTGGGGCGCACGGGTGAGCACCGAGCAGATCGGCCAGGGCCAGGCGTTCCGCGCCGACCCCTCCAGCCCGGCCTACCAGGCGATGGCCGACGCGATGGCGGTCGCCTACCCGGGCGAGACCATGCAGTACGCCGGCCAGGGCGGCTCCATCCCGCTGTGCAACACCCTCGCCGGCCTCTACCCGGAGGCGGAGATCCTGCTGATCGGCCTGAGCGAGCCGGAGGCACAGATCCACGCGGTCAACGAGAGTGTGTCCCCCGAGGAGCTGGAGCGGCTGTCGGTCGCCGAGGCGCTGTTCCTGCGGAACTACGCGGCGGGCTGAAGTCTTCTGCCGACGGCAGAGCGCCCTCGCCCGACGGCGGGGGCGCTGCCTAGCGTCGGCGCATGGACGTCATCGAACTGCTCCCCCGCCTCCACCTCCTGCGCTTCCCGGTCGGCCAGGCCTACCTCTGGCACGACGACACGGAGTCCACGCTGATCGACGCGGGCTGGATCGGCGCGGGCCGCACGATCGCCGACGCGCTCACCGCGCTGGGCCGCGCCCCCAGGGACGTACGACGGATCGTGCTGACCCATTTCCACGAGGACCACGCGGGCGGGGCGGGCGAGTTCGCCGCGCTCAGCGGCGCCGAGGTACTGGCCCACGACCTGGACGCACCGTTCGTCCGGGGTGAACTCCCCGGTCCGCCCCCGCGGTTCGAGGACTGGGAGCTGCCGATCCACGCGGAGGTGTCCCGGCACCTTCCCCAGGGCGAGCCGGTGCGCCCGCGGAGCGTCACTCCCGTGTCCGACGGTGACGTGCTCGACTTCGGCGGCGGTGCGCGGGTCGTCCATGTACCGGGGCACACGGACGGCAGCATCGCGCTGTTTCTTCCCGACGAGGGCGTGCTGTTCACCGGTGACACGGTGGCGGCCTCGCCGGTCGACGGAGCGGTGATGTCGGGCGTGTTCAACCTCGACCGTCCCCAACTCCTGGGCTCATTCCACCGGTTGGCGGCCCTCGACGCGGACGTGGCCTGCTTCGGGCACGGCGATCCGGTGGTGGGCAGGGCCTCGGCCGCACTTCGGAAAGCGGCGGACAGTCACCCGGCCACCGGCTGATCATGGGGGGCATGACCTCCCCCGAACGCCTCGCCGCCCACACCCGCATCGCCCGTTCCCTCGCCCCGCTGGGCGACCGGGAGCTGGCCGAGCTGGTCGCGGCGGGCGAGCCGCTCGGCACGGGCATCGGCGGCAGAGCCGTACGCCTCCTGGTCGACGGCCGGCCGGTGTTCGTCAAGCGGGTGCCGCTGACGGACCTGGAACGGCTGCCCGGGAACGAGCGGTCGACGGCGAACCTGTTCGGCCTGCCGTCGTACTGCCACTACGGCATCGGCAGCCCGGGAAGTCCGGGATACACCGCCTGGCGGGAGCTGGCCACGCACACGCTGACCACGGAGGGCGCGGCGGCCGGAGGATTCCCCGGCTTTCCGCTGCTGCACCACTGGCGGGTCCTGCCCGACGAGCCCCAGCCCCTCCCCGACGAACTCGCCGACGTGGAGCGGGCCGTGGCCTACTGGGGCGCGGGCGTGCGGGAACGCCTCGAAGCTCTGCGGACGGCCTCCGCGAGCCTGACCCTGTTCCTGGAGCACGTCCCGCACACCCTGCACGACTGGCTGGCCGCCGAACTGCGCACGGACCGCGCGGACGCGGCGTGCACCTGGGTGGCGGAGAGCCTGACGGAGCTGACAGATGCGCTGGAGTCCTACCGACTCCTGCACTTCGACGCCCACTTCCGCAACATCCTGACCGACGGCCGCAGGCTGTACCTCACCGACTTCGGCCTCTCACTCGGATCCGCCTTCCAACTGGACGCCGAGGAGCGGGAGTTTCTCGCCCGGCACCGGCACTACGACCGCGTCTACACCGCCTATCACCTGGTGATCTGGCTCGTCACCGCGCTGTACGGGTACGGCCGGGAGGAACGCGAGGAGTACATCCGGGCGCTGGCCGCCGGTGCCCGGCCCGAGGGCATTCCCCGGGCCGCCGCCGAGCTGCTGACCCGCTACGCGCCCGTCGCCGCCGCCATGGGCGACTTCAGCCGGCCGCTCGTGCGGGAGAGCCGGCTGACCCCGTACCCGGACGCCGAGCTGAGCCGCGCCTACAACATTTCGATGCTCTCGGCGTAGTGGCAGGCCACCGGGTTCACGCCGGGCGGATCGTGGAGAGCGGCTCGGTCCAGGACATCTGTGGGCGAGGACATCCGTAGAAGAGCCAGGGCGGGATTCCCCGCCGACATCACGGACGCGGCGGGGATCCGGGGGCGTCAGAGTGTGTCAGGCGGCCTGTCCGGCGACCGGCACGCCGGCCTCCAGATAGAGCGCGGCGCCGCGTTCGCGGGCCCGTAGCGCCCAGCGCAGCCGCTCGTAGCGGACCGGCGGCAGCATGTCGGCGGCCTCCTGTTCGGTCGCGAAGCGCCAAGCGCGCAGCTCAGGCCCCGGCAGCAGCACCCGGGCCGCCGCGGCGGTGTCCAGCCGGCCGCCGTCGAAGAGCAGGCGCAGCCCCCCGAAGCCGGGGGGAACGGGCCGCTCCCAGTCCACGACGAGCAGCCGGGGCACCTCCCGCAGCCTTATCCCGGTCTCCTCGGCGACCTCGCGCATACCGGCGCGGGCGGGGGCCTCGCCTCGCTCGACGACCCCGCCGGGGAACTCCCAGCCGGGCTTGTAGGTGGGGTCGACGAGCAGCACCCGGTCCTGCTCGTCGAAGAGGAGCACGCCGGCGGCGAGGGTCTCGGCGGTGGGTTCGGGGGTCTGCACGATGTCACAGGGCGGTACGGTGCCGCTGCCGACGGCGTCGGCGACGCGGACGGCGGTCTCGTACGGGGTGAGCGTGCTGGTGTCCACGAGGTGGGCGTCGGCGGTGAGCCAGGCGGTGAGGGCGGCGCGGTAGGGCTCGATGTGGTCGTACGCCCACTGCCGCTGGCGTATCTCGCCGTCGGGCAGGTCCGGCGGGATCTCCCGCCCGGCTATCCGCTCGCGCAGGATCGTTTCCGCCGGGGCGAGGAGCAGATGGCGTACGGGGATCCGGCGGGCGGCGAGGCCGCCGAAGATCTCGTCGCGGTACTCCTGGCGCAGCAGGGTCATCGGGACCACCAGGGTCCCGCCCAGCTCGGCGAGCATCGCGGCCGCCGTGTCGATCACGAGCCGGCGCCAGATCGGCAGGTCCTGGAAGTCGCCGACCTCGGAGAGGCGCTTGGGCGGCAGCAGGTGCGAGAGCGCTCCACCGATGACCTCGGGGTCGAAGAGCGCGCTGTTCGGGATCAGTTCGATCAGTTCCCGTGCGGTGGTGGTCTTCCCCGCACCGAACGCGCCGTTGATCCAGACGACGGTCACGGACTCCCCCTCTTCTGTTGGCCCCCTGTGGCTTGCCCGCTCCACCCTGCCACGGAAACCACATCCAGTTGAGGGCGCGCACACGCGCGTGCCGGTGCCCCTCGCGTCGGGGACACCGGCACGGGGTCCGGGCACCGGGCCGGGCTACTCCCGCCCCTGCGCGTGGTCGTCCACGGCGAAGCTGTCCTGGCTGACGATGTGGTCGACGTGGTCGAGGGTGCCGGAGACGTTGAGGTCACCGAGCGGTCCCTTGTCCGCAGAGTGCGAGGGGGTGACGGCGGCCACGACGAATCCGGTGGCGAGGGTGGCGATGGCGAGCATGCTGCGCTTCTTCATGCCCTGGATCAACTGCGGAACCGTCCGGGGGTCACGCGGATCACCGCGATTCCCGGCAAGGTCACGAAGACGGCGAACCCCATGGGTCAAGCGCCCGGGAGCGGCGGTCAGGAGCGGCGGTCCCTACGGAAACCCTGTGGCCGCAGTGATCACGGCGTCGGTATCGTCCTGGTCCCGGCCCGCCCGAAGCAGGCGGACCACGACCAGGAGAACGACAGCCATGACCAGTCCCCGCCCGACGACCACTCTCTGGCGCCCCACCGGTCCCGAGGAGCTGGACCTGGTCCGGGAGCTGGACTGGAGAGCCTGGCCGCCGCGACTGCCCGAGCAGCCGATCTTCTACCCGGTTCTCAACGAGGACTACGCGATCAGGATCGCCCGGGACTGGAACGTCAAGCACAGCGGCGCCGGGTTCGTCACTCGCTTCGAGGTCGACACGGAGTTCCTCGGCCGCTATCCCGTCCGGCAGGCCGGCGGCGAGACGATCCTGGAGTTGTGGGTGCCCGCCGAGGAGCTGGACGAGTTCAACGCCCACATCGCGGGCCGGATCGAGGTCGTGCACGAGTTCCGGTGAGGCCGCGGGAGGCCCGGCGATCCAACAGAACCGAACGCCCGGCCTCCCCACCCTCTCCCAAAACGCCCTGCTGTCAAGGGGATTGACGGAATATCGAACAACTTCGACGCGCCTCTTCCAACACAGTCCGACACGTCCTACCGTAAGCGCGCACTGGTGACACGTACATGCCGTCATCCCACCTTGCGCGAGTCGGAGGAACGTCAACGATGCGTCACCCTCACACCCGCACCACCCGGACCACCCGCCGAAGAGTGGCCGGAGCGCTCACCGCAGGGCTGCTGTGCACGGCGGGCCTGGCCGCCCCCGCCGTCGCGGCCCCCGCCCGGCACCCCGTCGCCGCACCCTCGCCGGCCGACGGCCTAGCCCTCACCCCGCCCATGGGCTTCAACAACTGGAACTCCACGCACTGCCGTGCCGACTTCAACGAGGCCATGGTCAAGGGGATCGCGGACCTCTTCGTGGCCAAGGGCCTGAAGGACGCCGGCTACCAGTACGTGAACCTCGACGACTGCTGGGCCCTGCCGAACCGGGACGCCGCGGGCAAGCTGGTGCCGGACCCGGCCCGTTTCCCGAACGGGATCAAGGTCGTCGCCGACTACGTCCACAGCAAGGGCCTCAAGCTCGGCATCTACACCAGTGCCGGCTTCAAGACCTGCAACAGCGCGGGCTTCCCGGGTGCGCTCGGCCACGAGTACAGCGACGCACAGCAGTTCGCCGACTGGGGCGTCGACTACCTCAAGTACGACAACTGCAACAACCTGGGTGTCGACGCCAAGCTGCGCTACCGGACCATGCGTGACGCCCTCCAGGCGACCGGCCGGCCCATCGTCTACAGCATCTGCGAATGGGGCGAGAACAAGCCCTGGGAGTGGGCGTCGGACGTCGGTCACCTGTGGCGGACCACCGGTGACATCAGCGACAGCTGGGGTTCGATGCTGTCGATCCTCAAGCAGAACCTGCCTCTCGCACCGTACGCCGGGCCCGGCCACTGGAACGACCCCGACATGCTGGAGGTCGGCAACGGCGGGATGACGGACACCGAGTACCGCTCGCATTTCTCCCTGTGGTCCGTCATGGCCGCGCCCCTGCTCATCGGCACGGACCTGCGCAAGGCCTCGCAATCGACCTTCGACATCCTGGACAACAAAGAGGTCATCGCCGTCGACCAGGACCCGCTGGGCAAGCAGGGCACGGTCGTCTCCTCCGGGGGCGGACGCTGGGTGATCGCCAAGGAGATGAAGGACGGCAGCCGCGCCGTCGCCCTGTTCAACGAGTCCGGCACCGCCCAGCGGATCGCCACCACCGCGGCAGCCGTCGGCCTGCCCGACGCTCCCGCCTACACCCTGCGCGACCTGTGGCAGCACCGCAGCTACAACACCGCGGGCACCCTCGCGGCCACCGTCCCGGCCCACGGCACGGTCCTGCTGCGGGTCGCGGCCGACCCGGACTGGGCCGTCAACCCGCCCGCAGCGGAACTCGGCCTGGACTCAAGCCCGTTCGTGGAGGCGGGCACCCCGGCCACGCTGACCACCGCCGTCACCGATCTCGGCCGGACATCCGCCCGCCGGGTGTCCGTTTCACTCACCGGCCCGGACGGCTGGACCGTACGTGCCACCTCGGCGACCACGGCCACCGCCCTCACCACGGGCAAGTCGCTGCGCACGGGCTGGCGGGTCACCGCCCCCGCGGGGACACCGACCGGTTCCTACGGCCTCACCCTCAAGGCGAGTTACCGCTCACCCACCGGAGAGAACGTCACCAGCGCCCTCCCGCTGACCGCGACCGTCGTGCTGCCGCCGCCCACCGGGACGTCGTACCTCAGCGATCTGCCCTGGTTGTCGGCGGCCGGCGGCTGGGGGCCGGTCGAGCGCGACACCAGCAACGGGGAGAGCGCCGCGGGCGACGGTCACCCCATCACCCTGGGCGGCGTCGCGTACGCCAAGGGGCTCGGCGTCCACGCGGACAGTGAGATCTCCTTCTACACCGGCAAGACCTGCGAGAAGGTCACCGCGGACGTCGGCGTGGACGACGAGAAGGGCACGAAGGGCACCGTCGCCTTCGAGATCTGGGCGGACGGCACCAAGGCCGCCTCGACCGGCGTACTGACCAACACACAACCCGCCCAGCCGCTCACCGCCGACGTCACCGGCGCCCAGGTCGTCCGCCTCGTCGTCACCGACGGCGGAGACGGCATCGACTCGGACCACGCGGACTGGGCGAACGCACGGCTGAGCTGCTGACCGCGGCTCGGAACGCGGGCGCCGGGCTCAGCCGCTGACCACGGCTCGGAACGCGGGCGCCGGGCTGCGCTGCTGACCGCCGCTCCGAACGCGCATGCCGTGCCCAGCCGCTGACGGTGGCTCCGAACACGGACGCCGGGCTCAGCCGCTGACCGTGGTTCCGCACGCCCACGCCAAGCTCAGCCGCCGAGCCGCCCTCAAACCCCTGCCGCGGTCGCGTCCGGCCTACGGGCCAACGCGGCCGCGGTGGCACCGATGAGACCCGCGGCCGTTCACGCGCCCGCGGCCCTCAGCCGCCGAGCCGCCCTCAAACCCCCGCCGCAATCGCATCCGGCCTACGGGCCAACACGGCCGCCACGGCCGCCACGGCGCCAACCAGACCCGCACCCGTACCCATCCGCGCAGGCGTCACCGTAAGCCGCCCAACCGCCCTCAAACCCCCGCCGCAGTCGCATCCGGCCTGAGAGCCAACGCGGCCGCGGCAGCGCCGACCAGACCCGCATCGGTACCCATCTGCGCAGGCGTCACCGTGAGCCGCTGGACGAAGGAGAGGGTCGCGTAGTCGGCGAGGGCCTTGCGCAGGGGGGTGAAGAGGATGTCGCCGGCCTTGCCGACACCCCCGCCGATCACCGCGATGTCGATCTCCACCAAGGTCGCGGTGGCCGCGATGCCGGCGGCCAGGGCCTGGGCGGCCCGCTCGAAGGAGGCCACGGCGACCGGGTCGCCCTGCCGGGCGGCGGCGGCGACCGCCGCGGCGGAGGTGTCGCCGTCCGGGCCCGGCCGCCAGCCCTGCTCCAGGGCGCGGCGGGCGATGTTGGGGCCGCTGGCGATGCGCTCGACGCAGCCGCGCGAGCCGCACGGGCACGGGTCGCCGTCGAGGTCGACGCTGATGTGCCCGATGTGCCCGGCGTTGCCGGTCGGGCCGGGATGCAGCTGCCCGCCGAGGACCAGGCCGCCGCCGACGCCGGTGGAGACCACCATGCACAGCGCGTTGTCGTGGCCGCGGGCGGCGCCCTGCCAGTGTTCGGCCGCGGTGATGGCCACCCCGTCGCCGATCAGCTCGACCGGCAGCCCCCCGGTGGCTGAGCGCACCCGCTCGACCAGCGGAAAGTCACGCCAGCCCGGCACGTTCACGGGGCTGACGGTGCCCGCGGAGGCGTCCACCGGGCCCGCACTGCCGATGCCTATGGAGCCGGCGCGTCCCCACAGGGGTGACCCGGCGAGGTCGCCGAGTACCTCCTCGACGGCCCGCATGACCGTTTCGCCGTCCTGCTGCGCGGGCGTCGCACGCTGTGCGCGTGCCTGGATCCGTCCGTGACCGTCCACCAGAGCGCCGGCGATCTTGGTGCCGCCGATGTCCAGGGCCGCCACGAGGTCGGTGTACATCAGTGTCAGATCTCCCCGTTGAACCTTGAATAACCAGAAAGAGGCAGGCCGGTCCAGCGGTGGGGGCGCAGGCCGGAGACAGCGGTGGACAGTGTCTCGCGGATCTGACAACGTTGTCCAGGCTCTATGCTCGACGCCACATCCTCATACAAACCACGGATCTACGCACCACCCCGTGGACAACCCGGACGACAGGACAGGACGCCGCATCGTGCCCGAGACCAGCCGCCGCGCAGATCGCCCCACAGACCGCTCCGGGTCGCGATACGGCAACCGTCCCACGATGAAGGACGTGGCCGCGCGCGCCGGGGTCGGCCTGAAGACGGTGTCCCGTGTGGTCAACGGCGAGCCGGGCGTCACCCCGGACACCGAGCGCCGTGTCCAGGAGGCGATCGACGCGCTCGGCTTCCGTCGCAACGACAGCGCGCGCGTCCTGCGCAAGGGCCGTACGGCCAGCATCGGCCTGGTCCTGGAGGACCTCGCCGACCCGTTCTACGGCCCGCTGAGCCGCGCGGTCGAGGAGGTGGCCCGGGCCCACGGCGCCCTGCTGATCAACGGCTCCAGCGCCGAGGACCCGGACCGGGAGCAGGAGCTGGCGCTGGCGCTGTGCGCCCGGCGGGTGGACGGTCTGGTGGTGATCCCGGCCGGGGACGACCACCGCTACCTGGAGCCGGAGATCGGGGCGGGCGTGGCCACCGTGTTCGTGGACCGCCCCGCCGGGAAGATCGACGCCGACGTCGTGCTGTCGGACAACTTCGGCGGCGCCCGCGACGGCGTCGCCCACCTGATCGCGCACGGCCATCGCCGCATCGGGTTCATCGGCGACATGCCCCGCATCCACACCGCGGCCGAGCGCCTGCGCGGCTACCGGGCCGCCATGGAGGACGCCGGGATACCGGTCGAGGAGCGGTGGATGTCGCTCGGGGCGACGGACCCGGCGCGGGTGCGCCGGGCGGCCGAGGAGATGCTCGCCGGCCCCTCCCCCGTCACCGCGATCTTCGCGGGCAACAACCGGGTGACGGTCACCGTGATCCGGGTCCTCGCCGAGCAGTCCCGCCCGGTCGCCCTCGTCGGCTTCGACGACATCGAGCTGGCCGATCTGCTCCAGCCGGGTGTCACGGTCGTCGCCCAGGACGCGGCCGCCCTCGGCCGGACCGCCGCCGAGCGTCTCTTCCGCCAGCTGGACGGCACCCTCGTCGCGCCCGAGCGCATCGAGCTGCCGACCCGGCTCGTCACCCGCGGCTCGGGCGAGCTGCCGCCCGCGGACTGAGCCGCCCGTGACCCGTGACGTCGGCCGCACCCTGGCGGAACTCGGCCTCGCCGAGGCACCCCGCGACCATCCGCTGACCTATCCGGGCGCCTGGCCCGCCGACTCCGGGCTGCTGCACGGCGACCGGATGCTGCCGCTGGACCGGTTGGTGCACGAGGACCGGACGCCGGTCCTCGCCGTCGGCTCCAACGCCTGCCCGGGCCAACTGCGCCACAAGATGGACGAGTCCGGGATCGACGCGGCCATCCCGATGGTGCGGGCGCGGGTGACCGGGATCGACGTGGGCGTCTCCGCCCATGTGAGCGTGCGGGGCTATGTCTCCGCCTCTCCCGTCAGGTCCGCTCGCTGCTTACGGGAGTTGTTCGTCATCTGGCTGGACCCGCGGCAGCTGGCGGTGATCGACGCCAGCGAGCCGCACTTCCGGCGGGCCTGGCTGCCCGCACCGGACGTGCGGATCGAGCTGCCGGACGGCTCTGCGCTGACCGGCGCGTTCGCCTACGTCAACCGGCACGGCGTGCTGCACGACGGCATGGGCGCACCCCGCCGGCATCCCGGGCAGCGCCCGCTGCTCACCGAACTCCTCGTGGCATCAGCCCTGTTGCGCGCGCTGTTCGGGGTCACACCGGAGGAGTTCTGCGCGCGGGCCCGCGCCGACGCCGCGCTGTGCGCGCGGGGCACCCGGCTGTTCGCCGAGCACGCGTGGGTGACGGAGTCGGGGCTGGAGCCGTACGCGCACGGCCGGCCGTAGCCCACACCTGCCCGTCGGCGCCGTCGGCCGTGTTCGGTGCGGCCGACGGCTGCTCGGGATGATGCCCGCCGGTCAGGGCTGACGGGGCGGGCGTGGGCTCACGGGGCCAGGTTGAAGTGCATGACGACGCTGCACCGGGGCGGCTCGTCCTGTCGCGGGAGGCCGCTACTTCGCCGAGGCCGTCAGGTCGCCGCGCCGGGGCGCCGCGAAGCCCTCCAGGTCGGCCCGGGTCAGGCCGGTGAGGCGGGCGACCTCGGCGATGTCCAGGGCGCCGCAGTCCAGGCCGCGCAGCAGGTAGCCGCTGAGGGCCTTGGCGGTGGCGGGCTCGTCCATGACGTCGCCGCCGGCGCGGTTGGCATAGCGGGCGAGGCGGGCGGCCGCCTGCTCGAAACCTTCGCGGTAGAAGGCGAAGACGGCGGCGTAGCGGGTCGGGATGTGGCCGGGGTGCATGTCCCAGCCCTGGTAGTAGGCGCGGGCGAGCGCGCGCCGCGTCAGGCCGTAGTGCAGGCGCCAGGCGTCGTGGACCTTCGCGGTCGGGCCGACCGGCAGGACGTTGGTGGAGCCGTCCGAGACGCGTACGCCGGTGCCCGCGGCGGCGACCTGCATGATCGCCTTGGCGTGGTCGGCGGCGGGGTGGTCGCTGGCCTGGTAGGCGGCGGAGACGCCGAGGCAGGCGCTGTAGTCGAAGGTGCCGTAGTGCAGGCCGGTGGCGCGGCCCTCGGCGGCCTGGATCATGCGGGCGACGGTCGCGGTGCCGTCGGTGGCCAGGATGGACTGGCTGGTCTCGATCTGGATCTCGAAGCCGAGCCGCCCGGACTCCAGGCCGTGCACCTTCTCGAAGGCCTCCAGCAGGCGTACGAACGCGCCGACCTGCTCGGCGTACGTCACCTTCGGCAGGGTCAGCACCAGCCCGTCGGGCAGGCCGCCGGCCTCGATCAGCGCGGTGAGGAAGACGTCGAGGGTGCGGATGCCCCGGTCGCGTACCGCGGCCTCCATGCACTTCATGCGGATGCCCATGTACGGGGCCGCCGTGCCGTTCTTGCAGGCCTCGGCGATCAGACGGGCGGCGCGGGCGGCCGTCTCGTCCTCCTCGGCGTCCGGGCGGGGGCCGTAGCCGTCCTCGAAGTCGACGCGCAGGTCCTCGATCGGCTCGCGCTCCAGCTTGGCGCGGACTCGGGAGTAGACGGGCTCGGCGAGGTCGTCGGACAGGCCGAGGACGGCCGCGAACGAGGCCGCGTCCGGGGCGTGCTCGTCGAGGGCGGCGAGGGCCCGGTCGCCCCAGGAGCGGATGGTGTCGGCGGCGAAGGCGTCACCGGGGACGTACACGGTGTGGACGGGCTGCCGGGTGCCGGGGTCTCCGGGGTAGCGGCGCTCCAGTTCCGCGTCGACCGGCGCGAGGGAGGCGCTGATCCGCTCGCTGACGGCGCCCGCGAGGCTCGTCGCCACCTTCTCCTGCTGACCCATCCCACACCCTCCATGTTTCCGCTCTGCGGAATCAACAATCCGTAGAATGAAGTTATCCGGGGACCTTCGAGATGGTCAACACCATGTCCACGGGACGCCGCTGCGGCACACTTTCTTTCGCACGACTCGCCCGGCCGTTCCACCGAAGGAGCCTCCGTGTCGAACCGCAGCCGAGTCACGCGCCGTCTGGGTCTCAAGGCCGCACTGCTCGCGGCCGTCACCACTCCCCTGTCCAGTACAGCACTGCCCGCCCCGTCCGCCTCGGCGCGGGAGCACCGGGCCCGCCCCCTGGGGATCATGTCCTTCAACCTGCGCTTCGCGAGCGCCGCCGAGCCCAACAGCTGGACCGTCCGCAGACCGGTGATGAGCACACTGCTGCGCCGCGAGCAGCCCCATGTCATCGGCACCCAGGAAGGCCTCTACCAGCAGCTGCGCGACATCGACGCCGACCTCGGTCCGCACTTCGACTGGATCGGCACCGGCCGCGAGGGCGGCAGCCGCGACGAGTTCGCGGCGATCTTCTACGACACCCGGCGCCTGTCCCCGGTCGAGCACTACACCTTCTGGCTCTCCGACACCCCGGAAGTGATCGGCTCCAACACCTGGAGAGCCGCGTTCCCGCGCATCGTCACCTGGGTCCGCTTCCGCGACCTGCACGACGGCGGACGGGAGTTCTACGTCGTGAACACCCACTTCGACCACGCGAGGCAGTCCGCGCGCGAACGCAGCGCCGCCCTCATGGCCCAGCGGATCGCCGGCCTCGACCGCTCCCTGCCGGTCGTGGTGACCGGCGACTTCAACGTCGCCGCGCATCGGAACCGGGTCTACGACACGATGCTCGGCGCCGGTCTCGTCGACACCTGGGAGACCGCCGCCGAGCGCAGCGCGCTGTACGGCACGTTCCACGGCTACAAGCCGCTCGTCCGGAACGGCGACCGCATCGACTGGATCCTGTCCACGCCGAGGGTCACGACCCGGCGGGTGTCGATCAACACCTTCTCCAGGAACGGCCGGTTCCCGAGCGACCACCTGCCCGTGCAGGCCTGGATCACCCTGGGATGAGCAGAGGCCCCCGTGACCGGCGCGCGGTCACGGGGGCCTCGTACAGCCTGGCGGCGATCAGCCCTTGCGGGTCTTGATCTCCTCGGTGAGCTGCGGGACGACGTCGAAGAGGTCGCCGACGACGCCGTAGTCGACCAGGTCGAAGATCGGGGCCTCGGGGTCCTTGTTGACCGCCACGATCGTCTTCGAGGTCTGCATACCGGCACGGTGCTGGATCGCGCCGGAGATGCCGTTGGCGATGTACAGCTGCGGCGAGACCGACTTACCGGTCTGGCCGACCTGGTTGGTGTGCGGGTACCAGCCGGCGTCCACCGCGGCGCGCGAGGCGCCGACGGCCGCACCGAGCTGGTCGGCGAGCGCCTCGATGATCGAGAAGTTCTCGGCACCGTTGACGCCACGGCCACCGGAGACCACGATCGCGGCCTCGGTCAGCTCCGGACGGCCCGTCGACTCACGGGCGGTGCGGCCGGTGACCTTGGTGCCGGTGGCCTTGTCGGAGAAGGACACGGCCAGGGCCTCGACGGCGCCGGCGGCCGGGGCGGCCTCCACGGCGGCGCTGTTGGGCTTGACCGTGATGACCGGGGTGCCCTTGATGACGCGGGACTTGGTGGTGAAGGACGCGGCGAACACCGACTGGGTGGCCACCGGGCCCTCGTCGCCGGCCTCCAGGTCGACGGCGTCGGTGATGATGCCGGAGCCGATGCGCAGCGCCAGACGGGCGGCGATCTCCTTGCCCTCCGCGGAGGACGGGACCAGCACGGCGGCCGGGGAGACGGCCTCGTAGGCGGCCTGCAGGGCCTCCACCTTCGGCACGACCAGGTAGTCGGCGTACTCGGACGCCTCGTGCGTCAGGACGCGGGTCGCGCCGTGCTCGGCGAGCGCGGCGGCGGTGTCGGCGGCGCCGTTGCCCAGCGCGACGGCGACGGGCTCGCCGATGCGGCGGGCCAGGGTCAGCAGCTCCAGGGTGGGCTTGCGGACGGCACCGTCCACGTGGTCGACGTAGACGAGAACTTCAGCCATGGGAACGGATCTCCTTGCGGATTACGAAGTCTGAGGGGCGGTCAGGCTGTCGAGCCTTAGATGAACTTCTGGCTCGCGAGGAACTCAGCGAGCTGCTTGCCGCCCTCGCCCTCGTCCTTGACGATCGTGCCGGCCGTGCGGGCCGGACGCTCGGCCGCGGTCTCGACCTTGGTCCAGGCGCCGTCGAGGCCGACCTCCTCGGCGTCGATGTCCAGGTCGGACAGGTCCCAGGACTGAACCGGCTTCTTCTTGGCGGCCATGATGCCCTTGAAGGACGGGTAACGCGCCTCGCCCGACTGGTCCGTGACGGAGACGACGGCCGGCAGGGAGGCCTCCAGCTGCTCGCTCGCGGCGTCGCCGTCGCGGCGGCCCTTGACCGTGCCGTCCTCGACCGAGACCTCGGAGAGCAGGGTGACCTGCGGGACACCCAGACGCTCGGCCACCAGGGCCGGGACGATACCGGCGGTGCCGTCGGTGGAGGCCATGCCGGAGATCACCAGGTCGTAGCCGGCCTTCTCGATCGCCTTGGCCAGCACCAGCGAGGTGCCGATGGCGTCGGTGCCGTGCAGGTCGTCGTCCTCGACGTGGACGGCCTTGTCGGCGCCCATGGACAGCGCCTTGCGCAGCGCGTCCTTGGCGTCCTCCGGGCCGACCGTCAGAACGGTGACCTCGACGTCGTCGTCCGAGTTCTCGGAGATCTGCAGCGCCTGCTCGACCGCGTACTCGTCCAGCTCGGAGAGCAGACCGTCCACGTCGTCGCGGTCGACGGTCAGGTCATCGGCGAAGTGCCGGTCGCCAGTGGCGTCGGGCACGTACTTCACAGTGACAACGATCCTCAAGCTCACGCCGGCTCTCCTACTGCATCGTCATTTCCGGGCTGCCTCTTGCAGGCAGCATAGGCGCCTCAAGCGGCCGATCCCGGTCGGGGCGTCCGCGCGCTCCGACCGAAATATTACTCGTCAGTACACCCAGTTCATGCCCGCTAAGCAAGCGCTTTGAACTGTGACCTTCGCAACGCAGCGTAACCGGAACTCGACGGCTTCGCAGGGCGGGAGAGGCGTGATCAATCCCGCAGGCGGTTGAAGCGGCCCTGGTGGTAGAGAAGGGGACGCCCCGCGCCCGTGGAGTCGCCGAGGACCACCTCGGCGAGCACGATGCGGTGCTCACCGGCCGGTACGCGGCCGACGATCCGGCAGACGAGCCAGGCCAGCACGTCATCCAGGACCGGTACGCCGTTCGGGCCCTCCCGCCAGACCGTGGGCGCGCCGAAGCGGTCGGCGCCGCTGCGGGCGAAGGTGGCGGCCAGGTCGCTCTGGTGCTCGCCGAGTATGTGGATTCCGACGTGCTCGGTCTCGGCGACGGCGGGCCAGCTGGAGGCGCCCGTGCCGATACCGAAGGAGACGAGCGGCGGGTCGGCGGACACGGAGGTGAGAGAGGTGGCGGTGAACCCGACCGGGCCCGAGGCACCGCGCGCGGTGATCACGGCGACACCGGCGGCGTGCCGACGGAAGGTGGAGCGCAGCAGGTCGGGCGAGGCGAGCTGGAAGGTGCCGAGTTCGGGCGAGGCCGTCATGGAGTTGTCCTTCTGCGAGGGGTGACGAGCGGGGCCGGTGCTGTTCAACAGCGCGGACAGCGCGCGCTCGACGTGCGGACCAGGGCGCCTTCGTGAAGGTGTCCCCGCCCGAGGAGAAGGAGTTCGGTCGGCATAGGGTCAGGCTGACGATAGGTGGCGTGCACAGTCAAGTTCGTTCCGGGATCTGGGAGATGCCTCACCGTGCGCGCGAGGGCCTCACACCGCCTCCCCCAGGGCCGCGATCACGTCGGCCTTGCGGGGCTGTCCGGTGGCGCGTCGCACCACCCGGCCGTCCGCGTCGAGGACCAGCACGGTGGGCGTTTTGAGGATCTCCAGCTCGCGTACGAGGTCCAGGTGGGCCTCGGCGTCGATCTCGACGTGGGTGACGCCGGGGACCATTGCGGCGACGTCGCCGAGGAGGCGCCGGGTGGCCCGGCAGGGTGCGCAGAAGGCACTCGAGAACTGCACGAGCGTGGCCCGCTCCCCCAGTTCACCGCCCAGCTCGGCCGCTCCGAGCCGCCTGCCGCCGTCTCGCCCGCGCACCCGCACTCTCCCTCTCCGTCGCCTGCAGTCGTCCGCACCAGCATTCACAAGACTGCAAAGATTCCCGCCTCCCGATGGAGTCTGCCTTGCGGATTACTAGGCCGACGTGACGAGGATCTCGCCGCCGCGAGGCACCAGGACTGGCTACCGGTCCGTTCTTCGGGCACGATCTGCGAGACGCCGTAAACCTACGGCTGCGTAACTTTCCCGCCGGGAGCCCCCCTTTCCCGAGCAGAGCAGAAAGGGCCCACCCCGCCCATGGCAGAGCTGGTCTACCGTCCCGTCGTCGGTCTCGCCAAGACGCTGTTCAAGGCCTGGGACCTGAAGATCGACTGCCAGGGGTCGGAGAACATCCCGCGCTCGGGCGGTGCCGTCCTGGTGAGTAATCACATCAGCTACCTGGACTTCATCTTCAACGGCCTGGCGGCCCTGCCGCAGAAGCGTCTGGTGCGCTTCATGGCGAAGGAGTCCGTCTTCCGGCACAAGGTGTCCGGGCCGCTGATGCGCGGGATGAAGCACATCCCGGTGGACCGCAAGCAGGGTGAGGCCGCCTTCGCGCACGCGCTGGACTCGCTGCGCTCCGGCGAGGTCATCGGGGTGTTCCCGGAGGCCACGATCTCACAGTCCTTCACCCTGAAGAGCTTCAAGTCGGGTGCGGCCCGCCTCGCCCAGGAGGCGGGCGTCCCGCTCGTCCCGATGGCGGTGTGGGGCACGCAGCGGCTGTGGACCAAGGGGCACCCGCGCAACTTCAAGCGCAGCCACACCCCGATCACCATCCGGGTCGGCGAGGCGGTCGAGGCCCCGCGCGACCAGTACGCGGGCGCCATCACCCGCCGCCTGCGCGAGGGCGTCCAGGAACTGCTGGAGGCCGCCCAGCGCGCCTACCCCGCACGCCCGAAGGGCGCGGAGGACTCCTGGTGGCTCCCGGCCCACCTCGGTGGTACGGCGCCCACGGCCGAGCAGCTGCGGGCGGCCGAGGCGCACTGACGCGGCCGATCCCCCGTCACTCAGGGCCGGGAGATCAGCGAGTGCGACGAAGCGTCGGTCAGGCGGGAGCGCCGGCCGACACCGGAGCGTGTACCTCGATACGGGCGCCGGGGCTGAACTTCTCCAGCAGCTCGGCGAGTTCGGCGGCCGCCGCCTCCGCCTCCGGGACCGGCATCGGGGCGAGGGTCTCCAGCAGGAACAGGCCGGAGACCGTCTCCTCGGTGAGCCGGGTGCGCGGGCCCTGGCGCCAGTTCCAGCGACGGCAGGTCACACCGGCCTCGTCGCGCCACACGACCTCGCCCGTGTCGGGGTGTTCGACGGCCTCCTCGCCGCCCGCGACCGTCACGAAGTCCTCCTCGCCGGTGGCGCGCACGAGCCGCATCTCGCCCTGGATGCGGTCGATGTCCTCGCCGCCGACGGGGACAAGGTGGGCGACGCTGATGGCGTTGTAGAGGTCCACGAGCAGGTTGATCCGGGGCAGGCCTCCATCGGCGAGAGCCCGCTTGGCCAGTGCCTCGGCCGAGTTGCGGGTGCGCGACGGCTTGGAGCCGAAGGCGGTGTACGTCTCCCGCCAGGCGACCATGTGCGGGTCCTCGTGCGGCGCTCGTCCGTCCAGGCGGGCGGCCAGCCGGCCGGCCGCCTCGTCCAGCAGCGCCGAACTCGCTTCGGTGCTGGGCCCGTTGACCAGGTCGTACGCCTCGATCACGACATGGGTGAAGCCGGGCGCGAGCGCGCGGACCTCGCCGGACACGGTGAGAGTGAGCGTCATCTGCCTCGCCTCAGAGAGTGCTGGGGAGCGTCTTCCACAGGGCCGACCGGTCCGGGGCCGCTTTCAACGCACTGAGGACGGCCGGGTGCGGTTCAGCATACAAGGCCGGGTAGTCCACCTCATTGGACGCCGGGTCGGGGATCCAGGCCAACTGCTCGCCCTCCAGGGAGAACTGGGCGCCCACGCCCGCCTTGTTGCCTCGCGGGTCCTGCCGGTGCCAGGCCCCGTGAAAGCGTACGGCGACCAGGCCGTGCACGGCGTGACCGCTGCCGTCGTCGTGCATGAGCCGCTGGTAGCACAGGGCGGTGGGGATGTCCTCGGCCCGCAGCAGGGCCGCCAGGGCGTGTGCCTTGGCGCAGCAGATGCCCGTGCGCCGCTCCAGCACGTCCGAGGCACGCCAGGTCACGCGCGGGTCGTCGGCGTCGGCGGAGTGCGGGATGGTGTCGCGGACGAACTCGTAGGCGGCGCGCGCATAGGCATACGAGTCTGCGATCCCCTCGGCCAGCCGGGCGGCCGTCTCCCGCACCACGGGATGGTGATGGTCGATGACCTCGTCAGCAGCCAGGTAAGCGGACAGGTCGGCGGTGTTCTGGATCAGCTCCATGGCCGCAGAGCATAGGAATGCGATCACCGACAGTCAATGACTTTTCAGGTGACCGCATACCTATGCAAACGCGGGGGCTAGCGCGCCATCTCCTCCTTGAGCGCCGCCACGAACGTGTCGACGTCCTCCTCCGTGGTGTCGAAGGAGCACATCCAGCGCACGACGCCCGCGGTCTCGTCCCAGAAGTAGAACCGGAACCGCTTCTGCAGCCGCTCGCTCACGTCGTGCGGGAGCTTGGCGAAGACACCGTTCGCCTGCACCGGGTAGAGGATCTCCACCCCGTGCACCGCGCGGACACCCTCGGCCAGCCGCTGGGCCATCTCGTTGGCGTGCCGGGCATTGCGCAGCCACAGGTCCTTGGCGAGCAGCGCCTCCAGCTGCACCGACACGAAGCGCATCTTGGAGGCGAGCTGCATGGACATCTTGCGCAGATGCTTCATGCGGCCGACGGAGTCCTGGTTGAGGACCACGACCGCCTCGCCGAACAGGGCGCCGTTCTTCGTCCCGCCGAGCGAGAGGATGTCGACGCCGACCGCGTTGGTGAACGTCCGCATGGGCACGTTCAGGGACGCGGCCGCGTTGGCTATCCGCGAGCCGTCCAGGTGCACCTTCATGCCGTGCGCGTGGGCGTGCTCGCAGATCGCCCGGATCTCCTCGGGCGTGTAGAGCGTACCCAGCTCCGTGCTCTGGGTGATCGAGACGACCTGCGGCATCGCGCGGTGCTCGTCCTCCCAGCCCCAGGCCTGCCGGTCGATCAGCTCGGGGGTGAGCTTGCCGTCGGGCGTGGGCACGGTGAGCAGCTTCAGGCCGCCCATGCGCTCGGGGGCGCCGCCCTCGTCGACGTTGATGTGCGCGCTCTCGGCGCAGATCACCGCGCCCCAGCGGTCGGTGACCGCCTGGAGCGCGACGACGTTCGCGCCGGTGCCGTTGAAGACCGGGAAGGCCTCCGCGGTGGCCCCGAAGTGGCTGCGGATGATCCGCTGGAGGTTCTCGGTGTAGTCGTCCTCGCCGTACGCCACCTGGTGGCCGCCGTTGGCCAGGGCCAGGGCGGCCATCACCTCCGGATGCGCCCCGGCGTAGTTGTCGCTGGCGAAACCGCGGACCTGCGGGTCGTGGTGGCGACGCGCGTCGGTCCTGGGAGGGTTCACGGCTTCTCGGTCAGCCACAGACGGTTTCCGTTCACTTCGGCGGCGGACTTGCTCCAGACGCCTTCGATGGCCTCGGCCAGGTCCTTGACGTCCGTGAAGCCCGCGAACTTCGCGCTGGGGCGTTCGGCGCGCATCGCGTCGTGCACCAGCGCCTTCACCACCAGGATGGCAGCCGCCGAGCGCGGACCCTCCTCGCCCCCGGCCTTGCGGAAGCCGTCGGCCATGGCGAGCGTCCAGGCCTCCGCGGCGGCCTTGGCCGCGGAGTACGCGGCGTTGCCCGCGGTGGGCTTCGACGCGCCGGCGGCGCTGATCAGCACGTACCGGCCGCGGTCGCTGCGCTGCAGGCCGTCGAAGAAGGCCAGGGAGGTGTGCTGGACGGTGCGGACGAGCAGCTTCTCCAGCAGGTCCCAGTCGCCCAGGTCGGACTCGGCGAAGTTCGCGCTGCCGCGCCAGCCGCCGACCAGGTGGACCAGGCCGTCGATACGGCCGTGGTCCTTCTCTATGCGCGCCGCCCACTCACGGGTCGACTGCAGGTTGAGCAGGTCGACCGTCTCGCCGGTGACCGTGGCACCGCCGCCCGCGTAGCGTGCCGCATCCACGGCCTCCGCCAGGCGCTCGGGGTTGTTGTCGGCACCGACGACCACCGCGCCGGCCTCGGCGAGCCGGACCAGCGCCGCGTGCCCGGCGGGTCCGCCCGCACCGGCCACCGCGATCACCGCACCGCTGAGAGACCCGTTGTTCCCCACGTTCTTCCCCTCTTGAACAGTGTTCTGGACGCGGCCGCTCACGCAGCGAGCCGCTCGGCGCTGTCCGCCGTGATGCCCTTGGTGGAGGCGATCACATTCTTCAGCTTCTTGGACAGGGCCTCAAAGAACATGCTCAGCGGAAACTCGTCCGGAAGCACGTCGTCGACGAGCTTGCGCGGCGGCTGGGTCAGGTCCAGGGCGTCAGGACCCTTGGCCCACTTGGAGCCGGGGTGCGGGGCGAGGTAGGTGGAGACCAGCTCGTAGCCCGCGAACCAGTGCACGAGCTTGGGGCGGTCGATGCCGTCCCGGTACAGCTTCTCGATCTCGGCGCAGAGCTGGTTGGTGATCTGCGGGGCGCGCTCCCAGTCGATGGTGAGCTTGTTGTCGGTCCAGCGGATGACGTCGTGCTTGTGCAGGTAGGCGAAGAGCAGCTGGCCGCCGACGCCGTCGTAGTTGCGCACGCGGTCGCCGGTGATCGGGAAGCGGAACATGCGGTCGAAGAGCACCGCGTACTGCACGTCACGGGCCTGCGGGACGCCCTCCGCCTGGAGCTTCACGGCCTCCTTGAAGGCGGTGAGGTCGCAGCGCAGCTCCTCCAGGCCGTACATCCAGAACGGCTGGCGCTGCTTGATCATGAACGGGTCGAACGGCAGGTCGCCGTGGCTGTGGGCGCGGTCGTGGACCATGTCCCACAGCACGAAGGCCTCTTCGCAGCGCTTCTGGTCGTGGACCATCGCGGCGATGTCCTCGGGCAGCTCGACACCGAGGGTGTCGACGGCGGCCTCGGTGACCCGGCGGAAGCGGGCGGCCTCGCGGTCGCAGAAGATGGCACCCCAGGTGAATCGTTCCGGCGCCTCACGCACGGCGACGGTCTCCGGGAAGAGGACGGCGGAGTTGGTGTCGTACCCGGCCGTGAAGTCCTCGAACGTGATGCCGCAGAAGAGCGGGTTGTCGTAGCGGGTGCGCTCCAGCTCGGCCAGCCAGTCCGGCCACACCATGCGCAGCACGACCGCCTCGAGGTTGCGGTCCAGGTTGCCGTTCTGCGTGTACATCGGGAAGACGACCAGGTGCTGCAGACCGTCCGCGCGGCCCGCCGCGGGCTGGAACTCCAGCAGGGAGTCGAGGAAGTCCGGCACCTGGAAGCCGCCCTCGGCCCAGCGGCGCAGGTCCTTGACGAGGGCCTCGTGGTAGGCGACGTCGTGCGGAACCAGTGCGGAGAGCTGCTGGACACCGGCGACGACACGCTCCACGGCCGCCTCGGCCTCGGCTCGCTGCGGGGCGCCCTCGCCCTCGAAGTCGATCGATCCGTCCTTCGACTGCCATGGCCGGATCTGCTCCACGGCATCCTTGAGCTCGGGCCAGGCCGGGTGCTCAACGACCCTGGTCAGCGAAGGAACCCGTCCCTCGGTACCCGCCTGCACAAGAATTTCCGTCATGTCCCATCCTCCACGGGAGAACCTCGCGTAAGGACACCGTATGCATACCCAGTTTCTCCCAGCAAGAGGCAGCTCGGGAAATTATTCTGCCGAGCCGCATGGTCACCGACATTTTTCCTGTCTGAAACCGTGACGACGGTCACTTTCGCCGCGATCACGGGGTATGGGCGACCGCGGAGGGACCGATCAGATCCAGCCGGTCAATACCGTTGGGGACTCGCCCACCCCAGGGTGACCACACAGGCGCATCCGAGCCAGGTGCCACAGGCGCCGCGCCCCGATCCGCCGCGCAAGTGCGGGTTCATCGCGGGAGCAGGCCATTAGGCTGCGACCTTGCCGCGCGGACACCGACGTCCCGTCGGGTTCGCGGGCGCCGAGCCGCCGTCGACGGAAGCGAGTTGAACCTTGAACTTCCTTACCATCGGTCACCGCGGGGTCATGGGTGTCGAGCCCGAGAACACCCTCCGTTCCTTCGTCGCCGCGCAGCAGGCCGGCCTCGACCTGATCGAACTCGATCTCCATCTGAGCAAGGACGGCGCCCTGGTCGTCATGCACGACGCGGAGGTGGACCGCACGACCGACGGCACCGGCCCGATCGCCGAGAAGACCCTCGCGGAGCTGCGCGCCCTGGACGCGGGCCGCGGGGAGCGGGTGCCGGTCTTCGAGGAGGTGCTGGACGCGGTGAAGACGCCCTTGCAGGCGGAGATCAAGGATGTGGCGGCGGCCAGGGCGCTCGCCGAGGTCATGCACCGGCAGGACCTGGTCTCCCGGGTGGAGGTGTCCTCGTTCCACGACGAGGCGGTCGCCGAGATCACCCGGCTGGTGCCGGGCGTGCGCACCGCGCTGATCGCGAGCCGCTACGGCACCGACGTCGTGGAGCGCGCCACCGAGGTGGGTGCCGGGACCGTCTGTCTCAACATCCGCCGGCTGACCCTGGAGGTCGTCGAACACGCGCGCGCGGCCGACCTGAAGATCATCGGCTGGGTGGTCAACACGCAGGACCACCTGCGGCTCGTCCGCGCACTCCAGCTGGACGGGGCGACGACCGACTACCCGGAGATCAAGCGCACGGGCCGCTTCACCGCCTGACCCGGCGCACGATCTCCCGCGACAGGCGTCACGCCAGCGGCTTGACCAGCAGCTCGAACTGCAGGTCGTCGCGCTGCGGGATACCGAAGCGCTCGTCGCCGTACGGGAAGGGCGTCATCTCTCCCGTACGGCGGTAGCCGCGGCGCTCGTACCAGGCGATCAGGTCGTCACGGACCGAGATCACGGTCATGTGCATCTCGGTCACGCCCCAGGTCCGCCGGGCCAGCTGTTCCGCCTCGGCGATGACGACCTTGCCGAGGCCCGCGCCCTGCAGTGCGGGGCTGACCGCGAACATGCCGAAGTAGGCGTGCCGGCCGCGGTGTTCGAGCTGGCAGCAGGCGACGAGCCGGCCGTCCTGCTCGACGGTCATGAGCCGGCTGTCCGGCGACTTGATGACGTCGAGCACGCCCTCCGGGTCGGTCCGCTGCCCCTCCAGGATGTCCGCCTCGGTGGTCCACCCGGCCCGGCTGGAGTCGCCCCGGTACGCCGACTCGATCAGCGCGACCAGCGCGTCGACATCGGCGTCGGTGGCGTCTCGGAACGTCGGTCCGGTTGCGGTGGTGTCCATGGGGGCGGTCTCCGATCTCGGGCGCGGCTGAGCCAGGAATGAGGGTAACTCTGCCACTAGAGTCCGGATGCATGGTGCACGTACTGAGCAGCAGGACCCTGCTGCGCCCCAGCGACCCCGAGCGCTCCCGCGCCTTCTACGGCGAGCAGTTGGGCCTGGCCGTCTACCGGGAGTTCGGCACGGGTCCGGAGCGCGGGACCGTCTACTTCCTCGGCGGCGGCTTCCTGGAGGTCTCCGGCCGCTCGCCGGCCCCGCCGTCGCCGGCGGTCCGGCTGTGGCTGCAGGTCGAGGACGTGACCGGCGCGCACGAGGAGCTGGTGGGCAAGGGCGTCGAGATCGTACGGCCGCCGGTGAAGGAGCCGTGGGGCCTGGTCGAGATGTGGATCGCCGACCCGGACGGCACCCCGATCGTGCTGGTGGAGGTGCCGTCGGATCATCCGCTGCGGTACCGGCCGGGGACCTAGGGGTGTCTTCCGGATCATGCCGGCGACCTGATCCGGACGCTCCCTAGGCCTTGCTGCCCGCCGTGAGCAGGTGGCCGCTGATGCCGAGCAGCGACGGCTCGGACTCGGTCTGCCGCAGTGCGCGCAGGACCAGGTCGCGGCGGGCGGGGTCGTGGAGCCAGTCGGAGACGTCGCCCATCAGCCAGGCGGCGCCCTCCAGGCCGTACTGACCCTGCGGTGTCAGGCCGGCGTCCGCGAACTCGGCCGGGACGTCGGCGGGGTCGTGGAAGTAGGCCGTCGTGAACAGGGACTTCGGCCCGCCGGTCGGTCGCATCCGGCCGTCGCCGACCGCTGCCTCGATCTGTGGCCGGTGCTCGGCGTCGAAGTACAGCCCCGTGCTCAGGTTGTCGTGCAGGGCCGCGTACCGGTTGATCGTGGCGGCCACCACGAGGCCTCCGGGCCGCACCACCCGGCGGGCCTCGGCGAGTGCCCGGACCCGGTCCTCCCGCTCGGGCAGGTGGTAGAGGGGGCCGAGGAGCAGCGCCACGTCCACGGATGCGTCCGGCACCGCCAGGGCACGGGCGTCGCCGACGCGCGTGCTCACGCCGGGCAGGCGGGCCGCGTGTTCCACGTGCAGGGGCACCGGGTCCACGAGTTCCACCGCGTAGCCGTCGGCGGCGAGCCACTGCGCGTGGACACCGCTGCCGCCTCCCACATCCAGGATGCCGGCCGGAGCGGGTGGCAGGAGGCGGCGCAGGACGTCCTGGGTGCGCCACAGCTCCAGGCGTCCGGCGCCCGAGCGCAGCCGGCCGTCCTCCCGGTCCCGCTCGTAGTACTCCGCGATCTCCTCGGCGAGCGCGGGAAGCCCGGCTCCCACTGTGTGATCCGTCTCCATCCCCGCAGCCTCCCGTCTCGTGCCGGGACGGGACAACCGATTTCCGCGTCGGCACCTCGGCGGCCGGCGCCGGGGAAGGGGAAGCGGTCTCCGGATGGCCGGTGCCCGTGGCCGCGGCTAGCGTGCGAAAGGGAGCCCTCCTCGGTCTCTTCTCACACGGCGGGCCGGGGCGACCGGAAGGAGCTGTCATGAAGTTCGACAAGCCGGTGATCGGCGGCCCCTGCTGGACCGAGTTGGGGACCAGTGACCTGGAGAGGGCCAAGGGGTTCTACACGGAGCTGTTCGGCTGGCGGCCGGAGACGGATCCGCGGCAGGAGGCGGGCGGGTACACCGTGGCGCACGTGGGAGACGCCGCGGTCGCCGCACTCACCCCGCTGTACCAGGAGTCCCAACCGGTCGCCTGGAACGTGTCGTTCGCGGTCACGGACGCCGACGACGCGGCACGGCGCGTGGAGGAGGCCGGCGGGACGGTGATCCTCGGCCCGATGGACGTCTTCGACGTGGGCCGGTTCGCGGTGGCCCTCGACCCGACGGGCGCGGCGTTCCAACTCTGGCAGGCGCGGGCCTTCCCGGGCGCCGGTCTGTTCAACTCGCCCGGCACGCTCGGCTGGGTGGAACTGGCGACCCGGGACACCGACCGGGCCCGGGACTTCTACACCACGGTGTTCGGCTGGAGCGTCAACGCCTCGGAGTGGTACACGCAGTGGGGCATCGACGGGGAGGACTTCGGCGGGATGGCCGACATGGGCGACCGGTTCCCGCCCGACGTGCCGCCGCACTGGCTGCCGTACTTCGCGGTGGACGACGTGGACGCGACGGCTCAGATCGCCCAGCAGGCGGACGGCATCATCGTCATGCCACCCACATCGGTCCCCGACGGCCCCCGCATCGCGGTTCTGCGGGACCCGCAGGGAGCGGCGTTCGGCGTGTACAAGGCAGGCGAGGAGGGCTGAGCGGCGGCCCGGCGTCGAAGCGCACGTGCCGGCCGGGGGCCGTACGGGTCGAAGGCCGGCACTGCGTGGCACTTGCGCTCACGCCCGCACCGGACCCATCCGCCCCTCCAGGCCGCTGAGCAGGTCGGCGAGGAGTGCGGCCAGGTCGCCCTGGCCCTCGGGGGCGAGGACGGACAGTACGGCGGTCTCGTACGAGAGTTGTTCGGGGAGGATGCCGTCGACCAGGGCGCGGCCGGTGTCGGTGAGGCGGAGGTGGGCGACCCGGCGGTCGCGGGTGTCGCCGCGCCGCTCGACCAGACCGCGTTCGGTCAGGTGCTTGAGCCGCTTGGTGACGGCGGCCCCGGAGGAGAAGGTCTCCCGGGCAAGGTCCCCCGGGGTCAGCTCGTGACCGGTGCGGCGCAGCGCGCCGAGCAGGTCGAACTCCGGGCGGCTGAGCCCGGCGCGGCGCAACGGGGCGTCCTCGGCCTGCTGGAGGAGGGCGGCACAGCGGTTGATGCGGCCGATGACCTCCATGGGCCCGGTGTCCAGCCCGGGGTGCACGGCCCGCCACTGCCGAACGACCGCGGCGACGGTGTCCCGCCGCGCCGGGCCGGGTCCGGCCCCGCTCTCGTTCCCCGGCTGCCCGTCGGCCCGGGAGTCCGCGGTCGTCGGCCTCCCCTCGACCGTGCCGCCCCCGGCCCCCGCCTGTCCTCCGCCCGCTGCGTCCCCGGCCGGCGGTCGTCCGTTCGTCGGCGTCATGGCCGTACGTCCTCCGTTGTCCTGCCCGTGTCGTGGTCCAGGGGTGCGAGCCCCCGGTGTCGTGCCGTCGCGGCGAGCGTACGGTGTCCGGACTGTTCGGCGAGCACGACCCGCTCCGTGGGCAGGGCGCGCTGCCACCACTCGCCGGAGGCGGCGTCGGCCGTGGCGCGCAGGTCGACCAGCGCGGCGGCGAGGGTGCGGCCCGCGGTCTTCAGGGCGCGGGGCTCCGGGTGCGGCTCGGCGAGCAGGCGGGTGGCGCGCTCGCGGGCGCGTTCGACCGTGGTCAGGGCGTGCTCGATGCGGTCGCCGGCGCGCCGGTTGGTGACGGCCACGGCCGCGACGAAGCCGACCAGGGCGCCGACGAGGGTGTCCGCGATCCGCTCGGTCATGAGCCGTTCGGGGTCCTGGCTGCGGGCGAACTCGGTGATGAGCAGGGCCATCGGCGTGACGCACACGCTGCCGAGCCAGTAGTTGCGGCTGATCAGCGCTTCGGCGCCGAAGTTGAGGGCGAGGCAGAGCAGCACCAGGGCCGCAGGGTGCAGCTGGGCGAGCGGAGTGACCGCGGCGAAGACGAGCACGCCGACGAGGTTGCCGACGACGCGCTGGATGCCCCGGCTCCAGGTGAGGGTGACGTTGGCCTGGTAGAGGGAGGCCGCGGTGACCAGCGCCCAGTAGGGGCGACCGACGCCGAGGGCGAGGGAGGCGTATCCGGCGAGGGCGCAGCCGATCGCGGTGCGGACGGCGATGGGCGCGAGCGGGGCGAGCCGATGCCGCAACGGGCCGCGTGGGAAGGCGAGTTCGGTGTCCACACCGAGCAGTTCGCCGGTCGGGTCGTGGGGAAACCCTATCCCGCAGACCGGGCCGGCTCCGCGCAGGTCTCGGGCCCAGGCGCGCAGCCGTTCGGGGTCGGTGTCGGCAGGGGCGGCCAGGGCGACCTCGGCGCGGATCAGGAGCCGTTCGAGGGTGCGCCGGGTGCGGTCGGGGCGGGTGCCCGCGGCGAGCAGGGACTGCCAGGCCGCGTGGATGGCGGCGGCACTCGCGGCGCGGGCCCGGGCGTGGCCCTCGGTCGTACCGCGCGTGGCGGCGTACGCGGCGGCCGCGTCCAGGGCCTGGGCGGTGGCGCGCCGCTCGGGGCCGTGCGGGCGCAGCAGCCCGGGTGCCATGCCGACCAGCCAGGCCCAGGCACCGGCGGCGAGCGCCAGCCCGGCATGGCCGGGGACCTGGCCGAGGCTCTGCGGCGCGAACAGGGAGGCGGAGGTGATGAAGGTGAGAACCACGTTGCCGGGCGGACCGATACGGGTGGCGTCGCACACCGCCTTCTGCACGGCCGCCATGAGGGCGCCGACGGTGACCAGCACGACGGCATCGGTGGTGAGCGACGCCGTGAGCAGGGCGACGGCGAGGCCGCCGACCATGCCGAGCACCACCCAGGCCAGGGCCCGGGCCCGGACGGCGTAGGGCCGGTTGTGGCCGTAGAGCGCGCACAGGGAGCCCGCCATCGTGTACATGGCGAGGTCGAGGCGGCCGAGCGCCAGCAGGGTCAGGTTGGGCGGGGCGACCGCGGCGACCGCGCTCAGCGCGGGCTTGAACCAGATGTCGGAGGGCCGCCCCAGGCGGAGCACGCCGGCGAGGGGAAGACGGTGGCGGGTCGCACTGCTCATACCATCAATTTAGCATGTGATTTACTAGTAAAAGATACGCCCTGGCGCATCGATGACCCCCTTCCTCACCTGCTGTGCTCCGGCGAATGCTCCCCGTGTACACCCTTGCGCTCGTATACGCCCCGCGTGCCGTGGGCATCGCATTCCTCGACGGACCGTCGAGCGTGGAGGTGGGCGCGTGCACGGACCGGTGTCGGCCGCCTGGCTGCTGGTCGCGCTGTGCGCGGCGACCGGGGCGTACTGCCTGCTGCGGATGCGCAGTGGTGTCGAGGAGCAGCGGCGCTCCGCGGGCGGCGAGGCGCTCATGGGGTTCGGCATGGCCGCGATGGCCGTGCCCGCCGCGGTGTTCACCCCGCCGGGCTGGGCGTGGCCGCTGTACGCGGCCGTGTTCGGAGCGGCGGCGCTGCGCGCCCTGTGGGCCGCGCGCAGCGGCCCGCATCATCTGCACCATGTGGTGGGGACGGCGGCGATGGTCTACATGTCCCTCGTCATGGCGACCTCCCCCGCCTCGTCCGCCGCCCACCACCATCCGCACATCGGCGCCGGGGTGCCCCTGGTGACGGGTGCGCTGCTGCTCTACTTCACCGGCTATGTGCTGCTGTCCGGCGCCCGCCTGGTGCCCGCCACCGCCACGGCGGGCGGCGGGACGAGGGCCGTGCGCTGGGGCGACCGTCCGGAGCTGGCGCGGGCGTGCCGGCTGTCGATGGGGATCGGGATGGTCGCGATGCTGCTGACGATGTGAACCGCCGGTCCTCCTTGGAGGAAACGCAAACGTTGCCTGCGTCACTTCGGCGCAAGGGACCGTACCCGTGAGCGGCTCCGCGCTCATAGGGTGCTGCCCATGATGGTCCCCGTGGCACTGCTGCTGCTCGGCGCCGTGACCGCCGTCGTCGCCCCGCGCCTGCTCGCCCGGGCCAACTGGCGGGACCGTGAGCCGGTGGTCGCTCTGTGGGTGTGGCAGTGCGTGGTGGCGGCCGTACTGCTGTGCTGTGCGCTGTCGATGACGCTCAGCGCGGCGGCGGCCTGGGAGGCGGTGCGGGGGCATGTCTTCGCTACGGCCCCGCGCGCGGTGGTGGACGCGTACGCACTCGGTACCGCCGGACCGTGGGCGGCGGCCGTCGCGGTGACGCTCGCCTGCGGCGGACTGTGGAGCCTGGCGATGCTGGTGCGCGAGGTCGTACGAGCCCGGGCGCGACGGCACCTGCGGCGGGCCGAACTCCTCGTGCGCGCCCCGCTGTTGCCGGGCGAGGAGGCGACGAGCGAGCGGCTGGTGGTGCTGGAGGGCGAGCGTCCCGACGCGTGGTGGCTGCCGGGTACGGCGCCCCGACTCGTGGTCACGACGGCCGCCCTGCACCGACTGAAAGGGCGTCAACTCGACGCCCTGCTCGCCCATGAGCAGGGCCACGACCGGGCCCGGCACGACTGGCTGCTGCACTGCTCGGCCGCGCTGGCGGGCGGCTTCCCGCAGGTGCCGGTGTTCGCCGCCTTCCGCGACGAGATGCACCGGCTGGTCGAACTGGCGGCAGACGACACGGCCTCCCGGCGCTTCGGCCGACTGACGACCGCGCTGGCGCTGGTCGAACTCAATGAGGACCGGGGCGTGTTCGGGCCCTCCCCCACCCCGCACGCCCACGTCCCGCAGCGCGTGCACCGCCTCCTTACTCCCCCGGACCGCCTCCCGGCCCTGCACCGCCTGCGCCTGACGGCGGTGGCCGCGCTGGTACCGGCGATCCCGGTCGTGGTGGCGCTGGTGCCGGGGCTTCGGGCCTTGGGGTAGACGTCGGGCACGGCGCATGGGCGTGCAACCCACTTTGCGGGCTGGGGAGTTACCCCCTGCGGCTACTGGTTGGCGTCTTCGGCCAGGGTGTGCGCCACCAGTGCATTGGCGTGGCCGTGTCCCAGGCCGTGTTCGGCCTTGAGCCATGCGACGAGTTCCATGTGCTTGGTCAGCGGCGAGGTGCGGATGAGGTCCTTCCACTCCGCAATCGGGCGTCCGTACTTCTTCTCGATCGAGGGGAAGTAGCTGGCGGGGCCCTTCATGGGTGCGGTCATGGGTGCTGTCTCCTGTCGGCTCGGTGCGTTGCTGTCCTGGTGAGAGTTGTACGTGTGGTGAGGCGGGAGCGGTTACCGCTGTGCGGTGGGCATCGGGCGGGCCAGGCGGGCGGACAAGGCGGTGAGCCAGAGCAGGCCGAGTCCCGCTCCGGCGGTGAAGGCTGCCACCGAGGCGGAGGAGGCGGCGAACCCGGCGAGGACGCCGACGGGTACCAGCCGGGAGACGAGGGACCAGCCGCGTCGGCCGTGGGCGGCGAAGTACCGGGCCAGCACGAGGAATGCGGCGCACAGCGCGAGGAAACCGGTCATGGCGGCGGCCATGTGGACGGCTCCGTGTGTGCTCAGGGTCCCGGCCGGGGCCTGGGGAGCGCCCGCAGGGAACCCGGCCCCGGGGTCGGGGGCGAAGAGCCCGGCCAGGAGAAACGACGCGCCGAAGACGCCGATCAGCCGCGGTGCCCAGGTTTCACCGGGCGCACCGCGCAGCACCTGGCGCATCCCGGCTGCGCCCGCTGTCGCCAGAACACCGGTGAGCAGGAAGACGGTCACCTGGATCCAGCCGAGGGCGCCGAGGCTGAGCTGGCTGAGCGCGTTGTGGGTGAAATCGAAGCCGTCCCGGGTCAGCCCCTGGATCAGACCCGCGCCGAGGAAGAGGGGGCCTGCGGTGATGCCGCCGGCCAGCAGGAGCCGCGGGACGGACCGGGACGCGGCCGGCTTGGCGACGGCCGGGGCGCCGAGCGTGTGAGTCATGCGAGGTCTCCTGCTCCAGGAAGAAGTGAGAACTAGACGGTGTGGTACCCGCTGGAACTGGACGGTACAGTACTCACACAGAAACTAGACTGTCCAGTACTAGGGATTGCTGTTGATGATTGGAGGAGGCATGGAGGCCAACGAGCAGGGGCGATCGGCCCGCAAACACCGGGCGATCATGGAGGCCGCGACCCAGGTGTTCATGGAGAAGGGCTACGCCGGTACCAGCATGGACGACATCGCCAAGCTGGCCGCGGTGTCCAAGCAGACCGTCTACAAGCACTTCGCGGACAAGGAGAAGCTGTTCGCGGAGATCGTCCTGGCCACCACCGACCGGATCGACGCCATGATCGACCTGGTGGCGGACATCCCCGCCGACGCCGCCTCTTTGGACGAGAACCTCAACCGGCTCGCCCGCCGGTTCGTGGGCACCCTCACCCAACCCCAGGTTCTGCAGCTGCGGCGCCTGGTCATCGCCAACGCCGAAGCATTCCCCGAGCTGGGCGCCGCCTGGTACGCGCAGGGTTTCGAACGGGTCCTGGACACCCTCGCGACCACCTTCAAGCACTTGGCCGACCAGGGGCTGCTCCGCATGGACGATCCGCTCCTGGCCGCCGACCACTTCGCCGGCCTGCTGCTGTGGATCCCGGTGAACAAGGCGATGTTCACCGGCTCGCTCCAGCACACCGAGGCCGACCTCGACCACTACGCCGCCGCCGGCGTCCGTGCTTTCCTTGCCGCCTACCGCTGATCATCAGGAGGAAGCACTTGCCTCGACCTGAAGGGGACCGCAGGCAGGGTCCGGGCGATCATCGCGCGGGTAGAGTCCGGCGCATGGCTGCCGTGCTCTTCGATTTCTCGGGAACCCTGTTCCGCGCCGAGTCCACCGAATCCTGGCTGCGGGCCGTGCTGGAGGAGACCGGCCTGACGTTGTCCGAGCCCGAACTCGCCGACACCGCCAAGGCGTTGGAGGCTGCCGGTGCGCTGCCGGGCGGGGCGGAACCCGTCGAGGTGCCGGCGGACCTCGCCGGTCTGTGGGCGGTGCGGGACGAGAGCGCCGAGCTGCACCGGGCCGCCTTCACCGGAGTGTCGCGGCGTGTGCCGCTGCCCGCCCCGGGCCTGCACGACGCGCTGTACGAGCGGCACATGTCCCCCGCCGCCTGGTCGCCGTACCCGGACACCGCCGAGGTGCTGCGCACGCTGCGCGAGCGCGGGATCGGCGTCGGCGTGGTCAGCAACATCGGCTGGGACCTGCGCCCGGTCTTCCGCGAGCACGGTCTCGACGCGTACGTGGACGCGTACGCGCTGTCGTACGAACACGGCGTGCAGAAGCCGGACCCGCGGCTCTTCTCGGCCGCCTGCGCGGCACTGGACGTCGATCCGCGGCAGGTGCTGATGGTCGGCGACAGCAGGGTGATGGATGGTGGCGCCGCCGCACTGGGCTGCCGTGTGCACTTCGTGGACCATCTGCCGGTGACGCGGCGGCCCGACGCGCTGCTTCCGGTGCTGGATCTCGTGGGCTGACCCGGGCCCGCTCGGCGTCTCGGCGGACACGCGCCGTCCGTCTGAGACGATCCCCCGCGTCGCCCCAGACGGACGGCAGCCCTGAGCAGGCTCCGCACACAGCGGTGCCACTGCGTTGAGTATAGTTGGCTGGCAGCCAGTCAACGCAGGAGTTACAGGATGTCCCCGCGCAGCGCCTCGGTCAATGAAGAGTTGCGCCGCCGTTCCAGGGAGCGGCTGCTGCAGGCCGCTGTCGAGCTGGTCGACGAGAAGGGTTTCGAGGCCACCACGCTGGCTGACATCGCGGACCGGGCGGGCTCGGCGCGCGGACTGGTGTCGTACTACTTCCCCGGCAAGCGCCAGTTGGTGCAGTCCGCCGTGCACCGGCTGATGCACCGCACGCTGGAGGAGGCGCTGGAGCGGGAGCCGTGCACCGACGACGGCCGGGAGCGGCTGGCCCGGGCCATCGACGCGATCCTGGGCCTCGCCCGCGACCGGCCGGTGCTCATGCGGCAGCACATGGCGGGGCTGCTCCAGGCCGAGGGCTTCGTGCAGTGCCCGGAGCAGCGGCGCCTGTCGGAGCTGCTGAGCGACACGGTCGCCCGGTACGGCTCCCAGGACGTGACGGCCGACTATCCGCTGCTGCGGGCCCTGCTGATGGGGGCGGTGTACGCGGCACTGGTGCCAGGGGTGCCGATGCCCGTGCCGGCGCTGCGGGCCGAACTGTTCCAGCGGTACGGGCTCGACTGGGAGCTGGGCGTGCCGCCGGGGAGCGACCAGGACGCCGGGGCGCGGCCTGCGCAGGATCTGTCGCGGTTCTTCGCGACCGAGGAGCGGGCCGAGTAGCGGATCCCCCACCCCCGGCCCTGCACATTCAACTGCCCTTTTCAGCGCCTTGCGTGACGAGGCACCGGGAATCCGGCGTCCCGCGCCTGGGCAATCAGCCGGCACCCCTCGATACACACGGAACGTAACCGCATCATCACATTCCATGAGAAAGGGTCCCGCGTCGGGTCACCCTGCCGGCCTCTGCCGTTGCGCGCCCGGCGGTGCCATGCTGGAGCCGTCCGCACACCCTTCCCCTTCGGGCAAGGAGTACCGCCGTGCTGCGTGTCGCCGTCGTCGGATCCGGGCCGAGCGGATGCTACACCGCCCAGACTCTGGTCCAGCTGGATCCCGAGGTGCGCGTGGACGTACTGGACCGGCTGCCGTGCCCCTACGGGCTGGTGCGCTACGGCGTCGCCCCGGACCACGAGAAGATCAAGTCCCTGCAGGGCAACCTGCGCACGGTGCTGGAGCACGACCGGGTGCGCTTCCTCGGCGGGGTCCTGGTGGGCGGACCCGGCGGGCTGTCCGTGGCGCGGCTGCGGACGCTGTACCACGCGGTCGTGTACTGCGTGGGCGCCGCCACCGACCGCCACCTCGGGATCCCCGGCGAGGAGTTGCCGGGCAGCTGGTCGGCGACCGAGTTCGTGTCCTGGTACAGCGCGCACCCGGACGCGACCGACGCGGGGTTCGTGCGCGGGGTCCGATCCGCGGTGGTCATCGGCGTGGGCAACGTGGCCGTGGACGTCACGCGGATGCTGGTGCGGGGCGCCGGTGAGTTGCGGCCGACGGACATGCCGCAGGCGGCGCTGGACACGCTGACGGCGAGCGGGGTCGCCGAGGTCCACATGGTCGGTCGGCGCGGCCCCTCACAGGCCCGCTTCACCACCAAGGAGCTGCGCGAGCTGGGCGCGCTGCCGGACACCGAAGTGATCCTGGATCCGGCCGAGTTGGAGATGGACGCCGGATACGTCGACTCCGCCGCGCTGCCCGCTGTGCAGCGTCGCAACGTGGAGGCGCTGCGCGGCTGGGCGGCGGCGCCGGCCCGGCATGCGGCCCGCCGGATAAGGATGCGGTTCTTCCTGCGGCCCGTGGAACTGCTCGCGGACGGCGGCCGGGTGGGCGCCGTGCGCTTCGAGCGGACGGCACCGGACGGGCACGGCGGCATCACGGGCACGGGGCGGTACGAGGACGTGACGGCCCAGTTGGTGCTGCGCTCGGTCGGCTATCGCGGAGTGCCGCTGGAGGGACTGCCGTTCGATGCGGCGAGCGGCACCGTGCCACAGGCGGAGGGCCGCGTACTGCGCGACGGCGCCGTTTCCCCCGGCGAGTACGTCGCCGGCTGGATCAAGCGCGGGCCCACGGGTGTCATCGGCACCAACCGGCCGTGCGCCAAGGAGACCGCGACCTCCCTGCTCGCGGACGCGCCCGCGCTCGTACGCCGGGAGGTGCCGGGGGACCCGCTCGAAGCGCTGCGGGCGGCGGGTGTCGAGCCGGTGCAGTGGGCGGGGTGGCAGGCGATCGAGCGCGCAGAGGCCGCACTGGGCGCGCGGCTCGGCCGGGGTGTGGTCAAGCTGGCCGACTGGGACGCGCTGCTGGGGGCCGCGCGGTCGGCCTAGGACGGCCTGTCGGAGTCGGCGGCTTCCGGGTGGGCATGACACACACCGGCAACGGGATCGAAATCAACAAACTGTTCAAGGGTCTTACGGTCTCGTGCTGTTCGGATGTCACTCCCCGCCCGCCGCTCTGGAGTCCCCATGGCCACGACCGCAGATGTGCACCCCGTCGACGAGATACCACCGGTACGCCGGCTTGCGGCCTTCGGACTGCAGCATGTGCTCGCGATGTACGCGGGCGCCGTCGCAGTGCCGCTGATCGTGGGCGGCGCGATGAAGCTGTCGCCCGCCGACCTGGCGTATCTGATCACCGCCGATCTGCTGGTGTGCGGCGTCGCCACGCTGATCCAGTGCGTCGGGTTCTGGCGGTTCGGGGTCCGCCTGCCGATCATGCAGGGCTGCACGTTCGCGGCCGTGTCGCCGATGGTGCTCATCGGGACGACGGGCGGCGGACTGCCCGCGATCTACGGCTCGGTGATCGTCGCGGGGCTCGCGATCATGCTGCTCGCGCCGGTCTTCGGCCGGCTGCTGCGCTTCTTCCCGCCGCTGGTCACCGGCACCGTGATCCTGATCATCGGGGTCTCGCTGCTGCCGGTCGCGGGCAACTGGGCCGCCGGCGGTGTCGGTGCGAAGGACTTCGGGGAGCCGAAGAACCTGGCACTGGCGGCCTTCGTGCTGGCCGTCGTGCTCGGCGTGCAGCGGTTCGCCCCGGTCTCCCTCAGCCGGATCGCCGTGCTGATCGGCATCGCGGTGGGCCTGGCGGTCGCCGTGCCGTTCGGGTTCACCGACTTCGGCGGGGTCGGGGACGCGGACTGGGTCGGGATCAGCACGCCGTTCCACTTCGGGGCGCCGGCGTTCAGGGCGTCCGCGATCGTGTCCATGCTGGTGGTGGCCCTGGTGACAATGACGGAGACGACCGGTGACCTGATCGCGGTCGGCGAGATGACCGGCCGCCGGGTCGAGCCGCGCTCGCTGGCGGACGGCCTGCGCGCGGACGGCCTGTCGACCGTCCTCGGCGGGGTGTTCAACACCTTCCCGTACACGGCGTACGCCCAGAACGTGGGCCTGGTCGGGATGACCCGGGTGCGCAGCCGCTGGGTGGTCGCGGCGGCCGGCGGCATCCTCGTCCTGCTCGGTCTGCTGCCCAAGCTGGGCGCGGTGGTCGCGGCGATCCCCGCGCCGGTGCTCGGCGGGGCCGGTCTGGTGATGTTCGGGACGGTCGCGGCGAGCGGGCTCAGGACACTGGCCCGCGTCGACTTCAAGGGCAACAACAACCTGACGGTGGTCGCCGTTTCGGTGGCGGTCGGCATGCTGCCGGTGGGCGTGCCCACGGTGTACGCGAAGTTTCCGGACTGGTTCCAGACGGTGATGAACAGCGGTATCAGCGCGGGCTGCCTGACGGCGATCGTCCTGAACCTGCTGTTCAACCACCTTCCTGTGAAGGCGGGTTCGACCGGAGCGGAGACGGTCGGTGCCGTGGTCGGCGACGAGAACGCCGCCTGACAATCGCCGACTTGACGTCTCCTCAGTAGGCCGAGGGATACACTCGCCCTGCACGGCTGGCTTCGCCGGCCGCGACGGGAATGGGTCCGGCGTCCCTGTCGGGCGTGACCGCCGAGGTGTTCGGCGGTCCGTCAATCGCGACAACTTCACACGCGGCCTGCACGCCGGCAGGGCCTCAGTTGATCACCGTCATTCGGGGTGGTCGACCTGAGACACCTGCCATTCTGCAAGCGGCTCGCGCTCGGTTCGACCATCCCCCATTGTCCGGAGGGGCCGAGCATGGAGTCACAGATCGTCCTGGGGATCCTGGGTACGGCGAGCGTCGCGTCGGTATTGATCTACGTCCTGAAGGGACTCCTCGACCAGATCCCGGATCTCATCCGCTCCTGGCGCCGGGTCGTGCGCGAGGCCAGGACCTTTCGTCGCGGCGACGCGGCGGGACCGGACGAGACCGGCGCGGCCGCGGCGGACCCCAGGAGCCGGCGCACCCCGTCCTGACCGGCCCCGGGTGCTGCGCTCACCTCCTCGGGAACAGTCCGGCGGGTACCGCCCCGGCCGGCACCCCGTACCCCTTGGGGTTCAGGTGCAGCCCGTCCCCGACCTGAGGTCGGGCAGCAGCCGGCTCGACTGTGCCGGGTCGCGTACCGCGCGATCGAAGTCGATCACCGCGTCGAAGTGGCCGGGGGTGCGGATCCAGGCGTTCACGCGCTCGCGGGACGCCTCCCGCTCCCCCGCCGTGTCGTCGTAGAGGGTGTTGCCCGCGAACGGCGTCAGGGTCGCGCCGTAGACGCGGATGCCCTGGGCGTGGGCGCGGACGACGATCTGCCGGTACCCGGCGATCAGGTCGTCGGTGACCGCGCGCTGGGCCTCGGGGGTGGCGTCGGCGGTGCCGATGTCGTTCACGCCCTCGAAGAGGATCAGCCAGGCGACGCCGCTGCGGGACAGGACATCACGGTCGAGGCGGGCCAGGACATTGGGGCCGAGCCCGTCGTTGAGGACGCGGTTGCCGCCGGCGGCCTGGTTGAGGACGACGACGTCCTAGGTGCCGGCGCGGGTCCGGAGCCGGTCGAAGAACTGGTCCGGCCAGCGGTCGTTGCCGTTGGTGGTGGACCCGCGGCCGTCGGTGAGCGAGTCGCCCACGACGGCGACCGCCTCGGTGCCGCCGGGCGCGAACACCTCGACGCCGCTGAGCAGATACCAGTGGTTGACCGGGGGTCGCGTCCGGGAGGTCGTCGTCCCGGGTGTGGTCGCCGTGCAGCAGGTACGAGGTGGTGCGCGAGCCCGGGTGCGAGGTGAGCGCGAGCGGCGGCCGGCCCTGCGCGGTGTATCCAGAAGTACATCGGGAACAACACCGGCAAGGAGCCGACCACCAACGGCTCGGGTCCTGACGGGACTTACTGCAAGTACGCGTCGTCGGACATCACCTACAAGTAGGCGCCAGGGGGCCGTCGTCCGGTGCGGACGACGGCCCTCACGCCTTCCGTGCGCGATCCTCAGCGTGCCCCGGCCGACCCTCTCCGTGCCCTCCAGGTGTCCCGCGCAGCCCCACCGACGCGGCCAGTTCCTCCTCGTAACCCGCGTAGGCCGTGCGCAGGGCCTCCCCCGGCCAGTCGGGCGGCAGGAGCGCGGGCGGGAGGACGGGGTCGGTGAGCAGGTGGCGTACGGCCGCGGCGAAGGCGGTGAGGCGGTCGGCCGGGTGGTGGGCGCCGGTCGCGTGGGCGAGCAGGGTGCGCGCCGTGGTGGCCCAGGCGTCCAGCGGCCACAGGCGGGCGACCAGGTCGTGCGGGGAGCCGTCGGGGTGTGCGGTGTAGGACTCGGCCACGCGCGCGAGGTCGTCGGGCAGGGGCCGGGCGAGATTGGCCGCGCGCAGCCACACGCCCTCGCGGAGTTCGGCCAGGCGCAGGGCGGCCAGCCGGGCGCGCAGGTCGGCCCGTTCGGCGGGGCCGCGGCCGGTGGCCGTGATCACCACCATCTCCCAGTCGCCGTCCCACGCGCGCGTGCGGGGATGCAGCGCCTCGTCCTGGCGGCGCTGGCGGGCCAGCAGCCGGTCGCTGAGCCCGTACACGCCGTCCGTGCGGCGCAGGTCCCCGGCGGCCACCATCCGGCTCAGCGCGGCCCGCAGCGTCGAGCCGCCGACACCGAAGGGCTCCACCAGCCGGACCAGGTCCTTCACCGGCAGCTCGGGGGGATGCGCGCCCAGCAGCAGGCTCAGCACCACCGACCGCGCGGACAGCGGCCGCAGACCGGCGGCCTCACCCGCCTCCGCCGACACGTTCATGCGCATGGGCACGTACTGTACGTGCGCCTCCATGTTGCATCATTGCTACAGCCGCAGGAAGAGTGCAACATGACGGTATGGACTCGACACCCGTACAGTCGCCGCCGCAGCAGTACGCCACCCACGACGTCACCAACCAGGCCCCGCCCCTGGCCCCCTACGACGCCTCCGACGACCGGGCCCTGCTGGAGGGGCTGCGCCGGGAGGGTGCCGAGTGGGCCGAGGACGGCATCCGGCGGCTGGGGCTGCAGGCCGGCGGCGAGGAGGCCCAGGAGTGGGGTGAGCTGGCGAACCGGCACGAGCCGGAGCTGCGCACCCACGACCGCTACGGCCACCGGATCGACGAGGTCGAGTTCCACCCCAGCTGGCACCACCTGATGGGGACCGCGGTCGCCGAGGGCCTGGCCGGTGCGCCGTGGGCGGACGACCGGCCCGGCGCCCATGTGGCCCGCACGGCGGGCGGACTGGTGTGGGGGCACACGGAGGCCGGGCACGGCTGTCCGACGTCGATGACGTACGCCGCCGTCCCCGCGCTGCGCGCCCAGCCGGAGCTGGCCAAGGTCTACGAACCACTGCTCACCAGCCGCGCGTACGACCCGGAGCTGCGCGTCCCCACCGAGAAGCCCGGGCTGCTCGCCGGGATGGGCATGACCGAGAAGCAGGGCGGCTCGGACGTCCGCACGAACACCACCACGGCCACGCCCACCGGTGAGCCGGGCGTGTACACGCTGCGGGGCCACAAGTGGTTCACGTCGGCGCCGATGTGCGACGTGTTCCTGGTGCTGGCGCAGGCTCCGGGCGGCCTGTCCTGCTTCCTGGTGCCCCGGATCCTGCCGGACGGCAGCCGCAACACCTTCCGCATCCAGCGGCTGAAGGACAAGCTCGGCAACCGGTCCAACGCCTCCTCCGAGCCGGAGTTCGAGCGGACGGTGGCCTGGCTGGTCGGGCCCGAGGGGCGGGGTGTGAAGACCATCATCGAGATGGTCAACTGCACCCGCCTGGACTGCGTGATGTCCTCGGCGACCCTGATGCGCAAGTCGCTCGTCGAGGCGGGTCACCACGCACGCCACCGCAGCGCGTTCGGCGCCCGGCTGTACGACCAGCCGCTGATGCGCAACGTTCTGGCCGACCTGGCGCTGGAGTCGGAGGCGGCGACGACGCTCACCCTGCGGCTCGCTGGTGCGGCGGACCGGGCGGTGCGCGGGGAAGCCGGCGAGCGCGCCTTCCGCCGGATCGCCACCGCCGTCGGCAAGTACTGGGTCACCAAGCGAGGCCCGGCGTTCACCGCGGAGGCCCTGGAGTGCCTGGGCGGCAACGGGTACGTCGAGGAGTCCGGCATGCCCCGCCACTACCGGGAGGCTCCCCTGCTGTCGATCTGGGAGGGCTCGGGGAACGTCAACGCGCTCGACGTGCTGCGCGCCCTGGGTCGGGAACAGGACACGGCCGAGGCCCTGTTCGCCGAACTCGCCCTCGCGCGCGGGGCGGACGCCCGGCTGGACGCGGCCGTGACCGGGCTCAAGGACCAGTTGGCCGAAACCGACCAGGTGGGCGCACGCCGGCTGGTCGAGCGGATGGCCCTGGCCCTTCAGGCATCGCTGCTGGTCCGGCACGCCCCGCACGCGGTTTCGGACGCCTTCTGCGCGACCCGGCTGGGCGGCGACTGGGGGCACGCGTTCGGCACGCTGCCCGCCGGCACCGGCTTGGACGCGATCCTGGAGCGGGCCCTTCCCGGCCGCGACTGATCCGGGCCCGGGGGGACCGGGGCGGATCCCGCCCCGTGGCCGGTGACAGCCGACGGATCGCACACAGTCAGCGCGTGACTTCGCTTCGTTGTCAGTGCCGTGGTGCAGACTCGCGATCAGGTGGTACCGGCCTGGGGAGGACAACGTGTTCACGGGGATCGACGAGGTCGACTGGGCCTCGCTGCACCATGCGTACGGCAGCGCGGAGGACGTGCCCGGATGGTTACGGGCGCTGGCCTCCGCGGACGCCGCCGAGCGACAGACCGGGCTCGACGGCATGTACGGCACGGTGCACCACCAGGGGAACGTGTACGACTCGACGCTGGCCTGCGTTCCCTTCCTGTGCTCGCTCGCGGCCCGCGAGGCGGTGCCGGACCGGGGCTGCATCGTCGAACTGCTGGTCAGCATCGGGGCGGAGAGCGGGGACGCACACGCGCGTGAGGCCGTGCGTGCGGGCTCCGAGGTGTTCGTGCCTCTCCTCGGGGATCCGGACCCGGGAGTGCGCCGAGCGGCGGCCGGAGCCGTCGTACGCTTCCTGGACGGCCCGGAGCGCGTCCTGGACCTGTTGCGGCAGCGGATCCCGGTCGAGCGGGACGGCAGGGTCCTGCTCGCGCTCACCGAGGCCCTCGGCCTGTTCGTACGGCGGCATCCGGCGCACTCCACCACCGCGGTGGACCTGTTGGCCACGCAGAGCGCCCCGCCCTACGAGCCCGGGCTGCGGCTCGCCGCGCTCGGCCAGCTCGCCCTGGGGGCCCCGGAGCTGCTTCCGGCCGACCTGGTGCCGACGGCCGTCGAGCTGCTGCGGGACAGGTCCACGCGCCGCTCCCGGGTACCGGAGCCGTCCGGGAACGACACCCTCGTGGGCCGGATACGACGACTGCGACCCTCGGACGAGGAGGGCGCCCAGCTGCTGCGCACCCTGCACACCGCGCTCGGCGACCGCACCGCTGACCGGATCGCCCTGCTCACCGGGCAGTTGACCAGCCCGGACCCGATGGACCGGTGCAATGCCGTGTGCATGTCGGCGGCGCTGTTCCGCGGCTGGCGGGCCGACTGTGCCGGGCCCGTGGCCCTGATCGGTGCCCAGCTGGACACGGAGCAGGACCGGTTGCGGGACGCGGCGGTCTCGGTCCTGGTGGAGCTGTACGGCCTGGCCGCGCCCGCCGCGGACGACCTGTACGCCCTGGTGGCCGCCCGGCCCGACCTGTGGACGCACCGCTGGGAGCGCGGCTCGCCCGCCCTCGGCGGCCCGCTCAAGGCCCTGGCCCGGACCGGCGATCCACGGGCGGTCCCGGTTCTGGCCCAGGTGCTGGCCGGCCCGGTCGTGCCCGGCGGCCTTGGGCACGAGATCGCGCATCTGGGCCCGGCCGCGGCTCTCCTCGCCCCCGCGCTGCGGCACCATCTGGCCCGTGTCCCCCTGGAGTCCCCGGCCGCCGACACACTGGCCGCTCCTCTCCTGGCCGCGATCAGAGCCGTGGGCGACCGGCATGCGGTGCCTGAGGTGCTGCGACTCCTGTCCGGGGCATCGGACGGCCTCGGGGCACGGGAGAGACTCGTCGGACCGGCCATCGAGACGCTGGACGCCCTCGGGGCCGCCGCACAGGCGGCACCCGTCCTCCGGGGCCTGCTGCACACCCGGCACGCGGCCGCCGCTGCGGGCGCCCTGTGGTCGGCAGGGGATCCGGACTCCGCCGTACTGCCCGTCCTTCTGCGGGAGTTGACGCAGGGCGAGCCGGGGAGCCGCCGGCTGGCCGCCCGGCAGCTGGCCAGGCTGGGTCCGGCCGCCCGCGCGGCCCTGCCGGAACTGCGCCGGACGGCCCGCTCGGGGCAGGTGTGGCAGCGGACGGCAGCCGCGTGCGCGCTGTGGCACATCGGCCGGGACCCGGAACCCGTGCTGCCGGTGTTCCGGGCCGCATGGTCGCAGAACCCCTATACGCGCGGCCCGATCGCCCAGTGCCTCGCGGCCATGGGCCCGGCGGCCGCACCGCTGCGGGACCTGGTGACCGCCGAACTGACCGGCCCCCGGCGCCACACGGCCGGCGAGGGCGGGTACGGCAGCCAGGACATCGCCAAGGACGAGGCGTTGCTCAGGACCTGCGGGGAGGTGCTGGCGGGGCTGTAGCCGCGCGCCGGAGCGCACGGCCCGTCGTGGACGCAGAGCCTGTCACGGACGTAGTGCCTGTCATGGACGCAGGGGCCCGTCACCATTTCATCCGGCCCCACTGCGGCCCCAGTCGGGCCCACTCCGCGTCCCAGCGGTCCATGCGGCGGCGCTCCAGGCGACCGCGCAGGACGCGGCCGCCGACGAAGGGGACGGCGGCGGTGCTCACGCCGACCAGGCCGCCTATCAAGGTGGCCCGGAAGGCGGCCTCGGAGGCGGTGGTGGGGCGGGTGACCAGGTGTCCCTGCGGGTCGGTCCACACGGTGACCGGGGATCCGGCCTTGCTGCCCGGCGCGACCCGGGCCTGGCCGGTGTGGGCCGAGCCGTCGGCGACGGTCCAGCGGACCTCGGCCCAGACCCGCTCGCCGCCGGTGCCCGCGGCGGTGGCGCTGCCGGGTGCCTGGGCGACGACGTGGGCGACGGTGGGATGCCAGGCGGCGCGCTCCCGGGCCAGTCCGTGCTCCACCGAACGGGCCGCCGCGAGCCCGGCCAGCACCCCGGCCAGGACGGTCAGCAGCCAGGCGGCGAGCACCACCCAGGCCTCCACCACGTCGGCCCGGCGCCGGAGCGGATTGCGCCGCCAGCGCCACAGCCACACCTTGGGACCACGCAACGCCTTCAAAGGCATCTCCTCACGAGCGCACCGACAGGCCGGGCCGACCTCCCATACGGGCAGGGCCGCCCCGTTGCTCACGACGAGCCGTCACCTCGACGGTCGCACGAGACACCCCCCTCGCGCAGGCGCATGCGACAACGCACCTTGCCGATCTCTACGACAGGCCGACAGCACCGCCGTGACCTGCGCGGACGCCACGCCCGGGGCCGACTGTCAGTGGTGGGGTGCAGACTGGCCGGTATCTGACGACTACCTGGACAAGGACGTCCCGGAGGTGATCGGCATGACCGAGGTCCTGCTCGCTGTGGGCACCCGCAAAGGCCTCTTCATCGGGCGGCGGCGCGGCGGCGCCTGGGAGTTCGACGACAGCCCCTACTTCAACGCCCAGGCCGTCTACTCGGTGGCCATCGACACCCGCGGCGGCACCCCGCGGCTGCTCGCGGGCGGCGACAGCGCGCACTGGGGCCCTTCGGTCTTCCACTCCGACGACCTGGGCCGCACCTGGACCGAGCCGGCCCAGCCGGCCGTCAAGTTCCCCAAGGACACCGGGGCTTCGCTGGAGCGGGTCTGGCAGCTGCACCCGGCCACCGCCGAGCCGGACGTGGTGTACGCGGGCACCGAACCGGCCGCGCTGTACCGCTCCGAGGACCGCGGGGAGAGCTTCGAGCTGGTGCGTCCCCTGTGGGAGCACCCGACCCGCTCCCAGTGGGTGCCCGGCGGCGGTGGTGAGGGCCTGCACACGGTGCTCACCGACGCACGCGACCCGCGGGCCGTGACCGTAGCCGTCTCCACGGCCGGGGTGTTCCGCACCACGGACGGCGGGGCGAGCTGGGCGCCCTCCAACTCCGGTGTCTCCGCGGTGTTCCTGCCGGATCCGAACCCGGAGTTCGGCCAGTGCGTCCACAAGATCGCCAAGGACGCGCGCGACCCGGACCGGCTGTACCTGCAGAACCACTGGGGCGTGTACCGCAGCGACGACGCGGGCGCGCAGTGGACCGACATCGGCGCGGGCCTGCCGTCGACGTTCGGATTCGCGGTGGCCGCCCACCCGCACCGCGGTGACACCGCGTACGTCTTCCCGATCAACGCCGACGCCGACCGGGTGCCCGCCGGCCGCCGCTGCCGGGTCTTCCGCACGGCCGACGCGGGCAAGAGCTGGGAGCCGCTGTCGCACGGGCTGCCGGCGGAGGACCACTACGGCACCGTGCTGCGCGACGCGCTGCGGACGGACGACGCGGACCCGGCCGGGGTCTACTTCGGCAACCGCAACGGCGAGGTGTACGCCTCGGCCGACGACGGCGACAGCTGGCAGCAGCTCGCCTCCCATCTGCCGGACGTACTGTGCGTGCGGGCCGCGTTGATCGACTGACGCGCCCGGCCCGCCCCCGAGGCGCACGGGAGCCGCAGAGGCGCACGGGAAAGGAGGTGAGGGCGGAAACGGTCATTCGAGCCGACGGTCCGATCATCCTCGGTCGGCCTCCGGTCGCAGCTTGATCGCCGACCGGTGTACGGCAGTAGGGTGACGCCCGTGGCACCACGACCTTTGCATGAAATCGTCGAACCGGGCTGGGCGAAGGCCCTCGAACCCGTCGCCGGACGGATCGCCGCGATGGGCGACTTCCTGCGCGCGGAGATCGCCGCGGGACGCACCTACCTCCCGGCCGGACCGAACGTCCTGCGCGCCTTCCAGCAGCCCTTCGACGACGTACGCGTCCTGATCGTCGGTCAGGACCCGTACCCGACCCCGGGGCACGCGGTCGGCCTCTCGTTCTCGGTCGCGCCCGAAGTGCGTCCGCTGCCGCCGAGTCTGATCAACATCTTCCGCGAGCTGAACGCCGACCTGGGGCTGCCCCAGCCGTCCAACGGCGACCTCACCCCATGGACGCAGCAGGGCGTGCTGCTGCTCAACAGGGCGCTCACCACGGCACCGCGCAGCCCGGCCGCCCACCGCGGCAAGGGCTGGGAGGAGGTCACCGAGCAGGCGATCCGGGCCCTGGCCGGGCGCGGCAAGCCGCTGGTGTCCGTCCTGTGGGGACGTGACGCCCGGAACCTGCGTCCGCTGCTGGGCAGTCTGCCGGCCGTGGAGTCCGCGCATCCCTCGCCCATGTCGGCCGACCGCGGCTTCTTCGGGTCGCGTCCGTTCAGCCGGGCCAACGACCTGCTGATCCAGCAGGGCGGACAGCCGGTGGACTGGCGTCTGCCGTGACCGTCCCCGGTTACCTGGCGGTGGACTCCGGGGGCTCCGGTCTCCGGGTCGCCGTCGGCATTCCGGGGCAGGCGCCATCGGGCCGGCGAGCGTCGGGAGAGCCGGTCCGTACCGGTGCGCGGGGAATCGACCCCGCCCACCTGATGGCGCAACTCGTCCCGCTCGCCCGCGCGTTGGCGGCGGAGGCCGGGGTGGGCGAACTGGACACGGCCGTCGTCGGCGCCGCCGGGTTCTCCTCCCTGGGTGACGCCCTGCGCGCCGAACTGCCGGGCGCGCTCGCCCGGGAGCTGGGCGTACGGAACGTGGCGCTGGCCGCCGACGCCGTGACGGCATACGTGGGCGCCCTCGGGCCGCGGCCGGGTGCCGTGGTCGCCGCGGGCACCGGTCTGATCGCGGTCGGCACCGATCTGACCGGCTGGCGGCGGGCGGACGGCTGGGGCCATCTGCTGGGCGACTGCGGCGGCGGGGCGTGGATCGGGCGGGCCGGGCTGGAGGCGGCGCTGCGCGCCCACGACGGCCGGGACGGCGGCTCCGCGCCACTGCTGGCGTGCGCCGAGGAACAGTTCGGCCCGGTGCGGGGACTGCCCGGCCTGCTCTACCCCCGTACCGACCGGCCCGCGCTGCTGGCCTCCTTCGCACCCCAGGTGGCCGCCTGCGCCCCGCGCGACCCGGTGGCCGCCGGCATCCTGCGTGCGGCGGCCCGGAACATCGCCGAGTCCGCCGCCGCGGTGTGCCCGGCCTCCGGTGCGCCCGAAGTGGCGTTCACCGGCGGCCTGCTCGAGATGGGCGACCCGCTCCTCGTACCCGTGCGGGAGGAGTTGGCCGGGAGGCTGCCGCACGCCCGGCAGGTGCCGGCCGAGGGCGACCCGCTGCACGGCTGCGTACGGATCGCGAACGAGCTGGCGGCCGGGCGGCTCACACTGCCGGGTGAACCGTCCATGCTCTACGTGGTCCCCACAAAAGGGTATTGACCCCCTTCGCGGTACATCTGTCCGGCAAGTGCCCGGAACACGTGCCAAGGGTACGTAACTCATCAGACAAAACCGGACGTAAACCGCTCACCTGCACCCTCCCCGAACAAGGGAGCCCAAGAAGCCAGTAACATGCGGCGCCATGAGCTCCCCCACTGGGCCCGCGTCCGGCCTGCCAGTACGAATGCCGCGACCCCGCCAGCCCGGACGGCACCGCCGACCGGAACCGCTGGTGGCTCCCGAGGACGCGCCCGCGCTCGTCCTCGCGGTGCCCGGCGCGCCCAGCGCCGCCGCGCGCAGCCTCGCCGAGGAGGTCGTGAGCATCGCCCGCTCCGAGCTGCCCGGCCTGAATGCCCGGATCGGGTACCTGGACGGGGACGACACCGAGTTCCCGAGCCTCCGTGCCGTGCTGGCGCACGCCGCCGAGGAGCGCGCCGCCCGCTACGAGCAGGCCGTCGCCGCCGGCCTCGATGTCAAGGAGCCGGACAGCCCCGTCGCGGTCGTCGTGCCGCTGCTGGCCGGTCCGGACAGCGCGCTGCTGCGCCAGGTCCGCCAGGCCGTGATGGACAGCCGGGTCGCCGCCGACCTGACCGATGTCCTCGGCCCGCACCCGCTGCTCGCCGAGGCGCTGCACGTGCGCCTGTCCGAGGCCGGTCTGGCCCGCGCCGACCGTGCCCGGCTGTTCACCGTGGCCACCGCCGCCGACGGCATCATCCTGGCCTCCGTGGGCGGCGACGAGGCCGTGCAGGCGGCCGGGATCACCGGCATGCTGCTCGCCGCGCGCCTGGCCGTGCCGGTGATGGCCGCGGCCCTGGACCAGGAGGGTTCGATCACCTCCGTCGCCGAGCAGCTGCGTTCCTCGGGCTCGCAGCAGCTGGCCCTGGCGCCGTACCTGATCGGCCCGGAGATCGACCCGGCGCTGCTGGCCGCGGCCGCCGAGGAGGCGGGCTGCGCCACGGCCGAGGCGCTCGGCGCCTACCCGGCGATCGGCAAGCTCGCGCTCGCCAAGTACACGACCGCGCTGGGCATCGCGCCGCAGCAGCCGCAGGGCACGCCGGTCCGCTGACGCCGGTCACGGCACCCGTACGGCACAGGGCCCGCTCCAGATCATCGGAGCGGGCCCTGCGCATTGCCGCTCGGCCGCTCAGCCGAAGACGATGCAGGAGGCCGCGGCGACCTCGACGGAGCCGTCGTAGCGGGGCAGCCCGGTCCGCTCGTCGACGGCGAACCAGGTCACGTCTCCGGATCGTTCGTTGGCCGCGTAGAGGAAGCCGTCGTGCTCGGCCAGCGCGCGCGGCCAGTGTCCGCCGCAGGGCACCGTGCCGATCAGGCGGAGTCCGTCCCCCTGGACGGCGAGCACGGACAGGACGTCCTCGCCGCGGGTCGCGGTCCACACGAAGCGGCCGTCGGGCGAGACCACGATGCCCGAGGCGTAGGCGTCGCCGGCCGGGGCGCCCGGCAGGACCGGGACCTCGGTCAGCGGCTTCAGGGAGCCCGCGTCGGCGTCCCAGAGGCAGACCGTGACGGTGGGGGTGAGTTCGTTGACCACGTAGGCGTGCTCGCCGTCCGGGTGGAAGGCCAGGTGGCGGGGGCCCGATCCCGGGCGCAGCGCGATCTCGCGGTGCAGGGCCGGGATGCCGTCGTCCAGGGTGCACACCCTGACCGAGTCCGTGCCGAGGTCGACGCTGACCGCCCACCGGCCGCTGGGGTCCGGCTGCACCTGGTGGGCGTGCGGGCCGCGCTGCCGCCGGTCGTGCGGGCCGGAGCCGGTGTGCTGGAGCACTCCCGAGGGCGCGGGGGCCAGGCTGCCGTCCGAGCGCACCGGTACGGCCGTGACGCTGCCGGAGCCGTAGTTGGCGGTCAGGACGTGCCCGGCGTACAGGCTGAGGTGCGTGGGTCCGCTGCCGTCGACCGGCACGGGCGGCCCCGCGGGCTCCGGCTTGTCACGGCCGACGCGGAACGCGGCGACAGCACCGTCGGCGGTCTCGCTGACCGCGTAGAGCATGGTCCCGTCCGGCGACAGGGCCAGGTAGGAGGGGTCGGGAACGGCGCCGAGACGGCCGGTGACGGTCAGCGCCCCGCTGCCCGGGCGCACGTCCGCGGTGACCAGCCCGGGCCCGCCCGCAGCCGTGAACGACCCGATGAACGCCCTGTACCGCCTGCCGCCCTCTGCCACCGCTGTCCCCTCTCGGTCCGAGCCAGTGCCGACGGTAGCAGTCGATCAGTTCAGGTCTAGACCAAATGGGTGACGAGGGAGTGTTCCGCCGACACTGCCCGGGCCCCGACCAGCGGCGATCCCGACGGAGCCCGCAGGGGCTCGACCAGGGCGCGCACCAGGCCGAGCAGGTGGGCCAGGACCGGCTCGACAGGAGCCTCGGCGGACCGCTGCATGCCGGAGCAGGCTGGACCGGGGCTTCGGAGGCCCGGTGGACTCTCTCGGAACCACCGACGGCGAAATACCTCGACCACCGCCTCGAACCAGCCGCAAGGCCGCCGTAGAGGCGCTCCGCCAGCCCCGCCCCTCAGGCCCCCACCAGCGGCGATCCCGACGGAACCCGCAAGGGCTCGGCCAAGTCCGCCAAGGCGCATTCCAAGCCGTGCAGGTCGGCCAGGGCCAACTCGGCCGGAGCGATGGACGCGGCCGGAGCCGCTGGCGGCGAATCCCCCGACCGCGACCCGGAGCAGCCGCAAGGCCGCCCCCGAGGCGCTTCGCGGACCCCGCCCCTCAGGCCCCCACCAGCGGCGATCCCGACGGAGCCCGCAGGGGCTCGGCCAGGTCGGCCAGGGCGCGTTCCAGGCTGTGCAGGTGGGCCAGGGCCGGCTCGGCAGGGGCGTCGGCGGGGCGGTGGACGCGGTCGGTGCCGCCGGTGGTGAGTGCCTCGACCGCGGCCTCCACGCGCCAGCAGGCGGTGGCCAGGCGGGCGTCGTGGGAGGCCTCGGGGTCGGCGGCGACGGCGACCAGGCCGCGGATCTCCCGGGCGCAGTCGTCGAGGAGGGCGAGGACCCGGCGGGCGCGCCGCTTGCGGCCGAGCATCGGGTTCAGCGGGTGCACCAGCGGTGCGACCGAGAGCCGGACCCGGCCGAGCAGCTGCTCCAGCTCGGCCACGCGCGGCGCCGGGTCGGCCGTGGCCGAGCCCGCGAGGCGCGCGGCGGCCTCCGCGGTGCAGGCGTGGACGCAGCGCAGGGCGCGCTGGATCCAGGCGTCGGTGGTGGCGTGGGTGGTGACCGGCAGCACGAACAGCACGGCCAGCACCGCGCCGAGGGCGCCGACGCCGGTCTCGGCGAGACGCAGCGCGAGCAGACCGGGACCGAGGACGCCGAGCAGGCCGTAGAGCAGCTCGGCGAGCAGGGTCACCCAGAGCATCATCCAGGTGTACGAGACGGCGGCCGTGTAGAAGATGCCGAAGACGGCGACCGCGACGAGGACGGCCGTCGGAACCGGCGCGCCGTCCACGGGTACGGCGACGAGGAAGCCCAGGCCGATGCCGATGACCGTGCCGAGGACCCGCCGGAAGCCGCGTACCAGCGTCTCGCCGCGCGAGGCGGTGTTGACGAAGACCCACCAGGTGGCGCCCACGGCCCAGTACCAGCGCTGCCCTGACACCAGCTGCCCCACGACCAGAGCGAACCCGGCTCCGGCGACCGCCTGGACCGCCTGCCGGGTGGTCACGCGGGCCAGCCCGGACCCGGCGGGCGGCGCGGGTACGACGGCCGGGGGCAGCCGGCGCTCGTAGCACCACAGGCCGAAGCGCACCGCGGCCGCGCTGAGCACGGACAGCAGGACAGCCGCGTACAGCTCGGGCAGCTGTCCGGGCGTGGCGTGCAGGAACTGGGCCACGAAGAAGGTCATGAAGGCGAACACGCCGAGGCTGTGCCCGCGGGGGCCCCAGCGGCGGGCGTACACGCCGGCTCCGACGATGGTGAGGAAGGTCAGGTCCCGCGCCACCGGGTGATCGTGCAGTTCGGCCGCGGCGGCGAGCACGGGCACGCCGACGACGGGCAGCAGCGCGGTGGTGACGGCCTGCCGGCGCACGGTGGCGTCGGTGACGGTGAACAGGGCGAGCAGCGCGGCGAGACCACCGGTGACCGCGCCGACGAGCGAGTGCCCGGCCAGCCCGCACACGACGACGGCCAGCCCGATGCCGAGGACGGCCCGCACGGCGAAACGCAACCGCGCCCGCCCCGGGTCCGGAGCCACGAACACCCTCTTCAGCACTGACGCCCTCCCTTGGGAAACACCTGGCATACAAAAGGCGCCGCGGGGATCCGCAGCGCCATCGACGTGTCCATGAGAGCATCACAGAGGTCGATGGCTCAAGTGTCGGCTGAGTCACTGAGCCATTGGTCCAGCGCCGTGCGCGCACGATCGTCCGGCTGAATACCAACGGACCAGGTCGGGCGGCACACCGGGGCTGCGGCCCGCTGAGCCATTGGTACAGTCGTAGATCATGACCGTGGACGCACTCGACACCCGCATCCTGCGGCTGCTGCTGGAGCAGCCGCGCACCAGCGTGCGCGAGTACGCCCGCATCCTCGGCGTCGCCCGCGGCACGCTCCAGGCCCGCCTGGACCGCATGGAACGGGACGGCGTGATCACCGGCACGGGCCCCTCGCTCTCCCCCGCCGCCCTGGGCCACCCGGTGCTGGCGTTCGTGCACATCGAGGTCACCCAGGGGCATCTGGACGACGTCGGGGACGCGCTGGCCGCCGTGCCGGAGATCGTCGAGGCGTTCTCGATCACGGGCGGCGGGGATCTGCTGGCCCGGGTGGTGGGGCGGGACAACGCCCACCTGGAGGACGTGATCCAGAAGCTGATCAGCCTGCCGGGCGTGGTGCGCACCCGCACCGAGGTGGCCCTGCGCGAGCGCGTGCCGTACCGGCTGCTGCCGCTGGTGGAGTCGGTCGGGCGAGCGGCCCGCGCCTGACGCTTGGCATGCTGGACCGCATGGGCAAGTTCGGCGCACTTTCGGTCATCTTCGATCTCGACGGAACGCTGGTGGACAGCGAGCCGAACTACTACGAGGCGAGCCGACAGACCCTGGCCGAGCACGGCGTCCTCGACTTCACCTGGGCGGAGCACGAGAGCTACGTCGGGATCAGCACCCTGGAGACGGTCGCGAGCCTGCGGGAGCGCTACGGCCTGCGCGCCACGGTGGACGAGCTGTTCCACGCGACGAACCGGCGCTATCTGGAGCTGGCCCGGGCCGGCACGCACGCCTACCCCGAGATGCGGAAGTTCGTGGAGCTGCTGGCGGCCGAGGCCGTTCCGATGGCGGTGGCCTCCGGCTCCTCCCCCGAGGCCATCGAGGCCATCCTCGGGGGGACCGGTCTCGACGCCTTCCTGCGCATCGTGGTCTCGGCCGACGAGGTGGCCCACGGCAAGCCCGCCCCCGACGTCTTCCTGGAGGCGGCCCGGCGGCTCGGGACGGACCCGGCCGACTGCGTGGTCCTGGAGGACGCGGCACCGGGTGCGGCCGCCGCGCACGCGGCCGGGATGCGCTGCATCGCCGTCCCGTACGTGGCCACCCAGGCCGACGCTCCCGAGTTCGCCACGGCCGCGCTGCTGCTGCGGGGCGGCCAGACGGAGTTCACGGCACAGTCGGCATACACCTGGCTGACGGATCCGGTCACCTCCGACTGAGCAACTCCCTTACTCGTCAGTACCGTTGACGCTCCTCCGCCCCTTCCCTATCTTCTGGGCGACTTGTCGAACGCCGTTCGATATCACGGACAACGCTGGGAAACGAGGAGCACATGACCCCGCCCCTCTCGCGACGCACTCTCCTCCAGGCGACCGCACTCACGGCCGCGGCGACCGGTCTGACCGTGGCACCCGCCGGTACGGCGGCCGGTCTGACCGCCGCCCCCGCCGGTGCGGCGACCGTCGCCGCCCAACCCGCCTGGAAGGTAAGGCCGTTCGGGCTGGGTGAGGTGACGCTCGGCCGCGGTCTGTTCGCCGACAAACGGGCCCTGATGCTCGACCACGCCCGCGGGTACGACGTGAACCGGCTGCTCCAGGTCTTCCGCGCGGGCGCGGGCCTGTCCACGGGCGGTGCGATCGCGCCCGGCGGCTGGGAGGGGCTGGACGGCGAGGCCAACGGCAACCTGCGCGGCCACTACACCGGGCACTTCCTCACCATGCTGGCGCAGGCGTACGCGAGCACGGGCGAGGAGGTGTTCGCACAGAAGATCCGCACCATGATCGGCGCACTCACCGAGGTACGGGACGCGCTGCGCCACGATCCCGCCGCACTGACCGGTCAGGGCCGCTTCGGCTCGGCCGTCGAGCAGGTGCGCGGCTCCTACCGGTACGTCGACCTGCCCTCCGGGGTGCTCGGGACCGGCACCGCGGTCACCCTGTCCGCCTGGGTGAAGCCCACCCACGACGCGAACTGGGCCCGCGTCCTCGACTTCGGCGACAACACCACCCGGTACCTGTATCTCGCCGTCCGCAACGCCTCCGGCGTGCCCCGGTTCGCCGTCACCACCTCGGGCCCCGGCGGCGAGCAGGGCCTGAACGGGACCGCTCCGCTGCCGCTGAACGAGTGGAGCCATCTGGCCGTGACCCTCGGCGCCGGCACCGGCACGCTCTACGTCAACGGCACGGCCGTCGCCAGGAACACCGCCATGACGCTCACCCCGGCGGCCCTGGGCGACCTCACCGACCACTGGCTGGGCCGCTCGCACTACGTTGCCGACCCCGTGTTCGCGGGCGCCGTCGAGGAGTTCGCGATCTGGTCGCGCGCGCTCAGCGCCGCCGAGATCGGCGAACTCCAGGGCGCACGCGCGGCCGAGACCCCCGCCGGGCCCGGCGACCTGGTGTCCTACCGCTTCGACGAGACCTCCGGGGCGCACTTCGCGGACTCCTCCGGGCGTGGCCTGGACGCCACCCTGCGCCGCACCTGGGGCGGCCCCAGCCATCCCGGCTTCCTCGCGGCCTACCCGGAGACGCAGTTCATCCTGCTGGAGTCGATGACCGGCAGCGACTACACGAAGGTGTGGGCGCCGTACTACACCGCGCACAAGATCCTCCGGGGCCTGCTGGACGCCCACCTGGCCACCGGCGACGAACGGGCACTGGACCTCGCCTCGGGCATGGGCGACTGGATGTACTCCCGGCTGTCCCGGCTGCCCGCGGCCACCCTGCAGCGCATGTGGGGGATCTTCTCCAGCGGCGAGTACGGCGGGATCGTCGAGGCGATCTGCGACCTGCACGAGCGCACCGGCAGGGCCGAACACCTCGCGCTGGCCCGCCTGTTCGACCTGGACCGGCTGATCGACGCGTGCGCGGCGGACACCGACGTCCTCGACGGGTTCCACGCCAACCAGCACATACCGATCTTCACGGGTCTGGTCCGGCTGTACGACGCGACGGGCGAGCAGCGTTACCTCACCGCCGCGAAGAACTTCTGGCGGATGGTCGTACCCCATCGCATGTACGGCATCGGCGGCACCAGCACCGGCGAGTTCTGGAAGGCGCGGGACGTCGTCGCGGGGACGATCGGTGCGACGACGGCGGAGACGTGCTGTGCGTACAACCTGCTGAAGCTGAGCCGGTCGCTGTTCTTCCACGAGCAGGATCCGGCCTACATGGACTACTACGAGCGGGCGTTGTACAACCAGGTGCTCGGCAGCAAGCAGGACAAGGCCGACGCGGAGAAGCCGCTCGTCACGTACTTCATCGGGCTGACGCCGGGTCATGTCCGGGACTACACGCCGAAGCAGGGCACGACCTGCTGCGAGGGCACCGGCATGGAGAGCGCCACCAAGTACCAGGACTCGGTGTACTTCGCGGCGCCCGACGCCAGCGCCCTGTACGTCAACCTGTACAGCCCGTCCACCCTGACCTGGGCCGAGAAGGGCGTCACGGTCACCCAGACCACCGCCTACCCGCGCGAGCAGGGCAGCACCCTCACCGTCGGCGGCAGCGGCCGTGCCTCGTTCGCGCTGCGGCTGCGGGTGCCCGGGTGGGCGACCGCCGGGTTCCGGGTGACGGTCAACGGGCGTGTGGTGGAGGGCACTCCGACGCCCGGCAGCTACTTCACCGTCTCGCGGACCTGGCGGCCCGGCGACACGGTACGGGTGGACATGCCGTTCCGGCTGCGGGTGGAGAAGGCCCTGGACGACCCGTCCTTGCAGGCCCTGTTCTACGGCCCGGTCAACCTGGTGGCCCGCAACTCCGCGACGGAGTACCTGAAGTTGGGCCTGTACCGGAACGCGGCGCTCTCCGGCGACCTGCTGCCCTCCCTGACTCCCGTCTCCGGTTCTCCGCTGCACTACACCCAGGACGGCATCGAGTTCGCCCCGTTCCTCGAAGGGACCGAGGACCCGACCCACGCGTACTTCCGGCGGTCCGAACCGCGTGTGGTCCTCGGCGGCCTCGACGCCGGCGTGGCGAACCCCGCCCGGTCCGACGGGACCACCCTGCTGGACGAGATCTGGGCGAGGGCGCCCTTCCGGAACAAGGGCGCGCTGGTCACGCGCGTACAGGACGTCGTGGCGGAGTGGGTGGCGGCGGGGCTGCTCGGGCAGGAGGAGGGGGAGGCGGTCGTGCGTACGGCGCGGAAGGCGTCGTACACGCCGTGACGCCTCCGACGCGCGCGGAAGTGCTCCTTCCGTGCGTTGGGCGGGGTGGCTGCTTAGCGTGACCCCATGACCACAGTCCAGGCCCGGCCCGCCCCCGACGACCGGCGGTGGAAGGCGCTCGGGGTCTGTCTGACGGCGGGCTTCATCTCGCTGCTCGACACCTCGATCGTGAACGTGGCGCTGCCCTCGATGGAGCACGGGCTCGGCGCCTCGGAGGCCGCCCAGTCCTGGGTGGTGTCCGGGTACGCCCTCACCTTCGGGCTCGCGCTCGTCCCGGCGGGCCGGCTGGGCGACATGCGCGGGCGGCGCCAGGCCTTCCTGTTCGGGCTCGCCGTGTTCACGCTGGCCTCGGCTGCCTGCGGGCTCGCGCCCAGTGCCTCCTGGCTGGTGCTGTTCCGGCTGATCCAGGGCACGGCGGCGGGCATGGTCGCACCGCAGACCTCGGGGCTGATCCAGCAGATGTTCCAGGGCGCCGAGCGGGGCAAGGCCTTCGGTCGGCTCGGCAGTGTCATCGGGGTCTCGACGGCGGTGGGCCCGCTGGCGGGCGGTCTGCTGATCAACGCGGTCGGCACCGACGACGGCTGGCGCTGGGTGTTCTTCGTCAACCTGCCGATCGGGGTCGCCGCGTTCGCCGCGGGACTGCGGCTGCTGCCCCGATACCCCGCCCTGTCGGACAAGCGGGAGGAGTTCGATCTGTGCGGGGTGCTGCTCCTCGGCTCGGGCGTGCTCGCGCTCATGCTGCCCCTGGTGCAGGAGCAGCAGTGGACCGGGCGGCTGAAGTGGGCGCTGATGCCGGTGGCCGCGCTGCTGCTGGCCGCGTTCTGGGCATGGGAGCGGCGCGAGGGACGGCGCGGGCGGGCGCCCCTGCTCGACCTGAACCTGTTCTCCCTGCGGTCCTTCACGCTCGGCGCGCTGATCAGCCTGATCTACTTCGCGGGCTTCACCACGGTCTTCTTCGTCTACACGCTGTACCTGCAGGACACGGTCGGATACAGCGCGCTGACGGCGGGGCTCACGGTCCTGCCCTTCGCGGTCGCCTCAGCGGTCGGCGCCGCCATCGGCGGGCGGCTGGTGGTGCGCCACGGCCGCAAGCTCGTCGTCATCGGTCTGAGCGGGGTGGCGGCGGGGCTGCTCGGGGTGGTCGTGGCGGTGCAGCTGGTGCCCGGGCAGGCCGTGGGATGGGCCTCGGCACTGCCGCTGTTCATCGGCGGGATCAGCTCCGGCCTGGCGGTCTCCCCGAACACCACCCTCACCCTGACCCGCGTCCCCGTGCACCGTGCCGGTGCGGCCGGCGGGGTGCTGCAGACGGGCCAGCGCGTCGGCTCGGCCGCCGGGATCGCCGTGGTCGGCGCGGTGTACTTCGCGCACCTGGCCAACCACGGGCGCTCCGTCACGGCGATTCAGCTCGGGCTGCTCACCGCCGTGGGGATCATCATGATCGCGCTGGTACTGGCGATGGCGGACCTGCGGGAGCGGCATGTGCATCCCGAGCCGGAGACCGCCGGCGGGACGGAGGAGCCGGTCCGGAGCGGATCCTGAAGGGTCAAGACCTGCGGCGCGGCTTGCCGCGCTTGGCCGGCTTGGCTCCCCCGGAGCCCGTGCGGCCCCGTGCGCTGCGGCTCGCGGGCTTGCCGCCCGTCGACTTCGCGGCCGCCGGCTTCTGCCGGGTGCCGGCCTGCTCCGGGCGTTTCCGCTTCTGATCCGCCTCGGCCTTCGCCGTCGTACGGCCGCGCGTGCTGTTGACGGTCCGGCCGCGGACGATGCCGATGAAGTCCTCCACCAGGTCGGTGGTGGCCTCCTCCGGCCAGGACAGGGCGACGCTCGACTGGGGTGCGTCGACGACCGGGCGGTAGGTGACGTCCCTGCGGTGGTGGAGGCGGGCCAGGGACTGCGGGACGATCAGGAGGCCCACTCCCGCCGCCACCAGCTCGATGGCGTCCTCCGTCGTCGCCGGGCGCTCGAAGGCGGGTTCGCCGGGCGGGCTGTCCCAGTCGAAGACGTCGTCCAGGGGGTGGAAGAGCACCTCGTCGGCGAGGTCGGCCAGGGTCACCTCGTCCGCCGCCGTGATCAGGTGGTCCTTGGGGACGACGACCACCGTGGTCTCGGTGTAGAGGGGGATCGCGCTGAAGAACGTACGGTCGACCGGCAGCCGTACGAGGCCCGCGTCCGCGTCGCCCGCCCGCAGCACGTCCGCCGCCTCGGTGCTGGGCACCTGGACGAGGGTGAGCGGGACGTCGGGCCGGCGCTCGTTCCAGATCCGCACCCACTTGGCGGGCGTCGCTCCGGGAACGTACGCGAGCCGGAACGACGGTGTTTCCTCCGAGCCTGTCACCAGGCCAGGTTACCGGCCGTGGTCGGCCGTCCGGCACGCGGCCGATACCCTTGACCTCATGAGTTCGCAGCAGAGCACCCAGACGATGAAGCCCGCGACCGCGGCGAAGAAGCTGGGTGTGTACCTCCCCGCCACCCCCGCCGAGTTCCAGGAGGGTGTGGTCTCGCGCGCCGAGCTGAACGAGTTGCAGGCCAATCCGCCGGAGTGGCTGCGCGTGCTGCGAGAGAACGGCCCGCACCCGCGCCCGGTGGTCGCCGCGAAGCTCGGCGTGTCCATCGCGGGGCTCGCCCGCGGCGGGATCACCGAGGCGCTGACCACCGAGCAGATCGAGGCGCTCAAGGAAGAGCGGCCCGAGTGGCTGGAGAAGGAGCGCGCCACCCAGGCCGAAGTCCGCAAGGAAACGGTGCGGATCAAGAAGCTGCACAAGGAGAAGCAGGAGAAGCAGGAGAAGGGCGCCGAGCGGCGCTGACGCCCTTTGGCTGGCTCAGCCGTCCGACGGCACCTTCAGCCGGTCCCAGCTGGCCTTGCCGGGGATACCGTCCGCGTCCTTGCCCTTGAAGCCGAGCTTGTGCTGCCAGGCGGCGTAGGACCGGCGGTCGGCCTCGGTCCACTCGGGGCTCGGCCCCTCCTCGTAGTGCCCGCAGCCCTCGGCGACCAGCCGGCGGCCCATGGCCGTGATGACGGGCGACTTCTGCCCGATGTGGAAGAAGCCGCTGCCCGGGAACGGCGCGTACTTCGGCTTGGGCGCGGGCTTGGGGTCCGGGTCCGTGCCGCCGCCCTTTCCGGCCAGCCGGTCGGCTATCCGCTTGCGCATCCCGTCCATCGTGAAGCCGCGCGGATCCTGCTTGCCCGGCTGCCACTCCTTGTGCCCGATGACGGAGCGCTCGGACCAGCCGTGGTGCCGGCAGATGGCGACGGAGACCTTCTCGATGGCCTCCTTCTGCGCCTCGGGCCAAGGGTCCCTGCCGTCACCGAGGTTGATGCACTCGAAGCCGTAGAAGTGCCGGTTGCCGTCGACGTCGGCCTGGTTGTCGTGCGGCAGCCTGGTCTCGTTGACCACCGCGCGCAGCACGTCGCTGTCGCCGAGGCCCGCGTGGTTGGCGCGGCCGTTGCCGACGAGGTGGACATGACCCTGCTTGTCGATCACGCCGTGGCACAGCGGGCCGGGCAGGCCGGAGTAGCCGTTGTAGCAGATGTTCACGGAGTTCTCGGTGCCCGAGGTGACGGTGTGGTGGATCATCACGCCGTTCACCGGGCCCCAGGGGCCCTTGGTGTTGCGGTTGTGGTGGCGCCAGTCGCGCACCTCGTGGACGGTCAGGCCCTCGGCGCGCAGCACCTGCAGCAGCTTCGACCCGGTCATCGGCTCAGCCATCAGTCGTCTCCTTCCACGGCGGCCTCGGCCGCCGCTGTGGTCTGCGAGCGGCCGCCGGAGGCGTCGGCCTCGGCGGCCTGCTCCTCGCGCGCGGCCAGGGCCTCGGCGTCCAGGGCCGCCCGGTCGGCCGCAGGGATGTCCGTGCCGAGCGGGCCGAAGGCGAACCGCAGGTCGACGGTGCTGCCTTCGCCCTGCACCAGAGCCAGCGGCGCGAAGTGCCGGGCGATCCCGGCCGGGGTCCGGAGCAGGGGGCGGCGCGCCGCGTCGGCCGGCCACTCGACGCTGCCGGTGGCGGTGCGGGCGGGGATCAGCCAGTGGTCGCCGGTGCGGTAGCCGCCGCCCTTGGCGAAGTACACCTCGACACCGTCCTCCAGGGGCAGCCACTGCCCCTCGACGACGGGGACGGCACCGCCCTTCAGCGCCGTCGTACGGCCCTTCTGCTTCGGACCCTCGTGGTGGTCCCAGCGGCGCAGGAACGGGTGCAGGTGCGGGAGGCGTCCGACATGCGGGTCCGGCTCGGCGGAGAGGCGGACGCGGCGGCCGGGGAGGTCCAGTTCCTCGACCCGCAGCAGGGGCCGGGGTTCGAGGCGGGAGGCGCAGGCCGTGTCGGTGAACTCGACGTGGTCGCCGACGTCCAGGTCGAGCTTGCCGTCGAGGCCGAGGGTCGCCAACTGCACCCAGGTGCCGTCCAGTTCGTCCACCGGGAAGACCACGGAGCCGTTCTCCCGGGACCACTTGAAGGTGGCGTCCTTCGCCTCGCCGCCCGCGTGGATCTCCACCCGGTACAGCTGGTTCTCCGGACCGCGGTAGCGGGCGTCGGGCCGGACCAGGCAGGGGTCCTCGTCGGCGTGCTCGGGCCGCTCGCTGCGGGCGGCGAGCCGGGCGGAGGGCTCCGCCTGGGCCTTCGCCCACTTCTCGAACGCGTCACGCACGGCCTGCGCGGACGGTTCGCTCCCCTCGATGTCGAGCGCGGACAGGGACAGCGGCAGCACCTGCCAGACCACCTTGGCGCGGACGGCGGTGTCGGGCAGCGCGGCGCCGAGGGCGACCTCGCGCAGCGCCGGGTCCTCGGCCGCGGAGACGGCCCGCTCCCACACCTTCAGGTAGACGACGAAGGGCGACTGGGCGGGCGAGGGCAGCTTGTCGGCGGGGTTCTCCGGGTCGCGGAAGCCGTCGGGCTGGTTCCAGTAGTCCCAGTAGGCGTCGGTCTCGGGCGCCGGCTGCTCCTTGTCGTCCTCGTCCGGTACGGGGACGCCGGGCGCCGGGCGGTCGGCGTCGCACAGGATGCCGTCGACGTAGTAGCGGCCGCCGTGGATGCGCAGGGTGTCGATGTCGAGCTTGCCGCCCACGTACTCGATGCGGAAGCCGGTGACCCGGCCGGGTCCGCCGGGTCCCCCGTGCCGGCCGATCAGGTCGGCGGCGAGCGTGCGGGCCTGGTGGAGCTGGATGGCGGCCTGCTCGTTGAGGTCGGCGTCCAGCTGGACGCGGCCCTGCTGGGCGACGACCGCGGAGTAGTGCCGCTCCGGGCGGAAGGTGGAGCGGGAGAGATCAGCGTGCATGAAGGGGGTCCCCCTGGTTCGGAAATCTGCGGGTGGGTCGTACGGCGGCACTGCTCACGTCACGAAGAAGATCCCGGTGTCCGCGCCCGCGGGCGTGTACTCCGCGAGCCGCGCCCTGAGGCCGTCCTCCCGCTGGGGCCGGTACAGGTCGTGGAAGGCGCCGAGTTCGGCGCCGTCGTCCGCGCCGCGCCGGATCTCCTCGGCGCACCGGTCCGCCAACTGGCCGTACCAGGGCGTCCCGTAGCGCTCGGAGGCGAACAACGGCCGTACGCGCCCCGCCTGTTCGGGACCGACGAGGTCGGGCTGGCAGCGGTGGCGGCGCGGGGTGCGCGAGCCGGGCGGGACATAGGAGTACCGCAGGCAGCCGATGCCGCGCCGGGCCACGTGGAGCCTGCCGGTGAAGACCGAGTTCTCGGCGATCTCCACCGCGTGCGTGTGCACCTCGCCGATGACGGTCGTGCGGTGCAGGTGCAGGACGGCGTGGGCGTGGCGGCAGTCCGGGGCGGAGAGGGCCTCGCGGTCGGGGCCGGTGGCGTCCAGGACGCTGTCGCGCAGATGGATGTCGAGGGGGTCCTCCGAGACCTCGTCGCCGATGACCTCGATGGTGCCGAGGATGCTGTGCTCGATCTGGAGGCAGGCCGTGGTGCGTTCCAGGACGATGCTGGGTTCGTCGGGCGAGTGCGGCTCGCACTCGGGCTCCAGCGACCAGCCGGGTACCAGGGTGGAGTGCCGGACGACGACGGCGCCCATCGGGCCGGTGACGTTGATGCCGCGGCCCGCGACGAGAAGTCCGTCGAGGACGACCCGCGGCCGCTCGTGCGGGGCGCAGTCGTCCTGCACCGCACGGATGTTGAGGGCGTCGGGGCGGTTGCTGTACCAGTCCAGCAGCCGGATCACCGGCCTGGTGCCCTCGGCGGCCCGCAGTTCGAGGCGGTCGCCGGGGTCGAGGTCGAAGTCCAGCTGCTCCTGGTAGGCGCCGCTGTGGGTGATCTCGATGACGCCGGTGCGCTCCGGGCTGCCCTCGTCCTGCCAGGCCCGGTAGGCGTCCATGATGCGCTGGTACGGCTGGCCGGGGCCGACCCGGTAGAAGTCGGCGTCAGGTCGCGGCTCGCGGTCGGGGCGCTCGTACTCGCCGCCGCCCATGTCGGCGCCGGACGCGTAGTGGTAGTCGACCCACACGCCCTGCCGGGGCGCGGAGCGGGAGCCGAAGGCGATGCGGCCCAGCTCCGGGTCGACGGCGACCTGTCCACGCCCCGGGCGGTAGCGCCAGTCGGACAGGTCGGCGACGACGATGTCGGCGGGTGGTACGGGCCGGTCCTCGCCGTCGCGCCGGATGACGAGGCTCTTGCCGGGGCCGTAGTAGTCGGCGAGCCGGTCGTGCAGCAGGCGGCGGGTGATGAACGCCGGGACGTTGTCGACGGCGGCGATGTGCGCGGGCGAGGGCTCCGGGACCGGCTTGGTCACCAGGGGGGTGTCGTTGCCCAGGATGGAGAAGGTGTACAGGTTGCGGGCGCGGTCGATGCAGTAGGCCGGGGACGAGGTCAGGGAGTACGGCTTCAGCCGCCAGACGAAGAGCCCGACTCCGGCGGGAGTCCGACCGCCCTGCCTCTTGGCGGAGTTGGCGCGCCGCACGTCGACCGTCCGGGCCGTCTGCTCGAAGGGACCGCCGGCCAGGGCGAGCGCGCTGCCGTCCCGCAGGTCGAGCAGGCGTCCACGGTCCCCGCGCCGGCCGGTGCCGTACAGCTTGACCGGCTGGGTGTGGGCCACCAGCCGGGACAGTTCGACGGCGCGGGCCGGCCAGTCGGCGACCTGCTCGGACAGCTCCTCCAGGAGGTGGAGGGTGCCCTTGCGGCGCCGGTTGGCGACCGTGGCCGCCACGTCGCGGCGCGGGGCGACGGCCTCGGCGAGCGCGTCCCGGCCGCCGGTGTGCAGGCCGGTGGTGAGGACCCGCTCGTAGCCCGGCAGGGTGCGGTAGCCGACCAGGTCGCCGAGGTACGGCAGCACCCAGGGCGCCGCGGTCTCCACGAACAGGTCCGCGTAGCCCCGCTGGACGCCGTCACGGACCCGGTCGAGCTGCTCGGCGATCACCGCGAGCAGGGCCCGCAGCGGCTCGCCCTCCTCGGCGTCGCGCAGCCGGTGCCAGCGGGGCAGCAGCTCGGCGAGCCCGTCGGGTTCCCGGGGCAGCACCGGGGCCAGGGCCTCCAACTCGACATCCGTCGGCTTCGCGGACATCACTTGACCTCCGTCAGAATCAGGGTGTCCGCGGCCCGTGCCGACAGCATGGTGAGCTGGGCCGGCCGGATGCCGCGGAAGACGAACACCGTCCGGCCCTCGTCCAGGCGCCGGGTGTCGGTGATGTCGGGGTTGAGGCGCAGGAGTTCGGCGAGCGAGATGCCGTGGCTGGCGCAGACGGACGACAGGGTCTCGCCGTGCGTGTCGCGGACCGTGTGGGTCCGTTCCTCGTACGACGCCGGGTGCGCGGGGACGGACACCCTCGGTGTGCCGGGGCTCGCGAGCAGTGCGGTGAGCTGTTCCGGGGTGGCGGAGGCGGGCACGCCGGTGAAGACGTCCACGTCCACGTAGTCGACTCCGGGCACGGAGTGCGCGGCGGCGAGGACCTCGGAGAGGCGGGCCGGACGGCCCAGCTCCCTTCCCTCGTAGCCGAGTCGGAGCAGCAGTGCCTGGCGCAGCCTGGGCTCGACGTACTCCCAGGCGTGGTCCGGGGCGAGCTTCGCCCTGGCGGCGATCAGCAGCAGGACGAGTTCGCGCACGTCCACCCGGACCGGCAGGTTCGGGTCGCCGTACTCGGTCAGTGCCCCGCGCAGGGGCCGCAGGTTGTCCTCGCCGAGCGGGACGTCGTCGGTTCCGGCGACCGTCACGTGCAGCACGCGCCGCCGTCCGTCGAAGAGTTCGCGGGCCGCCGCCCGGCCGATTCCGGCGCGGGAGCGGGCGAAGTCCTCGTAGTCGGCCTCGGAGACCAGCCGGTCCAGGGCGGAGACCGCGAGCGGGATCGTACGGCGGGTGAGTCCGGGCCCGTCCGCGTCGGCGCCGCCGGTCGCCGGGCGCGGGTTGGTGACCGCGGTGACGCCGAGGGGACGGGTGAGCGGCTGGGTGATCCGGTCGGCCGGCACGTTGGCGGCCTTGCCGGTGCCGAAGCGGTAGCGGGCGCGGACGTTCTCGTGGCCGCTGGGCAGGCGGGCGCCGTGGACTCCGTCGCCGAAGGTCACGGTCGTACGGCCGTCGGAGGCGGTGCCGGTGATGTACACCCGCTCGGTGGGGCCGCGCCCGGCGAGGCTGTCGACCTCGTGCCAGAGCACACCGTCCACGCGGATGTCCAGGACGGGCGTGGCGCCGAGGGGGTTGTCGGCGGCGAGCCAGGTCAGCGGGGACTGCCAGAGGGCGAAGGTCTGGTTGACGCGGTCGGAGTCCCCGCTGCCGATGGCCTCCTCGCGGCTCTCGCCATGGGTGGCCTCGACGACGTTGCCGAGGACGCGGACGCTCGCCCGGTGGTAGCGGTGGACCAGGTCGGTGGTGAGCGTGAGCCGGGTGTGGACGTGGTCGCCGGGGAGTCGCGGGTCGACGGCCGGGTCGGCGGCGGCGATCGTGACCACCTCGGTGGCGGTGACGCCGGTCGTGCCCGGGACGTCGGTGCGCTCGCCGCTCACGATGAGCGTGCGGCCGGGGCGCAACCCGTCGTACAGCTCGTCGAGTTCGATCTCGTTGCCGTGCACGTCCTCGCCGAGCGGCTCGTCGGCCGGGCGCAGCGGCTCGCCCGCCGCGTGCACGGTGGTGTCGCGGATGTGGGAGAGCAGGACGTCGGACTCGTCCAGCCAGGGTTCCGCGAGGGTGAGTTCGGTGCCGCGGCCGGTGATGCCGTAGTTGGAGTACGCCGCCGTACGTGCCGCCACGACCTGGGTGGTGACGAAGGCGTACTTGGCGTCGCCGGGTACGGTCGTGCCCTTCGTGGGCCGCTGGATCGCCACCCAGCTGCCGACGGTGATGTTGTCGTGCACGCTGTCCAGTTGCAGGACCCGGCGGTTGAGGGGCTCCGGCTTGCCGGCGATGACGATCTCGACGTTGGGCTCGGTGCTGCCCACCGTGTACCTGAGGCTCACCTCGTACTCGCCGTGGGTGATCTGCTTGGTCTCGCCCGGCCGCAGGGAGATCTCCTGGGCCGTGCCGTTGTGGATGCCGATGTGCACCTGGCCGTCGCCGTCCGGGCGGGACACGAACAGCCTGCGTTCGGGCAGGCCGGAGTGGAGGCGGGCGGTGACGCCGGGTTCCTCGGCGGTGGCCGGACGGCGGCTGAGCCAGCTCAGCTCGCGGTCCTGGGGGGAGCGGGTCGACAGCTCGACCTGGCCCGGGCCCAGGATGAACGTGACCGGCTGGGCGACGGGCAGGTTCTCCGCGCGCTGGTCGCTGCTGCTGCCCTCGACGTACTGGAACTCCGCCCGGACCGGGGCCTTGCCCGCGGGGTCGTACACCACGCGCATGCTCGCCAGCACCGCGCCGGTCAGCGGCCAGTCGGCGGTGCGGATGACCCGGCCGCGCTCGTCCTGGACGGGCTTGAGCGGGGCGGTGGCACCGAAGGGGGCCGCCGTGACACGCATCGCGAGCAGGTCGCGCAGGAGCTGCACGGTGCCGGGTGCGGCAGCCGTGCGCCAAGCCGGGTAGAGGCTGCCGAGGCCCGGGTTGAGCGCGGAGAGGAGACGGGCGGTGTCGGAGCCGGGGCGGCGGCTGCGGGCCCCCTGCCCGGGGGCGGGGACGGCGGTTCGCAGGGCCGGGAGGACGGTACTCAGGGCCTGGAGGGCGGCCTGGCGGGGGTCCGGGAGCGTGGCCTTCTCGGCGGCGGCCTCCGTCGGCTGCGCGAGCTGTGTCGGCCGTGTCGGCTGTGCGGGCGCCAACTCCAGTGCGCGCTCGGCCAGTTCCGCAAGCACCGCCTCCAGCTGCTCGAACCACGCCGCCACGTCCTCGTACGGCTCGGCCAGGACCTCGGCCTCGCGCAGGCGGGCGACGGGCTCGCCGAGGCGGGCGGCGAGGCGCTCCGGGGTCCTGACGCCGTCCAGGTCCGTGCGCAGCGGGGCGAGGACCTGGTCGTCGAAGTCCTCGATCAGGCGGCTGACCGGGCGCGGGTTGGGGACCTCGGGGGTCGGCGGCTCGTCGCCCGGTTCGCCGGGGGCGGCCGGCGCGGCGGTCCAGCGCCGGACCTCGTCCACCAGCTCCTTGAGCGTGGGCGGGGCCGATTTGGGCAGCGAGATCGCGGTGATCTCGTCGTCGCGGTCGATCCGGACGCCGGCGACGGGCAGCAGCTTCCGCTGGCCACCCGCCTGTTCACCGAAGACGAAGAGCAGCTGGTCGCCGGTCTGGAGGGAGTTCGCGGTGCCCTCCACGAACAGTTCGGAGCGGCGGTCGAGGTCCTCGGGTGTGACGAGGGAGGGGCGGCGGCGCCGTACCTTCAGCTCGTTCCAGTCCCAGCGGGCGGTCAGGTCCCGCGCGGTCTCGAAGGTCAGCGACTGCTCGTCGGCGGAGGCGGGCACGCTGTGGCTGCGCGCCCCGCGCGGGACGAGCACGGGCAGGGCCTCGGCGCGCGGGTCGCGTTCGAGGGTGTACGCCAGATGCGTGGAGGCCGCGACTCCGGGGCGCGGCCGGTGCCCGACGAGCCGTCCGAGCAGCACCAGGGAGCGGTGCTCGTTGGCGGTTCGGATGTAGGCCTCGTCGGCGATCCGCTCGGAGTGGAAGGTGAGCAGGTCGCCGAGGACGGCGGTGGCGTCGAGCAGGCCGACGGCCGGATCGTCCGGGGTGCGGACGGTCAGATCGGCCAGGGCCGGGTAGGCGGGCGAGGCCAGCCGGTCGAGAAGGGCGGCGAGGAAGGAGCCGTACTCGCCGACCCGGTAGTCGAGCGCGGTGCGGCCGGGCGGGTTGTGCGGCGGGGCGGGGGCGAGGCGCTCGTCGTGGCCGCCGCACGCGCCGCCGCAGGAGCAGGCCTGGCTCATCGGGAGCCTCCCAGGGATATCGCCAGCCGGCCCTGTTCGGGCCGGTCCGGGTCGTTGTCGCAGGTGGCGATCTCCAGCGGGCCGAGCCGCAGCACGCCGTCCTCCCTCTCTCCTCGGTCAGGTTCGAACAGCCGCCGCATCCGGGTGACCTCGACGCTCTCCACCCCGGGGACGGCCGCCGCGGCGGCGACCAGACGGCTGAGCCGGACCGGCTCGCCGAAGATCAGCGCGTCGGGGTGGAAGAAGCCGAGCCGTCCGCCGGGCAGCCGGCCGCTGCCCAGCACGCGGTACAGCTCGGCCAGGATCTGCCCGTGCTGGTGGCCGGGCAGGGCGCACACGGTGAGCGCGATGTCCAGCGGCACCGGCCGGGCGGGGCCGACCACCAGGTCGTGCCCGATGCGCCGGTACGCCTCCAAGGCCTGCGCCGTCGAGGCGAGCAGCTCGTCGGACGGGGTGCCGCTGCCGTACGCATCGATCGCGACGTGCGCCTCCTGGACACTGCCGGTCCAGCGGATCTCGGCGGCGGCCCGCTGCACTCCCGGCAGGGCGGAGGCGAGGGCCGCGTAGTCCTCGGCGGTGACCGCGCGCAGCCGGGTGCGGCGCAGATCGAGCGGTGCCAACTGGCGTACCTGCTCCAGCGGTTCGGGCTCGGTGCCGCCGGTGGCGGGCAGCGGGTTGCGGACCGTGGCGGCCGGTGCCGCGCCGCCCGCCTCGACGACGAGGTGGTTGATGGCCTCCGCGCCGACGTTGCCCGCGAAGCCGCCGCCCAGCCGGTAGCGCACGGCCAGGCGTGCTCCGGGCGCCGGCTCGGCGCCGTGCCGTCCGTCGCCGAAGCGCAGGGCGAGGCGCCCGTCGTCCTCCGGCTCGCCGACGAAGTGCCGGTCGCGGGCGGCGCTGTCGAGCAGGTCGCGGCGCGGTTCCCAGACCGTGTCCGTGCCGTCGTGGAGTCGTACGGCGGGCAGCGCGCGGCGCGGGTCCTGGGCGAGCGCGACGGTGGCCGAGCCGCGCAGGACCGGCTCCTCGGGGTGGAGTCCGGCCGCGTACGCCGGGCCCCAACTGTGTGCGATCTCCCAGGCGATGTGTCCGTCGAGGACGGTGCCGGCGCGGGCCCGGGCGGCGAGGATCTCGACGCGGCGCAGCTTGGCGTCGAGCAACTCGTCGGTGCGGTGCAGGAGTTCGCGCAGGGCGCGGACCGGGTGGCGGCGCAGTTCCAGCCGGTCCAGCACCTTCAGGCCGTAGATCAGGGCGAGTTCGGTGATCTCCTCCTCACCGAGCCCGTCCCGGTCGCGCGCGCTGCGCCACAGTTCGACGAGCCGCTGCCGGACCCGGCCGGGGATGGCGGCGATCCGCTCGGCCTGCCCGGCGGCGACCGTGCCCGGGTCGGGGAACGGCACGGCCTGGGTGACCGGCGCCCGGCCGAGGACGGGGCGGAAGCGGGGGCGGATGCCCGGGTAGACGGACTGCGCGAGCAACGTCCGCAGCGCGGCGGCCTGCGCGTACGCCGTGCCGGGCACGACGCGCTCATGCCGCTGCCCGGCGCGCTCCAGGCCGAGCCCGGCGCGTACGGTGGCCCGCTCCCCCACGACCTCGAACAGCTCGCGGATGTCGTCCGGGGTGAGTTCCCGGCCGCTTTCCGCCTTGTCCGTGAGGGAGCCGAGGAGTCGGGCGGGCGCGTTGCCCTCCGTACGGTCGTAGCAGCCGAATACGGGAGGGTCGCAGGGCGCCACGACGGCCGGTACCGGCGGCACGGTGACCGTCTCGGTCGAGCCGGAGCGGCCGTGGTCGACGAGGACGGCGTTGCCGCGGGCGAGGGTGACGTCCTCGACGGGCAGGCAGTCGCGCCCGCCGCGGGTGGCGAGGCACAGCGGGAAGCGCAGGGCGTCCTCGGCGGCCCAGGTGACCTCCAGGACGGGCTGGTCCTCGATGCGGTCCAGGCCCGGGGTGACGGAGGTCAGGCGTACGGCCTGGCGGTGGGCGGGATCCGCGTCGCCGGGGGTGCCGGTGCGCGGGCCCTTGACCTCCTCCAGGACCAGGACGTCGCCCGGTTTCAGGTCCAGTCGGCGTTCCCGGCAGGTCTCGGGGTCCGCCCACTCGTCGCGCAGGGTGGCCGCGGTGGCCCCCTTGGGCAGGGCGCACACCTCGCCGCCCCAGGTCCACAGCCGGATCGCGTTGTGCGCGACGCGCAGCCGCAGCGGGTCGGCGGCGACGACCGGTTCGAAGACCTCCACCGAGCCGCGCTCGTCCAGGTCGCCGAGGTCGTTCTCGTCGATGACGGTGCCGGGCTCGGGGCGGTCGTGCGGGTCGAGGGTGCGCACGTCGACGGAGGCGAATCGGAACGTGCCCGGGGCCAGGGTGTGGTCGGCGGCGGTCTCGACGGTCACGTACGCACGGGCGTTGCAGCCGTCGTGCATCGCGTAGTCGATGAGCCGGACGTGCCGGCGCACCGAGACCCGGCGGCGCGCGGTGTCCAGGTAGGCCTCGGTGGCGACCGCGTCCTGCTGGTAGCTGATCTGGTCGCCGGTGTACGCGAGCAGTTCCACCAGGGTCGTGCCCAGGTCGGCGGGGTTGCGCTGCACCCAGTCGGGGGTGGTCAGCGCGAGCCGGTCGAGCAGCAGCTTGCGGATGGTGTCGTAGTCGCGGGCCGTGTAGTCGATGACCGGGGCGGTCGGGAAGGCCGGGGGCTCCTCGGCCTCGTCCGTGCAGTCGAAGGAGGTGGGGCAGTCGGGCCGGAAGGCGAAGGTCGCGCTGTGGTAGCGCTGGTCGAAGCCGCGGTACGGCTCGCTGCCGGGCCGGCCGTAGGGGTCGGCCTCCACCAGCGACAGCCGGTAGCGGGAGGTGTCGCCGGCCCGGTCGAGGGTGACGTAGAGCCGGTCGTCCAGCTCCGGGTCCTCTTCGCGCTCGACACTGACGTCGACGGCGGTGATGCCGGTGATGCGCCGGCCGCCGTCGATGCGGACGTTCTCGGGGCCGAGGCCGTGCGGGGCCTTGCCGAGGAAGGTGACGGTGAGCAACAGCCCGTCGTCGCTGACCTCGACGGCGTCGACCCCGCCCAGCTGGGCGGCCCGTACCTTGGCCCGCCGGGCGGTTCCCGCGCTCATGCCGCCCTCCCCTCGAAGACGTCCTCGCGGACCGCCCCGGTGACGCGTACGAGGTACGACAGATGCACGCGTACGACGTCGTCGCCGCTCTCGATGTCGAGGGCCACGACCTCGACCAGGTCGCCGAGCCAGCGCTGCAGCGCGGCCCGGACGGAGAGTTCGAGGGTGCTGACCAGTTCGGGGCTGCTCGGGGCGAAGACCAGGTCGAGCAGTCCGCAGCCGAAGTCGGGCCGCATCACCCGCTCGCCGGGGCTGGTGAACAGCAGCTGCTCGATCAGGTCGTGGACGTGCTCGGCGGGGCGGGCGTGCGCGGTGCGTCCCCGGCGGTCGGCGTGGAAGGGGAACGCGATGTCGGTGCGGGTGCGTGGGCTCGTCGGCGTCATCGGACGGTGACCTTTCGCTGCGCGGCCTGGACGACGGGCGGTCCCTGCGGGACGAGGGCCGCGCTGAAGCACTGGGCGGCGGAGGTGTCGAGCAGCACGGACGCGCCGGCGACCATCACGCCGGTGTCCGCGGCGCTCCAGCGGACCGAGACGCACGGCGAGGGCACCCCGTCGAGCGTGTGCGAGCAGCCGGTGACGACGTACGTGTGGGCGGCCGTGGCGACGGCGGCGCCCGCGATCCGTGCGCCGCCGGAGGGTGTGGTGGCGGGCGCGGCACGGCCGCCGTGCGGGCAGCCGATCACGGCGCTCGCGTCCAGCAGACTTCCGGACAACTTCTTTCCCCCGTTGTCTATCGCTTGGAGAGAACGGTCAACTGGCCCTCGTTGATGGTCACTTCGCGGCCGCGCAGGACGACCTCGGCGCCCGCGCCGGTGGCGATGACCACGGCTTCCTTGGTGATGCGGATGTAGGCACCGCCCTGGGCCTGGAGGAGGATCCCCTGTTCGGCGCCGGCGGTGTCGTTGAGCACGATCTTGTGGTTGCCCGGGGTCTGCACGACGACGGGCTTGTTCGTCGCGTTGCCCTGGAGTTCGCGGCGCGCGTCGGGCGGCAGTTCGCCGGCGTCGCCGTACCAGCAGCCGGTCCATACCGGGAAGCTGGGGTCCCCCTGCTCGAACTCCACCCACACACCCGCGCCCGGTGGCGGCACCACGAACTGCCCCGACTCCGGCCCGGTGAACGGCAGGCAGGGCAGCGCCCAGGTCGACGGTTCGTCGCCGAGGACGTCCGGGACCTCGGCCGTGATCCGGCCGATGCGCAACGGGTCGTCGTTGCTGACCACCCGGCCGCGGAACTTGCCGAGGTAGCGATTGTTGGGTGCCGCCATACTGAACTGCTCCTGGTCGGTGGGTGGTTCAAGTGCTTCGGTCGGTTCGGTCGGTTGGCGCTCTTCGACCGCTCGGGGCTCTTCTGTCGCGGCGGCCGCGTCGGGTCACGCGCACGGTCACGGCTCCACGCGGTCGCTGCGCGCCTCCAGCCCCTCTCGGGAGAGGGTGAAGTTCTGCTGGAAGGAGCCGGGGCGGAGGTTGTGGGTGACGGACTTGACGTAGTAGTCGCCGTCGTACGCCCGTCCCGCGCCGCGCACGCCTACGAGCCGGCGCGGCTGGAGGAGGTAGCCGTGCCGGTTCACGTCCAGCGAGCCCGAGCCGGAGACGACGTCGGCGGAGACCGCGGCCCTGGCGAGCAGTTCGGCCTCGGCCTGCTCACGCTGCTGCTTGGCGGTGCCGGACAGCGTCTTGCGCTTGAGGGCCGGCGTCGGGCGCCTGCCGAGGGGCGGGCGCAGGGGGCTGATCGGCGGCTGGGGCAGGAGGGTGGCGTGCCGGGTGCCAGGGTCCTGCCAGCGGGCCTGTGGCTCTTCGCGCGCGGTACCGTCGTAGGCGAAGGTCAGCTGGTCCACCGTGGAGTTGGCGTCCATATTGACGTTGAGGGCGTGCTGACGCGCGCCGAGACGGACCTCGGGTCCCCAACGGGCGGACGACTGACCCGGGTTGGGACCGGGCTCCAGATAGAAGGTGTATCCGTTGGCGCGGGCCAGGTCGGTGACGTACTGGAGGTCGGTCCCCGTCTGGTAGTGCACGCGGAGGTCCTGGTGCGGGGGCTGGGCCACCCTCTCGGTGTAGACGTCCGGCCGGATGCCGTAGTCCGAGTACCGGCGCAGGATGGCCAGGACGCGCTCGGACGGGGGCAGGTTGGGGTAGCGGGCGGTGCGCTCCTCCAGGTCCATGAGCAGGGTCAGGTCCTCGCCGGTGACGGTGAGGGTGGAGTGGCCGGGGATGTTGCTGGCGCCGACCTCCTGACGCACGATCAGCCCGTCGAACAGCACCTCGGGCGTACCGCTCACGCTGACGTTGACGATGACGCGGGTCTTCGGGTCGAAGAATCCCTCCGGCAGGAGCCGCGTGCTGATCATCCCGGTCTTGGTGAGGTCGAACGCGATCTGGAAGCCGCTGCGTTCGCCCGCCGTGGCGGTGATCTGGGCGGACAGCAGCGCCTCGGCGACCTCGGCCGGGACCGGGCGGGCCAGCGTGGGCCCCCCCATGAGGATCTGTATGTGTACGGGGCCCTGCCCCACGCGCTGTTCAGACACGCCGGTCTCCGCGCGAGAACCCGCCGGCCGAAGGTATGTCGATCACACGGCCGGCCTCGTCGGTCAACTCCCGCGGATCGAGAACGGGATTGGCGTCGGCGATCCGCCACCACTGGCCGGGGTCGCCGAAGAACCGCTGCCCGAGCAGATCGGGCCGGTCGCCGGCGCCGACGCTGTGCGCCTCGGTCTCCTCACCACTCCGGTCGAGCGGCGGCAGCAACCGCCGTTTGGTGTACCGCACTTCGGTCCCGTCATCCCTCCGGTACACCCCGATCTCCGCATCGTGGTACCGGCTGGTGCGCGGGTAGGGATGCGCCCCCGGTATGGAGTCCAGGGCACTCTCATAAGGCTCGGTGTTGGACATGGCGTGCTGTGCTCATCCCCTTCCGGTCACGAGGTCGGCACCGCCGAGCCCGAGCAAGCCGAGGCTGCCACCGCGGGCCATGGCGGCGAGCCGTTCCTTCTGGGCGAGGTGCGCCATGTACAGGTCGGCACCGCGATGCCCCGCGGGCAGGTCACTGACGGTCAGGATCTTCATCCCGATGCTGAGCGAGGCCCGGATGGGGTTGAGGTTGACGTCGAAGGCGGACTCATTCACGGAGAGTTCGGTCAGCCGGACGGGCATGACCCGCTTGCTCCCCCACGTGAACAGAGTCAGTGGCATCTCGATCGGACTGATCTCGATGGCCCCCTTCTCCGTCAACTTGCTCGCCGCCCGCAACTGCGCGGTGGTCGGCTGCACGAGCATCTCGAGCGTCGCGAGCTGCGGATGGATCCCGTCGGGCGCGGCGATCTCCAGCTGATCGGTTGCGTCGATCTCGGCGGTGAACTTCCAGGTCTCCTGGGCGGGACCCTTGAGCCGGAGTGCCTCGTTACGGTCCCCGCTTCCGGTTCCGCCCCCTCCGGCGTCACCACCGTCGCCGGCGGACTGCGGCGAGATGCTGCGCTCCAGGGTGTCGGGGTTGAACTGGAGCACGACGATGCGCTGCGGGGTCCCGGTGGCGGGGTCCAGTACGACTATGCCGGAGCGGATGGGCTTGGGGATGTCGGCGTAGCGGGTCATGCGCGCGCCTCCAGGCGGGCCCTGAGGCCGGAGTAGTCATGGTCGGGAAAGATCTCCGGGAACACCTGCAGCATGTTCTGGATGTTCTCCGCAGCTCCCTGGAAGTCGATGTCGCCGAACCGCACGTCGGTGAAGAGGTACTGCCAGCCGTAGGTCCCCTTGGTGACCAGCAGCGCTTCCAGGTATTCGGGGTACCCGATGTCCATGCGGAAGGTCCCGCGCGTGGCGTGGTGGTACCAGACCTCGGGAACCGTCGAACCCTCGGTGACGCGCAAGGCCGACAGGGTCCCGCCGCCCCCTCGCAGGTGTTCGTCGAAGGGGCGCAGCTCGGCGCAGAGCCGCTCCTCCTGTTCCGACGGTTCGTCGACGGCCGGCTCCACGCCCGGAATCAGCATGGCCGCGGCGATGTGGTGGAGGGAGAATTCTCCGGTCAGGTACAGGTCCGGCCGTTCGACGGCCCAGTGGCTGGACAGCCCCTTGAATCGCAGATAGACGCGGCGCAGCGAGGCGTCCAGGCTGATTCCCAACTCGTCGGTGAGCAGCTGGAACGCCTCGTCGGCATCGCCGATGTACTCGTCGACAGGGCCCCTCTCCTCATGGAGGACGTCGACGCCGGGAGCGTCACTCAGTTCGTCGAGCAGACCGAGGAAACGCCGCTCGGCTTCGGTCAGTTCGAGTCCGCTCCCCGGCGACTCGGCGTAGCGGGTCATGTGCGCGCCTCCAGGCGGGCTTTCAAAGGCGCATAGGCGCGCTGCGGGAATGCGCTCGAGAAAAGGGCGAATGCTTCCGTCAGGTTTTCGACGACTTCGCCGAATTCGGGCTGCCCCAGGTCGATGTCGGCGAAGAGGTACTGCCACCCGAAGGCACCCTTGGTGACCAGCACCGTGTCCAGGTACGTTCCGTAGGTCAGGTCCAGGCGCTCAAGCCGGGACCTCGTCGCGTCGTGGTACCAGAGTTCGGGCTCCGGGCTCTGCGAGGACGCACGCAGCCCGGTAGCCCGGCCGGTGCCGGCGTAGGGCTCCTCGTCCATGATCTTCAGGCCCGCCAGTACCCTTCGCTCCTCTGGGGTGAGAGCGGCGTCCTCCATCGGTGGATGCCAGCGGGTCAGGCAGGTGACGATGTTCGTGATGCAGAACTCGCCGCCGACAAAAGGTCCGTCGACCGAGTTCCAGGAGAGGTGCACTTCCTCGACGGGAAAGTAGTACTCCGACAACCGATCGGCCGCGAGCGGTTCGACATGCTCCAGAAGCACCGCACGCGCCTCGGCCGGCCCCGTGGGCAGGAGGAGCGACTCGTCGAGGGGGCGGGTCTCCGTCTCGATCGAGTCAAGCGCGCTCAGTTCCCGCACCGCGTGGGCACTGCGCCCGGCGAAATCACTCTCGTTTGCCATCCTCTTCACCCCTCCCTCACCTGAAAGAAGTCCAGTCGATTCTTTTGGCGTCGTCCAGCTTCTTGAGGTTCACGATCGACCGCCAAAGGTCTCGCCTCGTGTCGGGACGCATCCGCGGCCGTGCAGCCAGCACCGCTTTTCCGATGTCCCGGATTCCGCTGTAGACAGGGCGAGGCCCGGTCGACTTTCCGTCCGCATCCTTGCCCGCAATATATCTGGCGGCCGTGATCGAAATTTCACCCGCCGCAACGTAAATGCTGTCTTCACCCGCCTGGTTGATGAAGAGCTTGTTGTGCTCGTCCTTGCCGGGCAGCGGAATGTTGCTCCATCGGACCGTCCGCTTCGCCGGCAGAGGAAGCCAGGAACTACGCTTCTCTCGCGCTTCTCCTTCGATGCGCCGATAACCGCCGTAACTCGACTCCATCGACCGGGGGAAACCTTCCGGGTATCCGTCCGGAGACGGGGTGGGCCCGGCAGGGTGGAACTGGACTCTGGACGAGAACCAGACCATCTCCTCGGGTGACGGAACCGCGTCGAAGGCAGGTCGTTCGACCTGGGTCTTGAAGTCGCCGTTCATGACGTTCCTGGCGGGCACGAGATTGTTGTCGGTGGCCATGCCGCCGAGCGCTTCCGGGAGCAAGTGCATACGTACCCAGGCCGTGTTGTTCGAGAGTCGCTTGTCCCTCACGTACTGCCACCCGTTCGGATGGTTGCCCCGCTCTGCCTGACTTGCGATCTGTCCGGTGTTCTTGACATGGCGGCTCAGGAACTTGGCCGTGATCTGACTGGCCTGCGTCTGGTGGAACACCGGGAGTTCGGGTTTCGGCAGACCGTCCTCATCGACCTTGTCGAGCTGGATCCTGCTGTTGACCCGCTCTCCGACGATCACCGGGGCCGACGGATTCAGCCTGGCCGTCGTCGTGACGTCCGGGTTCCCGGCGGCGTCGAGCGCCGTCAGGCGGTACCAGAGACGTTGCACCTCCAGCAGTTCCCGGAAGTTCACCTCCCACATCCCGTCGCCCTTTAGCTTGTCCTTCAGCAGGCGGCGGATCCTGGCGACGATCTTCTGGAGACGTTCCTCCTTCGACTCCTTCGAGTTCTCCTCCTTCTTGTGCCTGTCCTTCTCCCGCCTCGGCTTGGGTCTGCCCGGTCCGCCCTTCTCGTGGTGGGGCTTGGACCTGCCCGGGCCCTTCTCGCCCGGCTTGGACCGGGGTCGCTCCGGGCCGTCCTTGTCCGGCTTCCGCTTCGGCTTGTCCGGACCGTCCTTGCCGGGCTTCGCCTTGGGATTGCCAGAGGTGTTCCCGTCCTCTTTCGGCCGGGGCTTCCCGGGGGCGTCCTTGCCGTCCTTGTCCTTGGGCGGGGTCTCCTTTCCGTCGCCCTTGGACTTGCCGGGGGCCTCCTCCTTGGGCCTGCCCGGAGTACTGCCCTCCGGGTCCTTGGGCTTGGTCGTGCTCGGTGTCTCCTTGGGGTCCTTCGGCTTCTCCGGTGTGGCGTCCTTCGGCCTGCCCGGTGCCTTGTCGTCGGCGTGCTTCGGCACCGCGTCCGGCTCGGGCTTCGGCTTGGGCCGGGGCGCCGGCTCCGGCTTGGGTCGCGGGGACGGTGTGGGCCGGGTGTCCGGCTTGCCGGCCGGCCGCGTGCTGCCGGGCTCGTTCGTCTTCGGCCGGGCCGGGGCACCCGCGTTCTCGGGCACGGGCCTCGCGTCCTTCGGCCTGCCGGGGCCCGCGCTCGCCTCGTTGGGACGCGTCGTCGGGCGCTCGGCAGGGGGGTTCGCCGTAGGCCGGTCCCGGCGCGGCGCGCCCGGCTCGTCGGCTCCGCCGGCCGGAGCCCTGCCCTCGCCCCGGCCTTCCTTGCCGCCGCGGCCGAGCTTCGCCGCCACACCCTTCAGACGCTTGCCCACCTTCGCGACGTACTTGCCGATGCCGTCCAGCAGTGCCTGGTAAGCCAGCTCCAGGAGGGCGACGATGCCCGCCGCGACCGCCTTGGCGAACAGGAGGCCCGCGCCTCCCTGGCGGACCGCACGCAGCCAGGCCAGGACCGCGCCCATGGCGCGCAGGATCTCGCCCAGGGCGCCGATCGCCGTCCGGATCGCGTCGATGACGGCCATCACCCAGCCCGCGCCGGGAATCAGCTTCGCGATGACCTTGGTGATCACGATCTCGCCGATGATGAACGGGAGCTGGGGCACCACGGCGTCCCAGGTCTCCTTCACGATCCGTTCGAGCGAGAAGCCGCCCTTGATCAGCTTGTCGATGATGGCCTTGGGTACGCCGATGATCTCCTCGATCTTCGACTGGAACCACTGCTTGACGGCGGACTGGACCTCGTGGAACAGGTGGTTCTTCGCGCCGTCCACCGCGGAGTTCTTCGCGCCGCTCAGCCAGCCGCCGGGGTCGTCCAGGAAGTCGATCGCGATCATCATGAACTCGCCCAGCGCACCCAGGAGTTTGGAGGCGTAGTCGAGGATCGTCCTGACCGCGTCGATGACGGACTTGATGACGTCCATGAGCATCTTCTTGAGGATGTTCAGGATGTCGCTGAGCATCTTGGCGAGGGCGTTGAGCAGGTCCGTGACGATCTGCTTCAGCGCTGCCGCGAGCCTGGTGACGAACGCGATCGCCGCCGCGATGAGGTCGGTGATGAACTTCCTGATGCGGGCGGCCAGTTCGATGACGGCCCGGACCATCGCCTTGGCGAACTCGATCAGGTCGTTGATCAGGTTCTTGACGGTGTCGACGATGAACTTCCGGGCCTCGTTGATCCAGCGCTCGACGGTCTCCTTGAAGTTCTTGATGAAGCCGACGACCGCGTCACGCGCGTCCCGGATGATCCGGACGATCGCGTTCTTGATCTCGATGACCTTCTCTTTGATCCAGTCGAAGGCCTTCGTGAGCCAGTTACCAGAGTCCTTGGCCGCGCCGTCCGTCTTGTTCTTGGCGTCCGTCTCGGCCTGGTCGCCCTTGTCCTTGATCTGCTTGTCGCTGTCGGTCTTCTGCTTCGAGACGTCGTCGTCGGTCTTCTTCTCGCGGTCCTCGACGTCCTTGCGCAGCTTCTCCGACCGCTCGGTCTTCTTGCTGCCGAGCTTCTGGAGCTCCTGGTCCTGTTCCTTGCGCCAGTCGGTGCGCTGTGACGTGACCTCGTCGAGGGCCTTCGTCCGCTGACCCGTCTGTTCCCGCGTGTTCTTGCCGATCTCGCCGTCGACCTGCTGCTTGTGCTTCTGCTGCGAGTCGCGGAAGTCCTTGTCCTTGGTCTGACGGCTGTCGGACATGCCCTTCTGGCCCTGGCTGAACGCCGCCTGGAACTCGGGCCCGCGGTCGTGCTCCGCCACCGCGGACGCCGCGTCCGGGGGTACGGCGCCGGTGGACGCCTTGCCGGGCGCGGCGGCCTTGGCGCCGTCCGCGCCGGGCACCTTGCCCTTCAGCTGCTCCTGGGGGGCGTCGGGGTAGACCTGGTCCTCGCCCATCCCGCGGCCGGAGTCGTCCCGTGCCGTGTCGACGGTCTCCTGGCCCTTCGCGTCGACGGCGGAACCCTGTTCGCCGGCCGTCTGCTCCGCGGCACCCTGCATCTGCACGCCGGGCGCGTTGCCAGCCTGGGCCTGCTTGAGGGCCTCGTCCTTCGTGGGCAGCCCGGCGAACTTGGCCGCCAGCTCCTGCTTGTCGACCTTGAAGCCGAGCTTCTCGGCGAGCCAGCCGATGCCGAAGCCGAGCGCCATCTTGAAGGTCTGCCAGCCGCCCGGCTCCTCGGCCTTCTCCGCCTCGATCTGGCCTTCGGGCTGCTTCGCGCCCGTGACTTCGGCGTTCTCCTGCTCGGGTGCCTCCGACTTCTGCGCCGGGTCCTGCGAGTACTGGGCGGGTGAGTCGGTCCTCGGCTTGCCCTCCAGGGTCTGCGGCGCGCCCGCGGGACGCTGCATCGAGGGCGGCGCGGCAGCGAGCTGTTTGTGTTCGTCGCCGACGCTGCGGTCGACCGAGCCGCCGACCCCGCCCATCGCCTCCAGCGCCTGGTGGGGCTTCAACCGGGCGGCCGTGCTCAGCCCGGCCTCGGGCGAGACCTGGGAGAGGTTCGGGGCCGGCCCCGAGTCCTTCTTCCCCTTCCCCTTGCCGGCCGGCTTGCTGGCGACGCCGCCGCTCGTGGCGCCGGAGGCAGCGGGTGCCGACTTCGGGACCACGGTCCTGGGTGCCCGTTCCTCCGTCGGCGCGGGCTCGGCGTCGGCTGCCTTGGGCGCGGGCGGCTCGGGCGCCGGGGCTGGGGCGGTCGTCCGGGTAGGAGCGGGCTGCGGGGCCGCGCTCTGCTCGCTCGGAGAGTGGTCGGCCTCGGTCGATGCCCCGCTCCGCGAGCCGCTGGTGGAGCTGCCGGGACGGCCCGCGTTGGATCCGCCGGTGATGTGGGAGTCGCGGGCTGCCGAGGGCGACTTGGCGTCGTCCGTGCGCTCGGTTCCGGCGGCCGCGGCCGTGGGGCCCTGCTGCTGCTCGCTCTTCGGCGCGGGCGCAGCGGCCGTACCGCCCACCGCCTGCGGGGAACTCTTCTCCTGACCGGCTGCCGCCCCGTCCCCCGCGGCCGGAGTGCCCTTCTCCTGCTTGGCCGCGGTCTCCTTCGCGGCCCCGCTCTCCTCCGACCTCCCGCCGTCCTGCGCGCCGGGCGCCTGCTGCACCGTGGTCTGTGCCGTGACCGGTCCGGCCTTCGGATCGTCGCCGCGCTTCGGGTCCTTGGAGACGGTACCGGTGTCCGACGGAGTCGTGACCGTCCGGTCCGCACCGAGATCGGCGAGCAGGGTGTCACCCGGTCCGCCCTCCGTCTCGCGGGACGCGGAGGTCTCGGCAGCCGTTTCCTCGGCCGTGTCGTCCTCGGACTCCGCCTCCGCTTCGGCCGCCGCGTCGTCGGCGTCCTCGGCGTCGCGCTCGGCCTGCACCCGGTCGGCCTTGGTCAACGGGGGTGCGGGGAAGTCGGGGAGCGACTCGCTGCCGGACGTGGCGTCCTGCGTCGCGTCCGCCGTAGGAACCCCGGACAGGTCGGGGTCCTGCTCCGGCAGGAAGTCCTCCGGCTGGAGCTTGGTGTCCCAGGCGCTCGCCTCGCCCCCTCCGACCTCCACCTCCGAGGTGCTGTCAGACTCGGCCGCGTCCTCGTCCGCCGACTCCTCGGGGCCGTCGAGATCCTGGTTGCGTACGCCGTCCAGCCTGCTCGACAGTGCGGGCAGCTCGGTGTCGCGGCCCACAGTGGGCGAAGCGGTCGGTTGTTCCGGGCCGCGCTTGTCCTCCTTGCCTGCCTGCTTGCCGGTGACGAACTGCTCGGCGGCACCGGGGCGGTTCCGGGCGGCGGACTCCTCCGCGCCGGCCGTGGGGGCGCCCTGCTGGTCGCCCGTCTCCTTGGCGCCCTCCTCCTTCTTCTGCCCCTGGTCGGCTCCCTGTGCCTGCGTCTTCTCCTCGGCCTGCGCGCCCTGACCGCCCTGTGCGGTGGTGGCCCCTCCCGCCGGTGCGGCCGCCGTCGCCTCCCGTTGCCCGGATCCGGAGGACGACCGGGCTCCGCCGCCGCCCGCCCCGGAGCCCGACTGCTGCCGCTGCTCCTCGCGGGTGCCGCCGTTCGGCGGAGTGCTTCCGGGCGCGCCCTCGCGGTCGGTCCGGTCCTTCTCCGGACCGGGTGCGGTCTCCGGCTTGTCCTTCCGGGCCTGCTCCTCCGTGTCGCCGCGCCGGGCGCTCTCCCGCTCGGCCTGGATCTCCTCGGCCGTGTCGGGCTCGATCTCGGGGGCGTCGTGGGCGTCGCGCTCCACCCGGTCGTCGGCGAAGTCGTCGTACGCGTCGATCTCGTCGACGAGGTCCAGCACCCGGTCCTGTTCGGAGCCGAGCAGCCGGATCTGCAGCCGGTCGAGGACCTGGTCGAGCAACTCCTCGGGCAGTCCGGCCAATTGCTTGCGGGTGCGCTTGGACAGGTCCTCGGGGTCGCCGCGCAGCGACCGTACGACCGAGTTGGCGAGCCGGTCGACGAGGGTCGCCGGATCGATCGCCTCCGTGCGCCTGCGGTCCGCGTCCAGGGTGGCGTACCGCAGCCAACCGGGTGTCTCCTGCCCCTCCCGCACCTCCGGGGCGGACTGAGCCGGGTCCGGTCGTACGAGGTCCTGCGCGGCCGCCTCCGCCTCCCGCTCGATCGCCTGCTGCGGCAGACTCACCGCCCCCGGTTCGCGTCCGGCCCGCAGCGCCCCGAGGCCATGCGGGTTCTGCACGGTGTGCAGCAGCTCATGGGCCAGCAGGCGCCGGCCCTCGTCGGTGCCCGGCTTGAAGGCGCCCTCGCGGAAGAGGATGTCCTGGCCGACGGCCACGGCGTCCGCGCCGAGCAGCTGGGTGAGCTGTGCGGCGTCCCGGCCGGTGTGCAGGCGTACCCGGCTCAGGTCGTGGCCGAGCTGCTCCTCCAGCTCGCGGCGGACGCCGGGGTCGAGCGGCTGGCCGGCGCCGCTGACGATGTCCTTCGGCTCGGGGGCACGTGACTTGGCGGCGCGCTCCTTGCGCTTGCGCCGACGTTGTTCGGCGCTCTGCTCCGCGCTCTCCTGCTGTGCCTGGGAGCTCACGGTGTCACCTCCCCGTGGCCGCTGAGTCCCTCGTGCACCGCGCGGGCCAGTTCCTGGCCGAGCCGGCGTGCGGACAGCCCGGCGGGCAGGGGCGCGAGGCCGCTCAGGGCGTCGACGGTCAGGGCGCCGTGCGCGGCAAGGGGTACGCCGCGCAGCCTTACCAGCCGGGTCAGTTCGCGTTCGAACGCGGCCGAGACGTGGGCCGGGTCCGCGCGGAAGCCGTCGAGTACGAGTTCGCCGATCTCCACGCGGATCGCCGAAGGCCGTCTGCTCACACCCATCCGCGGACCTCCGTCGGGGTCAGCGAGCGTTCCAGCTTGAGGTATTCGGTGCGGGCGGCCGCGAGCATGTGCCGCATCTGCAGCCGGTCGCCCTCCTCGGCGGCGAGGAACGCCCCGGACAGGGCGATGTTGCGGATGGAGCCGCCGGCGACCGTGAGCCGGGCGAGGAGTGCCGGGTCGATGTCCTTGACGGGGGCCTGCGGTGGCAGCACCCGGCGCCAGATCTCGGCGCGTTCGTGCTCGGCCGGGAAGGGGAAGTCGACCACGAAGCGGATGCGCCGAAGGAAGGCCGTGTCGAGGGCCTGCTTCATGTTGGTGGTGAGGATGGCGAGGCCCCGGTAGGCCTCCATCCGCATGAGCAGGTAGCTGACCTCCAGGTTGGCGTACCGGTCGTGGCTGTCCTTGACCTCGCTGCGCTTGCCGAAGAGGGCGTCGGCCTCGTCGAACAGCAGAAGTGCGCCGCCGCGTTCGGCGGCGTCGAAGACGCGGCGGAGGTTCTTCTCGGTCTCGCCGATGTACTTGCTGACCACCTGGGAGAGGTCGACGACGAACAGGTCGAGGCCCAGCTCGCGCGCCATGACCTCGGCGGCGAGCGTCTTGCCGGTGCCGGAGCCGCCCGCGAACATCGCGGTGACGCCGAGGCCGCGGCGCAGGGTCGCGGCGAAGCCCCACTCCTGGTGGACGGTCGCCCGCTGCCGTACGTGCGCGACGATCTCCCGCAGCACGGCCGTCTGCCGTTCGTGCAGGACGAGGTCGTCCCATCCGGCCTGCGGCTCGATCCGGCGGCCGAGTTCGTCCATGCCGATACGGGCCTCGTCCAGACCGGCCCGCCAGGCGAGTTCGGCGGGGTCCAGCTCGTCCTCGTGGGGCAGTCGCCGACGCACGGTGGCGGCCGCGGACCGTACGACGTGCGGGGGCAGCTGGAACTGCGCGACCAGGGAGCGGAGTTCGGTGTCGCCGAGGTCGGTGACCTCCTCGAACGCCTGGGACCAGAGTGCCAGTTGCTCCTCGTCGTCGAGTTTCGGCACGGGCACGCGGACGCCGTGCGGGCGCCCGCCGCTCAGCGGATCCTCGCCGGACACGACGACGGGTACGGCGGCTCCGGCCAGGAACGCCTCGGTCGCGGCCCGCTGGTCGCGGTCGAGTTCGCCGGCCTCGACCAGCAGCGCGGCGGGCAGCAGAATCGCCTCGCGCTGCCACAGCCGGGCCAGCCGGTCGCGTTCGGCGGGGTCGGTCGGCACGTCCTCGGCGCTCATCGCGTACAGGCCGAGGCCGCAGCGGGCGGCCGCGGCGGCGGCGATGTCGGCCCGGCTGCGCAGGTCACCGCCGGTCACCTCGACCAGCATCGGTGCGCCGGGGCTGCGGACGTCCTCCGTCCAGCCTTCCGCGAGCCGGCTCGCGGCAAGGTCGTAGGAGGGCGGCAGCGTGTCCGGTGCCGGGCTGCGGCGCAGCTGGCCGTGCAACCGGGTGTCGAGGTAGGGCGAGCCCAGCAGGAAGTGCAGGATGCGTTCGTCCAGCCGCAGTCGGGACGCGGTCAGCCGGGTCTCGTCCTCCAGCTCCACGATGCGCCAACGCCGCAGCGGTGCCACGGGGGTGAGGGCGCTCCAGTGCGGCCCGTCCAGGGCGGCGAGGGCGAGGGAGAGGGTGGGGTACGTGCGCTGCGGGTCGCCTGCGGCCGCGGCGCACCGGGCGCCGGTCGTGGAGTCGAGTTCGTCGGCGGCGGTGAGCAGGACGAGGTCGCGCTCGAAGGGGGTGAGGCCGAAGCACGTGACGAGGGTGTCGAGGGGGGCGGTGTCCTCGGGCACCGGTACGACGCCGGTGTCGGGGGCCGCGGCCGGCTGCCCGCCGGTCCCCTGGTCGGTGACGCGCGCCGCGTGGGCGTCGACCCGGGCCAGGACGCGCCGGATCCCGGCGGTCAGCGCCGTGCCGTCGTCGCTCGGGTGCGTCGCGCTCGGCTCGTTCGTGCCCATGTGTTCACCTGCCCCCGTCGTGTCGCCCATGCCGTCTCAGTTCTCCGCGCCCTCGTCGCCGCCCGCCCGCGTCGCGGAGCCGGAGTCCGGGTCCTCGGCGGGCCGTGCGCTCTTCGGCGTCCGCTTCGCGGTCCGTGCCGGCTGCGCCGCCTTCCGCGTACGGGCGGGTGCCTTGGCCGCGGTCCTGGCGACGGCCTTGGCAGGCGCCGCCTTCGCGGCCTTGCCGGGTGCGGGCTCTTCGGCGGGGGTCTCGACGTCCTTGTCGGGCCCGTCTGTTGACGGTCCTTCAGGCTGCGGCTCAGCCCCTGGAGGGACCGGCGCTCCCGGTGCTCCGAACGGCAGCACCCGTACCTCGGGCCGTTCGACGGGCTTCGCCGGTGCCGGGGTCTCGCGGCCGTCGATGAAGACGAGGGAGGCCTGGTAGACCACCGACAGCGCGTACGGGGTCTGGTAGAGCATCCCCCACAGCTTCGACGTCTCGTCGATGTCCATGACCGACTGGGTGAACCGCACCCGCTGGGCCGCCTCGGCGAGGTTGCTGCCCGCCAGGTAGGGCTTCTCACCGGCGAGTTCGATGACGTCCTTGGGCAGGACGGGTATCTCGTGCAGGGTGCGCACCACCGAGCCGATGAGCCGCTGCCCGACCAGCTCGGTCTCGTCGCCGTACGCGGTGATCAGGTACTGCAGGTCGAGTGCGGCGGCGGCCCGGCGCACCAGCCTGCCGTCGGGCGCGCGGGTGGGCAGGTCGTTGTTGCGCTGCGAGGTGTTGGGGGTGACCTGGTAGAGGAAGACGGAGATGGTGGGGTCCGTCGGCGGCTCGGTGGGCGGCTTGCGCGGCTCCACCTTGACGGCCATGTCGATGTCCGGCTGCAGATGGGACTCGATCAGCAGGGCCAGGGCCTGGCTGACGTGGGCGAGGGCGAGTGCGTTGCTCATGACGTCAGTTCCCCGGTTCCTCTCGTGTTGCCTCTCCCGCCACGCTCACTGCCGTGCGGCTCACTCGCGCCCCCGTGCCAGGTAGTCCGCGAGGCTGAGGGCCGCCCCGGGCCGCTGTGCCGACCGCGCCGGCTGCCGTGGCCCGTTCCTCGACGGCGACTGCCCGGCGGTCACCTCCAGGCGGCCGATCTGCACCTGCACCACCTGTTCGGGCGCCTTCCCCGGCCGACGTGCCGCGGCTTGTCGTACGGCCTCGCGGGCCGCCGTCGTGTCCGCGGCGCTCGGCCTCGGTGCCGCGGACACGACGGCGGCGGGAGCGGCGCCCGCACCCGGGGGGGTGGGTGCGG
>NZ_JBIAWE010000023.1:103634-192820 GCF_042895235.1 Streptomyces sp. NPDC001410
GGCCGGGGGGCGGGGTTGGGTGGGGGGGCGGGGGGGGGGGGGGGGGGGCGGGGGGGGGGGGGGGGGGGGGCCGCGCCCCGGGGGGGGGGGGGGGCGCCCCCCCCCCGGGGGGGGGGGGGGGGGGCCCCCGCGACCTGGTCCGCGCCCTGTTCCGGGCCTCCCCGCCCGGAGGTGCGCGGACCGGTCCTGGGCACCGGCAGCAGCCCGGGCGCCAGGGGCGCGGCGGGGCGCAGCAGTGGTGCTTCGGGCAGGGCGGTCGGTGCGGGGCGTGATGTCTGCTCCGCGGGGGCCCGTTGGGTGCGTACGACCGTCTGCTCCCGTTCCGTGTGGAGCCGGAGCTGCGCGGCGGGTCGTGGCACGTCCCGGTCCGGTGCGGGTGTGGGCGTGGCGGAGAGCCACGGCACGGAGTCCGTGGCGTCCGGGTCCGGGGTGCGGGCCCGTACCGCCTCGACGCGTTCGAAAGGGCCGGGCAGCCGCGGCCGTACCCGGACGGTGTCCGGCCCGGGGGCTGCGTGCCGGGCGATCAGCCGGTCGAGGAAGTCGGGCTCCGCCTCGGGCGCCCGGGAGGAGGTGTCAGACATCCGCACACAGCTCCAGGTAGTAGCGGCGCCGCAGCGGGCTGAGCGCCAGGATCTCCGGCTCGCTCCAGCCGTAGGCGGTGGCGAGCAGATGGACGTCGAGGAGCAGGTCCCTGGCCCAGGCGTCCAGTTCGGTCCACAGGTAGGAGGCGATGTCGAGGTCGGCCCGGCCGGCCGCACCGCACTCGGGGCAGCCGATGCTGAGCGTGACGTCGGCGCCCGGGTCGGCGGCCTCGACGGCCTCGGCGATCCGCCGCTGCACCGGCGCCGGAAGGGCGTCGGCGGTCCTGGGCGTCCCGTCGTGCTCCGCCGAGACCAGGCAGCGGGCGAGCAGCGCGGCGCGCGGGTCGGCGGCCCGGGCCGCGGTCGTCAGGTCGGCGGCGGAGGGCAGCCGGAACATGATGTCCCAGCCGCCCTCCGTCAGCCGTACGACCGTGTCCTCGGGCGCGCCGAGGGAACGGGCGAACTCCCCGGCGTCCAGCTCGAACTCCATGTCCGCGCCGCACGCCCGGCACTCCAGCCGCACCTGCATCCGCTCCCCGAACAGGGCGCGGCGCAGGGCGAACAGGTCGGACTCGCGTTCGCCGACCGGCACCGCGGGCAGCGTCGCGGCGTCGAGGTCCGGGCGCGCCGTGCCGTGCAGCAGCAGGGCGCGTCCGGTGGCCGTCTCGGCGAGCCCCGCCTCCCAGGTGGCCAGCAGCCCGGCCGCCCCGGTGATCGCCATGTGTTCCCCCCGGCTTCCTCACCTCGCTTCTGATCAGGCCGGGTTGAGGAAGGAGGGCTCCTCGGGTTCGGGCACCTCGTAGTCCCGCTCCCAGCCCTCGCACTCGAGCTTCAGCGACTGGATGGCCACCGCGTTGGCGTTGGCGTCCAGTTCGCCGAGGACCTGGTACTCGCTGGGCCAGGTCCGGTAGAGCTTGTGCGAGACGGCGACCTGGCCGGCCTCGTTCAAGACCTGTATGACGATGTCCTTGCGGAAGTCGGCGAGGGACACCTCGGAGCCGAGGCCCGCGCCGACCTGCCAGACCTTGTTGGCCCAGCGGTCGAACTCGGGGTCGTGGGTGACGCCGCGCTCCAGCGTGATGCCCTCGAACTCGGAGCGGCCCGGCGACTTGCGCGGGGAGGACGGGTCGCCGCCGTGGCGGTGCTTGACGACCTCGGTGGTGCGCTTCAGCGGACTGATCTTGCTGATGCCGGCGACCGTACGACCGTCCCACAGGACCAGGAACTTGAAGTTCTTGTAGGGGTCGAAGCGATGGGCGTTGACGGTGAACTCTGCCATCGGATTCCTTCAGCTCTCCAAGATTCCCGTGGGCCTACAGCTCGAACTGCCCGGACGTCTGCTGGATTTTGACGATCACGAACTCCGCCGGGCGGACCGGTGCGATGCCGACCAGGACGTTCACGATCCCGTTCGCGATGTCCTCGTCGGTGGTGGTGTCGCCGTCGCACTTGACGAAGTAGGCCTCGCGCGGGGTGCCGCCCTTGAAGGCGCCCTGCCGGAAGAGCGTGTGCAGGTACGAGGAGGCGGCGAGGCGGATCTGCTGCCACAGGTTCTCGTCGTTGGGTTCGAACACCACCCACTGCAGGCCGCGCTGGAGGCTCTCCTCGACATGCAGGGCGAGGCGCCGTACGGGCACGTACTTCCACTCGCTGTCGAGCGCGTCGGTGCCCTCCAGGGTGCGGGCGCCCCAGACCGTCGGGCCGGTCAGCGGGAAGCTGCGCAGGCAGTTGACGCCGAGCGGGTTGAGCAGTCCGGTCTCGCGGTCGGTCAGGTTGACGGTGAGCGAGTGGACGCCCGCGAGCCGCGCCTCGGTGCCTGCCGGTGCCTTCCAGACGCCGCGCTCGGAGTCGGTGCGCGCGATGACTCCCGCGATCGCGCCGGAGGGCGGGAAGGAGCGCAGCCGCCCGGTGAGCGGGTCGGTGAGCTGCAGGTGCGGGAAGTACAGGGCCGCGTGGTTGCCGCGTACGGCGTCGAAGGCGGCGACGCCGGCCCGGGCGGAGTCCACGCCGACCCAGGTGCCGGGCGCGTCGACGAGCAGGAAGATCCGCCGCTCCTGGCACAGGCGCTGGGCGGCCGATACGACCGTGATGGCGTCCTCGGTCTTCTCGTACGCGGCCAGCTCGGGCAGGACGAGCAGGTTGACGTCGGCCACGCCGCGCAGCGCCTGGATGCCGGTCTTGTCGGCCTCCGAGCCGATGAGGTCGCGCGGGCCCGGGGCTTCCCCGTCCTCGCCGCCGGCCAGCGGGAAGACGGGCGGGTTGACGGAGGCCTCCAGGCCGAGGTCGTTGGCGCACTCGCCGAGGAAGCGGACGACGTCCTCGGGGTCGGTGGAGCCCGCGACCACCTGGATGCGGCGGCCGAAGGCGGTCACCTCGGCGCCCGCGAAGGCGTGCTTGCCCGGGGCGTCGGGCAGCGCGCGCAGCTTGCGTTCGAGCAGCAGGGCCAGTTCGGCCACGTTGCACGGGGCCTCGCCGTCGCATTCGGGGTCGTAGAGCGTGAACTCGCGCTCCACGTCGCCGATCTTGACGGTGAGGTCGACGGCCAGGCCGGGCAGCTCGTGCCCGAAGGGCTTGGAGACGGTGCCGGACGGGTCGGGGCGGCCCTCGCCGAGCACCTCGACGCGGATCAGCCGGGAGCCGGCGTTGATCACGGTCTGTGCGTAGCGGCCGCCGGCCGGGTCCATGGACAGGCCGGTGAAGCTCTCGCGGGCCTCGCCCCTGGCGTCGTGGACACGCAGGTTGAAGGTTTCGTCGGGGCAGGGCGTGTCCTGGTCGACGGCCACGCGCAGGCCGTTGCCCCACACGCCGGGCTCCTTGGCGTGCACCTGAAGGACCGGGCTGTCGCTGTGGCCCTCGGTGGACTTGAGGGTGACGCAGGCGGCCTTGCCGCTGCCGGCCTTGGTGACGCGGACGACGACGGCGACGGTGCCGCCGTTGCCGAAGAACTGGTGGACCGCGTAGCCGACGGCGCTGCGCGCGCTCAGGCCGCCGAAGCGGCGCTCGAACTCCGCGAAGCTGGTGACGCGTACCGGCTCGTTGAGCGGACCCCGCCGGGTGTGACCCACGAAAGCGGTCACCGACGTGGTCAGGGTCGAGATGGTGCGGGTGCTGCTGGGAAGCTCTTCGACGTAGACGCCGGGATACGTCGGCCTGGCGGCGTTCACCGCGCTCATCGGCTTTCCCCCTCCTGTCCCTGTCTCTCGGGCACCGGACGAAGGCACCAAGAGAGTGACAGCGGAGGGACACGTTCCGGATCGGTGCGGCAGTCGGCCCCGCGCGACTGGACGACGGTGGCCGAGCGCACACCGCATCAGTTCCCCCGTCGACGCCCGGACGGTCGGTGCCCGGGTCAAGCAGTGTGCTTGCGACTCCTGATGCTCAAGTGCTCAACCCACCTTGTTGTGTTGCGAGTTGAGCCAGCAAGGCGTCTTCCGGCCAGGCGGGGAGAAGGTTTCGTGAAGGCCGACTCCCCGCCTTCGCACATCCTGTGCGCGCGCCCCCGACAGATGGTGCACAGCTTCCCCACAGGGTGTGACGGGCCGTCGGACGGGCCGGGCCCGGGCGACCGCGGTCACCTGGGAGGCAGCGCTCCGCCCGGCCCGCGCGCGGATCCGGGGTCCCCGAGTCCTCCTCGACTCGTACACAATCCACGGTGGCCGGTTCCGCCGGGGTGCGTGTCTCCCGGGAGGCGGACGGCGTTGTCAGTGGCCTCCCCTAGAGTTCCCGTCACTTGATCACTGCGCATGCGGGGAGGCATGTATGGGGTGGGTTGCGGCCGGTGACTACGAGGTCGCCCTCGACGGCGGGAAGGTGGTGTGCCGCAATGCGGCCGGGCGCCGGCTGAAGTCCGTGCCCGCCAAGCTCGGTGACGATCCGGCGGTCGTGGGGCTGAGGCAGCTCGCCGAGTGGCTGGAGCGGCACGAGCGGCAGTGCCTGGCCGACGTGGAGCGGTGGATGGTCCGCTCGCTTCCGGTGCCGTTCGCCGTCGTCGCCCGGGTGTGGCCGGACCCCGCCTGGCAGGCCGCGCTGCGCGACGTCGTCGTGACCGGCGACGACGGACAGGTCGCCGGCTTCCTGCGGGACGCCGGCCCCGAGCGCGGCCTGGGTCTCGTCGACCTGGACGGCGACACCGTCCGTATCTCCCCCGACCTCGTCCGCATCCCGCACCCGGTCCTCCTGGACGACCTGGAGGAACTGCGCGAGTTCGCCGTCGAGCTGGGCGTCGAGCAGCGGGCCCAGCAGCTGTTCCGCGAGGTCTGGCACCGCCCGGCCGGCCTCGACACCGAAGGCACCCAGGTGGCGGAGTACGCGGGCGGCTCGTACAAGGAACTGCGCTTCCTGCACGGCAGGGCCACCCAGCTCGGCTACCGGGTGCGCGGCGGACACGCCGTGTGCTCCGTCCTGGAGGACGGCCGCGGCATCGAGGCCCGCGTCTGGGTCGGCGACTACGACGGCTACGAGGAGACCGAGACCGGGCCGCTGGTGTGGTCCGACCCGGCCGGACGCGTACTGAAGCTCGGTCAGGTCGGGCCGGTCGCCTGGTCGGAGGGCATGCGCATGGCGGCGGCGCTGTACGCCGGGCGGGACATCCAGGACGAGGAGCAGGCGGCATGACGGTCATCACCGGGTACGACGAGACCACCGCGGCCACGCTGCTGGACGCCGGCGCCGTACTGCCCCCGGGCAGCACCGCGCGCGAGGACGCCGACAGCCTCACCGTCCGCACCTACACGCACCCCGCCCTGGACGGCCGTCAGGTGGTCCGCCTGGTGCCGGGCACCCTCGGCGAGGCCGAGGACCTGGCGCTGGAGTTCCTGGGCCTCGCCCGCGAGCCGGAGGTGCCCGAGGTCGGGCAGGTGCGCAAGGAGACGCTGGGCTTCCCGGCCTGGGCGCTGGTGAACGACCCGGCCAACGGGCACCATGCGCTGGCCCTGGTCAAGGACGTCGAGCGGCTCGCCCGGCAGGCCAAGTCCCGCCCCGGCACCGCCAAGGAGGGCTTCGAGGCGCTCGGCGAACGGCTCGGCCGGGCCGTGCCGCACTTCCTGCCGACCTTCTACGAGCAGGCCGCACGGGTCTTCCTGCAGCACGAGAACACCACGTACGCGGCCGCCTTCTTCGGCAAGGCCCGCGAGGCCGAGCGCGTGCACGCGCTCGCCGTGGACGAGGAGCGGCAGCGGGCGGTCTTCCTGGAGTTCGCCTTCGCCGGAGCGCTGACCGTCAAGGCCCTCAAGGAACACGTGAAGGACCTCGCCCGGCGGCTCGACCCGGCCGCCGCGTGGGCGCAGTTCCGGCAGCTGACGGTCGAGCGCTGCGCGGCCGGCATGCCGCCGTACGCCTCGCTGCCGCAGGACGCGCGCGGGCTGATCAAGGCGTCGGGCCTGGACCGGGACACCGAGGAGTGCGCCCTGGTCGCGGACCTGCTCGCCTCCCCCGCCGCCCTCCGGGCGCCCGCGTCCTTCTGGAACTCCTACCGCGCGGTCCTGCCGGTCCTCGCGGAGCGGCAGCCGGCCGTGCGGACGCGTCTGCTGGAGATCATGCCGGCGGGGCTGGGCCGGGAGGTCCAGGACGACGAGTTCTGGCTGGCGCTGCTCGCCGAGTGCGGAGCCGAGCAGCTGCTGACCGAGCAGGCGGCGGCCGAGGAGTACGAGGTCGATCCCGCGGACTGGCTGAGCCGCTGGGCCCTCTTCCGCAAGCACGGCGGGTCCTGGTCGCGCCGCTCGCCGGGCACGCTGGCGCTCGTCGAGCGGATGGCTCCGGGGCTGCGCGCCGCCGGGCGGGCGGTCGACCTGTTCACCGGCCGCTGGCACGCGGGCGCCGACCTCGACCTGCTCGACCTGTGCGTGGCCGAGGACGTCCCGCTGGCCGTGCCCGGCGCCGACGTGAACGTGTACGTGCCGCTCGCCGACTGGCTGAAGGACACCCGGGCCGGCCGCCGGGACCTGGTGGCCGTCGCGGCCGACCCGCGGTTCCGGCGCCTGCTGCACCAGGCCGTCGAGCCGGTGGGCAACGACTCCCACAGTTCCGCCCTGCTGAAGACGGTCGCCGCCCATCCCGTGCTCTCCGTGGTGCTGCGCGAGTGGCTGGACGAGGCCGCCGGGGAGTTCACGCGCGCGGTGGGCCTGCCCCGCGCCCGTGCCGCGCTCGACCGGCTCCGCCCCTTCCGCACGGTCGCCTCCGAGGCCGGTCCCGACGCCGTCGCCCGCGTCGCCGGACACGAGGTGGCGCCGCTGCTCGGCCGCACCCTGCGGGCCGGGATCCTGGACGAACTGGGCTGGGCCGCCCTGGACGAGGCGCTGGAGCTGCTCGACGCCGAGACCAGGAAGGGCGAGGACAACACGCTGACGCTGCACGAGGCGTGGCCCGCGCTGATCCTGGTGCGCCGGCACAAGGCGGTCGTGGTCGGCCCGGACGGGATCCTCCTCGAACACGACCTGCGCCTGCCCCAGGAGCTGGACCGCTGGCAGCGCCCCCGGTTCCGCTTCGTGGACGGTGAGCTGCTGGTGATGTGGCGGCAGGGCAGCAAGCAGCACGGCTACTGGTCGGCCCGCCCCACCGAGGTGGTGGAGCTGGGCGGTGAGCAGCTCTCGTCCTGGTGGTCCGGCAACGAGACGGACACCGCCTCCGTCCCGCTGCCGGGCGGCGGCCGCGCGACCGGCGGCCGCACCCTGCACGCGGGCGACACGGTCCTGCCCCCGAGCCGCGCCGTCATCGGCGACGGCACCACGTACTGGCGGCAGGGCAGGCAGGGCCTGGAGACGGTCTGGCTCGAGTACGACCCGGCCACCGGCACCCACGGCCGTGCCTCCCTGCCCGCACTGCTGCGGGCAGGGATCCGGGAGGAGACGTCCCTGCTGTCCGGTTTCTGTGAGGTGCTGCCGCTCCAACCGGGTCTGGAGGGCAGCCCGTTCGGCACCGACGGGACGGTGCTCGGCCGGTGGGTGCGCGTGGAGGGCGAGGGCGCCGAGGCCCGCAGGGCCGCCGGTACGCCCGACGGGCGCACGGTCTCCATGCCCACGTCCTACGGCGGCCGGGCCGGCTCGGCGCCGCTCGGTGCCCTGCGGCTGCCCGGCGGGGCCGAGCCCGTGGCCGCGCAGATGATCCGCCAGGTCGGCCTCTTCGCCTCCGACGACACCTCCGCGGACGGCGAACTGGGCCGGGTGACGCCGAACGAGCGCGGCAGCGAGTTCGCCGCCGGAACCCGGCTGGTGCCGCCGCTGCCCTTCTGGCATGCGCTGCGCCCCCGCGACGAGCAGGGCTCGGCCGTGCTGCGCGCCCTGACCGACGACCAGGCGGCCGAGCTGCTGCGGGTCACGGCGCTGGCGCTGGACGGGCGGCGGCAGGCGCTGGAGCGGGCCGGCTCGGACGAGGCCGCCAAGGCCGCCGTACCGTCCGCGGACCACGTCGCACTCGGAGCCGTCGCCCTCGCCCTGCCCCGCTGCACCGACGGCCGCCTGCTCACGGGTGTCACCTCCCTGGTCCGGGTGACGCTGCGCCTCGCCGAGTCGGCCACCACGTTCGCGAATCCGCCCCAGGAGCGGCCGCGGAAGGCCGCCGAGGACGAGGAGATGTTCGCCGACTACCGGCCCCGGCACGGCGACGACCGCACCCTGCACGACGCGCTGTCCGGGGTGGTCGGCCTGCACGGCTGGTCGTACGGGGAGCGGTGGACTGTGCTGCGCCAGATCCGGGCGGTGAACCACGTGCTGTCCGGCGAGCCCGCCGAGGGCAAACGACTGCCCGACCGGGAGCAGCTCGCCGCGCTGGGCGACGGCTGGCTCAGCGACGAGCGCACGATCCCCGGGATCGGCATGGTGTGGCCGTCCGCGCTGGGCGTCCTGCGGGCGCTCGCCCACCGGGCCGCCTCGCCCGCCCTGTCCGACGCCCGACGGGAGCCGCTGCTCCTGCTGTTGGAGGCGGTCGCCGAAGGGCCGCTGGCGGCGGCCGGCGGCGACCTGCGCGAGATCGTTCTGTACGAGCCGCACGACAAGCAGCAGCGGGCCGGCCAGGTGCTGCGCCGTGACGGCCGTACCGTCGTGATCCTCGGCTGCCAGAGCATCGACAGCGAGCGGGACCGCGTGCGCTGGCTGGCCCTGGACCACGACCCGTCCGGGTCGTTCGGCGCGATCGCCCACTTCGTGCTGGAGAGCGAGGTCCGGCACGATGCGGCGATCTCCGCCGAAGACCTCGCCACCGTCACCCGGCTGATCCGGGACAAGGGTGCCGCTCACTGGCGGTCCGAGGCGCCCGAGGCGCTGGCGGCGGCGACGGACGGCGGGCTCGGTCCGCTGCAGGCGGCCGTGCTGCTGGCCGGCCTGCCGCAGTCGCCCGGAGCGGAGGGACTGGCCGTGCTCGGACTCAAGCCCCGGCAGTGCGAGTTCGCCGTCTCCCGGGTCAACGCCCTCAAGCCGGAGGAGCGCAACGCCCTCCTCGGCGCCCTGCTGCCCGCGGACCCCGCCGACCTGTGGACCACCGGACCGGACACGGCGGCCGCCGGCCGGGTCTGGGCCGAACGTCTCGGCTCGCTCGTCCGCGTACCGGAGGAACTCGCCGCCGACCTGGCCGGGACGGGCGCCGGATATGCCGAGGAGGTGCTCAACCCGTCCCGCACCGCCTGGCTCGCCCGCACCACGGTCCTGCGGCCGGACAGGGACGGCAACCTCGCCTGGGCGGACCCCGGCGCGATCCCCGGCCGGCACGAGCTGGCGGCCGCCGTGAACGCCCTGGCCGCGCTGGCCTACGTCCTGCCGTACGGCCACCCGCTGCGCGCGTCCCTGCCCGAGGGGCTCGCCGCCCTGCGCCGCCGGATGACCGATCCGGAGCTGATGCTCGACCTGGACGTCGAGTGGACGGAGAAGGGCGGCTCGACCGCCGTCGAACTGCGCAAGGCGCACGGCCTCCCGGCGACGGGGGGCGCCGACGCGCACGGCCTCACCCGGGTCGGCGAGGCGATCGTGCTGCGCCCCTGGTACCGCGACACGGAGACGGTCCTGGTGCGCCCGGCGGCGCTCACCGGCCCCGACGACACCGTGTTCGGGCTGCTGGAAGGCCTGGTCGGCGGCGCACGCGGGCACGGGCTGCGCATGCTGCGCACGCTCCTGGGCGACGACCTGACCCGGGCGGTCGAGGCCGGCGTGGGCACCGAGGCTCCCTCGGGGTACGCGCAGGACCCGACCGTCACCGCGCCGACGCTCGTCGCCGACGCCGCCGCGGCACACGGCCTGGGCGAGGACGCGGCCGCGCTCTACCTCATGCTGCTGGCCCTGCCCGACCCGACGGACCGCAACTGCGCACGCTGGACCGGCTGGAAGCCCGCCCGCATGAAGAAGGCCCGTGCGGAGCTGGCCGCGACGGACCTGGTCGTGGAGGCCAAGCGGCCGCGCGCCGGACGGAGCCTGTTCCTGCCCTGCGGCTGGCGCGAGCTGAAGTCGCCCGCGCTGCCGGTGGAGATCTGGAAGGAGGGCCTGTATCCGGTCCTCGACCACCGGCGCGCCCTGCCCCTGCTGCCGGTGCCCGAACTGTTCGCCCGCGCCTGGGACCGCGTCCGCGCCGGGGACGCCCCGGCCTACGAGGAACTGACCACGCGGGCGACGCGCAGGGGGCGGCGCCGATGATCCTCTCCTCACCGACCACCACTCGTACCACCCTGAAGGGCACCTGCCGATGACCACCGTCCTCGTTCCCGACGCGACCCGTCAGATCGTCCCGCCCGAGGACCGGTACGCCACCGAACTGGCCTTCCTCGCCGCCCACGACGCCGGTCCGCGCCCGCCCGCGTGGCGGCTCACGCCCCGGGCCGTCGTCACCTTCGTGATGGGCAGCGGCGGGCAGGCGCTGCGCCTGCCCGAGGACGCCGAGGTGCCGGAAGGGGTGCCGCGGCGCCTGGTGGTGGAGGGCAAGTTCGTCGGCGACCGGGCGCTGGTGGAGCGATGTGTCGTCACGCTCGCCGGTGAGCGGGGCCTGCTGCTCGTCGGCGAGCCCGGCACCGCCAAGTCCATGCTGTCCGAGCTGCTCTCGGCGGCCGTCTGCGGAACCAGCGGTCTGGTGGTGCAGGGTACGGCGGGGACGACCGAGGACCAGATCAAGTACGGCTGGAACTACGCCCTGTTGCTCGCGCAGGGCCCCAGCCGGCAGGCGCTGGTGCCGTCGCCGGTGCTGACCGCTATGTCCCGGGGTGCGATCGCCCGGGTCGAGGAGGTCACCCGCTGTCTGCCCGAGGTGCAGGACTCCCTGGTGTCGCTGCTGTCGGAGCGGCGGATCGCCGTACCCGAACTGGCGGGTGGCGAGGACGCGCTGGCACACGCGGCGCCCGGGTTCAACCTCATCGCCACCGCCAACCTGCGGGACAGGGGCGTCTCGGAGATGTCCGCCGCGCTCAAGCGCCGCTTCAACTTCGAGACCGTGGGCCCCATTCCCGACCTCGACGCCGAGACGGCGCTGGTGCGCAGCCAGGCCAGGGCGTCGGTGGAGCGGGCCGGGGCGCCCTTCCAGGTCGACGACGCCGTGCTGGAGGCTCTGGTCACCGCGTTCCGGGACCTGCGGGAGGGTCGGTCGACGGAGGGCTGGGAGGTGGAGCGGCCCTCCACCGTGATGAGCACCGCGGAGGCCGTGTCCGTCGCCGGGGCGCTGGGGCTGGCCGCGGCGTACTTCCCCGGTGACCGCGACGTCCTCGACCTGCTCCCGGGCCATCTCCTCGGTGTCGTACGCAAGGACGACCCGGCCGACGCGGCGCGGCTGCGCGGCTACTGGGACGGTCCCGTCCGGCGCCGTGCCGAGCAGGGTTCCGCCACCTGGCGGACCCTGTGGGACCTGCGCACGGTCCTGGAGGGCTGACGGCCGTGCTCCACCCTTCTCCCGAGGCCGCCGTCCTGGCCCTCACCGACCCGGCGGCGCCGTACCTCATCGGCGTACGGCACCACGCGCCGTCCCTGGCCGCGGCCGTACCGGCGCTGCTGGACGCGGCGAAGCCGGACGTCCTGCTCGTCGAACTCCCCGCCGAACTGCAGGACTGGCTGCCGTGGCTCGCCCACGAGGAGACCCGGGCACCGGTCGCCCTCGCCGCCGCACCCCGCGACGGAGGAGGGGGCCCGGCGTTCTATCCCTTCGCCGACTTCTCACCGGAACTGGTGGCGGTGCGGTGGGCGGCACGGCACGGCGTACCGGTCGTCGCCTGCGACCTGCCGCTCGCGGACCGGGCGTGGTGCGGGGAGGGCCGCGAGGAGCCCGCCGGCCCCGGGAACCCGACGGCGCAGGGTTCCCTCGCCGGGCTCGGTACCGCCCTGCGCTCCCGCCTCACCGGACGACCCGGTGACGACCTCTGGGACCGTCTGGTCGAGGCCACCGCCCCGGGTTCGTCGCCGGAGGCCCTGCGGCGGGCCGCGCTGCTCACGGGGTGGGCGCTGCGCGAGGATGCGGCGGGCGCGGGCGGGGTGCCAGCGCTGGATCTGCGGCGCGAGCGGTGGATGCGGTCGTGTCTCGCGCAGGCCACCGCGAACGGGGAGCGGGCCGCCGTGGTGGTGGGCGCCTTCCACACGCCGGCGCTGCTGGCACCGGCCGACAGCGACACGTCCGAGCGGCCCGCCGCCGCGGCCTCGCCCTGGACGACCTCCCTCATCCCGTACGCCTACGCCCTCCTCGATGAGCGCTCCGGCTATCCCGCCGGTATCCGCGACCCCGAGTGGCAGCACCGGGTGCTCGGCGCCGCCGGTGATCCGGCCGCGCTGGAGGAGGTGTTGACCGGTGCGGCCGTGCGGGTGTGCGTCGAGCTGCGGGCGCTCGGGCATCCTTCCGGGCCGGCCGACGCGCGGGAGATCGTGCGGCTCGCCGGTGATCTGGCCCGGCTGCGGGGGCTGCCCGCGGCGGGCCGGGGCGAGTTGGTGGAGGCCGTGCAGACGGTGCTCGCGCAGGGCGAGCCGTACGGGCGGGGGCGGGCCGTCGCCCGGGCGACGGAGAAGGTGCTCGTCGGCACGCGCGCGGGCCGGCCGGCGCCGGACGCGCCGCGCAGCGGGCTCGCTCCGGCGGTCGAGGCGGAGCTGGCCGCGCTGGGCCTGCCCGGTCCGGCGGACTCCGGCCCCGGCACCGCCCGCGATCTGCGCCTCGACCCGCTCCGTTCCGAGCTGGACCGCGGCCGCGAACTCCTGCTGCGCCGACTGACGGTGTGTGCGGTGCCGTACGCGGAGCCGAAGGAGGTCGCCGGCGCGGGCGGCGCCGAGGCGCTGACGTCCCGCTGGGAGGTGCGCTGGACGCCCGCGACGGCGGCCATGCTGACCGCGGCGGGCGTCCGTGGCGTCACCCCGGCCCAGGCCGCCGAGGGTCTGCTGCGGGAACGGCGGCGCACGGAGCAGGACGAGGGCGGGCCCACCGCGGCGCAGGCCCTGCGCGGCCTGGAGCAGGCGGCGGAGTGCGGACTGCCGGGCCTGGTGGACGAACGGCTCGACGACACGGCCGAGGTGCTGCCGGACTCCGGCACACTGCCCGAACTCCTCGCCGGACTGGCCCTGTTGGACCGGTTGCGGTCCGGTCACATCGCGGGGCTGCCGGCCGACGAGGACCGTACGGCACGGGCGGCGGCCGTGGCCGAGCTGCTCACCGCCGCCGCCGTGCGCCAGGTGGACGGCCTCACCGGTTCCGAGGACCCCGCCGACGCGCACGCCCTGCTGGAACTCGCCCACCGGGCCGACCTGTTGGGCGGTATCCGGCTCACGGACGCGCTGGCCCGGCTGGCCGCCGACGGTTCCCCGCTGATGCGCGGCGCCGCGGGTGCCGTACGCGTGCTGCTCGGGCACGAGGATCCGCGGGGCTTCGGCGACCGGGTGGCGTCCTGGGTGGACGGCGCCTGCGATCCCGGGTCCCGGTCCGCGCTGACCGCGCGGCTCGCGGGACTGCTGACCGCGGCGGGCCAGTTGCTGGAGTCGGCGGCGCCCGCGCTGGAGCCGTTGCTGGGGCGGGTGTCGGAGCTGTCCGACCGGGACTTCCTGGACCGGCTGCCCGCGCTGCGGGGCGGTTTCGACACGCTCAGCCCCGCCGCCCGCGACCGGCTCCTGTCCGCCGTCGAGGAGCGCCTGGACGAGCGCCATCTGGCCGACACCGGCGCCGTCGACCCCGGCGCGCTGGCCGCCTGGACCCGTGCCGACCTCGCGGCCCACGAGGCCCTCGGCGCCTGGGGGCTCCTGCCACCGCCCCGGAAGCCGGAGGCCGCCCCGGCCGCGGCCGACGGACCGGCCGACACCGCCTCCGGCGCGGACCACCGGCTCTCGCCGGCCGACCGCTGGCGCCTCGTGCTGGGCCGCCGTACCGACCAACTGGCCGACTCTGCCTGCCCGTTGGCGACCGCGCTCGACGAGCTGTACGGCAGCGGACGCGGGGAGGGCAGCCGGGGCGACCTCACCGGTGCGGGGCGCGGCGGCGGCCGGGAGGCGTCCTATCCCGGGGTGCGGGAGTGGTCCGAGGAGCTGGTGGCGCTCTTCGGCCCGGGCATCCGGGAGGAGGTGCTGGCGGCCGCCGCCGCGACGGGCCGGCCGGACGTGTTCACGGAACTCGACCCCGACGCCGTACGGCCCTCGGTCGACCTGCTCCGCTCGGTGCTCCGGCACGCGGGCGGGCTGCCGGAGGCCCGGCTGGCGACGCTGCGTCCACTCGTCCGCCGCCTGGTCGACGCGCTGACCCGGCAACTGGCCACGAGGCTGCGCCCGGCGCTGCACGGGACCGCGCTGCCGCGCCCCAGCCGCCGTCCGGGCGGCGGACTCGACCTGCCCCGCACCCTGCGGGCCAACCTGGCCACCGCGCGCCGCACTCCGGACGGCACGGTCCAGGTCATCCCCGAGCGTCCCGTCTTCCGCGCCCGGGCCCGAAAGGCCGCCGACTGGCGGCTGGTCCTCGTCACCGACGTGTCGGGGTCCATGGAGGCGTCCACGATCTGGGCGGCGCTCACCGCCTCCGTGCTGGCCGGGGTGCCCACCCTGTCCACGCACTTCCTGGCCTTCTCCACCGAGGTCATCGACCTGACCGACCATGTCGAGGACCCGCTGTCGCTGCTGCTGGAGGTCAGCGTGGGCGGCGGCACCCACATCGCGGCCGGGCTGCGGCACGCCCGCGAACTGGTCACCGTGCCCTCACGGACACTCGTCGTGGTCGTCAGCGACTTCGAGGAGGGCTACCCCGTCGGCGGGCTGCTCGCCGAGGTCCGCGCCCTGGTCGGCGCAGGCTGCCACGCCCTCGGGTGCGCGAGCCTGGACGACGCCGGCCGGCCTCGGTACTCCACCGGGGTCGCGAGCCAGTTGGTCGCCGCGGGGATGCCGGTGGCCGCCCTCAGTCCGCTCGAACTCGCCCGCTGGGTAGGGGAGGAGATCGCATGAGCCAGGATCTCGGGAGCGAGCAGCGGGAGCGCACGGCTCTGCCTCCGGTCGCCCCGGCCGTGACCGCCCAGCTCGTCGCGGCGCTCTCGCCCCGGCTGCGCAAGCGGCTCGACACGGGCATCGCCAAGCTGGCGGCGCGCCCAATCGCCCGGGAGGGCGACACCGTGCGGATCGCCGTCGACGACAGCACCGACGTCGAACTCCACGCCCCCGGCGGCGCGGTGACCAGCGCGGAGGCCATCCGCTGCGGCTGTCTGCTGGCCCCTGACTGTCTGCACCGCGCCGCCGCGGCGTCGGCGGCACCGATCGCGGATCCGGAAGCCGAACCGGTCGCAGCCCCACCGGCCGCACCGGAACCGGCGACAACTCCGAACGGGGAACCGGCAGCAGAACCGGGCGCGGCCGCCGACTCCGGTGCGGCACAGACCGGTGCGGCGCAGACCGGTTCGGAGGAACCGGCGAACAGAACGGAACCCGAACCCGACCGGGCCACGCCCGAGCAGTGCGCCGCCGCCCGTGCCGTCCACGCCGCCGCGACCGCCGTACTCGAAGCCGGTACGGACGGTTCCGGGGCGGTGCTCCAGGCGGAGCTGCTGCGCGCCGCGCACACGGCACGTCTCGCGGGTCTCCCGAGGGCCGCCGCCACGGCAGTCTCCGTGGTCACCGCGCTGCGCGCCGCCCGCTCCGGCGACCCGGCCTACCGCCTCGCCGACCTCGTCACCGCGCTGCGTGACGCCCTGTCGGCGGCCCACCGCATCCCGCACGCCGCCGGCCCGGAACTGACCGAGCTGCGCGGCACGGTGCGGCAGCCGTACCGCCCGGACGGCTCGCTGCGGCTGTACGGCCTGTTCTCCGAGCCGGTGCTCACGGCGAGCGGGTACGCGGGCGCCGTCACCTGGACCGCCGACGCCGAGGGCCGCCTGTACCAGGTGTCGGACGTGGCACCGGGCGGCGCCGCTCGGGCGGTGGGCGCGGCCGACCGGGCCGTACGCGTCGGTGACACGGCTCTGACCCACCGGGAACTGTCCCGGGCCGGGCTCGCGGTGTCGGGGGCGACGGTCTCCCCGAGGGGCCGGCTCGGCGCGGGCGCGGGGGTACGGGCGGTCCGCGCGTCCGGTGCCGACTGGCGCGCGCAGCCCCTGGACCGGCTCTGGGCGGTGCCGGTCGCCGACCAGGTGTCCCGTGCCCTGAGCGGTGGCCACGACCTGCTCTTCCTGGAGGTCACCCTCACGGGCACGGTCCGGGAGGCGGCGGGCGACAGTCTGCTCGCCGACTGCGGGGGCGTCCCGCTGCGGCTGACCGCCGCGCACGACCACCCGGCGCTCCCCCACCGCGACAACCTCCGCCTGCTGGCCGCCGCCCGCGGCAGCCGGCTCCGGGTCGTGGCCCGGCTCGTCCCGGCCCCGCATCCCAGGGCCCAGCTGCTGGCGACCGAGCACCCCACCATCCCCGGCACCCGCGTCGACGCCGGCCTGGACCGGCTGCTCCGAGCCGACCTGCCCGCCTCCCCGGCACCTGCGGCCGCGGCGCCCACGCCCGACGAGGCTCCGGTGCATCTGCTGCGCCGGCGCGTGCACCAGGCGGCCTCGGGCGGCCGGCTCGTGCTGTCCTTCCCCGGGAACACGGCGGCCGACGTCCGGCGGCTGAGCCGGCACGGTCTGGCGACGGCGGGAGACCTCGTGGACGAACTCCATGCGGCCGCGGCGGAGCGGTCCCGCGATGTCTTCGGCCGGCTGCTCCCGGCGGACACCGACCGGTTCGCCCGGGCCTGGCTTGCCGCGGCCCGCTACACCGACGAGGTCGACCGCGCGCTGTGCGCGGCGGCCTGGGGTGCCTGAGGCGGGCGGACGGTGCGGGGAGGCGGCCACGCCGGACGGGCCGCCGCTCCCCCGCGCCGTCCGCCCATCCGGCGTGCGTCCGAGCAGGTCGTCGCCGCCGGGTTGAAGTCTGCGCCGATTGGGGACGGCTGGGGTATGCGTACAAGTACGTACGCGGCGCCGGGCGGGAGGACGGCGAGCGGGAGACTCACGCGGAGAGAAGCACGTGGTACAGGGGCTGAACAAGGCCTACGAACGCCTGATGGCGGTCGCCGTGACGGCGCTGCACGAACGGGAGCCCGGGCGTCTGTGGCCACTGCTCGGCACCGCGCTCACGGACCTGTGCGGCGGCGAGGCGGTCGTCCACAAGCTGGACCACTGGAGCGAGAACGAGGGCACCGTCGGGGTGGCCCCCGACGCCGCCGCCACCGAACTGGGCCGGCTCCGGGACTCGGACCTGGCTCTGCTGCGCACGGGCTACCCGCTCGCCGCCCACTACACGGCCCGGCCCGACCGGACCCCGGTCACCGCGTACCGGGCGGCCGGGTCCGACTGGCCGGGCAGTCCGACGGCCCGCCTGCTCGGTGACGTCCTCGACGTCGACCACGTGCTCGGCGTACCGCTCCCCGGGAGCAGCGCCCCGATCACCGGCTGTCTCGTCTACCGCTCCGGGACGGACTTCACCGACGACCACCTCGCCATGGCCGAGCGCGCGCAGCCGTTGCTGGCCGGCGTGGAGCGGCAGCGGCAGCTGCTGGAGGAGTGGCGGCGGTCGCTGGCCCCGGTCGGAGCGCCGGACGAGCGGGCGGCGGACTGTGCGCTGACGCCCCGCGAGACGACCGTGCTGCTCCTGCTCGCCGACGCGCTGACGGCAGACGCCATCGGCCGCCGCCTCGGCATCTCGGCCCGCACGGTGCACAAGCACGTGGAGAACATCTATCGCAAGCTGGGCACCCGCGACCGGGTCGGCACGGTTCTGCACGCTCAGCGGCTCGGTCTGCTCCCGTCCCCGGGCGCCCAGGGGCCCTGTGCCGGCCCTTCCTGATTGGTTACCGTGGAGCGGTCCGCCGGGAGCGAGCAGATCTGAAGGGTTGTCAGCCAACTTGTCATCTGATAGGCCGACTGTGCCGCGAGCCGCGAGCCGCGAGCCGCGAGCCGCGAGCCGCGAGCCGCGAGCCGCTGGTCCGGTGCGATGCAGTGCGGTGCGGTGCGGGAGTCGGGGGTGCGGACGTGGTGTCCGGTAGCCCCTTCCTGCGGGTTCCGGTAGGCCCCGACGCCCCTCGCTGGCGCACCTTCCCCACCGAGCGGACCCTGGTCGTCGCCGCCCGCACCGTCACCTCCACGGTGCGCGTCCTCGAGTCGCTTCCCGCCCTGCTGCGTGACGACCCTCGGGTGAGCGTCGTCTTCGCCCACGATCCCACCTCAGCGTTCGGCTCAGGGGTGCTCGAGCTGTTGCACACGTCCGGCTGCCGGGTCATGCCCTGGGAGCAGCTGCGCCACATCAGGGCCGACCTCGTGCTCACGGCGAGCGAGAACGTGGACGTACCGGAGGGCGACTGCCCGGTCCTGGTGCTGCCCCACGGCGTGGGCTTCCAGAAACGGGTCCCGGACGCGCGCGGGCCGCACGACCGGCTGTCCGGCCTCGTACCGGACGCGCTCCTGGAGTCCGGCCGGGCCTGGCTCGCCGTCTCACACCCCGACCAGGAGCGGCAACTCCTCGCCGCCCACCCGAAGACCGCCGGCCGCACCCTTCTGCTGGGCGATCCCTGCTACGACGAACTGCTGGCCGGCCGGCGGCGCAGACACGCGTACCGGGAGGCCCTCGGTGTCGGGGAGGACCAGCTGCTCGTCGTCGTCAGCTCCACCTGGGGGACCACTTCTCTCCTGGGCCGGCACCCCGACCTGCCCGTCCGCGTCCTCGGCGCGCTCCCGCAGGACGAGTACCGGGTCGCCGCCGTCGTCCATCCCAACGTCTGGTCGGCCCACGGCGCCTGGCAGATCAGGTCCCTGCAGTCCGCGGCACTGGACGCGGGGCTGATCCTGCTGCCTCCCGTCCACGCCTGGCGCTCCGCCCTGGTCGCGGCGGACGTCGTGATCGGCGACCACGGCTCGGTGACGCTGTACGGTGCCGCGCTCGGAACTCCGGTGCTGCTCGGGGCGTTCGGCGCCGACGCGGTGCCGGGGACCGCCGTCCATGACCTGGCCGCGGCCGCCCCGCACCTCGACCCGGGCGCGGAGCTGAGGGCGCAGGTCGAGAGCGTCGTACGGGACCACACCCCTGAACGCTACGCCGAAGTGGCACGCCGGGCCTTCGCCGATCCGGGAAACGCCCTCGCACGGCTCCGCGCCGCCGTCTATGAGCTGTTGAACCTGCCGGAGCCGGCCTCCGCGCCCCCGCCGGACCTGCTGCTGCCCGCCCCGGAACCGGCCGCCCGGCCGGCCACCTCGTCGCTGGTGGTCACCGAGGTGAGCGAGGAGGGGGGCGGTCCGGTCGTCACGGTACGGCGGTTCCCTGCGGCGGCTCGTGCGCACGTCCAAGGCGACCTGGAGAGCACACAGCCTCTCTCCTTCACGCACCTCGCCTGCTCGGACGGCGAACGGGACCGACGGCTGCTGGAGAGCGCCTCCATCGTCGAGCGGACGGACCGTGCCGACAGCGCGGCCGAAGCCCTGCGGTGGATCCGTGCCACGACGGCAGAGCTGCCCGGCAGTCTGCTGGCCGCCTGTGCGGTGCGGGGCGGCAGTCATCTGGTGGGGCTGCGCGACGGCCGCGTGGTGGAGGTGGCCGTCACCGGTCCGCCGATCGTGCCCGGGCTCGCAGCGGCCGTCGTCTACGCGTGCCTGCGCCAGGGCCGTTCCCTGGCCGACGCGTTGCTGACGCTGCGGATCGGTCGGGTGCGGGACGAGGACGTGGTGCTGCGGCTGCGGCCCGTGCCACCCGTCGTCAGGTGAGGTCCCGCAGCCGTCGGCGTACCTCCTCCGCGCCCGGGTTGCCGCTCGCCTCGTAGATCTCGAGCGCCCGGGTCAGCCAGGCCCGCACGTCCTCCTGGTGGCGGCCGGTCCGCTCGACGATGCCGAGGAGTGCGAGCAGGGCTTCGGCTTCGTAGTGGGTCGCGTTCTGGTCCCGCAGGGTGCCGGCCGCCGAGCGCAACGCGTGGACGGCTTCCTCGGTGTGGCCGAGGTGGTCCTGGGCGAGGCCGATGGCCAGGTGGACGCGGGCCGCCATGCGGTGGTCGGGCTCGGGGAGGTGCAGCAGGTCCTGTCGGGCCTCGGTGAGCGTCACCAGAGCCGTCGCATGGTCCCCGCGGGCGTCCAGCGCGCAGCCGAGGAAGAAGGCGGCCAGGGCTTCGCCACGCCGGTCCCCGGCACGCCGGTTGAGGTCGAGGGAGTACCGGTACGTCTCCACCGCGCGGGGCGGGTCGAAGCGGTCCAGGTAGCGGCCGAGGAACTCCTGGACGGAGGCGCGCAGCAGCAGCCGGTCGGTCGACTCGGCGAGGGTGACCGAGCGCTCCAGCTCCGTGCGGGCGCGCTCGTACTCGCCCAGGTCCGTCAACGGGCGGGACAGCAGGCTGCGCAGGCGGGCCTCGCCCGCCACGGCCTCGGCGGCGGTATCGCCCGGGGTGTCCTGGTCCGCGGCGAGTGCGCCGGCGGCTTCAGCACCCAGTTCCAGGGACTCCTTCCAGGCACCCAGGTAGCGGTGGTGGAGGAAGAGGGCCGTGAACGCCTCGGCCAGCGGCCAGGCGACGGCATGCAGACCGTGGCGTACGGCGGCCCGAAGGACGGCCAGGATCGCGGCGCACTCGGCGTCGAGCCAGGTCAGCGGGGAGGGGCCGGCCTCAGCGGAGAAGGGGTCGCGGGCGCCCGCCAGGTGCGCGGACAGGTCGGCGATCCGCAGCCGGTCCCTGCGCAGGGCGCGGTCGGCGAGCGCGACGAGGACGAGGTAGTGGGTGGCCACCCGTTCGAGCAGCGCGGTCTCCTCGGTGGCCGGCTCCTCCTCGACCGCGCGGTCACGGGCGTACAGGCGGACGAGGTCGTGCATGCGGTAGCGGCCGTCGCGTTCGGTCTCCAGCAGGCTCGCGGCGGCGAGTTCGCGCAGCAGCCGCCTGGCGGTACGGGTGTCGACCCCGGCCGCCGCCGCGGCGACCCCGGCGTCGAAGAGCCCGGCCGGCACCCAGCCGAGCAGGCGGAACATGCGGGCAGGTCCGGGCGGCAGCAGCCGGTAGGAGGGCCCGAGGACGGCGGACACCGAGTAGGTGCTGCCGGGCAGGGACATCCCGTCCAGCCGGTCGGCCTCGTCCTCGAGTTCGTCGGCGAGGTCCGCCGGGGTCAGGGCGTCGTCGGTGAGCAGCCGGGTCGCCACGATGCGCAGGGCGACGGGCAGGCCGCCGCACAGGTCGACGAGGCGTGCGGCCGCCGCCGGGTCGGCCTCGACGGTCTCCCGTCCCGAGTGGTCGGCCAGCAGGGTCAGGCCGCTCTCCGTGTCGAGGGGTTTCAGCGCGATGAGGTCGGCTCCGTCGACCGCCACCAGTTCGGTGAGCCTGCTGTGGCTGGTGACGACGACCGTGCTGCCGAGCCCGCTGGGGATCAGGGGCCGTACCTGGGCGGGCAGGGTGACGTTGTCGATGAGGACGAGGATGCGCCGGTCGCGCGAGCAGGAGGCGTACTGCCGGGTCAGCTCGGCGAGCGTGGCCGGGACGTGCTCGTCGCTGCGCATGAGCGCCTTGAGGATCGCGGCGAGGGCCTGGGAGACGTCGGCGCCCATGGCGGCGCCGACGGCGGACTCGTCGCGCAGGGCGGCGTAGTCGATGTAGAACAGGCCGTCCGGGAACCGGTCACGCTCCTTGTCGGCCCAGCGGCAGGCGAAGGCGGTCTTGCCGACCCCGGGCAGCCCGGCCAGCACCGCGAGACCGACCCGGCCGGGCTCGCCGCACAGGGCGTCCATACGGGCCAGTTCGGCGACCCGGTTGCTGAACGTGCCGGTCAGGGCCGGGATGTGGTCGGGAGGCGCGTCGCCGGCGGCCGGTCGCGCGTCGAAGGTGATGTCGTACGACGTTCCCGGCATGAGTTCGGACAGGAGGTGCCGCAGTTCCTCGGCCGCCTCGGGGTCGCTCCGCAGGATGTCGAGCAGGCGCCGTTCCCATGCGGCGGCTACCCGGTTCGCCGCCCGTTCCTCCTCGCCCCGCTCCCGGGCCGCGTCCAACTCCTCGCGGGAGGCCTCCAGTTCCTCGTCCGCTCCGCGCCCCGAGAGCCGGCCGGTCAGCAGCCGGGCCAAGTGCTTGGTCTTTCCCCAGGAGTCCGCGACCATGAGTCCGATCAGGGCCGTGGCCCCCTGCGCGGCGAGCGTCCCCAACTCGGCGTCCACCAAGCCCCCTTCACTTCGTCCACCAGCACCGGGACAGGCGCAGCCCACGGTAGAAGGATCTCCGCCGGATTCCCAGTCGGCCGCGCCGTGCCCCCGGGGAGGTCGGCCACGCCCTGGGGGCGCCCGTGCACGAATTCGGCCCTCGTTCCCTTCCTTGCCGGAAGGGAACGAGGGCCGAATTCGTGTGCTGCCGTGGTGCGGGGGGGGATCGGTCAGTCCCGCGTGCCGCGGCGCCGCTTCACGCGGGCCAGGACGAAGCCGACGGCCACGAGGACCGCGGCGATCCCGGCGACGAGTCCGACCTGGGCGCCGGTGTCGGCGAGGCCGCCCCCGTGGTCGTCGTCGTTCTTTCCGGGCGGGGTGGTGGGCGTCGGCGTGGGGCCGCCGGAGTGGCTGCCGGACGGTTCGGGAGCCGGGCTGCCGGGCTTGTGCGTGGGCCTGCCGGTCGGGCTCGGGTCCGGTTCCGGGGTGCGGCCGTTGTCGGTGTTCCCGGAGCTGCTGCCGCCGAGGTAGGCGGTGTAGGTGTCGCGGTAACCGGTCTCCGTGCGGACGGAGTTCTTGGTGGTGACGTCCAGGCGGGGGTGTTCGGCCCGGAACCGGGCCCGGCTGATCTTCTTCTCGGGCTGCTTGGAGAAGTCGACACCGCCCATCACGCAGGTCTTGTTCTCCCCGTTGTACTCACACGGGTAGCTGTAGTCGCCCTTGGTGAAGGACGTGACGTACTCGTCGTACGTCTTCTTGGGCGTCCAGCCGGTGTTGGGGGCGCGCAGGGGCCACCGCCTGACGTCGCCGCTGCCGATGATGGCGTGGAAGTCGGTGGGGTGGTCCTTGTCCTGCCGGCGGATGTACTCGGCCGCGACACGCGACTTGTAGACGCGGCGCAGGTCGGCGTACTTCGGGTCTTCGTTGATCTTCTTCTCGATGCCCGGGAGGATGTACTGGTCGACCAGCCGCTGCGACGTCTGGACCTGCTCCTTGGTCAGGGAGCAGTCGCCGTTCGGGCTGGGGGTGGTGAAGTCGATCGGCGCGGACTTCACCTCGAGCGGCGCGTCCAGGATGTAGATGCCGTTCTCGTCCACGCGGACCTTGGCGGCCTTGGGCACGATCCAGTTGCGCAGAGAGTGCGAGCACGGGAGGCTGGCGTCGCTCATGGCGTCCCAGTACGCCTTTCCGGGCTCGACACGCGGGTCCATGGCGCGGGCGTAGTCGTGCTTCATGTCCAGGTCGGCGACCAGGAGGACGCGTCCGGCGTCGGTCTTCCCGAACGTCGGGTCCATGATCTTGTCCGGCTGGTCCGGGTTCAGGTTCACCCAGAACGAGCGCGGGTCGAGGGCGAGCCACGTGAACATGGCGTCGGAGGCGAGCTGGAGCTTGGCCTGCCCGCCGTAGCCGGGGTTGGTGTCCTCGTCGTCGACGTAGTCGGCCTTGAAGGAGTAGTCGAGGCCCTTGCCCTTGACGGGGTTGCCGACGTACTGGATCTCCAGGGTGGTGAAGTCGACACCGCCCGGGCCGCGGCCGAGCGCGCTGCGGGTGTTGGCCTGGTTGAACTCGCGCTGGATCCGCTTGGCGTCGTTCAGGTTCTTGCCCGAGCCGAACGCGATGTCGTTCATCGGTCCGGCGGTGCCCTTGGCCGGGTTGGGGTTCATCACCGGGTAGTACTTGGAGTACTTCGTGGTGGGGTAGACGCCCATGCCGGTCGCGCGGCGCTCGTAGATGCGTACCGGGTTGCCGGTGGTGCCGCGTTCACCGCGGAGCGCCTGGTTGAGCTTGCCGTACTGGTTGACGGTGCCCTTGGCGGCCTTCTCGCCGCCGTAGATGACCAGGTTCTTCTTGGTGAAGTCGTAGGTGGCGTCCTTGTGCCGCAGGACGATCCGGTCTGCGGCGTACTGCTTGGGGCGGTACTTGGACGTGGACTTGAACTCGGCGAACTGGTCCTTCTTCGCGTTGTACGCGTCGTACTTGCGGCGCGCGATCACCTTCCCGTTCTGGTCACGGACCTCGACGGTGACCTCGCACAGCCAGTCCGGACCGACCAGGTTGAAGTCACGGACCGTCTTCCGCTCGAACGCCGCGCCCTTGCGGTTGTTCTGCTGATTCTGGGTCAGGAACCGCTTCTGCCACCGCTTGAAGGGCAGGCGTGCGCCGGTTCCGCCCTTGAGGTAGCGGTTGTAGCGGGTGTAGATGCCCTGCTTCATGTCGTCGGGGTCTTTGGACCGGGCGTACTTCTTGTCCCAGGCGTCGACGTCCTCTTGTGTGCTGCCGAGCTGGGCCAGTTCCTGCGCGGTGGGGGTGGGAACGTCCTCGAACCCCTTGAACAGGTGGTCGTAGAAGTACTTCTCTTCCAGGCCGGGCCAGGACTCCTCGAACTGGGCGCCGCCGGGGGCGCCGGAGTTCGCCGGCGTTCGCGGGTACTTCTTCCCGAGGTGCATCTCGTCGCACCGCTTGCCGGTGGTGATCTGCGCGGTGTCGCCGGGCGCGGCCTGGGCCGGGGCAGCGGGCAGGCCCACCAGCATCATCCCGGCTGCCGAGATGACCGCGAGGCAGGAGGCCAGGCGGGCACGCAGGCGGGTTCGTATCGGTGTATTCAACTGCTTTTGTCCCTGGTAGGGGCACATGGGACTGGAGGCGGACGGTGCGGGCCCCCGTGACATGTCACCGTCCACCGGGGCACCCTAGGGGCTGACGCCACGTAAGTCGCAATGAATGGTTGCGTGCGGCGTGTCGCAACTCAGGCCCTGAGCAGGCTGGTTCGAGGACCTCGACCACGCCGCCTCGACCGGTCGCCTGCCGGGTTCTCCCGGGTTCTCTACAGTGCCCGCATGAGGGAGCACACTGACGACGCGCACGATCCGCAGCGGCACCCGGAGTTGCTGGTGTGGCTGGCCGAACGACAGGCCGCCTTCGAACACTGGGCCCGGACCAACGACAGTGCGGAACGGTGGGACTTCGGCCCCGCCTCGCTGGAGCCGCTGGAAGAGCTGGTCCGTGAGCGGTTCGGCACCCTGGAGGACGTGTTCGGCGCCCGGCGCGACGAGTTCGTCCAGGGCGCCGTCTGGTACCTCGGCGAGACCGTTCGCCGGGCTCGCGGGCTGGTGTGGAAGTACGAGCCCATGATCCTGGACGAGACAGCGCCGGCGCCCCGCCTGTTCGCGCCGGTGCACCAGAACGGCACCGTCGACACGCCGTGCGTCAGTCCTGCCGGCGCCGATGAGTCGGCAGGGCAGTACCCGCTGAACATGCTGTGCCGTCTGCTGATGAAACACGACGAGATCGGCACTCCAATCGAGTACCACCTGGTGGAGGCGCTGGAAGAGCCTGACGATGACTTCGAGGACATCGAAGGCGATGAGGACCACGATGACGATGAGGACTTCGTCTAGGTGGCATGCAGTCGTGGCCGCGCCGGGGCTACGGGGTTATGCCAGGAAGGACCTGCCGTCCCGGCCCGCGGCTTGGCGGTGCTGAGCGGCCTGGTCGCCGCCACCATGCTCACGACGGGCCGGCGCCTGACCGCCCCGCGTTCCGCACCGCTTTGCGCTCGTCGAACTCCATCGCCCCCAGGGCGCGCATCATCTTAGGAGGGGAGACCATCGACGAGGAGTGGCGATGAGGTTGTCGTTCCTTGAACCCCTCTACGCGGAGCCGGGTCCGTTCGCCTCCGTGTACCTGGACACCTCCCGAAACGTCGAGCATCCCGACCGGGCGATCGCGCTGCGCTGGCAACGGCTGCGCGAAAGCCTGTCCCGTCAGGGCTCGGACCGGGCGCTGCTGAACGTACTGGAGGAGGTGGTCGGCTCCGACACAGAGGTGCCGGGGGCGCACGGTCAGGCCATCTTCGCCGCCCACGGCACGCTCGTCCTGGACGGGGAGCTGCCCAGGCCGCCCGAGCACGACTCCGCGCGCTACAGCACCCTGCCGGACGCGATGCCCCTGGTCACCCAGCACCTTCCGGAGATCCCCTACATGGCCGTAGTCGTCCGCTACGGCGGCCTTCCGACCGCCGAGACCCACGGCTGGGTAACTCTGGAGGCGGAGACCGGCACCTGGCCCGCATCCACCGTCACCCCGGGTGAGCGGCTGCACCACAGGGTCGCCGTGGCGGCCTGGCACCGCACCTCCCTCCGGCTCGGTCACCGGCTGGACGAACGGGCGCGGCGCGCCCATGCCGACGCCGTCGTCGTGGGCGGGGACGAGTGGGCGTGCAACGTACTGATCCGCCGCCTGCCGCACACCCTGCGGGACAAAGTCGTACGCGTGGGCGGCCGGACCCCCACCGACACAGGTCGCGCCCTGTTGGAGCCGCAGCTCGACGGCGTCTTCCGCGGCCGCATGGCCGCGCACGACCGGGAACTCGTGGACATTTTCATCGGCCGGCGTGCCCTGGACGGACCCATGGCGGAGGGGCTTGCCGCCACCGTCGCCGCCCTCCAGCGCGGCCAGGTCGCGGCACTGCTGCTGAACCGACCGCCTGGGTCTTCGCTGCGGCTCTGGGTGGGCTCCCAGCCCACCCAGCTCGCCCTGACCGAGGCGGAGCTGATGTCCTTCGGCGTGCGGGCCCCGCGCGAGGAACGCGCCGACGAGGCCCTCGTCCGGGCCCTCGTCAGCACCGGTGCCGAGCTGGTCGTCGTACCGGAGAGCGAGCTGAGGCTGTACGAGGGCGTGGGCGCTCTGCTGCGGTACACCGACCCGGGGACCCCGTCCGGAGCAACAGCGGCGCGGAGGAGACAGACGTTTCGATCACCCCGCCCAAGACCTGGGCGGTAGGCGTGCCGGCGGTGGCCAACCCACTGCGGTACTCCCTGGAGCAGACGACGGTCCGCCGTCCGGCGCCGGCGCTGCTCAACCTCAACCGGACCTAGGGCTTCGACTGCCCGGGTTGCGCCTGGCCGGAACCGGACTCGCTCACCGGCACCGCAACGAGTACTGCGAGAACGGCACCGAGCACGTGAGAACGAGGCGACGCCGAGCGGCGAGCACGATGACGCCGTGCGGCCTGTGGAACGCACCACGAGCGGGGCCACCGGCGCCACCGCCACGGCCCCGCGCTCCGATGGCCCATGAAGGCACCCCGAGGACCTGGTCCGCGCGGCCCCCGCCGTGGGCGTGACCGACGCCCGTCTCCTGGAGGCCGTACGGAGCATCCCCCGGACGAGGCCCGCCTGCGGCTGGCCGGGCACGGCGTCGGCAATGCCGAGGTCGTACTCGACGACGGGGACCCTCGGGATGCCGACCCGTGCCCCGTACGACGCCGTCATCGTCTGTGCGGCCTTCCCGCGAGTGCCTGAGCCGCTCGTGGATCAGCTCCGCACCGGTGGCCGGCTCGTCCAGCCGATCGGGCAGGGCGGGCAGGAGCGCGTCGAGCTGTACGGGCGGCGGGCCCACAACCTGGTGCACCGCAGGACGGTCACCGCGGCCCGGTTCGTCCGGCTGTACGGCGCCCATGGCTACGGCCGGCGGTGATGCGCTCAGCGCTGATAGGTCCCGACCAGGGTGCCGGAGGCCAGCTCCCTGCCCTTCAGGGCACGGTGCACGTCCTCGACGCCCGGGTGGCCGTGCAGCGGCAGCGGCTCGGACAGGGCGTACAGGCGGAAGAAGTAGCGGTGCGGCCCGTGCCCCGGTGGAGGCATCGGCCCTCCCCAGCCCGCGCGGCCGAAGCCGTTGGGCCACGGCAGGCCACCCTGGGGCTTCTGGCCCTCCGCCGCCCCGGTGGTCCCCGGATCGATGCCGGTCACCAGCCAGTGCAGGAAGGTCGCCCCTGGCGCGTCCGGGTCCTCGCACACGAGCACCAGCTCCGTGGCCTCGTGGGGCACCCCCGACCAGGTCAGGGGCGGTGAGATGTTCTCACCCTCCCCGCTGTACCGACGAGGGATCACCGTTTTGTCGTCGAACGCGGTGCTGCTGAGTTCAATTCCGCTCATGCGCGCCGCCATACCCGCAACGGCGGCACCGGCACCGGTCCGCACCCCAAAACCCCCACTCGGCCGAGCCCACCCGGGCCACCTCAGGAAGCGGGGGTGAAGATGGCAGTGTGCCGGTAAGGATCCTGCTCGAGGGCCGCCCTGGCGCGGGCAAGACGACCGCCCTGCGTCGGCTCGCCGCGCTGCTGCCCGCCCACGCGGCCACCGGCTTCACCACGGAGGAGATCCGGCAATCCGGCGCCCGCGTCGGATTCGCCCTGGAGACCCTGGCAGGCCGACGGGAAGTGCTCGCCCATGTCGACCTGCCCGGTCCGCCACGGGTAGGGAAATACGGCGTCGACCCGGGCGTCATGGAACGACTGGCGCTGCCGTCGCTTCGCCCGGCAGCAACCGAGGAGGCAACAGGGCGGCTGGTGCTCATCGACGAGCTGGGGCGGATGGAACTGGCGTGCGCGGCGTTCCGGCACGCGGTCGACGCGCTGTTCGTCGCCGAGGTCGACATCGTCGCCACGGTCCACACGCGCCCCGATCCGTTCACCGACGCCCTCAAGCGGCGCGCCGACATCGAGGTCGTCCGGCTCACCCCGGCAAACCGGGACGTCCTGCCGGGGGAGCTCGCGGCCCGGCTGCAGCAGCCCCGGACACAGGGAAGGCCTCCCTCTCACGGATGAGAGACCGGCCTCATCGGCTCGGCGACCTCCTGGACGCGGCGGCCGAGGGGACCGCGTGGCCGGCGCCGCCGCCGGGACGATGACAGCAGCCATGTCGATCAGTCCCAGCCTCGTGGACATGAACCTAGAGCGCCTCGCTGGCCAGGGGAAGCTCCGACACTGCTGGCAAGATCGCCGCCCGCCCTCATTCGGGACGAAGAGGTCGTGGTCCAATCGCCGCTGCCCCGACCGCGCTCACACTCATGACACTCAGCGAGATGATCACGTATGGGCCAACTCATTCGGTGCGGCCTGAATTCGACGCTACAGTCCCGCCACAGACGTCAGCCGAGGAAGCTCAGCCGCACCTTGCGGTCGGGATTGTCCTTGTTGGTGTCCACGAGGCACACCGACTGCCAGGTGCCCAGCTCCAGTTGGCCGCCGATGACCGGAAGGGTCGCGTGCGGCGGGACGATCGCGGGCAGGACGTGGTCGCGGCCGTGGCCCGGGCTGCCGTGCCGGTGCTGCCAGCGGTCGTCGGCGGGGAGCAGGGTGTGCAGGGCGGTCAGGAGGTCGTTGTCGCTGCCGGCGCCCGTCTCGATGACGGCGATGCCGGCAGTTGCATGGGGCACAAAAATATTGAGCAGGCCGTCGCGGCCGGCCGCCGCCTCGCGCAGGAACTCCTCACAGTCGGAGGTCAGGTCCACGACCCGCTCCCTGGAACCGGTGGCGACGTGCAGCATCCGAGTGGTGAAGGCATCTGACATGCCCCCATCCTGGCCCATACGCCGGGGCCCCATGGCATGGCGCGACCGTTTCCTGGTACGTGAGGTCACGGGGCGAGAAACCGTTGACCATGGAGCGCGCCTGGCTACGTTCGGCCGCATGTTGCGTTCAGCCCTGCTCACCACGCGCGGTCACACCGTCCTGCTGCGGGTGGCCTCCGCCACGCGTCGCCGCGGCCGCTGACGCCCTTCTCCTCCTTCCCCGCTCCAGCGCGGTCTGCCGCCGTACCTGCACGTCACCCCTGATCCGCCGTTGACTCGGGCGTGACCAGCGGCACCAAGCCGCATCCCCCGCCCTCTGCCTCCCTCCCCCGCCGGCTGCCCCGAAGATCGCCATCATCACGCTGGGCGTGACCTTCCCGCTCTACCTCAACGTGTACGCCGACATCCGCGGTGTCGACACCCAACTCATCGAGGGGGTTGAGCCGTTGGGGTTGTCCCGCTGGGGTCTCGTACGCCATGTGGTGCAATGGCGACCGACGTTCACCGGCCGGTGAGCCCCGCGACGACGACCCGTCCCGCCAAGGCAGTGCACGTCGAGGGGCTGACCCGCTCCTTCGACCGCCGTGCTGTCATCGACGTTCTCCAACTCGACATCGATCCCGGCGAGTTCGTCGCCCTGCTCGGTCGCAGTGGCTGCGGAAGGTCCAGGCGCTGCGCCTTCTGGCCGGCCTCGACCGGGACATTGAGGGCACCGCCCTCGTCTCCCGCCGCAGGGCCGTCGCCTTCCAGGCTTCCCGGCTGATGCCCTGGAAGAAGGTGTGGTGCAGCGTGCTGCTCAGCCTGTCCGGCAAGCCCGAACGCGTAGACGTCGAACGGGCGTTGGACGAAATCGGCCTCGGCCGTCGCAGCGAGGCCCGGCCGAGGACCCTCTCAGGCGGCGAAGCACAGCGCGCCTCCCTCGCCCGTGCCCTGGTGCGCGAGCCCGATCTGCTGCAAGCCGCCCGGGAGACCGCGGGATCTCGACCGGGGTCGGCCGCTGGAGCGCGGTGAGGTCGGGTTCGGTGTGTACGACGTTGTACAGCGTCTGCGGCGTGGACGTACCGGCGAACGGGCTCCGTCCGGTGCACGCCTGGAACAGCACCGCTCCGACCGAGAACACGTCGCTGGCCGGGGTGAGTTCACGCCCTTCGGCCTGTTCCGGAGACATGAAGGCGGGAGAGCCGACCAGCCGGCCCGCGTGGGTGATCTCGGTGCCGCCCTCGCTGTCGGTGGCCCGTGCGATCCCGAAGTCGATGACCTGGGGCCCGTCGGCGGCGAGGAGCACATCGGACGGCTTGAGATCGCGGTGGATCAGCCCGACCCGGTGGATCTCGGGCAGGGCAGCAGCGAGACCTGCGGCCAGGCGCACAGCTGTCTTCGACGGCAGCGGACCGACGACACGTACGACTTGACTCAGAGGCGGGCCGGGTACTGACACCGACGCCAGCCACGGCAACGGCGCGTCCGCCGTCCGCGTCGACCACCGCAGCCGTGTACGCGCCCGACCCCCTGCGGGACGCCTCCACCTCACGGCGGGAACATGTCCGGAATCCGTCGTCCTCCACGAACTGCGAGCGCACCACCTTGACCGCGGCCAAGCGCCCGTCCGGCATGACTCCGAGAGGATCGTTGCCGAGAGTTCGCACCCGTTTCTCCGAAATGAGCGCTCGGGAAGATCCCCGACCGCCGCACTGTTAGTGGAACCGTGAACGAATTGCGCGAGGTCGAGGTAGTGGTCATAGGCGCTGGACAGGCCGGTCTGTCCAGCGCCTATCACCTGCGGCGCACCCGCTTCGAGCCGGACCGCGACTTCGTGGTCGTGGACCACTCCCCCGGCCCTGGCGGCGCCTGGCAGTTCCGCTGGCCGTCGCTGACGTACGGCAAGGCGCACGGGATGCACTCCCTGCCGGGCATGGAGCTGACGGACGCCGATCCGGCCCGCCCCTCGGCGGAGGTGATCCGCGAGTACTTCGACCGGTACGAGCGCACCTTCGACCTGCGGGTACGGCGCCCCGTCGACGTCCGTGCCGTGCGCGAGGGGGACGCCGGGCGACTGCTCGTGGAGACCTCGGACGGCAACTGGTCCACGCGGGCGCTGATCAACGCGACCGGTACATGGGACCGGCCGTTCTGGCCGCGCTACCCCGGTCAGGAGACCTTCCGCGGACGGCAGTTGCACACCGCGCGGTACGCCGGGCCGGAGGAGTTCACCGGGAAGCGGGTCGTGGTCGTCGGCGGTGGGGCGTCCGGCACCCAGCACCTGCTGGAGCTGGCCCCGTACGCGGCCGCCACCACCTGGGTCACCCGGCGGCCCCCGGTCTTCCGCGAGGGCCCGTTCGACCAGGAGGCGGGCCGCTCGGCGGTGGCCCTGGTGGAGGAGCGGGTACGGCAGGGCCTGCCGCCGAGGAGTGTGGTCTCCGTCACCGGACTTCCGCTCAACGACGCCATCCGGCAGGGACTGGCCGACGGGGTCCTGGACCGCCGGCCGATGTTCGACCGGATCACCCCGGAGGGGGTGGAGTGGAACGACGGTCGGCACGTGGACGCCGACGTCATCCTGTGGGCCACCGGCTTCCGAGCCGCACTCGATCACCTCACGCCGCTGCGGCTGCGCGAACCCGGTGGCGGGATCCGGATCGAGGGGACCCGTGCGGTCGCCGATCCGCGCATCCACCTCGTCGGCTATGGCCCCTCGGCCAGCACCATCGGCGCCAACCGGGCCGGACGCGCGGCCGTACGGGACATCACGCGACTACTGGCCGAAAAGCCGGACGAGCAGGTCGAACCGGTCGAGCCGGCCGCCGCGTGATGTCCTGCCGGCTCAGCGGGGCGGCTGCGTGGCCGGCAGCCGCTGCGGGCTTGCGCTGGGCTGCTGGGACTGCTGGGGCTGCCCCGATGCCTGGTGCGCGGCGTTGAACTCGGCCACGTTGCGCAGGTGCTCGGAGTAGTCGGCGGTGAAGCGGGTGTCGCCCGACCTGATCGTGACGAAGTACAGCCAGTCACCGGGCGGTGGGTTGATCGCGGCACGCATCGCGTCCTCGCCGGGGTTGTCGATCGGGGTGGGCGGCAGACCCATGCGCTGGTAGGAGTTGTACACACTCTCCATGCGGGTGTCGTCCAGGCTGGTGTGCACGGTGTTGCGGTTCAGTGCGTAGTTGATGGTGGAGTCCATCTGCAGCGGCATGCCCCGCTGCAGCCGGTTGAAGATGACCCGGGCCACCCTGCCCATGTCGGCCTTGGTGGCGGCCTCGGCCTGGACGATGCTGGCGATGGTGACGGCCTGGTAGACGTTCACCGCGTTGAGCTGGGCTCCGGCAGCGACCGGCGCGCCGTTGAACTTCTTGTTGGCGGTGTCGACCATGAACCGCAGCAGCGACTCGGGGGTGGCACCCTTCTCGACGGGATAGGTCGCCGGGAAGAGGTAGCCCTCCGGGTTGCCCGCGGCCTCCTTCGGCAGCTTGAGGGCGGCCTTGCCGAGCGACTTCCGGGTGCTGCCCGGGGGCAGCGCGAGGGCCCTGTCGACGGCGTCGTAGATCTGGTTCGCGCGCCAGCCCTCCGGGATGACCAGCGTGGGGGGCTTCGCCTCCACATGACCGCTCTCCCGAGTCAGCAGCGGCACCGCCACGGCGGCGGTGCCGGCCAGGGCGGCGCCGGACATGACGAGGAGGAACCTGCCCCGGCGCGTCAGTCGCATCGTGCTCCGTCGCGGAGTGTTCATCTGCATGCAGGCACGTTAATACGCATATCGCTTCAAATCCGACATATCGTCAGCTTGTCGGCTACGGTTCCGTGTCAGCCCGTCGGCTCCAGCTGGGCGTCCCGGCGCACCAGGGCCGCGTAGCGCCCGTCCAGATCCAGCAGTTCCTCGTGTGTGCCCCGCTCGGCGACCTTGCCGGAGTCCAGGACGACGATCTGGTCGGCGCCGCGGACGGTGGACAGGCGGTGGGCGATGGTGAGGGTTGTCCGGTCGGCCGACAGGGCGTCGATGGCGTCCTGCACCGCGGCTTCGGTGCGGTTGTCCAGGGCGCTGGTGGCCTCGTCGAGGATGAGGACCGGCGGGTCGCGCAGGATGGTGCGGGCTATCGCCAGGCGCTGCTTCTCGCCGCCGGAGAAGCGGTGCCCGCGTTCACCGACGACCGTGTCGTAGCCGTCGGGCAGCGCGGCTATGTGGTCGTGGATCTGGGCGGCCCGGGCCGCCGCGTGCAGTTCCTCGTCGGTGGCGTCCGGCTTGGCGAAGCGGAGGTTGTCGGCGACCGAGGCGTGGAAGAGGTACGTCTCCTGCGAGACGACGCCGACCGCGCGGGCGAGGGTGTCGAAGTCGAGGTCGCGCACATCGACGCCGTCGATCGTGACGCGGCCGCCGGTGACGTCGTAGAGCCGGGGCACCAGATAGCCGAGCGTGGACTTGCCGGCGCCGGTCGGGCCGACCACCGCCAGGCTGCCGCCGGCCGGCACGGTGACGTCGATGCCGTCGAGGACCGGGCCGCCCTTGCCGTCGTAGCGGAACTCGACCTCCTCGAAGCGGACCTCGCCCTTGATCGCGTCGAGGTGGATCGGCTCCTCGCGTTCGGTGATGTCGATGGGCAGGTCCAGGTACTCGAAGATGCGCTGGAAGAGCGCGAGGGAGGTCTGGATCTGAACACCGGTCGCCAGCAGGCTCACGGCCGGGCGGAACAGGCCCTGCTGCAGGGAGACGAAGGCGACGATGGTGCCGAGCGAGACCTGCGGGCCGCCGAGCTGGAGGGCCAGGCCCGCGGTCCAGTAGATGACGGCGGGCATCGCGGCCATGACGATCGTGATCACGGCCATGCGCCAGCGCCCGGCCATGTTCGACTTCACCTCGAGGTCGACCAGGCGCTCGGACTCCTCGGCGAAGGACGCGGTGAGGGAGTCGGAGCGGCCCATCGTGCGGCCGAGGAGGATGCCGCTGACGGAGAGCGACTCGGTGACCGTGGCGGCCATCGCGGCCATCTGCTTCTGGCGCTGGGTGGTGATCTTCTTGCGTTCGTTGCCGACGCGGCGGCTGATCCACACGAACACCGGCAGCAGGAGCAGCGAGACGACCGTCAGGCGCCAGTCGAGTGCGACCATCGCGAGGATCGTGGCGACCACGCTGGTGGCGTTGGAGACGAGGGAGGTGGCCGTGGAGGTGACGGTGGCCTGCATGCCGCCGATGTCGTTGGCGATGCGGGACTGCACCTCGCCGGTGCGGGTGCGGGTGAAGAAGGCGAGCGACATGCGCTGCAGGCGGCCGTAGACGGCGGTGCGCAGGTCGTGCATGACGCGCTGGCCGACGGTGGTCGAGATCAGCGTCTGGAGTACGCCGAAGACGCTGGACAGGACGGCGCTGAGGATCATGCCGAGCGCGAGCAGGCTCAGCAGGCCGGTGCGGCCGTCGGGGATCGCGACGTCGAGGGTCTCCTTGAGGAGGAACGGCGTGGCCACCGAGACCAGCGACGATGCGCCGACGAGCAGGCCGACGATCGCGAGCCGCCCGCGGTAGGGACGGAAGAGCTTCAGGATGCGGCGCACCTGCCGGGGCTGTTCCTTGGCGTCGGCAGGCGGGGTCCAGAAGGGTTCACGGTCGGGGTGCATGGGCTCCTACGGAGGTGAGCGGGCGCCGGCCCAGGGTGCGGCCGACGATGGCGAACGGATCGTAGCTCATTGTTACCTATACTCACAATGAACGGCATCCTGATATTGTTCCCGCATGACCACCCCCGATCCCGAGGGCCTGCTCGCCGAGCAGTTGCTGCGGCTCACCCGCCGGGTGCACCGCATCCAGAAGCGCCACCTTGAGCGGCGCGACCTGGGCGTCACGCCGGCCCAGTCCCGGCTGCTGCGCACCCTCGCGCACTACGGCTCGCCCCCGCGCATGGCCGACCTGGCCGAGCGCCTGGAGGTGGTGCCGCGTGCGGTGACGACCCTCGTCGACGGGCTGGAGACGAGCGGCAAGGTGCGGCGGGTGCCGGACCCGACGAACCGGCGGGTGACCCGCATCGAGCTGACGGACGAGGGCCGGGCGACCCTGCGCGAGCTGCGCGGCGCGCGCCGGTCGGCCGCCGCGGAGATCCTCGCTCCGCTGACGGAGAAGGAGCGCGAGGTGCTGGGCGTGCTGCTGGACACCCTGATCGACGGAGAGGCGTCCAAGCCCTGCTGAACGGCCGTGGCCCCCGCTCCACGAGGTCGGAGCGGGGGCCACGTGCATGTGCGGACGCGGGTCAGCCGGCCTCGGGGGCGGGCTCCTTGAGCAGCAGCTCCTCGCGGGTGCAGCGCACGAACTTTCACCGGCTCAGCCCGCTGACCAGCCGCAGCACGCAGCCCGCACCGCCGCCCTCAGCAACGGCTGCGGTCCTCCGTCAGCACCCCTTGGACCGTGGTCAGCGAACGGTCGTAGCAGCCGTCCGAGCCGGTGAGGCGGTAGCGCTCGCTCGACGTGCCGACCGCATGGCGCTGGTCGCGCGGGACGTTGACCGTGTACGCCGCGTCGCCGCTGTAGGTGTCGTCGAGCCGCGACCACGCGGTGCGCCGGCCGCCCTGCCGCTCCACGACCGTCGCCCGGTCGCCGAGGTCCAGCACGGTGCGCAGCCGGTCGTTCGCGCCCACGGTCGTGGCGCCGTTCATGGTGTACGTCCGGTGCGTGTGCGTCGTTCGCGCGGGCCCCTGCCCGCGCACGTTCACCGTCTCGTCGTCCGTCCAGGTCGCGTCGAGCCCGTCCGTGTTCTCGCCGTCGGTCCAGCGGTGAGCGGAGGTGTTCGCGAGCGTGCGAGTAACGGTGGTGGTCACGCGGCCGTGCGAGGTGTTCAGGTATCCGGAGACGGTGAGCCGGTGTGCGGCCTCGGTGTCGACGTGGTTCTCCGAACCGGGTGTGTAGGTCGAGGAGTTGGCGATGTCGCTCGCCCGGTCCGTGGTGACGGCACCGGTGACGTGGGCGCGGTGGGCATCCTGCCAGACCAGGACGTTCACGGGGGTGCTCCAGCCGGACTGCCCCGCAGGCACACCGACGACGGAGACCTCGACTCGGTGCGGGCGGCCGTCGTTCAGGAGTCCGGCGACGGGTGTCAGGTCGTACTCGACGGGCCTGACGTCGAAGGCACGCGGACCCGGGATGACGTACCAGAGAAAGGGGTTGGACCAGCCACCGGTCCACACGTTCGGGAACGGCGCGGCGATGCCGGCGAGTTGCCCGTCGACCTTGATCTGCACCTCGCGGTACGGCCCGTGATCCGCCTTGCAGGAGTACGACGCCGGGTCGGCCACGGTCAGGTACCAGAACTCCTCGCAGCCGCCGCCGGATCCGGTGGCGTACACCTCGGCGACGATGCGCTCGCTGTTGCGCGGGGTGGTGAGGGTCGTGCCGTCGGGCGTGTCGGCCAGGGTGAGGACACGGTCGGGCGCGGGCGTCTCGGCGCGGCCCGCGTAGAAGGTGAGCGTCACCTTGACGTCGATGACGCCGGTGTAGGTGTCGTCCACGACGTTTCCGATGAGCATCTCGACGTCCTGCGGGCCGCGGAAGGTGTCGCTGTAACGGGTGACGTCCTTCTCCACATGCCACTCGATGCCGTCCGGTGACGGCTCGGGTGTCGAGGTGCGCAGGATCTCGACCCCGCCGACGTGCAGATAGCCGAGGCGGTCGTACTGACGTCCCTTCACCTTGCCGTCGAGGCGCAGGACGACCTTGCTCCAGCGGTCGCCGCAGCCCTGGGGCGGTGTGTAGGCGCCCCGGTAGGGGGTGAAGTCACGGAACTGGGCCTCGGCCAGGGTGACCTGGCAGGACTTGGTGTGCGGACGGTCGACGGGCGGGGCGGCGGTCACCGGGTCGTGCCAGTCGGTGCCGAACTCGGCCGGAGCGTCGGTGGCGGCCTGGGGTGCGGCTTGCGCGGCAGTGACCCCGGTGCCGAAGAACGTGCCCGCCAGGAGGGTCGCTCCGGCGAGCATGGACATGACTATCCGTCTTCTCATGGCCGGTGTTCTACGGGGAGTCGGGGCCGCCCCGCAATGAGGCGTCCCGCCATCCGTACTAGCTCATCAGGTCAGCCTTGTCCCCCATGACCACCACGGGATGCTGATCCGGGTCGAGCGTGCGCAGCAGGTACTGCATGGCCGACTTGGACATGCTGACGCAGCCCGACGTACCGCTGCCGTGGTCCATGTGCAGCCAGATGCTCCCGCCCTTCTCCTCGCCCTGGGGGCGCGTCGGATCGTTCGGCGGGGTGCCCTTGACCCGGTTGTAGTCGATGGCGATGACGTAGTCGAAGTCGTGCCAGTGCGACTTGGCCCACCAGCGCGGGGCGGTGAAGGAAGCGTCCTGCGTGTAGGGCAGTTCGGCACCCGGATCCTCGAGCACGCCACCGGCGTCGGTGAGGGTGAACACGCCGACGGGGCTGCGCCGGTCACCGGAGTGATGGTCGGTGGTCCAGCCCTTCTTGCCGTTGTGTGCCGACCAACTGCGGATCCGCTGCCACGCCTCGCCTCGCTTGGCGTAGAGCACGACCGTGGAGTCCGCCGAGTCCTTGCCCTCGCCGTAGACGGCCACCACCTGCCGGGAGTCGGCCGGAATCCGCCGCTGGAGGCCGGCGCCGACGCCCGGGATGCTGCGCGGGTCACGGCCGGCCGTGCCCGACTGCCGGGCCTGGCCGCCGGGTTCCGGGTCGGCGTGGCCGCGTCCCTCCGCCCCGCACGCGGACAGGGCCGCGAGGAGGGTTCCGAAAGCCGCCACCGCCATGGTCACTCGCCGCACACCGTCTATCCGCACGCGACCATGATGACATCACGTATCGGCCGGTCGAGCGACCCTCCGGGCATGCGCCGCACCGGACCACCGGGCTCCCGGACGTGGGCCGCTCGGGGCGACGGCACCTGGCCGGAACCCGGTGGATTTCGCGGGCCGCCGGGGAAAACCGGTTGAAATTCATCACTCTGCGACGCGACCCTTTCACGGTTTGTTCCCGCCTCCCGTCCTCCCTGACACGAGCCACTGGGACGTCATGCAGATTCAAGACCTTCCGTATTCCGACCCCGGCGTGCCGGACGCACGTTCGGGTCCTCGCCTCCTGTGGTGGCTCTGGCGCAACCAGATGGGCGGCCAGCTCAAGTCGCTCGCCTGGGGCCTGCTGCACTTCGTCGCCGTCTCCGCCCTGCCCTTCTGCGTCGGTCTCGCCGTCGAGGCCGTCATCGACCACTCAGGCACCCGGCTCGCCCTGACGGGTGTTCTGATGCTGCTGTGCGGCACGGCCGTCGCCGTCGGCGACACCTTCCTGCACCGGACCGCCGTCACCAACTGGATCACCGCCGCCGCCCGGGTCCAGCAGTTGCTGGCCCGCAAGGCGGCCCAGCTCGGCTCCGCGCTGACCCGGCGGGTCGCCGCCGGCGAGGTGGTGGCCGTCTCCACCGGCGACGTGGAGAAGATCGGCTGGTTCGTCGAGGCCGTCTCCCGCTTCACCGCCGCCGCACTGACCGTCGTCGCGGTCTGTGTGGGTCTGGTCGTCTACCAACCCGCCCTCGGTGTGGTCGTCGCCGTGGGCCTGCCGATCGTCGCGCTCGCCGTGCTGCCACTGCTTCCCAGGGCCACCCGTCGCGCCGACATCCAGCGCGAGAAGGCCGGCAGGGCCACCGAACTGGCCTCGGACACCGTCGCCGGGCTGCGCGTCCTGCGCGGGATCGGCGGCGAGGAACTGTTCCTCGACCGCTACCGCCGCGCCTCGCAGGAGGTACGGCACGCGGCCGTGCGCAGCGCCCGGATGTGGTCGCTGATCTCCGCCATCCAGGTGTTGCTGCCCGGACTGCTGCTGGTCGTGGTCGTCTGGCACGGCATCCACCTGGCCCGCCAGGACCGGATCACGGTCGGCGAACTCGTCACCGTCTACAGCGCGGTCATGGTCCTCAACTACCCGCTGCGGCACTTCGAGGAGATCGCCATGGCGTACTCCTTCTCACGGCCCTCGGCCAAACGGGCAGCGCGCGTGCTCTCGCTGGAGCGGTCCACGGACGCCGACGGCTCCCGCGCGGCCGCGGTGCCGGGCGGCGACCTGTACGACCCGGCCACCGGTCTGCTCGCGGCCTCCGGCCGGTTCACCGCGGTGGTGTGCGGCGACCCGGACGCGGCCGGCCGACTCGCGGAGCGGCTGGGCGGCCACCCCGCCGAGCCCGGCCCGGCAGTGCTGCTCGGCGGGGTGCCGCTCGACGACCTCCCGCTCGACAGCGCCCGCACCGCCGTCCTCGTCCAGGACAAGGACCCGGTGCTGCTGTCCGGCTCGCTGCGCGAACTGCTCGACGTGCCCTCCTCCGGTGCGGTACGCGCCGAGGACGCGCTGGCGGCGGCGCAGTGCGAGGACGTCCTGGACGCGCTGGTCCAGGGGTCGCTGGACGCCGCCGACCCGATGGACGCCCGCATCACCGAGCGCGGCCGCTCCCTGTCGGGCGGCCAGCGGCAGCGGCTCGCGCTGGCCCGGTCCCTGATCACCGACCCCGAGGTGCTGGTCCTTGACGAGCCGACCTCCGCGGTCGACTCGCACACCGAGGCCCGGATCGGGGACGGGCTGCGACGGCTGCGCTCGGGCCGGACGACGGTGGTGTTCACCTCCTCGCCGCTGCTGCTGGACCGCGCGGACCGGGTCACCCTCGTCCACCAGGACGAGGTGGTCGCGGTCGGCCTGCACCGCGAACTGATCGACACCGAACCGCGGTACCGAGCCGTGGTGACGCGCGAGACCGACGAGGAGTTGGCCGCGGCCGACGCGGATACGGCCCTGGTCGACGGGGGCACCCTCCTGGGTGCCTTCGACGAGCTGGAAGAGATCGAGGAGAGCGCATGATCGGCGTTGCGCCACCGGCGTACGACCCGGCGGCCCCGACGACCGCCACCACCCTGCCCGTCGGCGCGGCCTCGACCGTGCGCGCGTACGTGTCCGAGCTGTTCCGCCGGCACCGCCGGGCCTTCCTGCTCCTGATCGCCGTCAACACCGTGGCCGTCGTCGCCTCCATGGTGGGCCCGTACCTGCTCGGCGACCTCGTCGAGCGCGTGTCGGACGGAGCACGGGAACTTCATCTGGGCCTGACCGCAGCGCTGTTCGTGTGCGCCCTCCTCGTGCAGGCCCTGTTCGTCCGGCAGGTGCGGCTGCGCGGTGCGGTGCTCGGCGAACGGATGCTGGCCGACCTGCGCGAGGACTTCCTCGTCCGCTCGGTGGGGCTGCCGCCGGGCGTGCTGGAGCGGGCGGGCACGGGTGACCTGCTCTCCCGCATCACCACCGACATCGACCGCCTCGCCAACGCCATGCGGGAGGCCGTACCGCAGCTGGCGATCGGTGTCGTGTGGGCGCTGCTGCTGCTCGGCGGGCTCGTCGTGACGGCCCCGCCGCTGGCGGCCGCCGTACTGCTCGCGGTACCGGTGCTGTTCGCGGGGTGCCGCTGGTACTTCAAGCGGGCGCCCTCCGGCTACCGCTCCGAGTCCGCCGGCTACGCCGCCGTCGCCGCCGCGCTCGCCGAGACCGTGGACGCAGGCCACACCATCGAGGCGCACCGCCTGGGCGAGAGGCGCATCGCCCTGTCGGAGCGGCGGATCAAGGAGTGGACCGCCTGGGAGCGGTACACCCTCTGGCTGCGGTCCGTGCTCTTCCCGGTGATCAACGCCGTCCACGTCATCGTTCTCGGCTCGGTGCTCATGGTCGGCGGTGCGTTCGTGCTGCAGGGCTGGATCGGGGTGGGCCAGCTGACGACGGGCGCGCTCATCGCGCAGATGCTCGTCGACCCGGTGAACCTGATCCTGCGCTGGTACGACGAGGTGCAGGTGGCCCAGGTGTCGCTCGCCCGGCTGGTCGGTGTCAGGGACATCGAGCCGGACGCCGGGGACGCCTCGCTGGCCCCCGGTGGACGGGACGTGCAAGCCGACCGTGTGCACTTCGGCTACCGCGAGGGCGTCGACGTGCTGCGCAAGGTCTCCCTGCAGGTCGCCCCGGGCACCCGGCTGGCCCTGGTCGGACCCTCCGGTGCGGGCAAGTCCACGCTGGGCAGGCTGCTCGCCGGCATCTACGCGCCCCGGGACGGCCGCATCACCCTCGGTGGCGCGGAACTGTCCCGGATGCCGGCCGAACGCGTCCGCTCGCACGTCGCCCTGGTCAACCAGGAGCACCACGTCTTCGTCGGCTCTCTGCGCGACAACCTCCTGCTGGCCCTCCCCCACTCTCGACTTCGCTCGAGCGGGGGGACCCCCATCGCCAGCCACGACGCCGAGCTGTGGGCGGCGCTGGGCGCGGTCGACGCGGACGGCTGGGCGCGGGCGCTGGACGACGGGCTGGACACCGAGGTCGGCTCCGGCGGACTGGCGCTCACCCCGGCGCAGGCCCAGCAGATCGCGCTGGCCCGGCTGGTGCTGGCCGACCCGCACACCCTGGTCCTGGACGAGGCGACCTCGCTGCTCGACCCCCGCGCGGCCCGACACCTGGAACGCTCCCTGGCCGGCGTCCTCGACGGCCGCACGGTGGTCGCCATCGCCCACCGCCTGCACACCGCCCACGACGCCGATGTGATCGCCGTCGTGGAGAACGGCCGCATCAGCGAACTGGGCAGCCACGAGGAGCTGGTCGCGGCGGACGGGGCGTACGCGGCGCTGTGGCGGTCGTGGCACGGCTGAGCGCTCGCGGTCAGGAGCCGAGGATCGTGTCGCCGCATTCGTGGCGACACGGACGGTGACCGCACACACGGTGTCACGGACAGTGATCGTGTGGGCCGGACGGGGGTGGGTGGGTGACCCCGGGAAGAAGCGGAGAGAAGGGGCCTGGCGGGGGTGCGCGGCCGCAGACCTCCGCCCGTGCCGTTGCGCAGTGCCGATCAGGGGTGGAAGGCTGGATAGCGGCACCGGTTCGGGGAACGGCTGGGACCCCTTACGTTCCGGCCGCGTGAAACCCGTGCCGAGCGTGCCGGCGGCGCCCTGCCCCTCGCCGGGGCACGAGGCCGTCCTCACCACCTGGAGGTACCCGTGGACAGCGCCGACGGATGGGGGGACGACGTCTACCAGCCCGATGCCTCGGAGATCCGGGACGACTCGGGCGTGCTCGACGTCGAGGACACACTGGACTTCGACGGCGTCGACGACCCGCTGGACCGCGGCTGGTCCCCTCCGGAGCGGCCGTGGGCGGTGGAGCACAGCGGAGTGACGGCGAGCGAACGCTTGTCCGGGGAGACGCTGGACCAGCGGCTCGCCGAGGAACTGCCGGACACGGCCGCACCCGACAGCGACGGCATCGGCGACTGCGAGGCCGACGGTGAACTCCTCGACAACGAGGTCGGTGCGCGCCGCTCCGGCCGCCTGGTCGCCCCCGACGAAGGCGCCCACGAGGACGAGGAGAGCGCCCTCATCGCCACCGACGTCGGCATCGACGGAGCCGCCGCCTCCGCCGAGGAGGCAGCGATGCACATCGTCGACGAGGACTCCCTCTCCGGCTGACCAGGACGCCCTCTGGCCGACCGCCCCGCGCGAGGAGCCGCCATGCAGCAGGACAAGCACCCCGAGTACCACGCCGTGGTCTTCCGCGACCGCACCGCCGGCTACGCCTTCCTCACCCGGTCCACGGCGAGCAGCGAGCAGACCATCGAGTGGGACGACGGCGAGACCTACCCGGTGATCGACGTGGAGATCTCCTCCGAGAGCCACCCCTTCTACACGGGCAAGGCCCGCACGGTGGACACCGAGGGCCGTATCGCCCGGTTCGAGCGCCGGTACGGCGGGGCGGAGCCGGGCGAGGCGGGCTGACGCGGCCGCGAGCGTCAGATCACGTTGAGGGCAGCGGCGCAGCCCACTCCCCCGAGCAGCATGAACACCGGCATCAGCACCTTCAGCTCGACCCAGCTGCCGGCCCGGAACCGCATCGCCTTCGGCGGCCCCAGCGGGTACCAGCGCTTGCGGCCCACCGGAATAGGCCACAGGATCGGGCAGCCGGACACCGTCAGCGCGTCCCCGATGTCGTGCACCAGCGCACCCAGCACGATCGGCAGCCCCAGCCACAGGTACTCCTGCCCCGGCGCGGTGAACAGCCAGTCGGAGCCGTTGCCCGGCTGGTCCAGGATCCCCGCGAGGATCCAGGCGCTCGTCGCCGCGAGCAGCCAGACCAGGACATCGCTGCTGGAGCCCCGGGCCGCCCGCCACAGCAGACCTTCGATCGCCAGGACCATGTGCACGAAGAGGATGGCCAGCACCGCCCACCGGCCACCGGCGATCGCCACCGCGGAGCTGCCGGCGCCGATGAGGACCGCCCACAGCCAGGTGTGCGTGAGCGTGCGGTGGCCGCCCGAGCGCCGCGCGTCGCCCTTCTTCCTGGTCGACTTGTAGACGGCGTACGACAGCTTGTCCACGATCTCGCAGAGCCATCGCGAGACCGGCCCGAAAGCCCGCGAGATGGTGGCGGCCTTGTGGTCGAGGTCCGGGGCGAGCGCCGCACCGGCACAGATCAGCGCACCGACGAGCAGGACCGGCCAGGGCATCGGGTGCCCGGCCGCGGCGGCCGCCGCTCCTACGCCGAGCCAGGCCGCGGCCCCCGACAGTGAGTGTGCTGGTCCCATCATGGCCGCTTCCCGCCCCATTCCTCGTGTGCCGCTGTCCAGTTGACCCGGTGCACTGACGCGCCGTCGGCGACACAGCGTAGCGGCCATGATCTTCGCACTCGCAGCCGATTCCCCTCTCGGGGAGAAGGCCAGGCAAGATGGGTGCGTGACCCTCATCGATCAGCTGCCGCCGACCGCCGACCCCGACGCCCTGTACGAAGCCTTCGAGTCGTGGGCGCAGGAGCGCGGTCTCACGCTCTACCCCCACCAGGAGGAGGCGCTGATCGAGGCGGTCTCCGGGGCGAACGTGATCGTCTCGACGCCCACCGGCTCGGGCAAGAGCATGATCGCGGCGGGCGCGCACTTCGCCGCGCTGGCCCGGGACGAGGTCACCTTCTACACGGCTCCGATCAAGGCGCTGGTGTCGGAGAAGTTCTTCGAGCTGTGCAAGCTCTTCGGCACCGAGAACGTCGGCATGCTCACCGGCGACGCCTCCGTGAACGCCGACGCGCCCGTGATCTGCTGCACCGCCGAGGTGCTGGCGTCGATCGCGCTGCGCGACGGCAAGAACGCGGACGTCGGCCAGGTCGTGATGGACGAGTTCCACTTCTACGCGGAGGGCGACCGCGGCTGGGCCTGGCAGATCCCACTGCTGGAACTCCCACAGGCACAGTTCATCCTGATGTCGGCCACTTTGGGCGATGTGTCGTTCTTCGAGAAGGACCTCGCCCGCCGCACCGGCCGCCCCACCGCTGTGGTCCGCTCGGCCACCCGCCCGGTGCCCCTTTCCTACGAGTACCAGCTCACCCCGCTCACCGAGACGCTCACCGATCTGCTGGAGAGCAAGCAGGCCCCCGTGTACATCGTCCACTTCACCCAGGCGCAGGCCGTGGAGCGGGCGCAGGCGCTGATGAGCATCAACATGTGCTCGCGCGAGGAGAAGGACCAGATCGCCGAGCTGATCGGCAACTTCCGCTTCACCACCAAGTTCGGCCGCAACCTCTCCCGTTACGTCCGGCACGGCATCGGCGTCCACCACGCCGGCATGCTGCCCAAGTACCGGCGTCTGGTGGAGAAGCTCGCCCAGGCCGGTCTGCTCAAGGTCATCTGCGGCACGGACACGCTCGGCGTGGGTGTCAACGTGCCCATCCGGACGGTGCTGTTCACCGCGCTGACCAAGTACGACGGCAGCCGGGTGCGCACGCTGCGGGCCCGAGAGTTCCACCAGATCGCGGGCCGGGCCGGCCGGGCCGGTTTCGACACGGCGGGACTGGTCGTGGCGCAGGCACCCGAGCACGTCATCGAGAACGAGAAGGCCCTCGCCAAGGCCGGCGACGATCCGAAGAAGCGCCGCAAGGTGGTGCGCAAAAAGGCACCGGAGGGCTTCGTCGGCTGGACGGAGAACACCTTCGAGAAGCTGATCGCGTCCGAACCCGAGCCGCTCACCTCGCGGTTCCGGGTGACCCACACGATGCTGCTGTCGGTGATCGCCCGTCCCGGCAACGCCTTCGAGGCGATGCGCCACCTCCTGGAGGACAACCACGAGCCGCGCAGGCAGCAACTGCGGCACATCCGGCGGGCGATCGCGATCTACCGCTCGCTGCTGGACGGCGGGATCGTGGAGAAGCTCGACAAGCCGGACGCCGAGGGCCGCATCGTGCGGCTCACGGTCGACCTCCAGCAGGACTTCGCCCTCAACCAGCCGCTGTCCACGTTCGCGCTCGCCGCTTTCGAACTGCTCGACCCCGACTCGCCGTCCTACGCCCTCGACATGGTGTCCGTGGTCGAGTCCACGCTGGACGACCCGCGGCAGATCCTCGCCGCCCAGCAGAACAAGGCGCGCGGCGAGGCCGTGGCCGCGATGAAGGCCGATGGTGTCGAGTACGAGGAGCGCATGGAGCGCCTCCAGGACATCTCGTACCCGAAGCCCCTGGAAGAGCTGCTCTTCCACGCGTACAACACCTACCGCAAGAGCCACCCGTGGGTCGGCGACCACCCGCTGTCGCCCAAGTCCGTCATCCGGGACATGTACGAACGGGCGCTGTCCTTCACCGAGCTGGTGTCCTTCTACGAGCTGGCCCGCACCGAGGGCATCGTGCTGCGCTACCTCGCCAGCGCCTACAAGACCCTCGACCACACCATCCCGGACGACCTGAAGTCCGAGGATCTCCAGGACCTGATCGAGTGGCTCGGCGAGATGGTGCGCCAGGTGGACTCCAGCCTGCTCGACGAGTGGGAGCAGCTCGCCAACCCGGAGGAGATGACCGCCGAGGAGGCCCAGGAGAAGGCCGACGAGGTCAAGCCGGTCACGGCCAATGCCCGCGCCTTCCGGGTCCTGGTCCGCAACGCCATGTTCCGCCGCGTGGAGCTGGCCGCCCTCGACCAGGTCGAGGACCTGGGCGAGATGGACGCCGAGGCCGGCTGGGACGCGGAGGCGTGGGGCGAGGCGATGGACAAGTACTGGGACGAGTACGAGGACCTCGGCACCGGCCCCGACGCACGCGGCCCCAAGCTGCTGGTCATCAAGGAGGAGCCGGAGAACGGTCTCTGGCGCGTCCGCCAGATCCTCGACGACCCGAACGGCGACCACGACTGGGGCATCAGTGCGGAGATCGACCTGGCGGCCTCCGACGCCGAGGGCCGTGCCGTCGTGCGCGTCACCGATGTCGGCCAGCTCTGACCACAGGAGAACCCCACCGATGACGAACCCGGCCGAGAGACTGGTCGACCTGCTCGACCTGGAGCAGATCGAGGTCAACATCTTCCGTGGCCGAAGCCCGCAAGAGTCCCTGCAGCGGGTCTTCGGCGGCCAGGTGGCGGGCCAGGCACTGGTCGCCGCCGGGCGCACCACGGACGGCGAACGCCCGGTGCACTCGCTGCACGCGTACTTCCTGCGCCCGGGCCGGCCGGGCGTGCCCATCGTGTACCAGGTGGAACGGGTCCGCGACGGCCGGTCGTTCACGACACGCCGGGTCACGGCCGTGCAGCAGGGCCGCACGATCTTCAATCTGACCGCCTCCTTTCACAAGCCTGAGGAAGGACCGTTCGAGCACCAACTGCCGCCGGCCCGTGAGGTGCCGGACCCGGAGTCCCTGCCGACGGTGACCGAGGAGATCCGCAAGCATCTGGGCGCGCTGCCGGAGCAGCTGGAACGGATGGCGCGCCGCCAGCCCTTCGACATCCGTTACGTCGACCGGCTGCGCTGGCACGCCGAGGAGATCGAGGGGAGCGAGCCACGCAGCGCCGTGTGGATGCGCGCGGTCGGTCCGCTCGGTGACGACCCGCTGGTGCACACGTGCGCGCTGACCTACGCCAGCGACATGACCCTCCTGGACGCGGTCCGCATCCCGGTCGAACCCCTGTGGGCCGGGCGGAACTTCGACATGGCCTCGCTGGACCACGCCATGTGGTTCCACCGGCCGTTCCGCGCGGACGAGTGGTTCCTGTACGACCAGGAGTCCCCGATCGCCACCGGCGGGCGCGGTCTGGCCCGCGGGCGCATCTACGACCTGCAGGGGCGGCTGCTCGTGTCGGTCGTCCAGGAGGGTCTGTTCCGGGCCCTGTAGCGCGGGGCTCAGAGCCCGGCGGGCCGGGGGTTTCTGCTGCGGAGCCACGCCCGCAGTCCGCGGGTCGGTCGCGGTGTCTTAGGCCGGGTGTCGTGGACCCCGGGTGTGGTCGGCGGGGCCGATCGTGGCGTGGGCACGGTGGTGTGCCGTGCGGCCGGGCGCGGGGCCGGTGCGTGGGCGCGTGCCTCCTCCACCGCGTGCGCCAGGTCGCTGCGCAGCCAGCCGATCTCGTCCGGGTCCTGCGCCGTCATCAGCTGCTCGGCAAGATGCGCGGACGGTGATCCCGGCGCTCCGTGGTCGAACGGAGCGGGCCGGAAGCGGTTCAGCTGGGCGCGCTCGTAGGGGTCCTTGACCACATCCGCGACGTCGATGGGCGGGAGGAAGGCGGCCACTACCCCGGCACGCGCCCAGGAGGCCTCGGACTGCCTTGTCAGAAATCCGAGTTGCCGTCCCCGCCAGTTGCGGGCCCGAAGGTCGACCCCGGCCGCCAGCTGGCTCCTGAGGCTCTCGGGCGTACGCCCCCTGAGCAGGTGTGCGTTCTCCGCACCGGCCGTGAACTGCCGTAGTTCCTCTGCCCGATAGAGCCAGACCACGGCTCGGTAACGGTTCAGGTAGAAACGGACCGGCACCAGCAGACCCAGTCGGGCGAGCCTGGTGAACCTGCCCGCGGGGATCTCCATGAGCGCAGCACCCTCCGCCGTACCCACGACGCGCAAGCGCTCACGGAGCATGTCGGGGAAGCCGTCCTGGGTGCGCAGCCGGTCGATCTCGGTCCGTTCGACCCGGCGGCCCCCGCCTCCGCCCTCGTCGGGCACGGTCCGGATGCGGCCGAGATGGACGGCGAGGTCGAACTCGCGGCGCTTGAGCCCCAGTTCCCGAGCCGCGCGGCTCGGGGTGCAGGTGACGGTGCGGGCGGGGACGAAGGTGCTTCCCGACATGGTCGTACTCCCCCGTGGAGTCGATGGCTCACGCCCTGCGCGTTCGCCGTGCACACACCGTAGCCGGATCGGCGCACATCGTGGCGAGCCTGTGGATAACTCCACGGCGCGAGACAAAGACGCAGGTCAGAGATCTGACAGCGGAGCGCGATCGGGCTGCCGGGCATCCACGCCGAGATGTTCGCCGACCCGGTTGACGAGCAGGGTCATCTCGTAGGCGATCTGGCCGATGTCGGCCTCCGCACCGCTGAGCACGCACAGGCAGCTGCCGGTGCCGGCGGCGGTCACGAACAGCACGGCGTCGTCGTACTCGATCATCGTCTGCCGCACCCTGCCCGCGCCGAAGTGGCGCCCCGATCCCTTCGCGAGGCTGTGCAGCCCGGACGCGACCGCGGCCAGATGCTCGGCGTCCTCGCGGCGAAGGCCGGTGCTCGCTCCCGTGACCAGGCCGTCGTTGGACAGGACCAGCGCGTGCCGCACATGGTCCACCCGCCCGGTCAGATCGTCCAGGAGCCAGCCGAGTCCCTGGTTCTGCGCCATGTTCCGTCTCCCCGTGTGACGTCTCCCCCTGGCTGGAGGAACTGTCCGCCAGCCTTCCCCACGACCGGCCTGCGGGCAAGCAGGATGGGCGTATGGCACAGAAGATGACCGATGAGGAATGGCGGGCGTTCGTCTCGTACGGCACCCGAACCGGCAAGTTGTCCACCGTCAGCGCCGATGGGAGCCCACATGTGGCCCCGGTCTGGTTCGTACTGGACGGGGACGACGTGGTCTTCAACACCGGTAAGGAAACCGTGAAAGGGCGCAATCTCGCCCGTGACGGACGGATCGCCCTGTGCGTGGACGACGACCGGCCGCCGTTCCACTTCGTCGTGCTGCACGGGCGCGCCCGACTGTCGGAGGAGCTGGACGAGTTGCGCCTTTGGGCCACCCGCATCGCCGCTCGGTACATGGGCGAGGAGCGCGCGGACGAGTTCGGCGCCCGCAACGGCGTCCCGGGCGAGCTGCTGGTCCGGGTCGCCGTGGAAAAGGTGGTGGCGCTGAAGGATCTGACCGGCTGACGTTCAGCTCACCGAGTCGAGGAGTCGGGCGGTGTGCATCCGCCCGGCGTACTCGACGAGGCGGATCAGCACCTCCTTGCCGGAGTCCCGGTCGCGCGCGTCGCACAGGACCACGGGTGTGCCCCGGTCCAGGTCGAGGGCCCGGGAGACGTCGTGGGCGCCGTAGCTGCGTGCTCCGGGGAAGCAGTTGACAGCCACCACGAACGGGATGCGCCGGTGCTCGAAGTAGTCGACGGCCGGGAAGCAGTCCTCCAGACGGCGGGTGTCGGCGAGGACCACGGCACCGAGGGCCCCCTGCGCCAGTTCGTCCCACAGGAACCAGAAGCGGTCCTGGCCGGGTGTGCCGAAGAGGTACAGGGAGAGGCCGGAGCGGATGGTGATGCGCCCGAAGTCCATGGCGACGGTCGTGGTGACCTTCTGGTCCACGCCGTCGGTGTCGTCCACGAGCTGACCGGCTTCGCTGAGCAGTTCCTCGGTGCGCAGCGGGCGGATCTCGCTGACGGCCCCGACGAGGGTCGTCTTGCCGACGCCGAAGCCGCCGGCGACCAGTATCTTCAGTGCCAGGGCGGACATGTCGCCGGCGGCGTCGGAGTGCTCGGAGACCATGATCACTTCTCTCGGGAGGGCCGGCTGTGGTCGGGGTCGGACTGCTCGGGACGGGAAGTCAGCATCATGACAACTCCGGCATCCCTCCGGGGGATCGGACCGGAACACGCCTGATGTGACCGTTTCGCGCCCGGTCGGTTCCGGAACGCGCACGGAACGGGATGCCGGGAGGCGCCCGTCGGATTCTGAACGTTCATCTACAGCGCCCGCAGCCCCTCGATGACCTCACGGAGAATGCGTTCGTCCGGCAGCTGGGCCGGGGGTACCGGGCGGCTGACGGTGACGCAGCCCAGTTCCAGGAGGTCACCGAGAAGCACCCTGACCACGCCCACCGGGAGATCCGCGTCGGCCGCGAGTTCGGCGACGGACTGTGTCTCGGTGCGGCACAGGTCGACCAGGGCGCGGTGTTCGGGGCCGAGCAAGGTGTCCTCGTCCACCGCGGGTGCGGCGGGGTCGAGGGTGACGAGGGCGATCAGGTCGAAGCGCACCCCGGTGGGGCCGGGTTGGGTGCGTCCGCCGGTCATGGCGTAGGGGCGGACGAGGGGCCCGGCCTCGCCGTCGTACCACTGGCTGCCCTGCTCGCGCAGGCCGTCGCTCGGGTTCTCGGTCATGTGCCGCCCTCCGGCTCATCCCGCGGCAGGCGGCCGGGCGGCGACGCGGGGCGCTGTGTAGAGATGCTCGCCCACGCGCTTGACCAGTCGTGCCATCTCGTAGGCGACCAGGCCGATGTCGGCGGTGACGGCGGTGAGCACCGCGAGGCAGGAGCCTTCGCCGGCCGCGGCCACGAAAAGGAAGGCGTCGTCCATCTCCACCATGGTCTGGCGCACGCCGCCCGCCCCGAAATGTCGTCCCGCGCCCTTGGCAAGGCTGTTGAAGCCGGAGGCCACGGCCGCGAGATGCTCCGCGTCCTCCCGCGCGAGGGCGGTGGAGGCGCCGACGGCCAGGCCGTCGTTGGACAGCACGACGGCGTGCCGTACTTCCCTCACCCGCATCACCAGGTCGTCCAGCAGCCAGTCCAGTTCACCGGATCGCTGGGCGGTACTCATGCTCGGGTCCTGGATCATGCCGGGTCTCCTTCAGTGCTGTCACTGCCCGTTTCGGGTGCCGGGGCCGCGCCGCGGCCGGGTTGCCTGCCGCCGCCGCGGGCCCAGCCCGCGCGGTAGGCCGCCATGCGGTCCCGTACGAGTTCGGGGGTGCGCCGGTCGTCGCCGCGCGGGTCGGGTTCCGGCGCCGTCTCTTCGGAGCGCTGATGGCGGAGTTGGGGCGCGAGGCTCGCCTGGCGCACGCGGCGTGGAAGGTTGTCGGAGGATTCGGAGTCGTTCGGAGGGCGGTGCAGCCTCAAGGTGGTGACTCCGGGGGGCGGGGGTTCGTGCGCGGGGGTCGAGGGGGCCGGGGCACTGGCTGCGAGGGCGGGCCGGTCGGTCTGCGCGGTGACCTCGGAGGGCGGCGGGGGCGCGTCGGGCACGGGCACGTACTCGCGCGGCTGTTCCGGCCGTGCCGGTGCCTCCTCCTGGGCGGGGCGTTCGGCGGCGCGGGTGTGCAGCAGGGCGGTTGGCACCAGGACGACCGCGGTGGTGCCTCCGTAGGGGGAGGTGCGCAGGTGCACCTTGATGCCGTGCCGGGCGGCCAGCCTGCTGACCACGAACAGTCCGAGGCGGTCGCTGTCGAACAGGTCCAGGGCCTCGGACTGTTCGATCCGCCGGTTGGCCTCCGCGAGGGTGTCGGCGCCCATGCCGAGGCCGCGGTCCTCGACTTCGAGGGCGTAGCCGTTGCCGACGGGTTCTCCGGTGACGCGCACGCGCGTGTGGGGCGGCGAGAACTGGGCGGCGTTCTCGACGAGTTCGGCGAGCAGGTGGGTGACGTCGGCGACCGCCGCGCCGATGACGGACGCCTCGGGGAGCTGGCGCACCTCCACGCGCGCGTAGTCCTCGATCTCGGAGACGGCGGCGCGTACGACGTTGGTGAGGGACACCGGCATGCGCCAGGCCCGGCCGGGTGCGGCTCCGGAGAGAATGATCAGGCTCTCGGCGTGGCGCCGCATCCGGGTGGTGAGGTGGTCGAGGCGGAAGAGGTCGCTCAGCTCGTCGGGGTCGTCGGAGCGCCGCTCCATGCTGTCGAGGAGGCTGAGCTGGCGGTGGACGAGCACCTGGCTGCGGCGGGCCAGGTTGACGAAGACTCCGGAGATGCCGCTGGCGAGTTCGGCGCGTTCGACCGCTGCGTGCAGGGCGGCGCGGTGCACGGTGGTCAGGGCCTCGGCGACCTGGCCGGTCTCGTCCTCGGCGGGTGGTCCGGCGGGCGCCTCGGCCTGGATGTCGATCTCCTCGCCGGTGCGCAGTTTCCGCATCGCCGCGGGGAGTTTGCGGCGGGCGATCTCCAGAGCGTCGTTGCGCAGGCTTACCAGCTCGACCACGAGGGCCCGCCCGATGCGGACGGAGATGACGAGCGAGGCGACGACGGCGGCGAGGCCGAAGAGCACCGCGGCGCCGGCGGGGCTCAGGAAGCCGCGCGTGAACGGGTCGGCGCGGCCCGCGACGGCGCGGCCGGTGTCCGTCGCGATGGTCCGCATCGCGTCCTGCACGCGCGCGTGGGCGGTGTTCCAGGCGCTCGCCGGTGCTGTGTCCACCGCCTTGGCACCGGCGCCGGAGGCGATGATCTTGTCTTCCGTGGCGGTGAGGCCGGTATAGGCGCTGCTGCCGGCCAGCTCGCGCCAGGCTGCGCGCTGGGTGCCGGGCAGGTCGGCCACGGCCGCCTCGGAGAGGGTGCGGCGCGTGGCGACGGCCGCGCCGAACAGCCGCAGCCGTTCGCCCTGCAGGCCGGCGGCCGGGCGCGCGCTGCCGAGGATCGCGTCCTCCTGGGCCAGCGCCTCGGCGGCGCGGGAGAATTCGAGCAGCACGCGCGCGTCGGAGCCGACGTCGGCCTGCTGGACACCGGTGAGAGCGCCGTCCACCGTGAAGGCCGTACCGATGGTGCTCGTGTACTGCGCGTACACCTGGCTCCAGCCGGCCTTGTGGTCGAGTACGGCGGTCCGCAGCGCGCGCAGGTGCTCGGCGCCGGCGACGAAGTCCTCCAGGCGTCCGCCGACTCCGGCGGGCAGTTCCTGGCTGTCGGCGACGGTGTGGCCGTGGCCGAGCCGCAGTTTGGCCACCGCGCGATCGGTCCGGGCGGCGAGGCCTTCGAGGTCGTCGCCGCGTCCCGCGCCCGGGTCGGCGGCATAGCGCACGGCCGCGGCCCGCTCGGTCTGCAGTGCGGCGACGGCTGCGGCCACGGGGGTGCGCAGTTCGGCGTCGACCCGCTGGGACTGCCGCAGCCGGGCGACGTCCTGGACGGTGCTGACGGTGGCGTACGCCCACAGGGCGAGCAGGGAGATGACGGGCACCATCAGCAGGCAGACCACCTTGGCACGCACCGTGCGGGCGCGCATGCGCCAACGGCCCGCGCGCGGGGGCGCGTACTCCGGCAGCGTGTCGAGGGGCCCGCCCGGCACCTCGTCGGCCGGTGGTCCGGCGTGCGCGCGTCGGCCGCGGGGCGGGGGCGTGGACTGCGCAGGGGTGCCGACTCTGGGGGTGTTACGGGGTGGGCGCATGGCCTCCTCGCTCGGGACGTGGGTCGGGGCTCCGGGGCCGGGCTCCCGCTAGCGGGCGACGCTCTGGACGGGCCGCTGGGCCGAGGCGGACGCCTCGCGCTCGTCGGCCGTGGGCGAGAGGGCGACGAAGGCCGAGGTGAGGAACAGATAGGACCCGAGGCCGACGGCGAGGGGGAAGATGAACTGCATCGCCGTGGCCCCGGGCAGAACCTCGCCGGAGGGGGTGACGCGCACACTCACCGCGAACATCCCGGTGTAGTGCATGCTGCTGACGGCCGCCCCCATGACGAGGGAGGCGAGGGTGACCGCGAGGGGTGACTTGATGTTGAGCCCCGCCCACAGGGCCGCGGTCGCCGCCACGACGGCGATCAGGACCGAGAGTCCGACGAGGACGGGGTCGTAGTGCACTTGACCGTGCAGCCGTACCGCGGCCATGCCCAGGTAGTGCATGCTCGCGACGCCCAGCCCGGTGGTGAGCCCTCCCAGGAGGAGCGCCCGGTTGCGGTCCTTGCTGTATCCGACGGCGAAGACGCCGGCACAGACGACGACCATGGCGACGACGAGGCTCAGGATGGTCAGCGGCACGTCGTACCGGATGTCGGTGCCGCTGACGCGGAAGCCGAGCATGGCCACGAAGTGCATGGTCCAGATGCCCGTCCCGATCGCGGAGGCGGCGGTGACGAGCCAGTTGCGGCGCGACCGGCCGGTGGTGGCGAGCGCGCGCACGGTGCAGCGCAGTCCCAGTGCGGCGCCTATGCAGGCCATCACGTACGACAGCGCGGGGGTCAGCCAGCCGAAGGCGGCGTGGTCCAGGTGTCCCATGGCCCCGGGACGCTAGTCGGGGCAGGGGCGCACGAAGGGGGCGCATTTCGAAAGGTGTTGGAATATGACACAGTCAGGCGATGGAACGATCGCGTCCAGCTCGAACATGCGCGCAGGTACGTCCCCCGTGTCGGTGAGGGATCATGCGGAGCATGAGCGACGACCACACACACGTCCAGGAGTTCTTCACCGCCCGCGCCGCCGACTGGGACAGCAGGTTCCCCGACGACGGTCCCGCCTACACGGCCGCCGTCGCGAACCTCGGCCTGCGCCAGGGTGACCGCGTGCTCGACGCCGGTTGCGGCACCGGACGCGCCCTTGCGCCCTTGCGTGCCGCCGTGGGGCCGTCCGGAGTGGTGGCCGGGGTCGATCTGACTCCGGCGATGCTCCAGGCCGCCGTGCGGGCCGGGCGACACCAGGTCGGGCGGCTGCTGCTCGCGGACGTGGCCGCCCTGCCGCTGCGGTCGGGTTCGATGGACGCCGTGTTCGCGGCGGGCCTGATCGCACACCTGCCCAAGCCCTCCGAGAACCTGCGGGAGCTGGTCCGCGTGGTGCGGCCGGGCGGCGTGCTCGCACTGTTCCATCCCATCGGCCGGGCGGCCCTGGCGGCGCGTCAGGGGCGGCGGATCACCCCCGACGACCTGCGGGCCGAGGTAAATCTCGGCCCTCTCCTGGCCCGCTCGGGATGGCGCATGACGTCGTACGTCGACGAGGACGCCCGTTTCCTCGCCCTGGCGGTGCCCGAGGCCTGACGGCCGGGGCGGATCAGTTCCGCCCCGCCACGGCGGCCACGAAGGCGTCGGGATTGTCGAACATGACGTTGTGCCCGGCGCCGGGCACCGTCACCACGCGGACCCCGGCGGCTTCCAGGTCCTCCCTGCCCGGGAGTTCGCCGCTGCGCTCGCCCTGAAGGTAGACGCGGTCGATCGCCAGGCCTTCCAGCAGGGTGCGCATCACGGGGTCCGAGCCGTGCCGCAGACCGACCGCACTGCGGTGCACTGCACGCGGATCGGCCAGCCGCATCGTGGCCGCCCACAGCGGGCCCACCGCCTCCAGCACGCGCGCGTACTGCTCCTCGACGAACTCGTCCTCCCCGTAGGCGGCGATGCCGCTGCTCGCCGCCGTCTGCGGCGGGAAGGCGTCCAGATTGGCCTCCGTCAGGACCAGCCGGGAGACGAGGTCGGGCCGCCGGTGGGCGAGGACGATGGCGACGGCCCCACCCATGCTGTGCGCGATCAGCTCGGCACCGGTGACGCCGGCCTGGTCCAGTGCGGCAGCCACGGCGTCGGCGTTCTCCTCCAGCGTGTAGCCGAAGTGCTCGGGCCGGTCGCTGATGCCGTGCCCGGGAAGGTCCACGAACAGGCTGCGCCTGCCCGTGAGTTCGGGGCGGGCCGCGATGTGCGCGTGGTACACGGAGGAAACCGATCCGAGTCCGTGCAGGTACACGCGCGCGGGCCCCTCACCGGGCACCTCCGTCCACCGGATCCGGCTTCCCTTGCTGTCGAATTCGGCCTGCTTCACGGTGCCCCTCCCTGATGCCTGCGATGACGCGCACAAGATACCTCGACATCGATGTATTGCGGAAGCAGAATATCGAGGTCTCGCTGTACAGCGGGCATACGAGAGAATGCGGGCATGCTGGAACTCGCCATCCTCGGTTTCCTGTACGACGCCCCGCTGCACGGCTACGTCCTGCGCAGGCACATCGCCGCGCTCACCGGGCACGTGCGGCCCGTCGCCGAGAGCACGCTGTACCCGGCGATCAAACGGCTGGAGAAGGCAGGCCTGCTGGCGCGGGCCACCGAGCCCGGTGCCGTGGCCGCGCCGCGTCACGTGCTGACGCTCACCGAGGAGGGCAGGCAGGAGCTGCGGCGCCGTCTCGCCGACCCCGGGCAGCGCGAGATCACCGACGAGAACCACTGGTTCACGCTGCTCGCGTTCCTGCGCCACCTGGACGACCCGGCGGCCCAGGCGGCCGTGCTACGGCGCCGGTTGGCCTTTCTCGAGGAACCGGCGAGCTTCTTCTACGAGGGCGACCGGCCGCTGGCCGCCGAGGAACTGGACGACCCGTTCCGGCGCGGGGTGCTCAAAATCGCGCGCGCCACGAGCCGCGCCGAACTCACCTGGCTGCGCGAGACCCTCGCCTCACTCGAGGCCGTCGGCCGCTGAGGTGTCCAGGTGGCGTACCGGGCAGCCGCCCGCCCCCGGGACCGGACGGGTGCCCAGGTCGGCCAGCCGGTAGCCGTTCGGATAGCCCTTGATCTCCCAGTTCTGCCGTGCGAAGTGCGGTGTGCGGCGCGGCGGAAGCAGCCGGACCAACCGGCCACGCGTACGCACCGCGCGGCGCACGAGCGAGGACGTGGCCTGGCTCGGCGGCTCGTAGTGGAAGGCGCGCAGCAGCGGCTCGTCGAGCAGAGCGAGGGTGGCCGTGCGCAGCAGCGGCGCCAGCGGGCGCGGGTACCAGGACGCCATCAGGTCGAGTGTGGCGTCGGAGACCCGCCGGGCCTGGGCGTCCCAGTCGAAGTGCGCCTCTTCGTAGGCGTCGAGGAGCGCTTCGAACCCCTCGTAGGTCTCGGGGATGTCGGGGATGCCCATGTGCCGGCCGAGGGTGCGGTAGTACTCGGTGGTGGCGACGACCTCGTGCCGGGACAGGCGACGCCAGCCGTAGGTGTCGATCCAGCGCCTGGGCACCACCACGAAGGTGGAGAGCACGTAGCGCATGTCGTCGTCGCTGATGTCGTAGCTGCGGTGCATCTGGTTGATGCGGCGGATTGCGGTACGGCCCTCGTCGGCGGTGAAGCCGTGCTCCACGACGGCGTCGAGGAGCAGCGCGGTGTCGTCGTAACGCTTCTGCGTGCGCTCGGTCAGCTCCGCAGTCTGCGCCAGCAGCCGCCCGATGCTGGGCACGGCGTAGGTGCGGTACAGGGCCAGCTCCAGGGCGCGCGTGTAGTCCCAGGGGAATTCGAACGCCACGCTGAGCCGGTAGATCTCCAGAGCGTCCGCCACCGGATCCATCCGACGGATCTGCTCAAGCCGCTCGAAGCGCTTCACCGCGCCGTCCCCCTTCTGTCGCCGAAGCTCCAACTCTACGTTGAACAGGAGCAAATGAGCGATCAGTGACGACCCCGTTCAGGGATAAGGTGGGGCACGTGTTCGACATGATGCGCAAGTACGCCGCCAGGTTCCGTACCTCCTCGCACGCGGAGGCGGTGGACACTCGGGACCGACGTGCACACAACTTGTTCGAAGCAGCGGCCGCCTATGTGGCGGCCTGCGCGGAGGACGATCAGGACCGGATCGACGAGGCGGCGGGATGGGTGTCTCCCGAGGCACTGTCGTTCGGGGTGAACGAGCTGGCGTGCCGGGCCGTCATCGCGCTCGCCCGGGAGCGTGACGAGTCGCCCGGGGCGGTGGCCCGCGACCTCCTCGGGCTGCCGGCGGCCTGAGAGGCGGACCCCGACGGGGGTCATTTCGCCCCCGTCCAGGTGGAAACCTGCAGCTCCGGGTGGTGTGCGGAGTCGTGACAAGCGGCTTCCGCTCGCACTAGGGTGCGCGCCGATGGACGAACCACTGGGGAGGCAGGGATGGCCGGGACGGACGATGAGGCCGTCGCCGCCGCGGACGAGGCGCTGTACGTGCTCACGGCGGTGCTGCTGACGCCGGCGCAGTTTCCGAGCGTGCTGGGCGACGACTACCCGGAGGCCTGCGCGGCGCTCGACCTCGCGCCGCTCGCCGACGGGTACGGCCTGGTACTCGGGCAGGACGGCGAGGGCGCCCGCTGGACGGTCGTCATCGACGACGTCTCGCTGGTCGCCGTGGCGATCGCGTCCTGGGACTGCGGCATGGAGTACGAGCTGTCGCCGGACGAGCGCACGGTCGTGACGGCCCTGCCGGGCTGGCCGCTGGCGGTCGCCGTCGCCGCGCCCGGTGTGCCCGCGCCGCACGACCCCGACCCCGAGGTCGGGGAGGGGCCCGCCCTGACCCCGCCGGACACCAGCTCCTGGGGTCCGGCCCAGCGACGTCTGGGCGCCGACGAGATCGCGCTGCAGTGGGCGGTCTGGCGGGAGCAGATCGGCGATGACTACCTCCCCTCGTCCGGTGAGGGGACCGAGACGGCGGAGGCCGCGGCGGACGACGAGGAGAACGCACCGAAGAGCGGCCACCAGGGCATCCGGCGGGTGCTCTCGGAGGCGCGCGCCTACGTCGACTCTCCGCCGCCGCTGGGCCGGGTGCGCTCGTCGTTCGCCCCGGGCGACGCCCGGACGCTGCGCGCCGACGGCCCCGGATGGTCGATGGTGGCGCGCACCGACGACATCGCGTTCGTCCTGCTCGATGAGGAGCCCGGGGAGGTCCTGCCGGTGGGCCGGGGTCCCGAACTGCCCGGTCTCCTGGAAGCCCTCGACAAGATGGCCGTACGGCCCAGCTGACTCCGTGGGGGCCGCTCCCTCCGCGGAGGCGCGGTCCCCGACGGTCCGGGGATCGTCCGCGGCCGCCCCGGCGAACGGACCTGGTCCGTTCGCCGGCCTCTCAGCGGCCGAGTTCCTTGCGTCCGACCCGGCGGAGCCTGCGCCGCTGCGAGGGGTCCAGCGCCAGGTACGCGGCGGCCGGAACCCCCACCACGATGAGGAACGCCACCCACCAGGGCAGCCATATCAGCAGGATGAGACCGACCGCCACACCCCCTGCGGCGATCTTCGCGTTCTTGGACATGAGCGTCGCCTCCTTCGCGGCCACTGCCGCTCTCTGCTCTGAAAACGGCCCCGCGCTCCCGGCGGTTCCGAAGCTCGACCCTGAGACATCCCTGAGACGCGCCCCTTAGTGGTACAGGTCACAGCGTAAGCCTTCGAGGTGGGCTCGCAGCGTGCTGTAGCCTCGGTCACTCCAAGCAAGTAGTCAAATTTGAGGAGTGCGGCGGAACTGTGCAGAGGACTCCCACGGAAACATCCTCCGGCCTGTCCGAACTGGCCCGCTGCCGCACGGTGTTCGTACCGTCCGACCCCGCTCGCGCCGGCCTGATGGCCTTCTGGCGACCGGGCGGCGAGCCTCTCCCCGATCTCGCCCAGGGGTCCGTCTCGGAGCTGGACCTGGTGCTGCCCGCGCCCGACCGGGACGTCGAGCGAGTACGGGTGCCCGCTCTGCTGCTGCCGGTGCGCGCCGCCCTGCCGGTGCTCACGCACGCGCGTGCAGAGGCGGGCGCCCATCGGGCCACCGCATTCTGGGGCACGGCCGGCCTGCTGGCCCTGCACTTCCTGGCACGCGGCCTGCTCCTGCCGGGTCTCTCCTCCGGCGATCACGACGCCTGGCGGGTGGGGCCGCTGTCCGCGGGCGATGCGGAGCTGGTCCGCGAACTCGCCGCGGCCATGCCTCCGGAGGCACACGCCGTGCCACTCACCGCCGGCGAGCACCCTCGGCTCCCCGATCCCGAGCGGCTGCTGCGCGCCTTCCTGGACGCGGTCGCCGACACGCTCCCCCGCTCCCCGGCCGCACCGCTCGTGACGGGCGGTGCCGCGTTCGCGGCACCGGAGCCGCAGCATCTGCCCGGCCTGCGCGCGTGGGCCGACGACATCGCCGCCGGCCACGACGCGGGCGTCCGCCTGTCGCTGCGCGTGGAGGCGCCCGGTCTGCAGGACGCCGTCCGCGAGGACGACTCCACCGTGCGGTTCCGTGCGGTGCTCCAAGTGCACGGCGCGAGCGGGGCTGCGGACGTCGCGGACGCCGCCGACCTGTGGGCCGGCTCGGGACCCGCGCGCGACGTGTTCGGCCCCCGCGCGCGGACCGACACGCTGCTGGCACTGCGCCGGGCGGCCCGGGCATGGCCGCCGCTGACGCCACTGCTCTCCGCCGCCGCGCCGGACGTGGTGGACCTCGCGGACGACGAGATCGCCGAACTTCTGGGCGAGGGCGCCCGGGCACTGGCCGCCGCGGGAGTCGACGTGCACTGGCCGAAGGAGCTGTCGCGCGAGCTGACCGCACACGCGGCCGTCGGCCCGCGGGACGGGGAGGCTTCGGGGCTGCCGTCGTTCCTCTCGGCAGACGCCCTGCTCTCCTTCCGCTGGTGGTTCGCGCTGGGCGGGCGTGAGTTGTCGCGCGAGGAACTGGACCGGCTCGCCGAGGCCAAGCGCCCCCTGGTGCGACTGCGCGACCGATGGGTCCTGGTCGACCCGCGAGAGGCGGACCGCGCCCGTAACCGGCAGGACCGCTCCATCGCCCCGGTCGAGGCGCTGGCCGCCGCTCTGACGGGCTCGGCCGAGGTCGACGGCCACCGGGTCGACGTACGGCCCACGGGATGGCTGGCGCAGCTGCGGGAGCGGCTCACGGACCCCGAGGCGGGGCAGCCCCTCGTCCCGCCCACGGCCCTTGCCGCCACCCTGCGGGACTACCAGCTCCGCGGCCTCGGCTGGCTGGCCCGGACGACGGCGCTCGGGCTGGGTTGCTGTCTCGCCGACGACATGGGGCTCGGCAAAACGGTCACGCTGATCGCGCTGCACCTGCACCGGCAGACGGACGCCTCGTCGGCCGGCCCCACGCTCGTGGTCTGCCCGGCGTCCCTGCTCGGCAACTGGCAGCGCGAGATCGAGAAGTTCGCGCCCGGTATCCCCGTGCGCCGGTTCCACGGACCCGGGCGCGGTCTCGGCTCCCTGGCGGACGGGGAGTTCGTCCTCACGACCTACGGCACCATGCGCCTGGACGCCGAGCGGCTCGCCGAGGTGCACTGGGGCATGGTCGTCGCCGACGAGGCGCAGCACGTGAAGAACCCGTATGCGGCGACCGCGCGTGCCCTGCGGTCCATCGGCGCACGCGCGCGTGTGGCGCTCACGGGCACGCCGGTGGAGAACAACCTCACGGAACTGTGGGCGATCCTCGACTGGACCACACCGGGACTGCTCGGCCGCCTCGGCGCCTTCCGCACGCGGTACGCCCTGCCGGTCGAGGGCGGCCGGCATCCCGCTGCCGCGGAGCATCTCGCCCGGCTCGTGCGGCCGTTCCTGCTGCGGCGCCGGAAGTCCGACCCCGGCATCGCCCCGGAACTGCCGCCGAAGACCGAGACCGATCACCCGGTGGCACTGACGCAGGAACAGGCGGGCCTGTACGAGGCGTTGGTCCGCGAGACCCTCGAGCGGATCGCGGACGCCGACGACATGGCCCGCCGGGGTCTGATCGTGAAGCTGCTGACCGGGCTGAAGCAGATCTGCAACCACCCGGCGCAGTTCCTCAAGGAGGACGACCCGAGGCTCACGGGACGCTCGGGGAAGCTGGAGCTGCTGGACGAACTGCTCGACACCATCCTGGCGGAGGACTCGGGCGTCCTGGTCTTCACGCAGTACGTGCAGATGGCCCGTCTGCTCGAACGGCACCTGGCGGCCCGTGGGGTGCCCTCGCAGCTCCTGCACGGCGGCACTCCGGTCGCCGAGCGCGAGGCACTGGTGCGGCGCTTCCAGGCGGGCGAGGCGCCGGTGTTCCTGCTCTCGCTGAAGGCCGCGGGAACGGGCCTGAACCTCACGCGGGCCGAGCATGTCGTGCACTACGACCGCTGGTGGAACCCGGCGGTCGAGGCGCAGGCCACCGACCGCGCGTACCGCATCGGGCAGACCCGCCCGGTGCAGGTGCACCGGCTGATCGCCGAGGGGACGGTCGAGGACCGCATCGCCGAAATGCTGGGGCGCAAGCGGGAACTGGCGGATGCCGTGCTCGGCGCGGGCGAGGCCGCACTGACGGAGCTGACGGACGCGGAACTGGCCGCACTGGTGGAACTGCGCGGGGAGGCACGATGAACCACTACACCGATGAGCACGACCGTGGCCTGGAGCGCACGTTCGCCGCGCTGCCGCCCGCGCGCGGGCGCGGGTTCGCACAGACCTGGTGGGGCCGCGCCTGGCTGGGGGCGTTGGAGGACGGGGCACTGGACTCCGCCGCTGTGAAGGCGGGGCGCCGACTCGCGCGTGGGGGCGGCGTCGGCGCCGTGACGGTACGGCCGGGCCGGGTCACCGCGGTCGTCCGCGATCCGAAGGGCGTGGCGCACCGGGCCGACGTCCTGGTGCCGGAGCTCTCCGAAGAACAGTGGGTCGGTTTTCTGGACCTGGCCGTGGAGCAGGCGGGACACCTGGCCGCGCTCCTCGACGGGGAACTGCCCTCGCATCTGATCGAGGACGCGGCGGTCAGGGGCATCGAACTCCTGCCGGGGCTCGGCGATCTGGAACCCGAGTGCGACTGTGACGCGTGGGACCATTGCGGGCACACCGCCGCCCTGTCCCATCAGGTGGCGCGTCTCCTGGACGAGGATCCGTTCGTGCTCCTGCTCCTGCGGGGCCGGGCGCGGAGCGCGTTCCTGGATCAGCTGCATCTGCGGAGCGCCGCCTGCCCGGACGAGTCCGCCGAGGCGGAGGGTGTGGACGCGGCGGAGGCCTGGGCGGCCGCCGACATCCTGCCCCCGCTGCCCGCTCTGCCCAGCCTTCCGGAGGCCCCCGGCGAACCGCCGTCCTTCGAGACCGAGTCGGCTCAGGCGTCGCCCGGGATCGACCCCGTGGCGCTGGAGTTCCTGGCCGCGCGAACGGCCGTCGAGGCCCATCGAATGCTCAGGCAGAGCCTCGGCGCCGACGGGGAGCCGGACATGGGGCTGACGGCCACTCAGGACGCCGTACGGCTCGCCGAAGGCGCCGCTCCCGGTGCTGTCGCCGACCGGCTCGCCGAAGGGTCGGGGCGGGGCGGCGACGGGCTGGCGTCGGCCGTTCGTGCCTGGCGTGTCGGAGGTGCGGCGGCCCTGGCCGTGCTCGACGAGGAGTGGCAGGTGCAGGGCGCGGCGCTCGCACGCGCGCGTGCGGCCCTGGAGGCGGCCTGGGAGGAGGACGAGCGGCCATCGTTCCGGCCGGCCGGAAACCGCTGGACCGTCCCGGCCGAAGGGATCCAGCTGCGCCTCGGCCAGGAGGGCAGCTGGTGGCCTTACCGCGAGGAGGGCGGGCGGTGGGTTCCGGCGGGCGGCGCGGACCGGGATCCGGCGACGGCACTGGCCGCGGCGCGGCTCGGGCCGGAGGACTGGTCGCACGCGGGTACTTGACGGGCTGTCAGTCCACGGCGAGGGCGATCCGACGAGTGGTGGACGCCGCTTGTTCACCCCGGGGTCGTGCGATGTTCCTTCTGGGGTCCAAATCTGGCCGCAGTCAACGAACTTGCCCTCAGGAGGCCCGATGTCCCCGCACGCCACCGGCCGGCGCCGTGTCCACCGATCCGTCGCCACGGGCCTTCCCCTGGCCCTGGCCGCCGCCCTCGTGGCCGCGGGGACGGCCACGGCGGCGCCGTCCGGGGATGCCCGTGTCATCCGCACGGCCACCCTCGGGGAGATCCCGCTCGGCGAGTTCAGCAACGCGCTGCTGCCCGGCAGCGTGGACGACGACCACGGAGTGGACCTCGGGGGCATCGGCAGCGACATCTACCCGGCCGGCCGCAAGGGCGAGTACTGGACCGTGACCGACCGCGGCCCCAACGGTCAGATCAAGGTGGACGGCAAGAAGCGCCGGACGTTCCCGGTGCCGGGATTCGACCCCGCGATCGTGAAGATCCGGGTCTCCGGGGACGAGATCGAGGTGATCGACGCGATCCCGATCACCACTGCCTCGGGGAAGGCCGTCACCGGGCTGCCGAACCAAAAAAGCCGCGACGAGGCGCCGTACACCTACGACGCCACGACCCCGCTGTCGTACGACCCGAACGGTCTGGACACCGAGGGCATCGTGCGCGCCGGGGACGGGTCCTTCTGGCTCGTGGACGAGTACGGCCCCTCGCTCGTCCACGTCTCCGCGCGCGGGCAGGTGCTCACTCGTTACGTGCCCAAGGGGCTGAACCTCACCGGCGCCGACTACCCGGTGGTGGAGGCGCTGCCGTCCGTCCTGCTTCACCGGAAGATCAACCGCGGCTTCGAGGGGCTTGCGCAGCTTCCCTGCGGCGACCTGGTGATAGCCCTGCAGAGCCCGCTCTCGCTGCCCGACACGGCCGCCGGGGAGGCCTCGCGCACGACGCGTCTGCTGCGCTTCTCACCGCGGAAGCAGGCCGTCACCGCTGAGTACGCCTACCGCTTCGACCCGGTGAACGTCGTCGACCCGAGCGAGGACGACACCTCCGAGCTGAAGATCTCCTCGGTGGTGGCCGTCGGCGGCGACCGTCTGCTGGTGGAGGAGCGCACCGACAAGGCGGCCCGGCTGCAGCTGGTCAGGCTGGGGCAGAAGGCCGACATCCTCGGCGGCCCCTGGGACGACGACACGACCTCTCCGTCGCTGGAGCAGCTGGACGACCCGGCCGCGGCAGGCGTGCCGGTGCTGAGCAAGCGGCTCGTCGTCGACCTGGGCAAGGTGACCGGTGTCCCGGGGAAGATCGAGGGCATCGCCCGCGTGGACCACGACACTCTCGCGCTCATCAACGACAACGACTTCGGGATGACCGACGGAGCGGGCGCGTTCGACGCCCAGGGCCGCCTCGTCGACAGCGGGATCAAGACGACCCTGACGTACGTCCGGCTGCCCGAAGGCCTGTGAGAGGCGTTTTCACGGCAGCTCGTCGGAGAGCGAGGGCAGGATCGGCTCCAGGTCGCTCGGCAGCCGGCTCGGGAAACCCGAGGGCAGCTCGGTCGGCAGCCGCGAAGGCAGCCGGCTGGGCAGCTCGGTGGGAAGGCTGAAGGAGGGCCGGGGAGAGCGGCTTGTGCTCGTGCCGCTCTCCTTCGGCGCCTTCTCGTCCCCCGAGCCGTGCTTCCCGGAGGCCGTCAGCACCACGACGAGGACGGCCGCGGCGGCCACGAGGAGGGTCAGGACGGCGAACAACGGGCCGCGGCTCCGCCGCGAAGGCACCGGAGGCCATGACCGGTCCGGCTCGCCGGGAGGGGGCGGGCCGAAGCCGCCCTGCGGCGGCCCGAAACCGCCGGGCGGAGGCGGGGTGCCGCCCGGCGGTCCGGGCGGGACGGGAGGTACAGGCGGCAGGGACATACCGTCCAGAGTCGCCACCGCCCGGTCATGAGGCCACCCGCGCACGGAAGCTGATACCGGCTCATGCCGCGGACCGCACGATTCCGCCGCATCCCGCGCGGGGGCGGTCAGCCCTCACCGGAGCCGCGGAATTCGGCAGGCACGCGCGCGTGCGCACTCAGCCCCGTGCGCCCAGCAGGTGGTCCATCGCCAGCTGGTCGAGCTGTTCGAAGGCCATACCGCGCGCGGCGGCCGCCTCCACGTCGAAGTCCTCGAAGGCCGTACGGTCGGCGAGCAGGGCCTGCAGGCCGTCCGCGGCGGTCGGCTGGGCCAGCTGGTCCAGGCGGGAGGCACGCAGCGCTTCCTGGACCTCCGGGTCGGCGCGGAAGGCGGCCGAACGCTCCTTCAGGATGAGGTAGTTGCGCATGCAGCCGGCCGCCGACGCCCACACGCCGTCGAGGTCCTCGGTCCGCGGCGGCTTGAAGTCGAAGTGGCGGGGTCCTTCGTAACCGGCGCTCTCCAGGAGGTCCACGAGCCAGAAGGCGGCACGCAGGTCGCCGGCGCCGAACCGCAGGTCCTGGTCGTACTTGATGCCGGACTGCCCGTTGAGGTCGATGTGGAAGAGCTTCCCAGCCCACAGCGCCTGCGCGATGCCGTGCGGGAAGTTGAGCCCGGCCATCTGCTCGTGACCCACCTCGGGGTTGACGCCGTACAGCTCGGGGCGCTCCAGACGCTCGATGAAGGCCAGCGCGTGACCGACCGTGGGCAGCAGGATGTCGCCGCGCGGCTCGTTCGGCTTGGGCTCGATGGCGAAGCGGATGTCGTAGCCCTGGGAGGTGACGTACTCGCCCAGGAGGTCGAACGCCTCCTTCATCCGGTCGAGGGCCGCGCGCACGTCCTTGGCGGCTCCGGACTCGGCGCCCTCACGGCCACCCCAGGCGACGTACGTCCTGGCGCCCAGCTCGACGGCGAGATCGATGTTCCGGATCGTCTTGCGCAGCGCGTAGCGGCGGACGTCGCGGTCGTTGGCGGTGAACGCGCCGTCCTTGAAGACGGGGTGCGTGAAGAGGTTCGTGGTGGCCATCGGGACGGTCATGCCGGTCGCGTCCAGGGCCTGACGGAAGCGCTTGATGTGCGACTCGCGCTCGGTGTCCGTGGACCCGAAGGGGATCAGGTCGTCGTCGTGGAAGGTCACCCCGTGGGCGCCTAGCTCGGCGAGCCGCTGCACCGTCTCGACCGGGTCGAGGACGCGGCGGGTGGCGTCGCCGAACGGGTCCCTTCCCTGCCAGCCGACGGTCCACAGGCCGAAGGTGAACCTGTCCTCGGGGGTGGGCTGGTAGCTCATGCCGCGACTCCTTGCTGCGTACGACTATTTCGTCATGGCCGTTTACAAATTAGTATGCGGACGCACCTCTGGGAAGAGACAAGGTGTGTCTTCGACGACAAGGAGTCTTCGGCGGATGTCGTCGGCCTCTGTCGTCGACCGATGTCGTTGACAGAAGTCTTGCCAGCTCACAGCACATCCCGCGCAGCCGCGGAAGAGGAGAACCCGATGTCAGCAGCCGAGGGTCCGCTCGTCGTCGGCGTGGACACATCCACCCAGTCCACAAAGGCGCTGGTCGTCGACGCAGCCACCGGGGAGGTCGTGGCGAGCGGCCAGGCGCCGCACACCGTGTCCTCCGGTGCGGGCCGGGAGAGTGATCCGCGCCAGTGGTGGGACGCCCTGTGCGAGGCACTGCGCCAGTGCGGTGAGCCCGCGCACGAGGCTGCCGCGGTGTCCGTCGGCGGCCAGCAGCACGGCCTGGTCACACTGGACGAGCAGGGTGAACCGGTACGTCCGGCGCTGCTCTGGAACGACGTCCGCTCGGCGCCGCAGGCCCGCCGGCTCGTCGAGGAGCTGGGCGGCCCGAAGGGCTGGGCGGAGCGCACCGGCAGCGTGCCCGGAGCGTCGTTCACGGTCACGAAGTGGGCGTGGCTGGCCGAGCACGAACCGGAGGCGGTCCGCGCCACCAGGGCGGTGCGGCTCCCCCACGACTACCTCACCGAACGCATGACCGGACAGGGCACGACGGACCGCGGCGATGCCTCCGGCACCGGGTGGTGGGCGTCCGGGACAGAGGCCTACGACGAGGAGACGCTGGCGCACGTGGGCCTCGATCCGGCGCTGCTGCCCCGGGTGGTACGGCCCGGCGAGGTGGCCGGCACCGTGCGCGAGCACCACGACCTGCCGTTCTCCAAGGGCACCCTGGTGGCGCCGGGCACCGGTGACAACGCGGCCGCGGCGCTGGGCCTCGGCCTGCGGCCGGGCACGCCGGTGCTGAGCCTCGGCACGTCGGGCACCGTGTACGCCGTCTCCAAGCACCGCCCCGCCGATCCGACGGGTACGGTGGCGGGCTTCGCGGACGCGCACGGCGACTGGCTGCCCCTGGCCTGCACCCTGAACTGCACCCTCGCCGTGGACCGCGTCGCGGCACTGCTGGGCCTGGACCGGGAGGCCGTCGAGCCCGGCACCTCCGTCACCCTGCTGCCGTACCTGGACGGCGAGCGCACTCCGAACCTGCCGAACGCCTCCGGCCTGCTGCACGGGCTGCGGCACGACACCACCGCCGGCCAGCTGCTGCAGGCGGCCTACGACGGCGCGGTGCACGCACTGCTCGGCGCGCTCGATCTGGTCCTCGACCAGGACGCGGACCGCACCACCCCGCTGCTGCTGATCGGCGGCGGAGCCCGGGGCACGGCCTGGCAGCAGACGGTGCGGCGGCTGTCGGGGCGGCCGGTCCAGGTCCCGGAGGCCAGGGAGCTGGTCGCCCTCGGGGCCGCGGCGCAGGCCGCGGGCCTGCTGACCGGCGAGGACCCGGGCGCAGTGGCCCGTCGCTGGAACACGGCCGCGGGCCCGGTGTTGGACGCGGTGGAGCGGGACGAGGCGACGCTGGCCCGGATCAGCGGGGTACTCTCCGACGCGGCCCCGCTGCTGGAGCGGGGGCCGGAAGCCCGCTGAGCCCAGCCGCCGCACCCGAGCTGAGCCCGGCCGCAGACACCGAGGATTGACCAGAGCATGACCGCATCGCCGCACGAGGGCCGCCCGACCGGCGCCGGACGCTCTCTGCCGGACACCCAGCAGGGCATGCGCCGGCGCAACCTCGCCCGGGTGATGCACGCCGTCAGCGCGGAGGGCCCACTGTCGCGGGCCGCGGTCGCCTCGCACATCGGCCTGACACGGGCGGCGGTGTCGACCCTCGTGGACGAGCTGATCCGCTGGGAGCTGCTGGAGGAGCTGGGCCCGGAACGGCCGGGCCGGGTGGGCCGCCCCGGATCCGCGCTCGCGGTGAGCGGGCACGGTCCCGCCGGCATCGGGGCGGAGATCGGCGTCTATCACCTCGCGGTGTGCGCGGTCGACCTGCGCGGCGCGGTCCGCGCCCGGGCCGTGCGGCACGGCGCGAACCGGGGCCGCGCCTCGGGACCGGTGATCGAGGAGCTGACGGCGCTGGTCCGCCGGGTCGTGGCCGAGGCGGAACGGGAGGGGCTGTGGCCCGCCGGTCTCGCGGTCGCCGTACCGGGGCTTGTGGCGCGGGACGGCCGCACGGTCGTGCGCGCCCCGAACCTCGACTGGAACGACACGGACCTCGGCCCCCTGCTGCCCGGCGGCCTGCCCGTGACCGTGGACAACGAGGCCAACTTCGGTGCTCTGGCCGAGTTGTGGCTCGGTGCCGGCACACCGCGCGACTTCCTGCACGTGTCGGCCGAGATCGGCATCGGCGCCGCGGTCGTCGTGGACGGGCAACTGCTGCGCGGCACGCGGGGGTTCGCGGGCGAGCTGGGTCATGTGCCCGTCCACCCGGACGGACCCGCCTGCCCGTGCGGCGGGCGTGGGTGCCTGGAGCAGTACGCCGGTGAGGAGGCGGTGCTGCGTGCGGCCGGGCTGGAGCCGGAGGAGGACCTGGTCGGCCTGCTCGCGGGACGGGCCGAGGAGGGCGACGAGGCGGTACGGCGGGCTCTGCGGGACGCCGGTACGGCGCTCGGCATCGCACTGACCGGGGCGGTCAATCTGCTCGACCCCGAGACGGTCGTCCTCGGCGGGGCCCTCGCCGGCCTCTCCCCCTGGCTGCTGCCGTCACTGGAGGCCGAGTTGACGGGCCGTACGGCGGGACCCGCCTGCCCGGTGTCGGTGTCCGGACTGGGTCCCGAGGGCCCCCTCCTCGGCGCGGCCCACTCGGTCGTCCGGGCCGTTCTCGACGATCCGGCGGCGGTGGCCGAGCGGCTCTGACGGCTCGCCGCCGGGTGGGCTCGCACGGCCGGATGACGGCCTGGTCTCACTCGATCGAGTGGCGGAGTTGTCCACAGTCCGCCGGTTGTCCACGGAACCGTGGCGCACCCTTCTGCCCAACTCCCTCGCGCCGTACCGTGATTCACGCGAGGCGCAGCCACCCTGCCTGTCCGGCGGAGCGCTCGCGGGACGAGGGGATGTACACGCGTCGAGTGACAGTCGGCTGACACGGATCGGGGGACGACATGCACGCGGAGACGACCGGGACGCTGCGGCGGGACGCCATCGGGCTGCGCAAGGTCCTGTTCCAGAGCATCACGGCGATGGCGCCGGCCGCCGCCGTGGCCGCCGGCGCGGTGGTCCTGCTGGTGCTGATGCGGCGTCACCCCGAGCGAATGGCCGAGACCGCACGGGTGCACGCCGAGGAACCCGACACGGCCGGCCACCGGCAGGACGGAACAGTGCCTCGCTGACCGTACCGGCGAGCCGCCCCTCCGGAAGGCCGACGGGGACCGATTCTCTCCTCATGACCGCCGCACCGAAAGGACCGACGCCGCGATGACCGATCCCCGCATCCTGACCGTGCGCCCGGAACCGGACGAGTACGCCTGGACGTTCGGCGGTGCTCCCCCGGTGGCCCGGATCGAGCCCGGAACGGTTCTCGACCTCTACACCGAGGACTGCTTCGCCGGCCAGGTGCGGTCCGAGAAGGACCTCGTCTCCGAGGTCTGCGCGTTTCCCTTCCTGAATCCGCAGACCGGCCCCTTCCACATCGAGGGCGCCGAGCCCGGCGACACCGTGGCCGTGCACTTCGTGTCCCTCGAACCGGCCCGGGACTGGGCCGCTTCGACCACGGTCCCCCTCTTCGGCGCGCTCACCTCGACGCACACCACGGCCACGCTGCAGCCACCCCTGCGGGAGCGGGTCTGGATCTGGCAGCTCGACCGCACCCGGCGCACCGCTCTCTTCCGAGCGCAGGACAGTGACCTGGAGCTGGAGCTGCCCCTCGACCCCATGCACGGCACCGTGGGGGTGGCCCCCGCCAACCTGGAGGTGCGCTCGGCCCTGGTCCCGGACGCGCACGGCGGGAACATGGACACGCCCGAGATGCGGGCCGGTGTCACCTGCTATCTGGGGGTCAACGTCGAGGGCGCCCTGCTCAGTCTCGGTGACGGGCACGCGCGGCAGGGCGAGGGCGAGACCTGCGGGGTTGCGGTGGAGTGCGCGATGAACACCGTGGTGATCGTCGACCTCCTCAAGGACGTCGCCACGCCCTGGCCCCGGCTGGAATCGGACACGCATCTCATCTCGACCGGCTCGGCGCGCCCGCTGGAGGACGCGTTCCGGATATCGCAGCTTGACCTGGTGCAGTGGCTGGTGCGCGACTACGGATTCAGTGAGCTGGACGCGTATCAGTACGCAACCCAGGCGGTCGAATCGCCGTTGGCCAACGTGTGCGACACCAACTACACGTGCGTGGCCAAGCTCCGCAAGGAGTGGTTGCCCACGCGGGAGACTCACCGCGGCATGCACGCGCGGCTGCGGGAGACGGCGCGGACGCTCGGCCGCTGACACCGCATCAGTCGCGCAGGCTTGTGCCCCCCACACCCGTTCCTGAAAGGCAGCCGACGATGGACACCAACCGGCCCGGACCACAGCTCAGCAGGCGACGGATCCTGAAGGGCGCGGCTCTCGCCGCCGTCCCCTACTCGCTGCTCCCCGACGCCCGCGCCGGTGCGCAGGGAGCCGTCGACTACCCTCCGGCCGAGTGGCAGCCGGCGACCACCGGCAACTACACCTCGTCCGACCGCCCCGCCGACTACACCGTCGACCGTGTGATCATCCATGTCACGCAGGAGACGTACACGGACACCCTGGCCATCTTCCAGAACCCGCAGAAGCAGGTGTCCGCGCACTATGTGGTCCGCTCGGCCGACGGGCACGTCGCCCAGTGCGTGCACGAGGCCGACATCGCCTGGCACGCGGGCAACTGGAACTACAACACCCGCAGCATCGGCATCGAGCACGAGGGCTGGGTGAACGAGCCCGCCTTCTTCACCGACGCCCTCTACGAGCAGTCCGCGCAGCTGACGGCGGCCATCTGTGCCAGGTATGGCATCCCCAGGGACAGGGAGCACATCATCGGCCACTATCAGGTGCCGGGCACCGACCACACCGATCCGGGACCGTTCTGGGACTGGGTCCGCTACATCAGACTGGTCAATTTCGCATAGGCGGACGTCGAACCGGTTGTCTGGGCGAACACGGCGCGTGACGATGGTTCCAGCCGTTTCACCGTCCGGGGAGGGCGAGTTGACCGATCCGTGGGTGGCCCTGGAGCCGGGGGCCGACCCCGCCGAGCGAGTCCGGGTGCTGCGCCGGGCGCACGAGACGTTCACCACGGCCGGCACGGTGCCGCGCCCGGTGCGGGGCGTGGTGGCCGAGTCGTGGCGGCGCAGCGCGCGAGCCGGTGTGGGGCCGGACGGTACCGCGAGCGTGGAGCTGACCGACGGCGACCTCGGTACCTATCGGGCCGAGCACCCGCTGGCCCGGGTGATGCCGCTGTTCAGGGAGCTGATGGGCACGTTCGCCGCCGACGGCGAGCATCTGCTGGCGGTGTGCGACGCACACGGAAGACTGCTGTGGGTCGAAGGGCATCCGGCGACCCGGCGCCTGGCGGACCGGATGAACTTCGTGCCCGGGGCTCGCTGGTCGGAGACGGCCGTCGGCACCAATGCGCCGGGTACCGCGGTCGCCCTGGACCGGCCGGTGCAGGTGTTCGCTGCGGAGCACTTCATACGGCGGGTGCAGCCGTGGACGTGTGCGGCGGCGCCGGTGCACGATCCGCACACCGGCCGGGTCCTCGGGGCCGTCGACATCACCGGTGGCGACGGGCTGGCGCATCCGCACAGTCTGGGCTTCGTGCAGGCGGTGGCGCGGGCCGCCGAGTCCCAGCTCGCACTGCTCGCCCCGCCTCGGCCTGCCGAGGACACCGCGATGCTGAGCGTCCTGGGCCGCGACGAGGCCGAGCTCCGCCTGGACGGCCACCGGATCAGGCTCAGCCGCCGGCACAGCGAGATCCTGGTTCTCCTCGGCCGCCGTCCCGAGGGGCTGACCGGCGACGAACTGCTGTGCGCGCTGTACGCGGACGAGTCGGTGACCCCGGTGACGCTGCGTGCCGAACTGGCCCGGCTGAGGCGGCTGTTGGGGCCGGGGCTGCTCGCCTCCCGGCCGTACCGGCTCACGGCGGCCGTCGAGTCCGACGCCGGCGTAGTGGAGCGGCGGCTGGAGACGGGTGCGCTGACGTCCGCGGTGGAGGCGTACGCAGGCCCGCTGCTGCCGGGTTCGCAGGCCCCGGCGGTGGTGCGGCTCAGGCGCCGCCTCGCCGACGGTCTGCGGGCGGCCCTGATCACCCACAGCGATCCCGATCTGCTCGCGGACTGGGCACGTGCGCCGTGGGGTGAGGACGACCTGGAGGTGTGGCGGGCGCTCGCGGCGGTGCGGCCGTCGGCGCCGGTGCGGGCCCGGCTGGCGGCGTTGGAGGCCGAGCTGGCCGTACCGGCTCACCGGCCACCGGCACCGGCCGGCGGCGCAACGTACTTGCAACGTCCGCCCGCCTAGCCTCGCGCCGCGAGCTGCCCAACGGCGGGCAGCGCTTCACCGGGAGGCAGACCAGCATGACCCGTTACGCGGCGCCCGGCACCGAGGGCGCGATCGTCTCCTACCAGGCGCGCTACGACCACTTCATCGGCGGAGCGTACGTGCCGCCGATGCGCGGGCAGTACTTCGAGAATCCGTCGCCGGTCAACGGGCAGCCGTTCACCGAGATCGCGCGCGGTACCGCGGAGGACGTCGAGCGGGCGCTGGACGCGGCGCACGAGGCCGCGCCCGGGTGGGGTCGTACGTCGGTGGCGGAGCGCGCCGACATACTGCTGAAGATCGCCGACCGTATGGAGGCCTACCTCGAACCCCTCGCGGTGGCCGAGAGCTGGGAGAACGGCAAGCCGGTGCGCGAGACGCTGGCGGCCGACATCCCGCTCGCCATCGACCACTTCCGCTACTTCGCGGGCGCCATCCGGGCGCAGGAGGGCTCGCTGGGCGAGATCGACGACGACACGGTGGCGTACCACTTCCACGAGCCGCTCGGTGTGGTCGCGCAGATCATCCCGTGGAACTTCCCGATCCTGATGGCGACCTGGAAGCTCGCGCCGGCGCTGGCCGCGGGCAACGCGGTCGTCCTCAAGCCCGCCGAGCAGACCCCGGCGTCCATCCACTACTGGATGAGCCTGATCGCCGACCTGCTGCCGCCGGGCGTGGTCAACATCGTCAACGGCTTCGGCGTGGAGGCGGGCAAGCCGCTGGCGTCCAGCCCGCGGGTGGCGAAGGTGGCGTTCACCGGGGAGACCACGACCGGGCGGCTGATCATGCAGTACGCCTCGGAGAACATCAAGCCGGTCACGCTGGAGCTCGGCGGCAAGTCCCCGAACATCTTCTTCGACGACGTGTGGGCCCACGACGACGACTTCCGGGACAAGGCGCTCGAAGGCTTCACCATGTTCGCGCTCAACCAGGGCGAGGTGTGCACCTGCCCCTCGCGGGCGCTCGTCCAGCGCGGCAACTACGGGGAGTTCCTGGAGGCTGCTGTGGCCCGCACCCGGCAGATCAAGCCGGGGCACCCTCTGGACACCGACACGATGATCGGCGCCCAGGCCTCGAACGACCAGCTGGAGAAGGTCCTCTCCTACCTGGACATCGGCCGGCAGGAGGGCGCCAAGGTCCTCACCGGCGGCGAACGCGTGGAGTACGACGGTGAGTTGAAGGGAGGCTACTACGTCCAGCCGACCATCTTCGAGGGCGACAACCGCATGCGGATCTTCCAGGAGGAGATCTTCGGGCCGGTCGTCTCGGTGGCCTCGTTCGACGACTTCGACGACGCCATCAAGATCGCGAACGACACGCTCTACGGTCTCGGCGCGGGCGTGTGGACCCGGGACACCAACACCGCGTACCGCGCGGGCCGCGCGATCCAGGCGGGCCGGGTCTGGACGAACTGCTACCACGCCTACCCCGCGCACGCGGCGTTCGGCGGTTACAAGCAGTCCGGTATCGGCCGCGAGACGCACAAGATGATGCTGGAGCACTACCAGCAGACGAAGAACCTCCTGGTGTCGTACTCGCCGAAGAAGCTGGGCTTCTTCTAGCCACAAGGGCGTCGAAGCGGTCGGTAGCGCGTACCGAATGCGCCGGTCAGTCTCCCTCCCGGACGGGGGAACGGGGAGCCGCAGTGGCCGGCGCACTCGGCCGCTGTGCCAGGCAATCACCATGCACGGCGGGCGTACAGGGCCGAACGGCCCCTGTGCGCCAGGGCCGGACGGCGGCCGCACCCTGATGCGATAGTTGCGCGTCTCCCGGCCGTCGGCCCGACCGCGGCAGTCGCGCTGCCGCGGGAGGGTGAGCGGTGGGTGTGCCCGTACCCGCCCCATGAAGAGGAGCCGCCGGATGCCCCGTCTCGCATACTACGCCGCCGTCGTCTGTGGACTGACCGCCACCGCCGCCGCAGTGTCCTTTGCCCGAGGCGCGTGGGTGGTGGCCATCGCCTGGATCCTGCTGACCGGGCTCACCTCCAACATGGCCTGGTACGTCCACCGGCGTCCGACCGGGGGCAGGATTCTCCGCGCGGCCGGTTCCGGCGGCCTGCGGGCTTCCGACGGGCCGGGCCTCGTGCCGGATGCGGCACGTGCGGGGTGCACGGGCACCGGGGCGTGCGGTGTCTGCGTGAAGAGGATCTGCTGACGGTCGCCGGTGCCTCTCCCGCTCCGGGGCACCGCGGCCGACCCATCGTTTCCCCGGTGCGGCTTCCTCGGGCGTCGTGACTCGTCAACGCATCAGCAGCAACGAATCGACGAAGACAGCAGCCGCTCCCAGGGCCAGGGCAGCGGCGAAGCCCCGGCGTTTGAGGCAGTCATAGCGCTGCTGGTATTCCTGGCGGAGCTGCAGTGCACGTTGGGCCGTGCGGGTGATGGCCATCCGGGAGAGGTCGAGCTGCCGACGGGTGAAGAGGTCGACCACCTTTTCCCGCTGAGCGGTTGTCAGCCAGTCGAGTTCATCGGCAAAGGATTCGGCTTCCGCGCGGGCTCGCTCGATCTCACCCTGCCACAGCAGGTAACCCTCCATCCGTGCGATACCGGCCTGGACCGAATCGTCGTCCGCCGCCATCTCGGCAGTCACGGCAGGCACCTCACCTCTGCGGCCCCGCCGGGAACTGGTGCTCCTGCTCCTGCATCGCGATGTCGGGGTGGTGCAGGTCGAACGCCGGGGATTCGCTGCGGATCCGCGGCAGGGTGAGGAAGTTGTGCCGCGGTGGCGGGCAGGACGTCGCCCACTCGAGGGAACGACCGTAACCCCATGGATCGTCGACGCCGACCGGCTTGCCGTACTTGGACGTCTTCCACACGTTGTAGAAGAACGGCAGCATCGACAGACCGAGCAGGAACGAGCCGATCGTCGAGACCGTGTTGAGGGTGGTGAATCCGTCGGACGCCAGATAGTCGGCGTAGCGGCGCGGCATGCCCTCGACGCCCAGCCAGTGCTGGACGAGGAAAGTGGTGTGGAAGCCGACGAACAGCGTCCAGAAGGTCATCTTGCCGAGCCGCTCGTCCAGCATCTTGCCGGTGAACTTCGGCCACCAGAAGTGGAATCCGGCGAACATCGCGAAGACCACCGTGCCGAAGATGACGTAGTGGAAGTGCGCGACCACGAAGTACGAGTCGGAGACGTGGAAGTCCATCGGCGGCGAGGCCAGGATCACACCGGTCAGACCGCCGAAGAGGAAGGTGACCAGGAAGCCGGTCGTCCAGAGCATGGGTGTTTCGAAGGACAGACTGCCCTTCCACATGGTGCCGATCCAGTTGAAGAACTTCACACCGGTCGGCACGGCGATCAGGAAGGTCATGAAGGAGAAGAAGGGGAGCAGCACACCGCCGGTGACGTACATGTGGTGGGCCCACACCGTCGCGGAAAGACCGGCGATCGCGATGGTGGCCGCGATCAGACCCATGTAGCCGAACATCGGTTTACGGGAAAAGACCGGGATGATCTCGGAAACGATGCCGAAGAACGGCAGCGCGATGATGTACACCTCTGGATGGCCGAAGAACCAGAAGAGATGCTGCCACAGCAGGGCTCCGCCGTTCGCGGCGTCGAAGACGTGGGCGCCGAACTTTCGGTCCGCCTCCAGGGCGAAGAGAGCGGCCGCGAGAACCGGGAAGACCAAAAGGACCAGCACGGCCGTCAGCAGCACGTTCCAGCAGAAGATCGGCATACGGAACATGGTCATGCCGGGAGCACGCATGACGATGATCGTGGTGATGAAGTTGACCGAGCCCAGGATGGTGCCGAAGCCGGAGAACGCCAGCCCCATGATGCCCATGTCGGCGCCGACGCCGGGCGAGTGGACCGCGTCCGACAGGGGTACGTACATGAACCAGCCGAAGTCGGGGGCGCCCTGCGGGGTGAGGAAGCTGGCCGCCGCGATCAGCGAGCCGAAGAGGTACAGCCAGTAGGCGAACATGTTCAGCCGCGGGAACGCCACGTCGGGCGCGCCGATCTGCAGCGGCATGATCCAGTTCGTGAAGCCGGCGAACAGCGGCGTCGCAAACATCAGCAGCATGATCAGGCCATGCATCGTGAAGGCCTGGTTGTACTGCTCGTTCGAAATGATCTGCAGACCCGGGCGGGCCAGCTCGGCACGCATGAGCAGCGCCATCACGCCACCGATCACGAAGAACGCGAACGATGTGATCAGATACAGCGTTCCGATCGTCTTGTGGTCGGTGGTGGTCAACCACTTCACGGCCACATTGCCCGGCTGGCTGCGCCGTAGCGGCAACTCGTTCTCGTACACCTCCTCCGCTGCTGCAGCGGCGGCGTCCTGAGATCCGTTGGAGATGCTCACAGTTTTGTTCGTCTCCGAGATTCCGAAAAACACTGGCCGACATCGCAGCTGCGCGAGCGGCGTCGTTCCGACGCGACGCTACTGGCACTCGGGCCGGTAACAACCAGGCTCACCGACCATCGCCATTCGTCACAACTGGAACTCATCCTTTCGGTGGCCAAAGGCCCCGCCTGCCGCCCGGATGATATGGCGATATCAGCCGACGCGGCGGCGGACTTTGTACCAGGGGAGACCGCACGCCCTCGCCCAACTCGCTGCCGACCATGCCTCAGTACCCGGAACGGGTCGGCGATGCGCTCAGAGCAGTGTCTGCCAGTAGTCCCACCAGCGGGTGGCGATCAGCATCACGATGGCCAGGTACCAGGTGACCGGTACCACCCAGTGGAACTCCAGTGCCCCGGCCACCACCACGCGCGGCGCGCGCAGGATGCCGTGCCTCAGGTTGTGCGCTGTGGTGTACCAGAACATCGCGATCGTGGCCGCCCAGGCCAGACAGCACCACAGGCACAGCGCGCCGATCTCGTACAGCGCCTGGCTCATCAGCCACATGCAGAATCCCGCGCCGAACAGCGTTCCGGCGTTCAGCCCGAGCCAGAACCAGCGCCGGAAGCGAGCCCCGGCCAGCAGCGCGAATCCGACGGCCACCACCACCGGGTAGGTGAGCAGGCCCAGCAGCGGGTTGGGGAATCCGAACACGGACGCCTGGGCGCTGCGCATGACGTTCGTGCAGGACAGCACCGGGCTGAGGTTGCAGGAGGGCGAGAAGTGCGGGTCCTGCAACAGCTCGAACTTGTCGATGGTGATCACGAAGGAGGCGAGGATGCCGAGCGCTCCGGACACGATCAGCAGCCAGGCGAAGGCACGCGAGGCACTGGTCGCGCCCTCCGGTGTGATCTCTCCTCGTCGTCCGTCCTTCCTGGTGAGGTGGTGTGCGGTAGCGGTGGTGCCGGTCATCGTGGTTGGTCCGCCTTGCCAGTGGTCCGAGTGGGCGCCGGGCCCGTGGTGGTCGACAGAGGGCTGATGCCGCGTAGGCGGCGACCGGCGGCGGGCGCCGGTCCACCGGGTATCGCCTCGCGGGCAGCTCTCTCCGGCCACACGACCTCGACCGGAACGCCACGGGCGCGGGCGTACGCCACGAGATGCGCGGTGGCGTCACGGCCGTTGGAGGGCGAGCCGTCCCACACGGCCAGCAGCTGCCGGCATTCCGCGATCGTCCGCTCGTCCGCGCCGACACACGCGTCCCGGTCGTCCGGCTCGTACGCCAGCAGACGCATCCACCGGGCGAGGGACACCAGCTCCGCGACCGCCACCCGGTCTCGCTCCGGCAGCAACGCGGGCACCATCCCCTGTGTGGGCGTCACCACGACCAGCTCCCGCCCCGTCGCCTGGACCGCCCGCCCGAACGCCACCGGCGCACCGGCCCCTGCCCGCACCAGAGCCGACCTCTGCGCGGGCAGCCGCTCCAGCGCCGCCCGCAGCTCGGCCTCCACCAGCTCCAGTGTGTCCGGGGTCAGATCGGCGTGCCCGATCGCCGCGATCATGTCCGCACTCGCCTCTCCGCCATACGGCGCTCTCCCATCCGTCCTCGTGCTACGCGGTCCCACCCGGGCCTCGCCCGTGAGCGGGACCGCCTCGCCGAGCGCACGGGCGAGGCCGAAGCCCGCGGGCGGGACCGCTGGATCAGTGAAGTCAGTACGTGCAGCGGTTAACAAGGGCCGAACGGCCCTGGCACACCATGTTCGAGACGCTTTCCATGGAGGCCATCAGACCTGCTGGCCCCGGCCCCCGGCCCCGTGCGGCGGACAGGTACCGCCGTACACGAAGGACAGCCCTCGATGGCATCCCAGCGCCGCAGCCTCGAACTGTCCCCCGACGAGGCCCTGCGCCTGCTCGGCAGCGTGCCAGTGGGGCGGATCATCTTCACCCGGCACGCGCTGCCCACCGCCCGCCCGGTCAACCATGTCCTCGACGACGGCGCCATCATCATCCGCACCCACGAGGGCGCCGCACTGGTCTCGCACGCCCGGCAGAACGGCGACCGCGGAGTGGTCGTCGCCTACGAGGCCGACGACATCGACCCGGCCGGCCGTACCGGCTGGAGCGTCGTCGCCACCGGCTACTGCCGACTTGTCACCGACCCCGGCCAAGTGGCCCGCTACCGGGGGATGCTGCACCCTTGGTCGGACCAGCACATGGACCACGTCGTACGCATCCGCCCCGACCTGATCACCGGCATCCGGCTGGTCGCGGCAGACGGCGGGGAGCCGTGAAGGCCGGCGCGCGCTGCGAGGCGACCGCCGAGGGCTCGGGCGGAGGAGAAGACGTACTCCGCCCGAGCCGTTTGCTGCGCCCGGAACCGCGAACCGGCCACAGCGGACCACCCTCGGGTGGTCCGCATCCGGGCCCAGTCAAGCCGTCCCCACCCCACCCGCGAAAGGGCCGTTCGGCCCCTGGAACCTTCGTGGGCGCTTCCAGAAACCCGCCACTGTGCCACCCGGCGCGCGAGAGCACGCGGAGGCAGTGCGGTTCTGCGCCTATGCGGCCAGGCCCCTCACCCGAACGGCGGAGTCACCAAGAGTGACGGCATTCTAGCCTGCAGTGATCGCTGGTCGCCGCCTGCCGTGGAGGTACTGCCATGCCCGCCGAGTCCCTTCGTCCCCGGCCCGTCGGACCGACCGAGGTAGGTCCGGGCGACCCCCGCTATGAGGCGCTCCGCCGGGGATTCAACCAGCGTTGGGTCGCCGGCCCCGACTATGTCGTGGTGGCCGCAAGCACTGCCGACGTGGTCGCCGCTCTCAACACCCATCTCGCCGGGACGGTGGGACTCGCCTCGCCGCCGCGCCGGATCACGGTCCGCTCCGGCGGGCACTGCTACGAGAACTTCGTCTGCGGCGACGACGTCGCCGTCATCATCGACGTCAGCACCATGGACGGTGTCTACTACGACACCGAGATGGAGGCGTACTGCGTCGAGGCAGGCGCGACCAACTGGCACACCGTCACCCAGCTGTACCGCCGGCACGGCCTCACCGTGCCCGGAGGCTCGTGCTACTCCGTGGGAGCGGGCGGCCACATCTCGGGCGGAGGATTCGGCCTGCTCTCCCGGTTGCACGGCCTCACGGTCGACTACCTGTACGCCGTGGAGGTGGTCACGGTGCGCGACCGGTCGCACGCCGAGGTCACCGTGGCGCGGAAGGACTCACCGGAGCGCGCGGTCCAGGACCTGTGGTGGGCGCACACCGGTGGTGGCGGCGGCAACTTCGGCGTGGTCACCCGCTACTGGTTCCGCGGCCTGCCCGAACCGCCGGCCCAGGTGCTGACCAGGGCGCTGGCCTGGGAGTGGGACCTCTTCAAGGCGTACCCCGACAAGTTCAAGTCCCTGGTGGGCCGTTACGGCGAGTTCTACCTGGCCGAGCAGACGGGCGAGGGCGGCCCCGACTTCCTCCGCGACTTCGACTACCGCGATCTGTTCACGCTGCTCAAGCTGAACAACCACGCCAAGGGCAAGGTCGGCCTGGTCATCCAGCTCGACGGCACCCGCCGCGACTCGATCGAGCGGCTCAACCGCTTCCTGAACTGGCTCGCGCCCGAGGAGGACTACCCACAGACCCTCTTCGACCTGGCGATGGGTGAACACCGGCCGCTCAACGACCAGTTCATCCCCACCCGGCTGCCGTGGCTCACGGCGACCCAGAACTTCAACGACTCCGGCCCGAGCCGGTGCGGGAAGTACAAGTCCGCCTACCACACGGGGAACTTCAGCGAGCGCCAGCTCGACGTACTCTTCGACCACCTCACCTCGGAGTACAAGAACGAGGACGCCCTGCTCCAGGTCGACTCCTACGGCGGCCGGATCAACGACGTCGACCCCTTCGCCACCGCCGTGCCCCAGCGCTCGTCCGTGCTGAAACTCCAGTACCAGGCCTACTGGACCTGGGGTGACGACGCCAACCACGACGGCGTCTGGGACTACCAGGACGCCCTGGTCGATCCGTCCATCGCCGCGCCGCACCTGAAGTGGATCCGCGACTTCTACCAGGACATGTACGCCGAGACCGGTGGCGTGCCCGTGATGCCCACCCCGGAGGTGCCCGGGATCACCAACACCGACGGCTGCTACATCAACTATCCCGACGTCGACCTCAACGACCCGGAGTTCAATGACCCGGTCGAGGGCCAGCCCTGGTACCTCCTCTACTACGGGGCCAACTACGAGCGGCTGCAGCGGACCAAGGCGTACTGGGATCCGAGGAACGTCTTCCGGCACGAGCAGTCGGTCCGGCTCCCGGGCAAGGACGGATCCGTGGATCGTTGAGGTCAGTGCTTCTCCGCGATGATCAAGGCTTCTTGGCGATGATCAGTGCTTCTTCGCGATGAACAGCCGACCCGTGGGGAACCGGTGCGGCAGGCACCGGACGTCCGAGAAGCCCGCCGCCAGCAGCTTGTCGGTCCACTCCTGCTCGTTGAGCAGTCGCCGGCGCATGAACTGCTGGTGGTAGTACGTCACGATCGCGCTGAACCGGCGCTCCCTCGGGTCGGGCACGTACGGCACGGCCTCGGTGAGCGCCATCATGCCGCCCGGCCGAAGCGCGTCCCGGCAGGCAGCCAGGGTCCGGTCGGCGATGTCCTCCTCCTCGGGCATCATGTCGTGGAAGACGAACCCGGCGTGCACCACGTCGGCGTCCTTCACCGGCGTCGGGTCGGTGGCCACCGACTGGATCGACCGCTCGTACACGGTGATCCGGTCGGCCACGCCCGCTCGCTCGGCCGCCAGTTGTGCCTCCCGGCACGCCTCGGCGTCCAGGTCGAGCGCCACGGCCGTGGTGTCCTTCAGGGTCAGCATGATCTCGATGAGCAGCCGGGCGGTGCCCGCGCCGAGGTCGACCACGTGCGAGGGACGGGCGTCGAGGATGGTCTGCAGCGCCACGGGATAGAAGCCGAACGAACCCATCCACTGCGAGCTGACCGCGACCTGCCGGCCGTCGCGGCTGTGCCGCTGGCCGGCGGCCATGTTGTCGGTGAGGAACTCCACCGCGTTCTCCACGAACGGCCGGTTCGCGTTGAGCGCCCAGGACAGGTAGCCGGACTCGTACAGGATCTGGTCGAAGTCCGCCGCCACCTGGAACGTCCCGTCCGACTCGACGACCAGCGCCGCCGAGGTCAGGGCCTCCAGGTAGTTCGCCACACCCTGCCTCGGCAGCCCGGTGGCCGACACCAGCTGCTCGACGTCGACCCGCTGGCCCTTGTCGATGTGGGGCAGCACCCCGATCCGGTCGCCGATCTCCAACAGCGCTGCCGCTCCCGCCGCGTCCGCTGCCGTCTCGCGGGCCGGGTTCTGATTCGCAGTCATCTACTGTGTTCCTTTCAGTAATTCAGTAATTGCCGGATCACTGTCGGAATTCGTCCCGTTCGGGCTATCCGTTGATGGCCTCCCGGAGCACGCGGTTGATGACACGGCTGATCTCGGCCGCGTTACGTGGCCAGTACATCTCGTTGTGGGCGCAGGCGATGTCGTAGCGCTGCACGTGACCGTCGACGTACTCGTGCCACAGCACGTCCATCTCCGCGTCCAGATGGCGTTTGTCGTGGGTCTCCGGGTCGAGGAGCGCGTTGAAGAAGACGACGTCGCCGCGGTACCGGGGCGAGGTGTAGCGCCGCATCTGCTCCAGGTGCTCGATGAAGATCTCCGAAGCGGTGCTGACCAGGAACTCGTACTCCTCCATTCCCTTGAGGTGGCCCATGTAGTTGACGAGGAACATGCGCACCATGTCCTCATCCAGGAGTTCGAGGTCGGCGAAGTGGCTGGCGGGTGCCGAGTCCAGCAGCGCGAGCAGCGCCACCTCCTCTCCGCGGCGCTGCAGTTCCGCGGCCATCGCATGGGCCAGGGTGCCGCCGAAGGACCAGCCGAGCAGGTAGTACGGGCCGCTGGGCTGGACGTCCTGCACCTGGTTCACGTAGTCGTCGACCATGTCCTCGATGGAGGTCGCCCGGGGCGTGACCCCGTCGAAGCCGCGCGCCTGGATGCCGTAGAGCGGCCAGGACCGGTCGATGTGCCGGCCGAAGCTCAGGTAGGGCCAGCTCAGGCCGCCACCGGGGTGCAGCCACCACAGCGGGGGCCTCTCCCCCTCGGTGCGGATCGGCAGGAGGGCGGCGAACGGGTCCTCGAAGGTCACCTCCGCGTCCGCGGACAGCTGTTCCGCCAGTTCGGCCACCGTGGGGTACTGGAACACCGTCCGGATCGGGACCTCCATGCCCAGCTTCTCGTGGATCTGCCAGACCAGGCGGGTCAGCCGCAGCGAGTGGCCGCCGCAGGCGAAGAAGTCGTCGTCGATGCCGATCCGGTCCAGCCCGAGCACCTCGGCGAAGAGTGCGGCCAGTGCCTCCTCGCGCGGTGTGCGCGGGGCGCGGTACTCACCGCCGGTCGGGTCGGGGTCGGGCAGTGCGGCGCGGTCCACCTTCCCGTTCTCGGTGAGCGGCAGCCGGTCGAGGAGCATGATCTCGCTCGGCACCATGAACGCGGGCAGTTCGCGGGTCAGTTCGTCGCGCAGCTGCGACGGCAGCCGGGACGCGCGGCCGGAGACCGCGGGCGTGTTGACGAGCCGCCCGGACGGCGTCGGCGCCGGCCGGTACACGCCGTCGCAGACGGGGGCGTCGACGTCGGGCAGCAGGACCGCCTCGAAGTGCTCCGCCGACTCCGGCGACCAGGTGCAGTACACCGCGAGGTCCTGTGCGCTGCCCCACGCCTCCAACTCGGCCGGGTCGAGCGTGCCCCGCTCGTCGATCGGGCCGCCCCACTCGCCGGCCTCGGTGGCCAGCCTGGCGTTCGGCACGCGGGTCAGGCGGACCCGGCCGTGCCGCGCGAGCGCGGTGGCCACGTCGGACAGCTGGTGGACGTCGCTTCCCCAGGCCGCCACCGGCAGGTCCGCAAGATCCAGGGCCCGGTTCGGTCCCTTGTGCAGCACGATCTCGTAGCGGTGGCGGGTCAGCTCGTTGTGGTGGCTGCCCTGCTTGAGGCGGATGTCGGTGGCGACGACGTCCGGATGCGCGGCGGCCCACTGTGTGAAGTACTCCGGATCGATGACCAGTTCCTTCTCGTCCACGAGCGCGCGGGACACCGCGGCCTGCACGGCGGCGGCCCGGTCGTCCGGGTGCCGCGAGCGGTGGACGGCCGCGGTGAACCCCTTCTGGGTGCGCTGGTTGCGGACGTCACCGACGACGATCCGCCCGCCCGGGGCCAGCCTGGCCAGCGCGAGGTCGAGCACCCGGGTGAGGTAGCCGGCGTCCGGGAAGTACGACACGATCGAGTTGAGGATCACCGTGTCGAAGTGCGCCGTCGGAAGGTCACCGGCCTCGTCGGCGGGCCGGCAGCGCAGGGTCACCTTGTCCGCCAGCCGCCGGTCGGCGCGGACCTGGGCGCGCAGCCGCTCGATGACGGGGGCGGAGAAGTCGATGCCCCAGTACTCCGTCACCTCCGGTGCGAGCGGTCCCAGCAGCAGGCCCGAGCCGACGCCGATCTCCAGCACTCGCTGCGGGCGCAGGGCGCGCACCCGCCCCACCATGGCATCGCGCCAGGCCCGCATCTCGGGCAGCGGGATGGGCTGTCCGGTGTAGGAGCTGTTCCACCCGGTGAAGTCGTCGCCGACTCCGCCCAGGTCCACCTCGGTGTCGCCGTACACGGAGTCGTAGATCTCGCGCCACTCCCCGACCTGCTGGTCGGCCTCGGCGTCGGAGGACCCCGACGCGTCGGGCACCACATAGGCGACGAGGTGCCGCTCGCCGAGCCGGTCCTCGCGGCTGACCACGACGGCCTGGGCCACGCCCTCGCGCCTGCGCAGTGCCGCCTCGACCTCGCCCGGCTCCACGCGGAAACCCTGGATCTTGATCTGGTCGTCCACCCGGCCGACGTATTCCAGATGCCCGGCGCAGCTCCAGCGCACCAGGTCACCCGTGCGGTACATACGTGCCCCGGGCGACCCGAACGGGTCGGCGACGAACCGGCCACCGGTCAGACCAGGCCGGCCCGCGTACCCACGAGCGACGCCGGCGCCCGCGATGTACAGTTCCCCGACCACGCCGGGCGGCACGGGCTGGAGGCGCTCGTCCAGGACATGCAGCACGGTGCCCTGCATGGGGCCACCGATCGGCACCGGGTCGGTGCAGTCGTCGACCGAGGCCAGCCGGTACCGGGCGGCGAAGGCCGTGGTCTCCGTCGGGCCGTACCCGTTCACCACGGTGAGGGCGGGGCAGGCATCGAGAACCTGGCGGACCGCGGAGGGCGGCATGACCTCACCGCCCGCCCACACCTCGGACACGCCCGCGAAGCACTCAGGGTGCTGCTCCACCATCACGGCGAACAGGCCCGTGGTCAGGCACACGTCGGTGATTCCGCGTTCCGCGATCACGGCGGCCAGCACCGCGGTGTCCAGCTGCCCGGCGGCCGCCACCACGGCGGTGCCACCGTTGAGCAGCGGCACCCACAGCTCATAGGTGGCCGCGTCGAACGTGTGCGCAGAGTGGATCAGGACACGGCGGTACGTCCCGTCCGCCCAGCAGTCGTCGAGCGCGAGGTCGACCACGTTCCGGTGGGTCACCTCGACGCCCTTGGGCTGGCCGGTGGACCCGGAGGTGTACATCACGTACGCGGTGCTGTGCTCCCCTACGCCGATGTCCAGCGGCGAGTCCGGACACCCGTCGAGGTCCAGGTCGGCGAGGCCTTCGTCCACGGTGACGGTGGGGGTGAGGTCGGCGAGCATGAACTCGATGCGCTCGGGCGGGTAGGCGGGGTCGACCGGCACATAGGCGGCGCCGGTCTTCAGCACCCCGAGGATGGCCGCGACCAGCAGCGGTGAGCGGTCGAGCACCAGCGCCACGCGGCTGTGCCTCTGGGCGCCGCGGGCCCGGAGGTGGTGGGCGATGCGGTTGGACCAGCGGTCCAGTTCGGCGTAGGTCCAGCTGTGCGTGCCGTCCGCGGAGACCAGCGCGATCGCGTCCGGCGTCGCGGCGGCCATGGTGGCGAACCGCTCGTGAACGGTGCCGGCCTCGAACCCGGCGTCCCGGCCCTGACCGCCCCACCGGGTCAGCGCCGCGCGCTCGCCGTCGGCCAGGATGTCCACGGCCCCGATGGACGTCTCCGGCGCGGCCACCACCTGGCGCAGGAAGTGGACCCAGCGGTCGAGCATCGTGGTGATCGTGCCGGCGTCGAACAGCTCGGTCGCGTACTCGGCGAAGCCCTCGATCCGGGCCCGCGCTCCGTCATCGTCCTGCTCGCCGAGGTTGATGGACAGGTCGAAATGCGCGACACCCGGGCTGAACAGCTCCTCGGTCACACTCAGGCCCGGCAGCGTGAACTCCGCTGCCGCGTTGTTCTGCAGCACCAGGAGCACCTGGAAGAGCGAGTGGTGCGCGGTCGAGCGCACCGGGTTCAGGACCTCGACCAGGTGCTCGAACGGAATGTCCTGGTGGTCGTAGGCGGCGAGGCTCATCTCCCGTACCCGGCCGACGAGTTCGGCGAAGCCGGGGTCGCCGGAGGTGTCCGCCCGGAGCACCCAGGTGTTGACGAAGAAGCCGACCAGCCCGTTGAGCGCTTCGTCGGTACGGCCTGCGATCGGCGAACCGATGGGCACGTCCGTACCCACGCCCAGCCTGGTGAGCAGCGCGGCCAGGCCCGCCTGCAGCACCATCGACACGGTGGCACCGGTCTCCCGGGCCACCCTCCGGATACCCTCGGTCAACTCCTCGTCGAGTTCGATCGGCACCAGGTCGCCCGCGAAGGACGCCACCGCGGGCCGTGACCGGTCGGCAGGCAGCTCGATGGCCTCCGGCAGGCCGGCCAGGTGGTTCGTCCAGTAGTCCAGCTGACTCCGGTAGAGGCTGTCCGGGGTGTCACCGTCCCCCAGCAGGTTCCGCTGCCACAGGGTGTAGTCCGCGTACTGCACCGGAAGCGGCACCCATTCCGGCGTCCGGCCGTCCCGGCGGGCCTCGTAGGCGGTGATGAGGTCCTTCGCCAACGGGCGGGCCGACCAGCCGTCCGCGGCGATGTGGTGCGCGCCGATCAGGAACACCGACTCCAGCTCGCTGATCCGGAACAGCCAGGACCGGATCGGGATCTCGGTCGCCAGGTCGAAGGGCAGGCGCGCCGCCTCCCTTAGGGCGTCGGGGAGTTCGGCCTCGGTGACCTCGCGTTCCTCCCAGGGCACCTGGATCGCGGTCGGCGGGAGAACCTGCTGGTACGGCTGCCCGGCATCCTCGCCGAAGACGGTACGCAACGACTCGTGCCGTACCACGACGTCGTGCACGGCCTGGCGGAGCGCGGCCGTGTCGAGGTCACCTTGCATCCGCAGCGCCAGCGAGACGTTGTACGTCGCCGACGGCCCCTCGAACCGGTGGATGAACCACAGCCGCTGCTGCGCGAAGGAGACCGGCAGCCGCTCCGGCCTGACCTGGGGGACCAGTGGCGGTCGGCCGGTGCTCGCGGTCGTCAGATGTGCCGCCAGCTCGGCGACCGTGGGCGCCTGGAAGACGACCCGGATCGGGATCTCCACACCGTGCACGGCACGGATACGGCTGACCAGCTTGGTCGCCAGCAGCGAATGCCCGCCGATGGTGAAGAAGTTGTCGTCCACACCGACCCGGTCGAGTCCGAGCACGGCGGCGAAGAGCGCACACAGCGACTCCTCCTGCGGCGTCGACGGGGCCCGGCCGCTGCTGCCGGCCGAGTAGTCCGGTGTGGGCAGCGCGCGCCGGTCCGGCTTGCCGTTGTCGGTCAGCGGCACGCTGCCGATGGGCACGATCGCGGCCGGCACCATGTACTCGGGCAGGGCCTCCCGCAGGTACGCGCGCAAGGTGGGCAGCAGCGCGGTGACGGCACCGGCGGCCACGGGGTCGTTGACCAGGGTGCGTTCGCCGGCCGCCGGCAGGTACGTGCCGGAGAGGATCCGGCCCGCCACCGGGCTGTCCCGGAAGACGAGCACGTCGACCTGATCGACCGCGTCCGCCGACAGCGTGACGAGCGCGTCCCACCCGCGCCGCTCGGCCCAGGCGGGGATCGCGGACGGATCGAGCGGCGGCACCGCCGTCGTGCCGGGCTCCCCCAAGCCCAGTCCACGTGCCGCCGCAACCTCCTCGGTCAGGCGCGCGTTCGGGACGCCCGTGATGCGTACGACTGCTTCGTCCCGGCTGCCCACCTGTTCGGCGAGGCGGTCGAGGTCGCCGTTCCAGGCCACGGCGTGAACGGCTTCCAGGGACAGCGGATCGGCGGAGCCCGGCTTGTGCAGTACGACCTCGTAGCGGTGCCGGGTCAACTCGTTGTGCGCGCTGCCGTCCTTGACCCGGACGTCGACTGCGACGCCCCCGGTCCGCTCCGACCAACGGAGGAACCAGTCGGGATCGACGACGAGTTCCTTCTCCAGAAGCACGGCCTGCTCCACCGCACTGCGCAGCACGGCCGGTGTCGCATCCGGGTGCTT
>NZ_JBIAWE010000024.1:0-190734 GCF_042895235.1 Streptomyces sp. NPDC001410
TGAGACTTCGAACACCTCCCCCAACGGCACGGGAGCCTCGTGCGTTGCGCACCCCGTCGGCGTCACCCGATCAGTGGCCGTGCTGAAAACGCTCAGTGATATGAGCCAATCGCCTTCGTGCCCTGGTGCTGCTCGGCGGGAGCCGTCAGCCCTCGCCCTGGTGGGCTGCCGCGGGCGCGCCCAGCGAGGTCGTCACCCGCGCCATGTACGGCATCCGCGGGAACCGGGTGAACAACGGCGTGACCGGCTGGATGATCTCCGTCTGCTACTTCGCGCTGAACCTCGCCGCTGCGGCGACCGCCGCCTTCTCCCTGGTCGCGCGGACCGGCCTGCCGGTGAACAACGCGGTGAAGGCGCTCGTCGTCGTACTGATCGCCGCGGTCACCCTCGCCATCAGCGTCTACGGCCATGCCGCGATCATCCGGCTCTACGTCCCGATCACCCTCGCCCTCACCGCCGTCTTCGCCGTGCTGGCCTTCGCCGTGCTGCGGCACACCGACTTCGGCTACGTCCCGGACCGCAAGCTGACCGGCAGCGCGCTGTGGGCGACCGCGCTGGCCGGGGTGGGGCTGATCGCGTCGGGCCCGCTGTCGTACACAACCAGCGCCGACTTCTCCCGCTATCTGCCTCGCAGCACGTCCGCGAGGTCGGTGGCGGGCTGGACGGCGTTCGGCGGGTTCCTGCCCGGCACCCTGGTCTGCTGTCTCGGCGCGTTCGTGGCGACCGCGGTCGACATGAGCGATCCGCAGGGCGCGCTGGAGGGGCTGCTGCCCGGCTGGTTCCGCCCGCTGTTCCTGCTCGCGCTGGTCCTCGGCACCGTCGCCCTCAACGTCCTGACCGCCTACAGCGCCGGTCTCGCCCTGCAGGCCGTCGGCATCCGCGTCCGGCGTTCGCTCAGCGTCCTCGTCGACGGAGCCGTCTCCGTCTCGCTGACCTTCTACGCGCTGCTCGTGTCCGACTTCCTGGACACGGTCGGGAACGTCCTGCAGCTGACCGTGGTCCTGCTCGGCCCGAGCATGGCCGTCTACGCCACCGACATCCTGCTGCGCCGCAACCGCTACGACGGCCTCGCCCCCGCCGACGAGACCCCGGGCAGCCCCTTCTGGTACACCGGCGGGGTCAACTGGTCCGGCGCGCTGGCCCTCGCGGCGGGTGTCGCCGCCTCCGCCGCGTGCGTCGACACGGTGTACACCGGGCCGGTGGCCGCCGCCCTGGGCGGTCGATCTCGCCCTGACCGTGGGGCTGTTGGTCGCTTCCGGGGTGTACGCGGTGTCGATGCGTGCCGTTCGCCGGCAGGGGTGAGCAGCCGGGCGGCGGTGCCTCAGACCTCGCCGAGGAAACCCGGGTCGGCCGGACCCAGCTGCCGGGCGAAGTCCGCCGCCACACCCAGGACTTCGCGCATCGCCACGGCCCGCCGGGTCGTGGCCGCGAGGTCGTCCTGCGCCTCCTTGGACCACAGGAACGGGTAGACGGTGATGCCCTGCGAGAGGTCCAGGGCGGCGGCCTCCTCGCGCCAGCCGGGCGGGCGCAGCCCGTCGTAGAACGTCTCCAGCCGGCCCGACAGGAGCCACCACACCCAGGTGGAGTGGCCCATGTCCAGGGCCTCCCACTCCAGGGTGTCGGGAGCGAAGTACGTCATCTGCCCGGGATCGCCCGGGCGGCCCGCTCCGGCCGGGTCGTGGCCGTTGAGTGCGAACACCCCACCGAGCACGTCGTGCCCGACGACCAGACCCGAGGCGGGATGCCAGGCGGGATCGAACTCCTCCGGGAAGCCGTTGACCCGGCCCAGACCGGGCAGACCGCCGGTCGCCGCCGAACCGCCGCCGTACACCCGCAGCCACCCGTCGTCCAGGACGAGCCCGCCGCAGTTCAGCGCGAGCGCGCCGAGCGTGGAGCGCGCGGTGACCTGCATCTGCAGCAGGCACCGGCGGCCTTCGCCGGGGTCGACCGGCAGCACACGGACCGGCACGGCACTGGCCGCGAGCAGCTCCTGGAGCTGCGGCCAGGCCGGATCGTCCACCTGGGCCAGTTCGTCGATCTCGCGCATCCGAGGATCATGGCACGCCCGCCGCGCCGGGCCCCGGCCGCCCCCGGTCAGCCCCGCGCGCTGTTCCTCCTGCACTTCCGGTTCGGCCGGTGCGGGCGCCGGAGGGTCTCCAACTCGCCCACGGCCGCGCGGATGTGCGGCGGGTCCTTCGGATCCGTCGTACCGGCGCACCACCACGACGGCCGGCCGGACTCCTTGCGCAGGTGCATCCCCAGGTCGTGCACGGCGCAGACCGGCCATGCCTGCCACAGGCGCTCCGAGACCGTGTCCTGGGCGGCCTCGGCAACGGCCTCCAGGGCGTCGGCGGAGGTGTCCGGGTCGGCCCACAGAGGGTTGCCGTGCCACTCGCCGTTGGCGAGGGCGACGTAGACCTGGTCCGGTTCGCCCTCCTCCCAGGGCACCGCGAAGAGGCACAGGGGCCGCTGCTCGGGCAGGGTCACCGCCAGGTCGCGGTTGACCGCTGCCAAGGCCTCGTCCCAGAGGGGGTGTTCGCCGGCCGGCACGAGGCGCGGTTCGGGCCGGTCGAAGGGCGAGTGGTAGCGCATGAGGGCATCCTCTCCCAGGCACCCGCCCCTCCGTCATCTCCTTATCTCTGGGATGCTCTTGGTGCATGTCGAGGCCCGGGAGTGTGCATGAACGTTTCCCCCGCGAGGGGCGCGGCCGATGTCGACGCCCTGATCGATGACGTCGTCCGCTCCGTGGACCGGCTCGCGCAGACGATGGACGCTCTGTCCGACGCCGAGTGCCGGGCGCCCTCCGGACTCGCTCCGTGGACCCGGGGCCAGGTGCTCGCGCACATCGCGGGCGGCGCGGACGCCTACGTCTGGCTGCTGCGGCTGGCGCGTACGGGCTCCGCGCCGGGGCCCCGGCAGGATGCGGCCGCCCTGGCCGAGGCGGCCGAGCGGACCGCCGCCCTGCCCGCCGACGCACTGGCCGACCGGACACGGCGGGCCCTGGACCTGGTCGTGGCGGAGGCCCGGGGGATGCCCGCGGCAAGGTGGGACACCCTGGTGGCGGCGCTCGCGGGCTGGCGGCACCCCGCCTGGTACACCCTGCTGCGGTGTCAGCGGGAACTGGAGCACCACCATGCCGACCTCGGCCTGGAGTACGGCGCCTCCGACTGGCCGACGTCGTACGTGTCCTGGGCGCTCGACGAGACCCTCGCCACTCTGCAGACCCAGGGGCATCCCCTCTCCCGCGTCGAGGCGGTCGACCTGGGCCGCCGCTGGGCCCTGTCTCCCGAGGGCCCCTCGGTCGCCGGGCCCGGACACCTCCTGCTGGGGTGGCTCAGCGGGCGGACTCCGGCCACGGGCCTGGTGTCCGACGGTCCGGCCGAGACCCTGCCCCCTCCCCCGAGGTGGCCGCAGCCGCCGACGCCCGGGTGGGGCCGGACCGACGACGTCCTCGGCCACGGCTGACCCACGGTCGCCGTAGGACGCGTGCTGGACGCACAGCTGACGAGCCGTGAGACTGGGGCACCTGCGACGCCCCGGCTCTCCAGGACGGTGACCATGGAAGTGGAAGTTCCCCGCGTCGAACTCACCCCGCAAGCCGCCGAGTTGGTGCGCAGGCTGCGGGCCGAGCACGGTCCGCTGATGTTCCACCAGTCGGGCGGCTGCTGCGACGGCAGCGCGCCCATGTGCTACCCGGACGGCGAGTTCCGGACCGGCGGCTCCGACGTGCTGCTGGCGGAACTGGCGGTGGAGGGCGTCGAGGAGCCCGTGACCTTCTGGATGTCGAGGAGCCAGTACGAGGTGTGGAGCCACACCCGGCTGATCGTCGACGTGGTACCCGGACGAGGAAGCGGATTCTCGCTGGAGGCACCCGAGGGGGTGCGTTTTCTCACTCGTTCTCGCGTAGTCGACGCCTAGCTCCCCCGCGCGCCACCGCCGTCTGCTGCACTTCCCTGAGTCCTGGGACAGTTGACGAGACTTCAGGGGGCGCAGTGGCGCGTGATCGGCGGCAGACGACGGCAGGCAGATCGGTTCTCACGGTTCTCACGGCGTTCGGTGTACTGGCCGGTGCGGCCCTGGCGGGGGCGGCGCCGGCCGGTGCCGTACCGCTGGGCAGGCGGGTCGCGCCGGGTGTCACCTACCGGCAGTTCGACATCGAGGAGGCGGCGGGCAGGGCACACGCCCACCTGCTCACCGTCGATCTGAACAATCCTCATGTCCGGCTGGACCTGCTGTACCCCGGGTCGGTGGCGGCCCGCGCGACCGTCTCGAACCTGGCCGACTCGGCCGGCGCGGTCGCCGGGGTCAACGGCGACTTCTTCAACATCAGCGAGACCCAGCACCCGGGCGTGGAGGCGACGGGCGCGACCGTGGGACCGGCGATCGCCGGCGGACAGGTGCTCAAGGCGGCGGTGCCGAAGGCCCAGCGGTTCGGGCCGTCGCTACCGCCCGGTACGACCACGACGGACGTCCTCGGCGTGGGCACCGACGGGCGGGCCCGGCTGGACCGCCTCACCCTCAGCGGCTCCGTCGGCACGCCGGAGGGGGAGTTCCCGCTCAAGGGCCTCAACCAGTACGCATTGCCGCAGAACTCCGTCGGCGCCTTCACCTCGCGGTGGGGCAGCGTCTCGCGGGAGCGTGCCACCTGCGGCACGGACACCGACCGGGCGGGGGCGTGCAGCGAGGACACCTATGAGGTGAAGGTGCGCGGCGGTGAGGTGGTCTCCGCCTCCGACACCCCGGGCAGCGGCTCGATCCCCGCGGACACCACGGTCCTGGTGGGCCGCGAGCAGGGCGCGCAGCAGCTGCGGCAGCTGTCCGCGGGCGACGAGGTGACCGTCACGCACGACCTGGTGGCGGCCACGGCCAAGGTGCCGTACAGGTTCGCGATCGGCGGCTACCCGGTCCTGCGTGGCGGCAGGCCGCTGTCCGGCCTGGACGACAACACCTCGGCCGTGCGTACCGTCGTGGGCTTCGCGGACGACGGGCACAGGATGCTGCTGCTCGCGCTGGACGGGGCCGCGGCCTACCGGACGGGCATGACCATCGCCGAAGAGGCCGACCTCATGGACGGCTTGGGCGCGTCCGACGCGTTCAACCTCGACGGCGGAGGCTCGTCCGAGATGGTCACCCGGGACACGGGCGCGGGCAGCGTGACGGTTCGCAACCACCCGAGCGGCGGATCCGAGCGCCCGGTCCCGAACGGCATCGGGGTCTTCTCGTCGTGACCGCGACGGCCTACGGCCGCAGGCTGCTCACCAGGTCGGCGGTCGCGGTGAGCCCGCTGTGGATGGTGGGCGCCATGCTGGTGCTGGCCAGGTAGAAGCCGAGCAGCATGCAGACCAGGCCGTGCGAGATCTTCAGGGCGCCGTTGCGCATGAAGATCACGACAATGATCAGGAGCAGCAGCACCACAGAGATGGAAACGGCCATCGGGAACCTCCTCCGCCACGCCCCATGAGCGGCGTTCGGCCGCAAGTGTGGCGTAGCGGGGGGTTCGTCCGGGCGGCTGACATGTCCTCCGATCGTGTGGTCTTACCCGGACGGGTGTGCGTCCAGGAAGGCCTCCAGGCCGGCGAGGTCGTCGGTGTTGAGGTAGTCGACGCCGCCGGCGAGCAGTTCCGTCCACAGGGCGTCCCGGGCCGCACCCGCCGTGTCCGGGGTCGCCCAGAACCTGATCTGCTGCCCGCACGCGTGGGCGGCACAGGTGATGTCGCGCAGCTTCTGCCGCTCGGCGTCCGGGAACGGGCCCGCGCCCAGCCAGGTGAAGTTCAGCGTCCAGTTGTCGCTGATCAGCGGGGCGAAGGAGGCGGGGGCCGCGGTGCCGAGGTCGGCGAGCCGACCGTCGTAGAAGGCGCGGCGCTCGGTCTGGGCCTCCATGGGGAGACGGGCCGCGCGGTCGCCGGAGATGACGGCGGTGACCGGACCGGGGTGGAGGCGGCCGTGCGCGTAGCGGGTGAACAGCTGCGGGTAGCGCCGCAGGTGCCGGTCGAGTTCGAGGTACGTCGTGGAGCCCTCGGTCTTGATGTCGATGAGGAGCTGCATCGGCTGTCGCCAACCCCGGTACACGGAGCCACGGTTGGCCTTGACGCGAGCGGCCAGGGGGTCGAGGTAGAGGGACTCCAGGGTGCGGGTCGGGTCCAGTTCGGAGCTGTCGTGGCCGATGAGCAGCTGGTCGCCGACGAGGAAGATGTCGGCCTCGACGCTGCCGAAGCGGTGGCCGAGGGCGTCGAACAGGGGCCGCGGGTGCTCGTAGTCGTTGTGGGCGTGCGCGTGCCACAGCGGGCGCGGGCCGCGGTGGCCGCCGCCCGCCCAGGCCTGGCCGACGGGCAGGGCGACCGCGCCCGCGAGGGCGGCGCCGAGGGTGGTGAGGGCTCTGCGACGGGTGGTGAGGGCCATGCGCTGCCTCCCTTGAGGGACCGGATGGGACCGGGGAGAGTATGCGTGCGCCCTCCAGCCAAATAGCCCTGTTCTACAGGGAGTTGGCCGGACTGCTGCCCTCTGTTCACTTGGTGACGGGTGCGCCCACGAAGAAGCCCGCCCCAGGTGGGGCGGGCTTCACACGCCGTGCGTCAGGGCGCCTGGAGGTCGACCAGTTCGGCCAGGGCCTCCCGGTGGGCACCCGCGGTGCCGTAGGCGATCGAGTCGGCCTTGGCCCGCTTCAGGTACAGGTGGATCGGGTGCTCCCAGGTCATGCCGATGCCGGCGTGCAACTGCAGGGCCTCCTCGGCCGCGTGGACGGCGACCGGCGCCGCGTACGCCTGGGCGACGGCGACCGTGAGGTCGGTGTCCTCGCCGGAGGCGAGCGCGTCGGCGGCGGCGCGGGCGGCGGCCCGGAGGTTGACGACCTCCAGCCACAACTGGGCGAGCCGGTGCTTGAGCGCCTGGAACCCGCCGACCGGCCGGTTGAACTGCTTGCGCTCCTTCAGGTACCGGACCGTCTCGGTCAGCGCCCAGTCGGCGACGCCGAGTTGCTCGGCGGCGAGCAGTCCGGCGGCGCTGCGCAGGGCCCGTCGTACGGCCACTTCCGTGTCGCCGATGCGGCGGCCGGGCGCGCCGTCGAGGGTGACGGTGGCGAGCGGGCGGGTCAGGTCCAGGGAGGTCTGCGGGGTGACGGTCACGGCGTCGGCGGCGACCGCGTACAGCCCGCCGTCGTCGGCCGGGACGAGCAGGACGTCGGCGGCGGCCGCGTCCGCGATGCCCGTCAACTCCCCGTGCAGGGTGCCGTTCTCCAGCCGTACGGCCTTGAAGGCGGCGCCCGGGGCCGAGTGCAGCCCGACCGCGAGGGCGCCGATGGTGCGCCCGGAGGCCAGGCGGCCCAGCAGTTCCTCGTCCCCGCAGGCCAGCAGGGCCTCGGTGGCCACGACCGCGCTGGTGAGGTACGGGACGGGCGCGACCGCCCGGCCCAGCTCCTCCAGAACGACGGCGACTTCACGGTGAGTGGCCCCCTGGCCGCCCTGCGCCTCGGGCACGAGCAGCCCGGCGAGGCCCATGCCGTCGGCGAGGGACTTCCACAGGGCGAGGTCGTGCGGAGTGTCCGACTCGGTGCGGGTGATCACGCCGGCCGCGTCGCAGTGGTCCGTGAGCAGGTCGCGGACCGCGGCGCGCAGCGCCTCTTCCTCCTCGGAGTAGAGCAGATCCGGCTGTGTGCTCATCGGGCCAGGTCCTTCCATGCGACGTCCTTGTCGGTGCGCGGCTCGGCGGGCAGGCCCAGGACGCGCTCGGCGACGATGTTCAGCAGGACCTCGGTGGTCCCGCCCTCGATGCTGTTGCCCTTGGAGCGCAGGTAGCGGTAGCCGGCGTCGCGGCCGACGAAGTCCACCAGTTCGGGGCGCCTCATCGTCCAGTCGTCGTACAGAAGCCCCTCCTCACCCCGGAGTTCGACCTCCAGGCCGCTGATCTCCTGGTTGAGGCGGGCGAAGGCGAGCTTCATGCCGGCGCCCTCGGGGCCGGGTTGGCCCGCGACGAGCTGTTGGCGCAGCCGCTCGGCGGTGAACCGGGCGACCTCGGAGTCGACCCAGAGCTTCAGCAGCCGCTGGTGCAGGTCGTGGGTGCGCAGTTCGGGGCGTTCCCGCCAGGTCTTCGAGACCGGGCCGATCATGCCGCCCTCGCGGGGCAGTCGCATGCCGCCGATGGCGACGCGTTCGTTGTTGAGCGTGGTCTGGGCGACCCGCCAGCCGTCGCCGACCTCGCCGAGGCGGCGGGAGTCGGGGATGCGGACGTCGGTGAGGAAGACCTCGTTGAACTCGGCCTCGCCGGTGATCTGGCGCAGCGGCCGCACCTCGACGCCCGGGTCGGTCATGTCGCAGATGAAGTAGGTGATGCCCGCGTGCTTGGGCACGTCCGGGTCGGTGCGGGCGATGAGGATGGCCCAGCGGGAGTTGTGCGCGCCGGACGTCCACACCTTCTGCCCGTTGACCACCCACTCGTCGCCCTCACGGACGGCCCGGGTGCCGAGCGCGGCCAGGTCGGAGCCGGCACCGGGTTCGCTGAACAGCTGGCACCAGACCTCCTCCCCCACCCACAGCGGCCGCAGATAGCGCCGCTTCTGCTCCTCCGTGCCGTACTTGAGGATCGTCGGCGCAGCCATGCCGAGCCCGATGCCGTTGCGGCGCGAGTCGTTGTCGGGGGCGCCCGCGGCTTCCAGCTCGGCGTCCACCACGACCTGGAGGGAGCGCGGGACACCGAGTCCGCCGAGGCCCTCCGGGTAGTGCACCCAGGCCAGCCCGGCGTCGAAGCGGGCCCGGAGGAACTCCAGGCGGTCGGTCGTGGCGGGCGGATGCGCGGCGAGCAACTCCCTTGCGAGGCGGCGCAGTTCGTCGGCGTCGGTCATGCGGCGGCTCCGTTCTCCATCATTACGGCGACCCGGCCGGTGGTCACCCCGTCGGCGACCCGCTGCACGGCCGCGGCGGCGTCGGCGAGCGGCACCCGCTCGCTCACCAGCGGCTTGATCGCGCCCCGCGCGGCCAGCTCGGTGAGCTGCTCGTGGCAGTGCAGGACCAGCTTCGGGTTCTTGGTGTTGTACAGGCCCCAGTGGAGGCCGAGGATCGAGTAGTTCTTCACCAGGGCGTGGTTGAGCGCGGGGCTCGGGATGGTGCCGCTGGCGAAGCCGACCACGACGATCCGGCCCTCGAAGGCGACGACCTTGGCGGACTGGGCGTAGGCCGCGCCGCCGACGGGGTCGTAGATCACGTCGGCGCCCCGGCCACCGGTGGCCTCCTTCACGGCGGCGACCACGTCCTCGGTGCGGCGGTCGACGACCACGTCGCAGCCCAGCTCCCGGGCGACGGCGGCCTTGTCGGCACCGCCGACCACGCCGATCACGGTGGCCCCGGCCGCCTTGCCGAGCTGCACGGCCGCGCTGCCGACCCCGCCGGCAGCGGCGTGCACGAGCAGGGTCTCCCCCGCTTCCAGGTGGGCGCGGCGGTGCAGGCCGAACCAGCCCGTCTGGTAGCCGATGTGCAGCGCGGCGGCCTCGGCATCGTCCAGGGACTCGGGCGCGGGCAGCAGGGCGCGGGCGTCGGCGAGCGCGTACTCGGCGAAGCCGCCGTACGGCAGCGCGGGGTTGGCGATCACCCGGCGGCCGTCCTCGGTCTCGGCGCAGATCTCCACACCGGGCGTGAAGGGCATCGGCGGCCGCACCTGGTACTGCCCCCGGCACATCAGGGCGTCCGGGAAGTTGATGTTGGCGGCCCGCACGCGCAGCAGTACCTGGCCCTCACCGGGCGTGGGCCGCTCCACCTCCGCCAAGCGCATCACCTCGCTCGGCTCGCCGTTCTCGTGCACTTGCCATGCCTGCATGCGGGGCCTCCACGGGACTGCTTCGTCTGACCGGGTCCGACCGCATACTAAGCGGTCGCTTGCCCATCAGGGAACAGTCGGCCACGTCACTTACGAGCCGGCCGCGCCCGTACGTGCATCCGCTCCCCCTGTGCCCCGAACAGGCTGAGGAACTCCACCGGCCCTTCCCCCGTCGACCCGAACCAGTGCGGCACCCGCGTGTCGAACTCCGCCGCCTCCCCCGCCGCCAGCACCACGTCGTGTTCGCCGAGCACCAGCCGGAGCCTGCCCGAGAGCACGTACAGCCACTCGTAGCCCTCGTGGGTGCGCGGATCCGGCTCCTGCCTGCGCTGGGGTTCGCGGACCTTGAAGGCCTGGAGGCCGCCGGGCTGGCGGGTCAGCGGCCAGAAGGTCCGGCCGTGCCGTTCGAGCGGCTTCGCCCGCACCCTGGGGTCGCCGACCGGCGGGGCGCCGACCAGCTCGTCCAGCGGTACCTGGTGGGCCTGGGCGATGGGCAGCAGCAGCTCCAGGCTGGGTTTGCGCAGGCCGGACTCCAGCCGGGACAGGGTGCTGACGGAGATGCCGGTCGCCTCGGACAGCGCGGCCAGGGTGACCTCCCGCTCCTTTCGGATCCGCCGGAGCCTCGGGCCGACGCCCGCCAGAACGTCGTCGGTGTTCTCGGTGCTCATACCCGTATTGCAGTTTCGGCAAAGAAGTTTGTCAACGCGGCAGCGGGTGGGCGAACGTCGGGCGCGGAGGTGGTCACCGTGACCGAGACATATGAAGTGGTGGTGGTCGGGGGCGGCGCGGCCGGCCTGTCCGCCGCGCTGGTGCTGGGCCGGGCCCGGCGGCGCACGCTGGTGGTCGACGCGGGCGAGCCGCGCAACGCGCCGTCCGCGCACATGCAGGGCTATCTGTCCCGGGACGGCATGTCGCCCGCCGAGTTCCTGGCCGTAGGGCGCGAGGAGATCGCGCGGTACGGCGTGGAACTGGTCCGGGACCGGGTGGTGGACGCGACCGGAGACGAGGACTTCACCGTGGTGCTCGCGAGCGGCCGGACCGTATCGGCGCGGCAGCTGGTCGTCGCCACCGGCCTGAAGGACAAGCTGCCGCCGGTCCCGGGGATCGCCGAGCGGTTCGGCCGGGACGTGATCCACTGCCCGTACTGCCACGGCTGGGAGGCCCGCGACCGGGCGACCGGCGTGCTGGCGAGCAGCCCGATGAGCGTGCACCAGGCGCTGATGGTGACGCAGTGGTCGAAGGACGTGCGGTTCTTCCTGCACGAGGTGCGGGAGACGGAGCTGACGGACGAGGACCGGCGCAGGCTGGCCGCCGCCGGGGTCACCGTCGTACCCGGTGCGGTCGCGGAGGTGCTCGCCGGGGAGGACCGGCTCACCGGCGTCCGGCTGGCGGACGGCACGGTCCACGACCGCGAGGTGCTGTACGTCGCGCCACGTGCCGTTCCGCAGAACGACCTGCTCGTGCGGCTGGGCGCGGAACTGCGCGAGACGCCCTTCGGCAGCTTCCCGGTGATCGACGAGCGGGGCCTGACGACCGTGCCGGGTCTGTGGGCGGCGGGCAACGCCAGCGGCTTCGCCGAGCAGGTGGTGAACGCGGCGAGCCGTGGCTACCGGGCCGGGGCGGCGATCAACGGCGAGCTGCTCTTCGCCGACCTCGACGCGGCCGTACGGGTGTAGACCCCGCACCCGCGGTGCAACCATGACTGCATGCTGCTGTCCCGGCTCGCCGAGGTGTCCCGGGCGATCGCCGCGACGGCCGCCCGGTCCCGTAAGACCGCGCTGCTCGCGGAGCTGTTCCGGGACGCGGAGGCGGACGACGTGCCGATCGTCATCCCCTACCTGGCCGGACGGCTCCCCCAGGGGCGGCTCGGCGTCGGCTGGAAGGTGCTGAGTCGCCCGGTCCCGCCGGCCGCCGAGCCCTCGCTGACCGTGCGGGAGGTCGACGCCCGGCTCAGCGAGCTGGGCAAGGTGTCCGGGGCCGGCTCCCAGGCGGAGCGGGCCCGCATCGTCGGCGAGCTGATGGGCGCGGCCACCGAGGCGGAGCAGCACTTCCTGCGCGGCCTGCTCACCGGCGAGGTGCGGCAGGGCGCGCTGGACGCGGTCGCCGTCGAGGGTCTGGCCCGGGCGACCGGCGCGGATCCGGCGGACGTCCGGCGGGCGGTGATGCTCGCCGGGTCGCTGCAGACGGTGGCGCAGGCCCTGCTCGCCGAGGGGCCCGGGGCACTGGACCGGTTCCGGCTCACGGTCGGCCGCCCGGTGCTGCCGATGCTGGCGCAGAGCGCCTCCTCGGTGGCCGAGGCGGTCGAGAAGCTGGGCGCGTGCGCGGTGGAGGAGAAGCTGGACGGCATCCGGGTCCAGGTCCACCGGGAGGGCAGCGCGGTACGGATCCACACCCGGACGCTGGACGACATCACCGACCGGCTGCCCGAAGTGACCCGGGCGGCCCTGGGGTTGGCGAGCGACCGGTTCATCCTCGACGGCGAGGTCATCTCCTTCGGCGCGGACGGCCGACCCCGCTCCTTCCAGGAGACCGCCGGCCGGGTGGGCTCCCGGACCGACGTGGCGAAGGCCGCCGTTCAGGTGCCCGTCTGCCCCGTCTTCTTCGACGTGCTGGTGGTCGGCGGGCAGGACGTGCTCGACCTGCCGTTCTCCGAACGGCACGCGCTGCTGACCGATCTGGTGCCCGCGCCGCTGCGGGTCCGCCGGACCGTGGCGTCGGGGCCACAGCACATCCCCGAGGCGGAACGCTTCCTCGCCGACACCCTCGCCCGCGGCCACGAGGGCGTGGTCGTCAAGGCGCTGGACGCCCCCTACAGCGCGGGCCGGCGCGGTGCGTCCTGGCTGAAGGTCAAGCCCGTGCACACGCTCGACCTGGTGGTCCTGGCCGCCGAGTGGGGCCACGGCCGCCGCACCGGCAAGCTCTCCAACCTCCACCTCGGCGCCCGCAACCCGGACGGCACCTTCGCGATGCTCGGCAAGACCTTCAAGGGCATGACCGACGCGATGCTCGCCTGGCAGACCGAGCGGCTGCGGGGGCTCGCCGTCGAGGACGACGGCTGGGTGGTCACCGTCCGCCCGGAACTCGTCGTGGAGATCGCCTACGACGGCCTGCAGCGCTCCTCCCGCTACCCGGCCGGCGTCACCCTGCGCTTCGCCCGCGTGGTCCGCTACCGCGAGGACAAGAGGGCGGCGCAGGTCGATACGGTGGAGGCCCTGCTGGCGGCCCACCCGGAGGTCAAGCCGTGACGGTGCGGACGACGAAGCGCAGCGCGGGACTGCTGCTGTTCCGGCACACCGACGACGGGCTGGAGGTGTTGCTCGGCCATATGGGCGGTCCCTTCTTCGCGAAGAAGGACGCGGGAGCGTGGACCGTGCCCAAGGGCGAGTACGAGCCCGACGAGCCCGCCCGGGAGGCGGCCCGGCGCGAGTTCCGGGAGGAGCTGGGGCTGGCGCCGCCCGACGGGCAGGCCGTACCTCTGGGCGAGGTCGCGCAGGCCAACGGCAAGATCGTGACCGTGTGGGCGATCGAGGCCGACCTGGACCCGGAGGCGATCGACCCCGGCACCTTCACCATGGAGTGGCCGCCGAGGTCCGGGCGGACGCAGGAGTTCCCGGAACTGGACCGGGTGGCGTGGTTCGCTCTGGACCGGGCCCGGGCGCTGATCATCACGGCTCAGGCCGCGTTTCTCGACCGACTGGCGGAGCACTCAGGCTGACCGTGAGCCGTAGGGGCTGGAGCGCCGCGGAGGGCGAACACAATCAATACAGCGGGCTACGCGTTGCGTGCGGCACCGCCGCGCGCGAAGGTCGAAGCAAGCCCGCTCCCAGGGAGGTCAGCCATGCCCATCGCGACGGTGAACCCGGCGAACGGCGAGACGCTCAAGACGTACGAGTCCATGGGTGAGGAGGAGCTCGAACGCCGGCTCCAGCTCGCCGAGGCGACATTCCGCACGTACCGGACGACCACGTTCGCCGAACGCGCCCGACTGCTGAACAAGGCCGCCGACCTGCTGGACGAGGACCAGCAGGAGATCGGCCGGGTCATGACCACCGAGATGGGCAAGCCGGTCAAGCAGGCCCGCGCGGAGGCCGCGAAGTGCGCCAAGGCGATGCGCTGGTACGCCGAACGCGCCGAGGGACTGCTCACCGAAGAGGAACCGGCCGAGGCGGACGTGCGGGACTCCGGCGCCTCGCGGGTCCGGGTCCGCTACCGGCCGCTCGGGCCCGTCCTCGCGGTGATGCCGTGGAACTTCCCCCTGTGGCAGGTGATCCGCTTCGCCGCGCCCGCGCTGATGGCGGGCAACGTGGGCCTGCTCAAGCACGCCTCGAACGTCCCCCAGACGGCCCTGTACCTGGAGGACCTGTTCCACCGGGCGGGCTTCAAGGAGGGCTGTTTCCAGACGCTGCTGGTCGGCTCGGGAGCGGTCGACGGCATCCTGCGCGACGAGCGGGTGAAGGCCGCGACGCTCACGGGCAGCGAGCCGGCCGGGCGGGCCGTCGCCGCCACCTCCGGCGAGATGATCAAGAAGACGGTGCTGGAGCTGGGCGGCAGCGACCCGTTCGTCGTCATGCCCTCCGCCGACCTCGACCGCGCGGCGCAGGTCGCCGTGACCGCGCGGGTGCAGAACAACGGACAGTCCTGCATCGCGGCCAAGCGGTTCATCGTGCACACCGACGCGTACGACGCGTTCGCCGAGAAGTTCGTCGCGGGCATGAAGGCGCTCAAGATCGGTGACCCGCTGGAGGAGAGCACCGAGATCGGGCCGCTCTCCACCGAGCAGGGGCGGGCCGACCTGGAGGAGCTGGTCGACGACGCGAAGCGCAGCGGCGCCCAGGTGCTGTGCGGCGGGGAACGCCCGAACTGGCCGGGCTGGTACTACCCGCCGACCGTCCTGGCGGGCATCACCCGGGAGATGCGCATCCACCGTGAGGAGGCGTTCGGGCCGGTCGCCACGCTGTACCGGGCCGGCGACCTGGACGAGGCGATCCTGATCGCGAACGACTCCTTCTTCGGGCTGAGTTCGAACGTGTGGACGCGGGACGAGAACGAGGTGGAGCGGTTCGCCCGGGATCTGGAGGCGGGTGGCGTGTTCGTCAACGGGATGACCGCCTCCCATCCGGCGTTCCCGTTCGGTGGTGTGAAGCGTTCCGGGTACGGGCGTGAGCTGTCCGGGCACGGAATCCGGGAGTTCTGCAACATCACCACGGTTTGGCAGGGTGCGTGAGGACTGCGCGGCTACCATCCCGTTTGTGAACCGCGAAGTGACCCTGCCTCTGATCGTCGACGACCGCGGTGCCCTGCAGGTGGCGGCGGCCGACGTGAGTAAGTTGTTGCGGACCGTGGGTGGGCGGTGGCTGCATCTTGTCGAGGCCGGGGAGCAGGGGCTCGACGAGGATACGGTCGCCGCGTTGACCATTGAGCTGGCGAAGCTTGCGGATCGTATCGACGTGGCTTGTATCGCGCACAGCAGCGGGGCGCCGTAGCTAGGGAGTTTCCCTCAGCGAGTTCCAGAACATCGCCTCGTAGGACTGGAGCAGGCGTCCGTAGGTGTGCGCGAGGTCTGTGTTCAGGTGGCCGGATTCCAGTGCCGCCGCCACCGCCGCCGTCGCCTGTGCGTCCAGGTCGGGGGACGGCTGCGCGAAGAAGTCGAAGAAGGCGCAGGCCTCGTCCGAGAAGCCGTAGTGGTGGCGCAGGCCTTCGGCGATACGGGCGCAATAGCCGCCCCACGCCGAGAAGTTGGCGGTGAGAGCCAGGATCGCGTCGGCCGGGGAGGCGTTGAGGGCGAGCCAGGAGACGTAGGCGGGGTAGGCCTGGCAGCCGGGGCGGGGAACGTATGTGTGCGTCTGCTCCTCGGTCACGCCGGATGCCCCCGCGAACGCGGTCAGATGCTCCCCCGCGAGCGTCTCGCCCTCGGCGAGCGCGGTGAAGAAGGCGGCCGCGGTGCGGGAGTCGGCCGCGCGCTCGGCCAGGTGTACGAAGGCGCGCTGGTCCGCGGCGATCACCCACCGCTGTTCCAGGGCCAGGGCGGCGAGGGTCTCGCGGCTCACCTCGCCCACGGCGATCAGCGGGACGAGGGGGTTGGTCCGCGGGTTCGGGGCGAGTTGGGCGGTCGTGGTGGCCAGTAGTTCTGCGGCCTTGGACGTCATCGGGGCCTCCGAGGGTGGTACGGGCTTGAGGTCCGATCCCTACCCCTTGTCCCCGATTCGGAGTAACCCGACGAGAGATCGTCGCCCCCTCGGGTGAACCTGGGTGGACCACCTTCTGACCGGCGGGCGCGAGTCCGCCGGACGGCGAAAGCAGGGACGGCTCATGGCGACTTTGTGCAGACCCTCGGTGTCCGTACCCGAACACGTGATCACGATGGAGGAGACGCTGGAGCTGGCACGTACGCACCACGCGGACCACCCCCAGCTGCCGCTGGCCCTCCGGCTGATCGAGAACACGGGCGTCCGCACCCGGCACATCGTGCAGCCCATCGAGGAGACCCTGAAACACCCCGGGTTCGAGGAGCGCAACAAGCTCTACGAGGCGGAGGCGAAGGCCCGTGTCCCCGCGGTGATCCAGCGCGCGCTCGACGACGCGGAGATCCTGACCTCCGACATCGATGTCATCATCTACGTGTCGTGCACGGGCTTCATGATGCCCTCGCTGACCGCGTGGCTGATCAACGAGATGGACTTCCCGTCCAACACCCGCCAGCTCCCCATAGCCCAGTTGGGCTGTGCGGCCGGCGGCGCGGCCATCAACCGGGCCCACGACTTCTGCTCGGCCTACCCGGAGGGCAACGTCCTCATCGTGGCCTGCGAGTTCTGCTCGCTGTGCTACCAGCCCACCGACCTCGGCGTCGGCTCGCTGCTGTCCAACGGCCTGTTCGGCGACGGCATCGCCGCGGCCGTGGTGCGGGGCCGGGGCGGCACGGGCGTCCATCTGGAGCGCAACGGCTCGTACCTGATCCCCAAGACCGAGGACTGGATCGCGTACGACGTCCGGGCCACCGGCTTCCACTTCCTGCTGGACAAGCGGGTGCCGACCACCATGGAGCCGCTCGCTCCGGCGCTCCAGGACCTCGCGGGCACGCACGGCTGGGACGCCGCCGACCTGGACTTCTACATCATCCACGCGGGCGGTCCCCGAATACTCGACGACCTCAGCAAGTTCCTCCAGGTCGACCCGCACGCCTTCCGGTTCAGCCGGGCCACGCTCACCGAGTACGGCAACATCGCCAGCGCCGTCGTCCTGGACGCGCTGCGCCGGCTGTTCGACGAGGGCGGTGCCGAGCACCGGGCGCGCGGGCTGCTCGCCGGGTTCGGTCCCGGCATCACCGCCGAGATGACCGTGGGCCGCTGGGTCAAGGACGGCGGGATGGCGCGATGAGCGAGGAGACCCTCACCGGGATCCTGCCCCCGATCCGGCACTGGCCGGCCGTCGATCTGACCGGGACGGACTTCGACCCGGTGCTGGCCGACCTGATGCGCGAGGGCCCGGTCACCCGCGTCCAGCTGGCCAACGGCGAGGGCTGGGCGTGGCTGGTCACCCGGTACGACGACGTGCGCATGGTGGCCAACGACCCCCGCTTCGGCCGCGAGGCGGTCATGGGCAGGCAGGTGACCCGGCTCGCCCCGCACTACGTCCCGGACCGGGGCGCGGTCGGCTTCCTGGACCCGCCCGACCACACCCGGCTGCGCCGCTCGGTCGCCGCCGCGTTCACCGCGAAGGGCGTGGAGCGGATCCGCGAGCAGGCGCGCGACCTGCTGGACGAGCTGGTCGACGAACTCCTCCAGGACGGCCCGCCCGCCGACCTGACGGCGACGATCCTCAGCCCCTTCCCGATCGCGGTGATCTGCGAGCTGATGGGCGTCCCGGCGGGCGACCGGCACGACATGCACACCTGGACCCAGCTGATCCTATCCTCCGCGCACGGAAAGGAGGCCAGCGAGAAGGCCAAGCGCGAGATGAGTGCCTACTTCTCCGACCTCATCGGGCTGCGCGAGGGCAGCACGGCCGAGGACGTCACCTCGCTGCTCGGCGCCGCCGTGGGCCGGGGCGAGGTCACCCCGGAGGAGGCCGTCGGCCTCGCCGGCCTCCTCCAGATCGGCGGCGAGGCGGTCACCAACAACAGCGGGCAGTTGTTCTACCTGCTGCTGACCCGCCCCGACCTGGTCGAACGGCTGCGCTCCGATCCGGGGATCCGCCCGAAGGCGATCGACGAGCTGCTGCGCTACATCCCGCACCGCAACGCCGTCGGCCTCTCCCGGATCGCCCTGGAGGACGTGGAGATCAGGGGCGTACGCATCCGCGCGGGCGACGCGGTCTACGTCTCCTACCTGGCCGCCAACCGCGACCCGGACGTCTTCACCGACCCGGAGACCATCGACTTCTCCCGCAGCCCCAACCCGCACGTGGCGTTCGGCTTCGGCCCGCACTACTGCCCCGGCGGCATGCTGGCGCGGCTGGAAGCGGAACTCCTGGTGGACGCCCTGCTGGACCGGCTGCCGGGCCTGCGGCTCGCCGTACCGCCCGGACAGGTGGCTTTCCGGAAGGGCGCGTTGATCCGCGGGCCCGAGGCCCTGCCCGTGACGTGGTGAGCGACCGATGACGACGACCGAGGGACTGCTCGTGCCTCCGGGCCATGGCCGCGTCGTCGCGACGTCCGCCCAGCGCGTGACGTTCAAGGTCACCGGCACCCATTCGCGGATGGCCTCCACCTTCGAGGTGGAGGTCCCGCCGGGCTTCGACGTCGGTGCCCATGTGCACACGCGCAGCGAGGAGTTGTTCTACGTCCTCGACGGCGAGCTGGACGTGCTCGCCTTCGAGCCGCGCGTCCGCACCCCCGACAACTGGCAGAAGTGGGAGTCGAGTTCGGGCAGCCGAGTGGTACGGGCAACCCCGGGCACGGTGATCGTCGTACCACCGGGATGCCCCCACGCGTTCGCGAACCCGACGGACACACCGGCGAAGATGTTCTTCCAGGCGAGTCCGCCGCCCGATCACGAGCGCTACTTCGAGGAGCTGCTGGAGATCCTGGGGAGCGGGGGGCCGCCGGATCAGGAGGCGATAGAGGAACTACGCGCCAAGTACGACATCCAGCAGCTGACTCCGCTCAGGCACAGGTGATTCCGTGAGCGCTACCGAATCGGCATCCCCGACAAGGTCCGCGCGATCACCAGCCGCTGAATCTCACTCGTACCCTCGAAGATCGTGTAGATCGCGCTGTCCCGGTGCATCCGCTCCACCGGGTACTCCCTGGTGTACCCGTTGCCGCCCAGAATCTGGATCGCCTGCGCGGTCACCCTCTTCGCGGTCTCGCTGGCGAACAGCTTGGACATGGAGCCCTCGGCCGCGGTGAACGGCCTGCCGTTGACCGCCATCCAGGAGGCGCGCCACACGAGCAGCCGCGCGGCGTCGATCTGCGTGCGCATGTCCGCGAGCTGGAAGGCGACACCCTGGTTGTCGATGATCGGCCGCCCGAACTGCTCCCGCGTCCGGGCGTAATCAAGGGCGACTTCATAGGCAGCCCGAGCGGTGCCGACAGCCATCGCGCCGACAGCAGGCCGGCTCGCTTCGAACGTCGCCATCGCCGCGTTCCTGACCCGCTCACCGCCGGAGGCCTTCGCCCGGGCGAGCCGCTCGTCCAGCTTTTCCTTGCCGCCGAGCAGGCAGGAGCCGGGAACGCGGACGTTCTCCAGGACGACCTCGGCGGTGTGCGAGGCACGGATGCCGTGCTTCTTGAACTTCTGCCCCTGGGACAGCCCCGGCGTGCCCGGCGGGACGATGAAGGAGGCGTGACCCTTGGAGCCCAGCTCCGGGTCGACGACCGCGACGACGACGTGAACGCCCGCGATGCCGCCGTTGGTCGCCCAGGTCTTCGTGCCGTTGATCACCCACTCGTCCTTGGCCTCGTCGTACACGGCACGCGTGCGCATCGAGGCGACGTCGGAGCCGGCGTCGGGCTCGGAGGAACAGAACGCGGCGACCTTGACGTCGTTCGCGTCGCCGTACATCTGGGGGATCCAGGTACCGATCTGCTCCTCGGTTCCGTTGGCGAGAACGCCCACGGCGGCCAGGCCGGTGCCCACAATGGAGAGGGCGATGCCCGCGTCGCCCCAGAACAGCTCCTCCATGGCCATCGGAATGCCGAGGCCGGTGGGGTCGAAGTACTGCTGCGCGTAGAAGTCGAGGGAGTAGATGCCTACCTTCGCGGCCTCCTGGATGACCGGCCAGGGAGTCTCCTCACGCTCGTCCCATTCGGCGGCCGCGGGGCGGATGACGTCGGCGGCGAAACCGTGCAGCCAGTCCCGGACCTCCTTCTGTTCGTCGTTGAGCTCCATGGTGAACTCGGCCATGTCCCCTCCAGCGGCGGCGCATACGGTGTTACCAGTGGTGTTACTGGCGGTAACACGAGTGTGTTACCGACCGGTAGGAAAAGTCAACTCCCGATGACTCCTCGGCATCCCGTTCGATGTCAGGGGCGTGGACAGTGTTAGTTTGCGCAGGCGTCACCGAATCAGCACGGGTGGGGAGAGCACATGGACACCACGCAGCGGACCGATCAACAGCGGTCCGCCGACCGCCGACGGCGCGAGCTGCTGGAGGCGGCGGACCGAGTCGTTCTGCGTGAAGGTCCGCAGGCCTCGATGAACGCCATCGCCGCGGAGGCCGGCATCACCAAGCCGATCCTCTACCGCCACTTCGGCGACAAGGGCGGGCTGTACGCGGCCTTGGCCAAGCGGCACACGGACGCCCTGCTCGACTCGCTGCGGGCGGCACTGGACGCCCCGGCCGAGCGGCGGGAGCGCGTCGAGTCCACGCTGGACACCTACCTCGCGGCGATCGAGGCACGACCTCAGGTGTATCGCTTCCTCATGCATCCGGCGGAGGGAAGCCAGGGAGGCGAACCGGGCTTCGACGTCGGCAAGCACTCGGCCCCGCTGCTTCGGCGGATGGGCGAGGAGCTGGCTCAGGTCATCGAGGAGCGGTTGGACCTCGGGCCCGGGAGTCAGCAGCTCGCCCGGGTCTGGGGGCACGGGATCGTCGGAATGATGCATGCGGCCGGGGACTGGTGGCTCGGCGAGCGGCCGTGCTCCCGGGCCGAGTTGGTGAGGTCTCTCGCCGATCTGCTGTGGGGTCGCCTTGCGGCAGCCGGGGACAAAATGGGCGGTCCGGGGTTCTGACGGTCACGATTCGGGTGCGGGTGCGTGGGGGCCGGTCGCGCCCGCGCGGCGGAGCCGCAGGTTGAACACAGCCCCGCGCCCCTTCAGGCGGGACCGGTTTCCCGGTGCCACGAAGATCGCGAGATTTGTCTCATCAGTCTGCGGCGGCGCCAGCCCTTGATGTGGTCGGCGTACACCGTGCCCTCCAAGTGGTCCGACTCGTGCTGCAGGCACCTGGCGAAGAAACCCGTGCCGTGCACGGTGATCGGCTCTCCGGTCGCGGTGAGGCCCTCGACGACCGCGTGGTCGTAGCGTTCCGTGCCCGCTTCCAGGCCCGGCAGGGACAGACAGCCCTCCGGGCCGCGGATCACCACGCCGTCCGCCTCCACCAGGCGCGGGTTCACGACATGTCCGAGATGTCGGACGTCCTCGTCGTCGGGGCAGTCGTAGACGAACACCCGCAGCGGCACGCCGATCTGGTTCGCGGCCAGGCCCACCCCCTGGGCCGCGTACATGGTCGCGAACAAGTCCTCCACGAGCGCCGCCAGTTCGGGGCCGAAGTCCGTGACGGCCCGGCAGGGCCCGTGCAGGACGGGGTCGTGGAGCAGGGAAAGAGGCCGGACGCGCCCGTGGGCGCCCGGGATCGAGCCGTGTCGCATGGCGGCAAGGGTACGGTTCGTTCAGTTCATGCCCGCCGCCAGGCATGGGCCGGGATTCGGGTGTGCGAATGGATCTCGATAGGCTGAGGCCCACACCACGTAGCCGGATGGCCCCAGGCGCGGCGCGTACGCAAGGAGGATCGAGAACTGATGGCAGGCAACTCGGACCCGCTCACGCCGCGGGCCAAGCTGGCCGTGACCGCGGGCAAGGCGGTCGCAGCGGCGTCCCGCGCCGCGGGACGCGGCAGCGGATCGGTGATCGGCGGCCGGGTCGCACTCAAACTCGACCCCGACCTCCTCGCCCGGCTCGCCCAGAACCTGGACGTCGTCCTGGTCTCGGCGACCAACGGCAAGACCACGACCACGCGGCTGATCGCGGAGGCCCTGCGGGCCGCGGGCGAGGTCGTCTCGAACGCGCTCGGCGCGAACATGCCGGCCGGCATCACGTCGGCACTGGCCGGGGGCTCGGACGCCAAGTTCGCCGTCATCGAGGTCGACGAGAAGTACCTGGCCGGCGTCGCCCGGGACACCGACCCGAAGTGCATCGCGCTGCTCAACCTCTCGCGCGACCAGCTGGACCGCGCGGCCGAGACCCGGATGCTCGCCGAGAACTGGCGCGAGGGCCTCGCCGGGACCAAGGCCGTCGTCGTCGCCAACTGCGACGACCCGCTGGTGGTCTGGGCCGCCTCCTCGTCCCCGAATGTGATCTGGGTCGCAGCCGGGCAGATGTGGAAGGACGACGCCTGGTCCTGCCCGTCCTGCGGTGGCGTGATGCAGCGCCCCGGTGACGACTGGTTCTGCGGCGAGTGCGGCTTCCGCCGGCCGACGCCCACCTGGGCGCTGTCCGGGGACCATGTGCTGGATCCGCACGGGTCCGCCTGGCCGATCCACCTGCAGCTGCCGGGTCGCGCCAACAAGGCGAACGCGGCCAGCTCCGCGGCCGTCGCCGCCGTCTTCGGGGTGCCGCCCCAGGTCGCCCTGGAGCGCATGTACCAGGTGCAGGCCGTCGCGGGACGCTACGACGTCGTCCAGTTCGAGGGCCGTGACCTGCGGCTGCTGCTGGCGAAGAACCCGGCCGGCTGGCTGGAGACGTTCTCCCTGATCGACCCGCCGCCCGCCCCGGTGATCCTCTCCGTGAACGCCCGCGGCGCCGACGGCACCGACACCTCCTGGCTGTGGGACGTCGACTACACGCGGCTGACCGGCCACCCGATCTTCGTCATCGGCGACCGGAAGCTGGACCTCGCCGTCCGTCTGGAGGTCGCGAACCAGCACTTCCAGGTCTGCGAGAACCTCGATCAGGCCGTGCAGATGTGCCCGCCGGGCCGGATCGAGGTCATCGCGAACTACACCGCGTTCCAGGACCTGCGCCGCCGCGTCGGCAACTGATCTTCGAAGGGCGATCACCTCATGAGCGACAACCAACTGCGGCTGGTGTGGATCTACCCCGACCTGCTGAGCACCTACGGCGACCAGGGCAACGCCCTCGTCGTGGAGCGGCGGGCCCGGCAGCGCGGCCTGGACGTGGCCCGGCTGGACGTGCGCAGCGACCAGCCGATCCCGACCTCCGGTGACATCTACCTGATCGGCGGCGGCGAGGACCGGCCGCAGCGGCTCGCGGCCGAGCGGCTGCGCCGCGACGGCCATCTGCAGCGCGCGGTGGAGAACGGCGCGATCGTCTTCTCCGTGTGCGCCGGCTACCAGATCCTCGGCCACGAGTTCATCAACGACCTCGGCCAGCGCGAGCCGGGCCTCGGCCTGCTGGACGTGGTCTCGGTGCGCGGCGAGGGCGAGCGGTGCGTCGGCGACGTCCTCGGGGACATCGACCCGCAGCTCGGCCTCCCCGAGCTGACCGGGTTCGAGAACCACCAGGGCGTCACCCACCTCGGGGCCACGGCCCGCCCCTTCGCCCGGGTGAAGATCGGCAAGGGCAACGGCACCGGGGACGGCACCGAGGGCGCGTACAACGGGACGGTCTTCGGCACGTACATGCACGGCCCCGTGCTGGCCCGTAACCCGCTGATCGCCGACCTGCTGCTGAAGCTGGCGCTCGACGTCAACGCGCTGCCTCCGATCGACGACCGCTGGTACGACGCGCTCCGCAACGAGCGCATCGCGGCTGCGCAGCAGCCTGCGTGAACACAGCAGCGCAGCAGCCTGCGTAAACGTCGCTTCAGCACCGTCTCAGCGCCGTCTCAGCGGTTCCCGGCAGGCTCGTAGTGGGCCCGCCTGACGGGCCGTCCGCTCACATGTGCGGGCGCGTCCAGCAGGCGGACGCCCGCTACGGAACCACCCCCTCCCGCCGGTAGGGTGGCCGGGAATCCGCCGGACGACGTGGTCCGGTTTTCCGGCCCACGTTGAGAAGGTATTTCGGGCTATGCGCATTGGTGTCCTCACGTCCGGCGGCGACTGCCCCGGCCTGAACGCCGTCATCCGGTCCGTCGTGCACCGTGCCGTCGCCGACCACGGCGACGAGGTCATCGGTTTCCGGGACGGCTGGAAGGGCCTCCTGGAATGCGACTACATGAAGCTCGACCTCGACGCCGTGGGCGGCATCCTGGCCCGCGGCGGCACCATCCTCGGCTCCTCCCGGGTCCAGCCCTCGCACCTGCGCGACGGTGTGGAGCGGGCCAAGGGCCATGTCGCGGAACTGGGCCTCGACGCGATCATCCCGATCGGCGGCGAAGGCACGCTGAAGGCGGCCCGGCTGATGTCGGACAACGGCCTGCCCGTCGTCGGCGTCCCGAAGACCATCGACAACGACATCGCCGTCACGGACGTCACCTTCGGTTTCGACACGGCGGTCGGTGTCGCCACCGAGGCCCTGGACCGGCTGAAGACCACCGCCGAGTCCCACCAGCGTGTGCTGGTCGTGGAGGTCATGGGCCGGCACACCGGCTGGATCGCGCTGCACTCCGGCATGGCGGCCGGCGCCCACGCCATCGTCGTGCCGGAACGGCCCTTCGACATCGAGGAGTTGGCCGCGCGCGTCGGTGAGCGGTTCGAGGCGGGCAAGCGGTTCGCCATCGTGGTCGCCGCCGAGGGCGCCAAGCCGCGGCCCGGCTCCATGGAGTTCGACGAGGGCGGCAAGGACGTCTACGGCCACGAGCGCTTCGCGGGGATCGCCCGGCAGCTGTCGATCGAGCTGGAGCAGCGGCTCGGCAAGGAGGCGCGGCCGGTGATCCTCGGGCATGTGCAGCGGGGCGGGACGCCCACGGCGTACGACCGGGTGCTGGCCACGCGGTTCGGCTGGCACGCGGTGGAGGCCGTGCACCGCGGGGAGTTCGGCATGATGACCGCGCTGCGCGGCACCGACATCGTCATGGTGTCGCTCGCCGAGGCCGTGGAGACGCTGAAGACGGTTCCCGCCGAGCGGTACGACGAGGCGGAGTGCGTCCTGTAGTTCAGCCGAGGACAACCCGCCCCCGGTCACAGCCGTGACCGGGGGCGGTTCTACTCTTGGGGGCGGACAGACGCGCACAACCCCCACGAATCAGGAGCCGCCGGATGGATCACAGCGGGCACGGCACGATGATGGACTTGCCGCCGTTCACGCTGGGGCGGGGGCTCCAGTGGTCGGCGGACCCCTTCTTTCTCGTCGCCTGTCTGGCCGGGCTGGCCCTGTACGGCTGGGGCGTGGTGCGGCTGCGGCGGCGCGGGGACACGTGGTCCGTGGCCCGTACGGTGTCGTACGTCGTCGGTGTGCTGACCATCGGGCTGGTGATGTGCACCGGGCTGAACGACTACGGCATGGTCATGTTCAGCGTGCACATGGTGCAGCACATGGTCATCAGCATGCTGTCGCCGATCCTGATCCTGCTGGGCGCGCCGGTCACGCTGGCGCTGCGCGCGCTGCCGGTGGCCGGCAGGGGCCGCAAGGGGCCGCGTGAGCTGCTGCTGGCGCTGCTGCACAGCCGGTACATGCGGATCATCACCCACCCGGCCTTCACGATCCCGATGTTCATCGCGAGCCTGTACGCGCTGTACTTCACCCCGCTCTTCGACTTCCTGATGGGGTCGAGGGCCGGGCACATCGCGATGATGGTGCACTTCCTCGCCGTGGGCGTGTCCTTCTTCTGGCCGATCATCGGCGTGGACCCGGGGCCCCACCGGCCGGGTCACCTGATGCGGATGCTGGAGCTGTTCGCGGGCATGCCGTTCCACGCCTTCTTCGGCATCGCGCTGATGATGGGGTCGGAGCCGATGGTCGAGACGTTCAAGCACCCGCCCGCCTCGCTCGGCATCGAGGCGCTCTCCGACCAGAACGCGGCCGGCGGCATCGCCTGGGCGTTCAGTGAGATCCCGTCCGTGCTGGTGCTGATCGCGCTGCTGTTCCAGTGGTACGGCTCCGAGCAGCGGCAGGCCAAGCGCAAGGACCGGGCCGCCGACCGGGACGGCGACAAGGAGCTGGAGGCGTACAACGCCTACCTGGCCTCGCTCAACGCGCGCCAGAGCTGAGTCCGCGGTATCGAGAGCCGACTCCGCGGTATGCCGTTCGCGCGGTATTCGGGGCACCATGGTCGAGGACGGACCATGAGGAGGGTGTCGCGATGCCCGGTTCCACGAACGGTTCCACCAAGGCGATGGGGGCGATGACCGTCGGCGGGCTCGTCGTCGTGACGGCCTACACGGTCGCACTCGGCAGCAACGGCTGGCTGTGGTTCGGATGGGTGGTGCTCATGCTGCTGACGCTCGCCATGGTCGTCACCCAGTCGTAGGACGCTCGACGCGGGCGTGGCTGATTACAGTGCCCGCATGAACAGCAGGGCTGCCTCCTTCGACGACCTCGACCGGAAGATCATCACCGCGCTGATGGCGAACGCCAGGACCAGCTTCGCCGAGATCGGCGCGGCGATCGGGCTGTCGTCCACCGCGGTCAAACGGCGCGTGGACCGGCTGCGGGAGACCGGTGTGGTCACCGGGTTCACGGCGACCGTGAAGCCCGCCGCGCTCGGCTGGCGCACGGAGGCGTACGTCGAGGTGTACTGCGAGGGCGCGGCCCCGCCGCGGCGCCTGGCGGAGGTGGTGCGCAACCACCCGGAGATCACGGCGGCCATGACGGTGACCGGCGGCGCGGACGCGCTGCTGCACGTGCGGGCGCGGGACGTGGAGCACTTCGAGGAGGTGCTGGAGCGGATCCGTGCCGAACCGTTCATCCGGAAGACGATCAGTGTGATGGTGCTGTCCCACCTCCTCCCGGAAAGCCCGGAAGCGGGCGCGACCCACGCCGCACCCGAATGATCGCGAAGTAAACCCCGAAGCGCGCAGTTCTCGTGCGTTCTCCCTGATGAGAACGCAGCGATGCTGCGCATGCACGCAGCTTTCGTCGCTTGTCGTCCGCCTCCGTCCCTTCCTACCGTTGTGCCAACCCTCAGTGACGCGCAGGAAAGCGGAGGAAACCCTCTGTGCTCGAAAGCCGTGTGCCGCGCCCTCGGCGCTTCCTTGTCTGCGAACCCAGACATTTCGCCGTGCAGTACGCGATCAATCCCTGGATGCATCCCGACACGCCCGTCGACGTGGATCTGGCCCAGGAGCAGTGGCAGGAGCTGATCCGCACCTACCGCTCCCACGGCCACACCGTCGAGGCGGTCGACCCGGTCCCGGGCCTGCCCGACATGGTGTTCGCCGCCAACGCGGCGTTCGTGGTCGGCGGCCGGGTCTTCGGCTCCCTGTTCCACGCCGCGGAGCGACGCCCCGAGTCGGTCCACTACGACACCTGGTTCAAGTCGGCCGGCTACGACGTCTACCGGCCCGAGGCGGTGACCGAGGGCGAGGGTGACCTGGTGTGGACCGGCCGGTACGTGCTGGCCGGCACCGGGTTCCGCACCACCCGTGAGGCCCACCGCGAGGCGCAGGAGTTCCTCGGCCACCCGGTGATCGGCCTGACCCTGGTGGACCCGTACTTCTACCACCTGGACACGGCGCTGTTCGTCCTCGACGAGGACAACATCGTCTACTACCCGGAGGCCTTCTCGCCGGGGAGCCGGGAGGTGCTCAAGCGCCTGTACCCGGACGCGGTGCTCGCCACCCGCGACGACGCGATGGCGTTCGGCCTGAACTCCGTGTCCGACGGCCGGCACGTCTTCATCGCTCCCAAGGCCGAGGCGCTGGCCGAGCGCCTGACCGACCACGGTTACGTCCCCGTCCCCGTCGACCTGTCGGAGTTCCACAAGGCCGGCGGTGGCATCAAGTGCTGCACCCAGGAGATCCGCTGATGACCGCACCCGCGCACGAGCGCACGTCCGACGACCTGATCAAGGCGGAGGAGCCGGTCCTCGCACACAACTACCACCCCCTGCCCGTGGTCGTCGCCCGGGCCGAGGGCACCTGGGTGGAGGACGTCGAGGGCCGCCGCTACCTCGACATGCTGGCCGGTTACTCGGCCCTCAACTTCGGCCACCGGCACCCGGCGCTGATCGAGGCCGCGCACCGCCAGCTCGACCGGCTGACCCTCACCTCCCGCGCCTTCCACAACGACCGGCTCGCCGAGTTCGCCGAGCGGCTCGCGGCGCTGACCGGCCTGGACATGGTGCTGCCGATGAACACCGGCGCGGAGGCGGTGGAGAGCGGCATCAAGGTGGCCCGCAAGTGGGCGTACGACGTGAAGGGCGTCCCCGCCGACCAGGCCACGATCGTGGTCGCGGCGGAGAACTTCCACGGCCGTACGACGACGATCGTCAGCTTCTCCACGGACGAGACGGCCCGCGCCGGCTTCGGCCCCTTCACGCCCGGCTTCCGGGTCGTGCCGTACAACGACCTGGCCGCGCTGGAGGAGGCGGTCGACGAGACGACGGCGGCGGTGCTGCTCGAGCCCATCCAGGGCGAGGCCGGGGTCGTCATCCCGGACGACGGCTACCTGGCCGGCGTGCGTGAGCTGACGCGCCGCAAGGGCTGCCTGTTCATCGCGGACGAGATCCAGTCCGGCCTCGGCCGCACCGGCCGTACCCTCGCCGTCGAGCACGAGGGCGTCGTCCCGGACGTGCTGCTGCTCGGCAAGGCGCTCGGCGGCGGCATCGTGCCGGTGTCGGCGGTGGTGGCGCGGCGCGAGGTGCTGGGTGTGCTGCACCCGGGCGAGCACGGCTCCACGTTCGGCGGCAACCCGCTGGCGGCGGCCGTCGGCACGGCGGTGGTCGAGCTGCTGGAGACCGGCGAGTTCCAGCGCCGGGCGACCGACCTGGGTCAGGTCCTGCACAGCGGCCTGGCCGAGCTGGTCGGCCGGGGCGTGACCGGCTTCCGCGCGCGTGGGCTGTGGGCGGGCGTCGACATCGACCCGGCCATCGGCACCGGCCGTGAGATCAGCGAGCGCCTCATGCGGGAGGGTGTCCTCGTCAAGGACACGCACGGCTCCACCATCCGGCTGGCGCCCCCGCTGACCATCACGGCCGAGGAGCTGCACTCGGCGCTGGGCTCGCTGGAGAAGGTGCTCGGCGCGGCCGGCCGGTGACGGGGGCAGGGGGCCGGACGGGTACCGCCGGCCCCCTGCTCACTCGGTCAGCTCTTGCTCTCGCTCTTGCCGAGGAGCTGCTTCATCTCCTCGATCTCGGCGTTCTGGGCGCTGACGATGTCGTCGGCCATGCCCTCGGCGGGGCCGTACTGGCCCTTGCCCTTCTCCGCTTCGGCCATCTCGACGGCGCCCTGGTGGTGCTCGACCATCAGGGACAGGAACTTCGTGTCGAAGTCCGTGCCGGTGGCCTTCTTGAGGGCGGCCATGTCGTCGTCGCTCATCATTCCGGACATGCCGGCGTGACCCGAGTGGTCCATGCCGGCCATCGGCATCTGCTCGCCCCAGGTCTTCAGCCAGCCGGTCATGGTGCGGATCTCCGGGTCCTGCGCCTTCTCGATGCGGGTGGCGAGGTCCAACACCTGGGCCGAGGAGGCCCGGCCGTCGGCGAGCCGCGCCATCTCCAGGGCCTGCTGGTGGTGCGGGATCATGCCCTGCGCGAAGGCGACGTCCTGGGCGTTGTGCGCCGCGGCGGTGGCGGTGGCGCTCGTGCTCGCCGGGGTGCCGTGGCCCGCGTGGTCGCCGCCGCCACCGTCACAGGCCGCGAGGACGACGGAGGCGACGCCGGTCACCGCGACGAGGGCGGCGCGGCGCGTCAGGGTACGGGTGGTCATACGGGAACTCCTGCTGTTCGAAAGCTGTCTTCGGGCGCGCGTGGAGGGACGACCGCGGCGCAGGCGGTCGTCGCGGCCTAGGGCCTGTCTGACAATTCCCGTCGTCCGCCCGGAGGGCGGGCCCCGCGGCGTCTGGTGCGTGCGATCGCAAGGCGCCGGAGCGCCCTCGTGGCGGAGCCACGTGGGGGGTTCGGCAACGCGGCGAGCGTGCGTGCCAGACGCCGCGGGGCAGGCGGGAATTGTCAGACAGGCCCTAGATCCACAGGAGTTGGAGTTCCGCCAGGGAGGGTGGTGCACGGGCCTCGTCCGGCGCCGTGAGCGCGCACGAGCGCAGGTCGGTCGTCGGTGCGAGGGCGGTCACGGGGTCGGGTACGAGCGCGGGCAGCTGCGGACCGCCGTTCACGGCACCGGACGCGCAGGTGGGATCGGCGTGGTGCATCCGATGGCCGCCACAGTGTCCGGCGCCCTGGGGACAGTCGCCCTGGGCGATGACCGCGGCCTTCGTGTGCGCGGCCCGGGAATGCTCCGCGTGCCCCGCGTCGCCGCCGGGCGCGAGGGCGTGCATGCCCAGCAGCCCGGCCAGCACCGCCAGCACGAACAGCGCGCGCAGCCGCCGCGGGGGCGGTTGCCGGGTGTGCTGTCCGGTGCTGTGCATCGGGGACATCGTATGGGTCGCGGTCGGTGGACGAGCCCGGGGCCCCGCCGGTCCGAGCGCGCGGGCATGGTCCGTCAGGTCCTGGACGGCGCAGAGCCCTTGACGCGGTTCCAGCCAATCGATATGTACATGCCATCACTTGGTATGGACCAATCCATGGCCCAATCCTGTGCGGCCTCGCGCGTCGACCCGGCGCCCGACCCCCCAGTGGAGGCAGCGATGCGAAGACCATCGGCACTCGTCGCCCTGTTCCTCGGCGCACTGCTCCTGCTCCTCACCCCACCGCCCGCACTCGCCGCGGGCTCGGCCACGGCGTCGTTCGCCAAGACCTCGACCTGGGACGGCGGTTACCAGGGCGCCTACACCCTCACCAACGGCGGCAGTACGACCGTGTCCGCCTGGACCGTCGAGTTCGACCTGCCCTCCGGCACCACGGTCGGCTCGTACTGGGACGCGCTGCTCACCCGGAGCGGCAGTCACTACACCTTCAAGAACCGTGAGTACAACGGCTCGTTGGCGCCGGGCGCGAGCACCACCTTCGGGTGGGTGTCGAGCGGCACCGGCACACCGGCCGGCTGCCAGCTCAACGGCGCGCCCTGCACGGGTGGTTCGGGCGGGGGCGACACGGCCCCGCCAGGCGTGCCCGGCGGGGTGACCGTGGGCTCCGCGTCCAGCTCGTCGCTGACCCTGCGGTGGACGGCCGCCACGGACGACTCCGGATCCGTCGCGGGCTACGACATCGCGCGCGACGGCGGCACACCCGTCACGGTGACCGGAACCTCGTACACGGCCACCGGGCTGCAGGCGAACACGAGTTACTCGTTCCGCGTGCGGGCCCGGGACGCCGCGGGCAACGTCTCCGCCTACAGCGCGGCGGTCAGCGGTACGACCGCCTCCGGGGGCACCCAGCCGGGCGGCGGCGTGCACACCGCTCCGTACATCGACATGGGCGCGTGGCCCACCCCGAGCATGCCCGACATGGCCTCCGCGAGCGGGCTCAAGAGCTACACCATGGCGTTCGTCACCGCCTCCGGCTGCAAGGCCATGTGGTTCAACGCCTATGACCCGCGAGGCGGCTGGGCCAAGGACCAGATCGACGCGATCCGGGCGAAAGGCGGTGACGTGAAGGTCTCCTTCGGCGGCGCGTCCGGCATCGAACTGGCCCAGGCCTGCGACTCGGTGGACTCCCTCTACACCGAGTACAACGCGGTCGTGAACGCGTACGACCTGACCTATGTCGACTTCGACATCGAGGGTGCGGCCGTCGCCGACCCGGCCTCGATCAGCCGCCGTTCCCAGGCCCTGGCCCGTCTGCAGCAGGCCCACCCCGGGCTGCGGATCTCCCTCACGCTCCCCGTGCTCCCGGAGGGCCTGACCTCGGACGGCCTGAACGTGGTCAAGGCGGCGCGGGACGCCGGGGTCGACCTCGACCTCGTGAACCTCATGGCCATGGACTACTACCGGAGCGTCGACTACGGCGACGCCGCCCTCCAGGCCGCGCAGTCCACCTTCACCCAGCTGCGGTCGCTCTACCCCGGCAGGTCGGACGTCCAGCTGTGGGCGATGACCGGCGTGACTCCGATGCTCGGTCAGAACGACGACGGCCACGTCTACGACCAGAGCGACGCCCGCCGACTGGTCTCCTTCGCGCAGGACAAGCACCTCGGGGAGCTGGCCTTCTGGGAGGCGACCCGGGACCGCAACGCCTGCACCGGGGCCCTGTACCAGTGCACGAACGTCCCGCAGTCCCCCTACGAGTTCGCGAAGATCTTCGCGGCGTACACCGGCTGACCTGTCCTCGGTGCCGCCTACGGCCGCTCGCCCGCGCCATGACCCGGTGGACCGGGCGAGCCGGCCGGACCGGGGTGGGGCCGCGCGTGGCCGTACCAGTCGTGCACCACGGCACTGCCCACCAGCAGGTCCTGGACGGAGGCCCGGCGCCTGCTGGCCGGGATCCACAGCAGTCCCAGCGGGAAGAGGAGGTACAGGACGGCCCGCAGCACGGCGGGGACGAGAGTGAGGCGGGCACCGGACCGGCCGGTCACCCGCAGGCCCATCATCTGGTCACCGACGGTGCGCCCGACCGTGCACCAGCTGCCCGCGAGATAGACGGCCGCGAGCGCGGAGCCGAATCCCGTCGCGCCCCACAGGCCGAGATGCGGCGCCGAGAACGGGGGCCCCAGCAGCAGATACCGCAGCGCCGCATAACCGAACTGAACGACCGCGACCGCGCCGAGCACGACGAGGACGTCCACGACGGCGGCCACGGTACGCGTGACGATCCCGGCCGGCAGTCCCTGGGCGACCGCCGGACCGGGCGCACGGGCCATCGAGGTCACGGCACCTCCGGTCCCTCGCGTCCCCCGGCGGACGGCGGCTCACCGTCGGCCGACTCCGGAGGGGATCCGGCGCGATGCAGCAGCCGGTCGGTGAACCGGTCCACGAACCGGTCGGCGCGGGCGTTCTGCTCACGGAACGCGTCCAGCGTCTCCGCCGTCATGCTGCCCCCGGTGTCCCGGACGATCCGCCCGACGTCCAGCTCCTCCAGCACCTGCTCGGTGTACGCCGCCAGGTCCACCCGGGCCAGCACCGCGTCGAGGTCGATGCGCCGGGCCACCCGGTCGACGTCCAGCCGCTCCGCCACCGCGTCCACGTCGATCCGGTCGATGGCGGCGTCGAGGTCGATCCGGGACAGCAGGGCGTCCACGTCGACCCGGGCCAGCACGGCGTCCAGGTCCACGCGGGCGAGGACCGCGTCGAGGTCGACCCGGGCCAGCAGGGCGTCGAGGTCGACGCGCCGGGCCACGCGGTCCACGTCGAGACGGTCGGCCACGGCGTCGAGGTCCAGCTCGGCCACGACGGCCGCCGTCACCGCCCGGACGAGCGCCCGCGCCAGGTCCCCGGCCTGGTTCCGCGACCGCTCCCGCTCCGCCGCTCCCCGCGCGCTCCAGTACGCGATGCGGCGGTCCGCCGCACCCCGCACCGCCGACGGCACGAGCAGCCGGGTCGCGGCGCCGGCCCAGCGCCCGGCCCGGTCGGCCGTGCCCACGACCCTGGACACCGACCGCCGCTCCACCTCCAGGGCGAATCCGAGCAGGGCGTCGCCCAGGGGCGCCGGCGCACCCACCGGACGCGGAGTCCCGGAACGAGCCGCGGACACGGCCTGCGACGCCAGGTCGGCCAGCCCCAGGACCAGCCGCGTCACCCCCGGTGGTACGGGGCCCACGAGGCCGTCGTCGCCGCTCCCACCCGTCTGCGCGGAGGCGGGCGAGTCGCCCACGGACCTGCTCATGCCGGTATCGGACCATCGCGGGCCGCGGCCCGCCCTCACCCACCAGGGGTGACCTGCCCCGGCCGACCGGACGGCGCGTGCACGCCGGCCGGATCACGGTCACCGCCGTCCGACAGCCTCACCCGCGTCGGGTGAGCAAAGGGCGCCGGGCGGCCGCCTACGGTGAAAGGGCCCCAGACGGCAGACTCCGGAAGGCGATCCCCCATGCCCACCACATCAGACGCTCCCGTTCTCGACACGCTGGCCGCCATGACGATCGACTCGATAGAACGCTGCGGCATGGACGCCCGCACCCTCATCCTGACCCGCATCGCCGCGCTGGTGGCCATGGACGCACCGGCGATCTCCTACCTCGCCCACGTCGACCCGGCGGTCAAGGCCGAACTGACCGTGGAGCAGCTGCAGGACGTCCTCGTGGCGATCGCCCCTGTCGTGGGCACCGCGCGCGTGATGTCGGCCGCGGGCCACATCGCCCAGGCCTTCGGCGTGGCCATCGCCCTGGCCGATGCAGAGGCCCAGTCCATCGCCGAGGCCGGGGCCCGGAGCCGGGACAGCGCCTGAACCCGGGCAACAACGGCTCGTCCCTGTGCCTGTGTGGTGACGTCAGTTCGAAGCCGACCTGACGGACCGAGGGACGAGCCGTTGCTCTACCTGAGTCTCACGCGATGTCGGGCATCCCGGATGCCCAGTCGTCCAGAACCCTGGAGGGGTCCAGCGCGACGGGCAGCTCGGTCAGGCCGCGGAACGCGGGGAAGGGCACGGTCAGCCACTTGGCCTCGTCGGCCGGCAGGGCCAGGGAGAGCTTCGGGAAGCGGCGGAAGAGCGAGGCCAGGGCGATCTGCATCTCCATCCTGGCCAGCGGTGCGCCGAGGCAGTAGTGCGGGCCCGTACCGAATCCCAGATGGTTGCTCTGCACGCCCGGCCGGGCGATGTCGAAGGTGTCGGGGCTCTCGAACGCGGCGGCGTCCCGGTTGGCCGAGGTGACGGCGATCTGCACCAGCGAGCCCTTGGGAATGAGCGTCCCCGCGATGGTGATGTCCTCGAGCGCGTGACGGAAGGTCGCGTTCTCGACCGAGCCCTCGAAGCGGATGATCTCCTCAATGGCGTTCGGGAGGAGTTCGGGCGAGTCGATCACCTGCTGGAGCTGCTCGGGATGCGTGAGCAGTGTGAAGACGGCGTTGCCGATGAGGTAGGCGGTCGTCTTGTGGCCGGCGAACAGCAGCACCCACAGCGTGGACAGCAACTCGCCGTCCGTCAGCGACTCCTGCTCGTCCCGCGTCTGGATGAGGACGCTCAGCAGGTCGTCCTCGGGGGCCTTCCGCTTACGGGCGATCAGGACCTCGAAGTACTCCCGGAGCGCGGTCTCGGCCTCGGCCAGCCGGTCCTTGTCCTTCTTGCTGAAACCGGTCCGCGCGACGACGCTGCACCACTGCTGGACCTCCTCCCTCTCCTCCTCGGGGACGCCGATCAGCTCGCAGATCACCTGGAGGGGCAGCGGGAAGGCGAAGGCCGACAGGAGATCGACGGACTGCAGGGTGGAGCACTTGTCGAGCAGCCCGTCGGTGATCTCCTGGATCCGGGGTCGCAGGGCCTCGATACGGCGGGGGACGAAGGCACGGTTGACGATCCGGCGCAGCCTCGTGTGCTTCGGCGGGTCGGCGAACAGCATGTTGTCGTCCAGGGCGATGGAGGAGTCGCCGAAGATGGAACGGTAGGCATCGATGGCCGCGTACATGTCCTTGCTGATCCGCGGGTCGGCCAGAGCTGCCTTCGCGTCCTCGAACCCCGTGATGAGGTACGAGTCCACACCGTGCGGCGGGGTGAGACGGCACACGGGCGCGTTCTCCCGCAGATGCCGATAGAGAGGGTGCGGGTTGGACCGGTATTCGGGGCAACCGCGGGATGCCGCATCCACTGCCCGGGCTGTCTCGTCCGCGGTCTCCTGCTCTTGCATCTGAGTCATCGACGGCCCTTCTTCTCTTTCCCGCAGTGGCACGATTCGGCTGAACGCCGGAACGCAGGAATGCATTGACGCCACGCGCAACGGGAAAACGCGATTCACCCTGACGCCGACCGACATCGTCGGCACGGCGCGGTCGCGGAAACGACGAGTGCGCCGTCCGAGGGAAGGCTCGATTGCCGACCCGGGGTCCGTATGACAGGTTCGAAACCAGGGCCGCCATGAGTTCGAGTTGCTGCCCGAACCACCGCTGGGTCACTGGAGGAGGACGGGCCTTGGACAGGCGCGACGAAGAAGAAATGGTGCCGGTATTGATCGTGGGCGGTTCGCTTGTCGGACTGTCCGCGTCGGTGTTTCTGGGAAGACTGGGCGTCAGCCATGTGGTCGCCGAACGCCGGGCCGCCACTTCCGAACACCCCCGGGGCCGGGGGAACAACATGCGGACCATGGAGTTGTTCCGCACCGCCGGCCTGGAACCGGACATCAGAAAGGCCGCGGCCAACCTGTCCGGCAATCACGGCATCATGCAGACGGACAAACTGTCGGGCGGTGAGAGCAGATGGCTCTCGGCCCGGCTCACCGGCGGGAAGCCCCCCGAGAAGGACGTGTGCTCCACCCTGCGGTGCGCCTGCAGCCAGAACGACCTGGAGCCGGTCCTGCTGGACCACGCCCGTCAACTGGGCGGGGACGTGCGCTTCGGTACGGAGCTGGTCTCCTTCGCCGAGGGTCCGGACGGCGTGACGTGCGAACTGCGCGAACGGGAGAGCGGCCGGACGTACACGATGCGCACGGCCTACCTCCTGGCGGCCGACGGGCCGCGCAGCCCCGTGCGCGAGCGCCTGGGCATCGGACAGAGCGGAGGGGGCGACCTGTTCCACAACGTCAGCGTCACCTTCCGCAGCAAGCTCCTCCGCGAGGTGGTGGGCGATCAGCGCTTCCTGGTCTGCTACCTGAACGGGACCGAGGGCGACGGGGTCCTGCTGCCCGTCGACAACGAGGAGAAGTGGGTCTTCCACATCCCGTGGTTCCCCGAGCGCGGCCAGACGCTCGACCACTTCACCGACACGCGCATCGCGGACCACGTCAGGGCCGCCGCCGGCGTACGGGACCTGGACGTCGAGGTCACCGGGCGTGCCCCGTGGCACGCGGCGGACCGGGTCGCCGACCGCTACCGGCAGGGACGCGTCTTCCTCATCGGTGACTCGGCCCACGAGATGCCCCCCACCGGCGCGTTCGGATCCAACACAGGCATCCAGGACGCTCACAACCTGGCCTGGAAGATCACCGCGGTACTGCGCGGCTGGGCGGGAGAGGGCCTGCTGGACACCTACGAGAACGAACGGCGCCCGGTCGCCCTGGCCACGATCGCCCGGGCCATCGAGCAAGCGGCACGCGAGGAGCACCCCGGCTACGCCGCCGCGCAGGGCCCGGGCCAGAGCACGGACCTGATGACCGTGGCCCTCGGTTACCGCTACCTCTCCACGGCCGTGTCCGGCGCGGACACCGGAGCGCCGACCATCCCGGAGACACTCCGCCTGCAGGCGGACCCCGGTACCCGGGCCCCGCACATGACCGTCGTGCACCACGGGGACACCAAGTCGACCGTCGATCTGTACGAGCGGTGCTTCGTCCTGCTCTCGGGCCTTTCGGACGGCCCGTGGCCGTCAGCCGCCCAGGCCGCGGCGGCCAAGCTCGACGTCCCCCTGGTGTCCTACCGCATCGGCGACGGCCCGGACTTCGACCTGGACACCACGGCCGCCCACGGCACCGATGGCGGTGGCGCGGACTGGGCCGCCGTCCACGGCGTCACCCGTCAGGGCGCGGTGCTCGTCCGGCCCGACGGAATCGTCGCCTGGCGCTCCGCAGACCTGCCCGCGAACCCCGCGGCCGAGCTGACGCATGTCCTCGAAGGCCTCCTCAGCCGCTGATCCCGCTCTCCGACGCCCCCGGACCCTTCCACCGTAGGGAGCCCTTCCATGCCGACCGACCTGCAAGTTCCGGGCGACATAGGCCACCGCACCGCACTGGGCGACGACGACGCCCGACACGAACGAATAGACGTCCACCACCACTACACCGCCCCCGAATGGCTGCGGTGGGCCGAGAAGAACGGGTTCGCGGACCGTGGCAGCCTGCCGCCGTGGACCCGGTGGGACGAAACCGCCGCCCTGGACCTGATGGATCGGACCGGCACGCGGACCAGCGTCCTCACCGTCGCCATGCTGGGACGCTTCAAGGAGGCGGCGGCACGCAAGGAGAGCACGCGTGTCGCCCTCGACGCGGCCGGCGCCCTGGCCACCAGGCACTCCGGCCGCTTCGCCTTCTTCACACCGATCTTCCTCGACGACGCCGAACTCTCCCGCTGGTCCGTCTCCCACGGAATGGACCAGCTCGGGGCCGTAGGCGTCAGTGCGCGCACCAGCACGGGCGACACGTACCTGGGCGACCCCGCACTCGACCCGATCATGGCGGAACTGGACGAACGCGCCGCCGTGATCAGCACGCACCCCATGCAGGTGAGCACCTCCGGCGCCCCCCAGGGCGTACCGCCGTTCGTGTGCGACTTCCTCATGGACACCACCCGCGCCGCCCTGAGCCTGATCATGAACGGCACGCTGGACCGTTTCCCGCGGCTCACCTTCATCCTCCCGCACGGCGGCGGGTACCTCCCCTACATCGCGAGCCGGATCGAGGTCTTCGGCCGCCAGCTCGTCCCCGCCGTCGACCCCGGGCGCGTCCGCGACTACCTGCACCGCTTCTACTACGACACGGCCGCGCCCATGTCCCCGTCGGCCACCCCCACTCTGCTGGCGGCCGCGGGTTCCTCCCGGATCCTCTACGGAAGCGACTGGCCCCCCACCCCCACGCGTGTGGTCACCGAGGTGACCACCCCCGCTCTGGACGGGGATCCCGCCCTCGGCGACCGGGAACGCGGCCACATCAACCGCGGGAACGCCCTGCGTCTGCTGCCCGCACTCGCTCCTGCCTGAGCGCGCCCGGGACCGTCACGCGGGCCACTCTCACCAACCGGTGCAACGGCAGTGTCCCTTCGGACCGCTCGCGGGGGAGCGACGCGAAGGGACACTGCCCGGTTCATGGAGCCGCACGGCCGACGGGCCGGCTCAGCTCAGCACAGTCCGGCCGGGATCGAGACCCGGCAGAGGTTGCCGCGGAAGAGGTTGCTGCCCTTCGAGGCGTTCTGATTGACCAGGTCGGCCGGGGCGTTGCCGGTGAACATGTTCTTGTCGACCCGGTTCTTGTCGTTGACCGCGCCGACGTTGCCCTTGAGCAGCACGACCCCGCCCGACAGCGGCGACCGGCCGCTGTTGCCCGCGACCATGTTGTGCGTCAGCAGAACGCTCTCCGCACCGGACAGTACGATCCCGGAGCCCTGCACGAACGGCAGCCGGGCCGTCTTGGCGCAGTACTTGTTGTTGCGCAGCACATAGTTCTCGCTGACGGTGAGCGCGCCGGCCCGGGGCTTGTTCTCGTCTCCGATCACGATCATCCCGGTGCAGTTCCCGGTCATGTAGTTCCGCTGGACCGTGAGGTTTCGCAGGCGCAGGACCGTCAGGCCGTTCCGGTTGCCCTCCAGGGTGTTCCCGTCCACGACCAGGCCCCGGCTGTCCGTGGCCCCCTTCTCCGACATCGTCGTGTTGGCGAGGTACAGGCCGGCGTCACCGTTGTCGCGGGCGACGTTGTTCTTGAACACGCCGCGCGTGGAGTGCTCCTGCGAGATGCCCCACTGGCCGTTCTTCTCGGCCCTCACCCGCTGCACGGTCAGGTGGTCGGTGGCCATGGACCACAGACCGACCCGGGAGAAGCCCGTCAGCTTCAGGTCGGAGACGGTCACGTCCGCGACGGGCTTGTCCCTGAGCCCGATCACGCAGATGCCCTTGCCGCCCTCCACGCAGCCGACCGCTGCCTTGGGGCTGGGGGCGGCCTTCTTCGCGGGAGGAGGCACGATCACGGTGCGCGGACCGACTCCGCGGAGGGTCAGTCCGGAGGTTTTGACCGTGACACTCTCGTGGTAGGTGCCGGCCTGCACCAGGACCGTGTCACCGGCACGGGCGGCGTCCACCGCCTTCTGGATCGACTCACCCGGGTGCACCGTCAAGGTCCGCGCGGACGGGAGGGAGACCGCCGAGGCCGGGAAAGCGCCTGGGCCCGCACCGAGAAGTACGGCGACGAACGCGGCGTACCGCACATGGTTCCGTTTCATGTCCGGAACGTAGGACCGAATGTGCGGATGCCCGCGCGACACTCGCCCGCATGCCTCCCAACGGGCGTAAAGGTTCACGTCACCGGCCGCGTACGGACGACGTCGGAGTAGCAGCGGTGGCAGCCCCATCGGGCTGTACCTAGGCTCGCTAGCGGAAACGAGCCCACGGGAGGAAAAAGAATGCCGCAAGTCGACAAAGAAGAGATCCGCATTGGCGCGATCGACAGGGTGGCTCAGCCTCGAACACTCACGGGTGTTCTGCGTTCCGCGGTCAAACAGACCAACCTGCTCCCGGTTTTCCTGGTCCTCACGGCCATGATGATGGCACTGTGGCTCACGGGAATGCCCTTCCTGCAGGCCTTGACCATTTCGACCGCGGTGAAGATTTCGATGGTTCTTTTCGCAGCGCGTCGGCTGCCTTGCGCCTCGAAGGACTGACGCACGGCGGTCATCTCTGTTCCGATGGCTGAGGACCGCCCTCCACGCCTCGCCGCTGCGTCGCTGTGAGGTCGTCGCGGCCCGGATGCGCGCGGCGCTCCCGCAGATCGGCCACGGCCAGGACGAGGGCGACGAGGATGATGGCCATGGCGGTGAGCAGCCCGAGCTGAAGGGCCGTCGTGGCACGGCCGTGGTTGGCGAGGTGCGCGAAATACACGGCGCCGACCACGGCGATACCCACGGCCGAGCCGATGCGCTGGCCGGTCTGCATCACCCCGCCGGCCGCACCGGCCCGTCGTACCGGCACGGGCACAAGGGTGAGGGTCGTGTTGGGTGAGACCGTGAGACCGGACCCGATCCCAGCGATGACCAGCGGCAGCGCCATGGCCCAGCCCACGCCCTCGCCGGGCACCAGCTGAACGGCCGACACGACGCCGAGCAGCCCGAGAACCACCGCGCTCAGGCCGATGACGACCAGGCTGCGGCCGTAACGCATCACCAGCCGTCCCCCGAAGACCGCGCCGACCGCCGAGGCGGCCGCGAACGGCAGGATCGTCACGCCGGCGGCAAGGGCGCTGTATGCCACGGAGTTCTGCAGGAACAGTGACAGGACGAAGAAGATGGTGGTGAGCCCGGCGAAGAACGTGAGGCTGATCAGGGTGCCGAGCGTGAAGGAGCGCAGGGAGAAGAGCCCGAGGTCGACCAGCGGCGCCTTGCCCCGGCTGCCTTGGATCCTCTCCCACGCCCAGAAAGCCCCCAGCAGCAGTACGCCCACCGGGAGCAGTACCCACTTCGCCCGCCCCTGCCACTGCTGTTCCTGGACCAGGGGCAGCAGCAACGCGAGCACGCCCGTGCCGAGGAGCAGTACGCCCAATGGATCGAACGTCTCCCGTCTGTCGCGCGGCACCGGGAGGCGGGGCAGCAGCCGGTGCCCCGCGATGAGGGCGGCCACCCCGATGGGCACGTTGACGAAGAACACCCAGCGCCAGCCGTCGTCCGTGCCGAACGCCTGGATCAGCACTCCGCCCGCGAGCGGGCCCACCGCGGTGGACACGGCGACGACGCTGCCGTGGAAACCGAAAGCCCGAGCCCGCTCGGCGCCCTGGAACATCTGCTGGATCAGCCCGGAGGTCTGCGGTGCGACCACACCGGCGGCCGCACCCTGGATCAGCCGGAACACCACCAACCAGGTGGGGTCGGCAGCGAGGCCGCACCCCACCGACGCGGCCGTGAACATGCCGAGGCCGAACAACAGCGCCTGGCGGCGCCCACGCAGGTCACCCAGTCGCCCCGCCGGCGCCAGCGCGAGCCCGAAGGCGAGGGCGTACCCGGACACCACCCAGGACTGGGTGGCTTCGGAGGCATCGAGCCCGCGCTCCATGGAAGGCAGAGCCACGTTCACGATCGAGACGTCGAGCAGCGAGATGAAGCCCGCGGCCAGACAGACCCCGAGCGCTTTCCACCGCCGGTCGTCGAGGGCGGGCCGGTTCGTTTCTGTGGTCATGTGATCACGCTATGCATGCGCGACTGGTCGCACCAGCGGGGAACGGGCGCCGGGGCGACGATACGGGGCGGCCATCACGCCTGACCATCTGTCAGTGAACTCAGTAAAGTGTCAGCGTGAGACCGGCTGAGCATAGGTACAGACGACCACAGGCGCACATGAGCAAAGTGAGGGACGAACCGTGTTCTACTACCTGCTCAAGTACGTGCTGCTGGGCCCCCTGCTCAGACTGGTCTTCCGCCCGCGGATCGAGGGGCTGGAGAACGTGCCCGCGTCGGGGCCGGCGATCGTCGCGGGGAACCATCTGTCCTTCTCCGACCACTTCCTGATGCCGGCGATGCTGAAGCGGCGCATCACCTTCCTCGCCAAGGCGGAGTACTTCACCGGGCCCGGCATCAAGGGCCGTCTCACCGCGTTCTTCTTCCGCAGCGCCGGGCAGATCCCGGTGGACCGTTCCGGCAAGGACGCGGGACAGGCCGCGATCCGCGAGGGGCTCGGGGTGCTGAGCAAGGGCGAGCTGCTGGGCATCTACCCGGAGGGCACCCGCTCGCACGACGGCCGGCTGTACAAGGGCAAGGTGGGGGTCGCGGTCATGGCGCTCAAGGCGGGGGTGCCGGTGGTGCCCTGTGCGATGATCGGCACCTTCGAGGCGCAGCCGCCCGGCAAGGTCATTCCGAACATCCACCCCGTGGTCATCCGTTTCGGCAAGCCGCTCGACTTCTCCCGCTACGCCGGTATGGAGCACGAGAAGGCCATCCTGCGGGCCGTCACCGACGAAATCATGTACGCCATCCTCACGCTGTCCGAGCAGGAGTACGTCGACCGGTACGCGGCCGTCGTGAAGGCGGAGCAGGCGGCCGAGAAGAAGGAGCGCAAGTTCCCGCGGGCGCCGCTCAGCTGATCTGCCGTCGGCAGAACGGCTCCGCCACGAGCGTGCCGCATGCCTAGGCTCGCCGCATGAAACGCGCTGTGGTGATCGGGGCGAGCGGACAGATCGGCCGTCCGGCGGTGGCGGCACTGGAACGGGACGGCTGGGACGTGACGGCCGCCTCGCGGGGCGGTGGCCGGGACGGGTCGTGGGGCGCGGGGGTGCGGGCGGTCCGGCTGGACCGTACGGGCGACGGGGCGCTCGCGGCCGTGGTGGGCGACGGCTTCGATCTGGTGGTCGACGTGGTCGCGTACGACGCCGGGCACGCCCGGCAGCTGACGGACCTCGCGGGCCGGATCGGCTCAGCGGTCGTGATCTCCAGCGTGTCGGTGTACGAGGACGCCAAGGGGCGGGGCTTCGACACCCTGGAGGAGCCCGACGGCTTCCCGGCGTACCCGGTGCCGGTCACGGAGACGCAGCCGACGGTGGCGCCGGGCGAAACGACCTACAGCACCCGCAAGGCGGCCCTGGAGCGTGAACTGCTCGCGAAGGGCGAGGAGTTGCCGACGACCGTGCTGCGGGCGGGCGCGGTGCACGGGCCGTACAGTCCGCTCCCCCGCGAGCTGTACTTCGTGAAGCGGCACCTGGACGGGCGGGGCAGACGGGTGCTCGCGTACGGCGGGGAGAGCCGGTTCCATCCGGCGAGCGCCCGGAACATCGCCGAACTGGTCCGGCTGGCCGCGGCCCGCCCCGGGTCCCGGGTGCTCAACGCCGGTGATCCGCAGGCGCCGACGGTCGCCGGGATCGCGGCGGCGATCGACGCGGTCATGGGCACGGAGTCGGAGACCACGCTGGTGGACGGCCCGCCACCCGCCGGATCCGTGGGCCGCACTCCCTGGTCGGGGCCACTGCCGGTCGTCCTCGACATGTCCGCCGCCGAGCGGGAGCTGGGCTACCGGCCGGCGGTGTCGTACGAGGAGAGCCTGCCGGAGACGGTGGAGTGGCTGCGGCAGCGGCTCGCAGAGGGAGACTGGCGGGAGTGTTTTCCGCTGCTGGCGCGGGCTTATCCCGACCTCTTCGACTACGCGGCCGAGGACGCATGGTCGGCCGGGACATGACGAAGGGGCGGCCGGAGAGTCCGGCCGCCCCTCGTCGCCGTACCGGAGGGGTTACGGCTTGGGCGTCGCGTGCGGCGCGCAGGTCACGTCGGCGGTGTCCAGCTTGCCGCCGATCAGGTAGCTGTCGACCCGCTCGTTGATGCAGGGGTTGACCAGGCTGGTCACACCGTGGGAGCCCGCGCCCTCCTCGGTGATCAGGCGGGAGCCCTTGAAGCGCTGGTGCAGTGAGACGGCGCCCGGGTACGGGGTCGCCGCGTCACGCGTGGACTGCACGATCATCACCGGCGGCAGGCCACGGTGCGTCTTGACGTCCACCGGGGTCTGCTGCTTGGTCGGCCAGGTGGCGCAGGGCAGGTTCATCCAGGCGTTGGCCCAGGTCATGAACGGGTAGTCCTTGTTGAGCCGGGTGTTGTCCCGGTCCCACTTGCGCCAACTGGTGGGCCACTTGGCGTCGGCGCACTCGACGGCGGTGTAGACGGCGTTGCCGTTCTCGGCGCTGATGTTGCCGGCCGTGTCCGACAGGTCGGGGGCGGCCGCGTCGACGAGCGCCTTGGTGTCACCGGCGGCGTACTTACTGAACACCGAGGCGACCGGCACCCACGACGAGTCGTAGTACGGGGCGCTCTGGAAGAAGGAGATCAGCTCGGCCGGGCCGACGACCCCGCCGATGGGGTTCTTCTTGGCGGTGGCGCGCAGCTCGAGCCACTTGGCCTGAACGGCGGCGCGGGTGGTGCCGAGGTGGAAGGCGGCGTCGTTCGCGGCGACCCAGTCCTCCCAGTCCTTCCAGCGGCCCTCGAAGGCGATGTCCTGGTTCAGGTTGGCCTCGTACCAGATGTTCTCGCGCGCCGGGTCGACCACGCTGTCCACGACCATGCGGCGCAGGTGGCCCGGGAAGAGGGTGCCGTAGACGGCGCCGAGGTAGGTGCCGTAGGAGACGCCGAGGTAGTTGAGCTTCTTCTCGCCCAGCGCGGCGCGGATGACGTCCAGGTCGCGGGCGGTGTTCGGCGTGGTCATGTGGGGCAGCATGGCGCCGCTGCGCTCGGCGCAGCCCTGCGCGTACTCGCGGGCCAGCTTGCGCTGCGCGCTCTTGTCGGCCTCGGTGTCCGGGACCGGGTCGGCCTTGGGCGCCTTGACGAACTCCTGCGGGTCGACGCAGGAGATGGGCGCCGAGTGGCCGACACCGCGCGGGTCGAAGCCCACGAAGTCGTAGGCCTTCGCGACGTTCGCCCAGACGGCGTTCTTGGTGACGACCCGGCGCGGGAAGCGCAGACCGGAGCCACCGGGACCGCCCGGGTTGTAGACGAGGGCGCCCTGGCGCTCCTTTGGGGTCCCCGTGTTGCCGATGCGGTCGACGGCGAGCTTGATCTGCTTGCCGTACGGCTTGGCGTAGTCGAGCGGCACGGAGACCCAGCCGCACTGGATGGGCTTCTCCAGGCCCCAGTCGGCGGGGCAGTCCTTCCAGTCGATGCCGGCCTTGGCGGCGCGGGCGGCCGCGATCTGGGCGCCCCTGGCCTCGCGGTCCTGCCCGTGGCGGCTGTCGGCGCTGGCCGCGGGAGCCGACACCGCGCCGGCTATCAGGGTTGCGGTGACGAGTGCTCCGGCCGAACCGAACGCCAGCAGGCGGCTCTTCGGTCTGTTCTCCCTCAAGTGGGCCCCTCCCCCAACAAAGTTCTACGAGTGGTCAGGCGGGGATCCTCTCCGCTGTGAGCCGTCTGAGAACAGGGGGCACAGACGTTTCTTTACCAATCCGATAAACGGATGATCACGTCCCGCTGAGCGGAACGTGCGTCTTTTCAGGCCAGCAGGGTCAGCGCCTCGTCCAGCAGCAGCCGCAGCCCGAGCGCGTCGGGGGCCACGGCGCTGACGAGTACGGCGGGTCCCACGAGCGGTACCAGCGCGGCACACTCCCCCAGCATCCGCGCCGCAACCGGCTGCTTTGCGAACTCGGGCCGTACGACCACCAGTTGGCCCACGGACCGGTGTCCGGCGAGCACGGCGGGCCCGTCCCAGCCACCCGGCGCGCCGGGCCCGCAGGACAGCTCCTGGTCCAGCACGGTCCGGCCGGCGACGCGCACCGTGAGCCGGCTGGTGAGCCGCCCCGGTGCCTCGCCCACCCGACCGAGCACCTGCTCCTCGCGCAGCACGAGCCCCGCCCCGGCGGCGAGTTCGGCCCGCGTGGTGACGTACAGGTCGCTGCCACCGGCCGAGATCAGCTGCTCGGGCAGCCAGCGCAGCTCGCCGCCGTCGGCCACGTCCAGCCGCACGTCGTAGCGGGCCTCGCCCTTGCCCTGACCCGGGAGCGCGATGGTGGCGGCGGCCGAGCCGACGTGCAGGCGGGCGCCCTCCTCCACCCGCGCCTCCAGCGAGAAGCGGTCCCCGCCGAGCGGGCCGCTCATCGCACCGACGACCATCACCCGCGCCTCGCCGCCACTCGCCCGGGTGCGGCGCAGCGCCAGCGGGCCCTCACCGTCCAGCACGGGCAGCGCCGTACCGCCGCGTCCGTCGGCGCGGGCGACGATCCGGGCGTTCGCCCGGACGCCGGTCACCGTCATGCCGCCCACGCGGCGAGCCGCTCCCGCACCCACGCGGCCACGTCCGCGACGCCGGCCTCCTCGCGCAACGACTGGAAGACGACCGGGAGTTCGGCCCGCTGCGCCTTGGCGTCGGCAGCCATCCGGGCGAGGTCGGAGCCGACGTACGGCGCGAGGTCGGTCTTGTTGACGACGAGCAGGTCGGCGGTGGTGACGCCGGGGCCGCCCTTGCGCGGGATGTCGTCGCCGCCCGCCACGTCGATCACAAAGATCTGCGCGTCCACGAGCCCCTTGGAGAAGGTGGCGGTGAGGTTGTCCCCGCCGGACTCGACGAGGATCAGGTCCAGCGGACCGACCTCGTCCTCCAGGTCCTCCACGGCCTCGAGGTTGGCGGAGATGTCGTCGCGGATCGCGGTGTGCGGGCAGGCCCCGGTCTCCACGGCCGTGATCCGCTCGGGCGGCAGCACGGCCTCCCGGAGCAGGAACTCGGCGTCCTCACGGGTGTAGATGTCATTGGTGACGACGGCCAGGGACAGCTGGTCGCGCAGCGCCCGGCACAGCGCGGCGACGGTGGCGGTCTTCCCGGAGCCGACGGGTCCGCCGAGCCCGATGCGCAGCGCGCGGCGGGAGCCGTCGGGTCGGTGGGCGTCGGCACTTACGGCGGCGGGGCCGGGGTGGGTGTGGTCGAGGTGCATGTACGGCTCCAATGGTTGAGAGGCTTCGTGTGGGGTCGGCCACTCGCTGCCCGACCGAGTCGGGCGGGTGGGGTGCGGAGATCTATGAGGCGAACAGGCGCACGGGCCAGCTCGCATGCCACTCCGCGCCGACCTCCAGCAAGGGCCCCGACGCGGCGGGCAGCGCGTCGACTCCCTCGTCGGCCGCCCTCCGCGCCGCCTCCACCGCCGCGTCCGCGACGCGGTCCAGCTCCGGAGCCAGCCGGGCCAGAACTCCCGTCGCGTCGAACGGGTCGAGGCTCAGCAGACGGACCGTGGCCGTCGCCGGCCCGCTCACGCTCTCGTACGTCGCGCAGTACGCGGCGTCCAAGGGGCCGAGTCCTGCCGCCCTCGCCGCGACTCCGAGCACGACGGGCTGATGGGCGCCTTTGGGGAACTCCCCTGCCAGCGCGTCGAGTTCGGCCGACGGCCAGCTCGCGCGCGCGGCTCGCATCAGCTGCCGGCCGAGCCTGCGCGCGGCGAGCCGCAGCGCCGGCGAGGGGGTGCGGGCGTCCGCGGCCGCGTCCAGCTCCCGGGGCTCGACGCCCAGGACGGCGGCGGCCGCCAGCGCGCCCGCGACCAGCCCGGCGGTGTGCAGTCGGCCCCGGCAGAAGTCCTCCAGGCTCGCCGCGGAGGTGATCCGTCCCGCCTTGACGGCGGCCTCCGCCCCGCCGGAGTGCGCGTGCCCTCCGGCGGGGAAGCGGCCGTCGGCCAGGACGAGCAGTGCCGCTCTGGACATCAGAAGAGGAAGTAGCGCTGGGCCATGGGCAGTTCGGCCGCCGGAGCCGCCTCGACCAGCTCGCCGTCGATGTGCACGGCGAAGCTGTCGGGGTCGATCCGCACCTGGGGACGCGCGTCGTTCTCCCGCATGTCCGCCTTGGTCACCCCGCGCGTCGAATCGATGGCGACGAAGCGCTTGCCCAGCTGAAGCCGCTCCGGCAGCCCGTCCTCGATGGCCGCCGGGGCCACGAAGTTGAACGAGTTGGCGGCCGGTGCCCGTCCGATCGCCCCGTACATGGGCCGGGGCAGGATCGGCTGCGGCGTCGGGATGGAGGCGTTGGCATCACCCATCTGTGCGTACGCGATCTGGCCGCCCTTGATGACGAGGTGCGGCTTGACCCCGAAGAACGCGGGCTCCCACAGCACCAGGTCGGCGAGCTTGCCGGTCTCGACGGAGCCGATCTCGCGGGCCAGGCCCTGGGCGAGCGCCGGGTTGATCGTGTACTTGGCGACGTAGCGCCGTACCCGCCGGTTGTCCGCCCGCCCGTCGCCGGGCAGCGCGCCCCGCCGCCGCTTCATGACGTGCGCGGTCTGCCAGGTGCGCAGGACGACCTCGCCGACCCGGCCCATGGCCTGGGAGTCGGAGGAGATGATCGAGATCGCGCCGAGGTCGTGGAGTATGTCCTCCGCGCCGATGGTGGACGGCCGGATCCGGGACTCGGCGAAGGCCAGGTCCTCCGGGACCGCCGGGTTGAGGTGGTGGCACACCATCAGCATGTCGAGGTGTTCCTCGGCGGTGTTGATGGTGAACGGCCGGGTCGGATTGGTCGAGCTGGGCAGCACGTGCGGCTCGGAGACCACCGTCATGATGTCCGGCGCGTGCCCGCCGCCGGCGCCCTCGGTGTGGTACGCGTGGATGCCCCGGCCGGCGATCGCGGCGAGGGTGTCGCCTACGAAACCGGCCTCGTTGAGGGTGTCGGTGTGGATGGCGACCTGGATGCCGGTGCGCTCGGCGACGGTCAGGGCCGCGTCGATGACGGCCGGGGTGGACCCCCAGTCCTCGTGCAGCTTGAGGCCCAGGGCGCCGCCGCGGATCTGGGAGAGCATCGCCTCGTGCGAGACGGTGTTGCCCTTGCCGAGGAAGCCGATGTTCAGCGGGTACTGCTCCATCGCCTCCAGCATCCGGGCCAGGTGCCAGGCTCCGGGCGTCACGGTGGTCGCCTTGGAGCCCTCGGCCGGTCCGGTGCCGCCGCCGACCAGGGTGGTGATGCCGGAGGCCAGCGCCTCGTCGGCGATCTGCGGACAGATGAAGTGGACGTGCGCGTCGATGGCGCCGGCCGTGAGGATCCGTCCGTTGCCGGCGATGACCTCGGTCTCGGGGCCGATCACCAGGTCGGGGTGCACGCCGTCCATGGTGTCGGGGTTGCCCGCCTTGCCGATGCCGGTGATCCGGCCGTCGCGGATGCCGACGTCGGCCTTGACGATCCCCCAGTGGTCGACGATGACGACACCGGTGATGACGGTGTCGGGGGTGCCCTCCGCGCGCGTGGCACGCGACTGCCCCATGGACTCGCGGATGACCTTGCCGCCGCCGAAGACCGCCTCGTCACCGGCGAGTCCGGGGCCGCCGCAGCGGTCCTCCTCGATCTCGATCAGCAGGTCGGTGTCGGCGAGCCGGATGCGGTCGCCGGTGGTGGGGCCGAACAGGTCGGCGTAGGCGGCGCGGGAGATCTCAGGCATCGAGGGCACCTCCGGTCTCGCCGCGCAGTCCGGGCACGATCCGGGCGCCGGTGAGGGGCACGAGTTCGACGGCGACGGGGATGCCCGGCTCGAAGCGTACGGCGGTGCCGGCGGCGACGTTCAGCCGCTTGCCGTGGGCGGCGGTCCGGTCGAACTCCAGGCCGGGGTTGGCCTCGGCGAAATGGTAGTGGGAGCCGACCTGGACGGGCCGGTCGGCGGCGTTGAGCACGGTCAGCCGGGTGACCTCGCGGCCCTCGTTGTAGACGACGGGGCCGTCCGCGAAAAGCACCTCTCCGGGAATCATCGCGGCCCCTCAGATGATCGGCTCGTGGACGGTGACGAGCTTGGTGCCGTCCGGGAAGGTGGCCTCGACCTGTACGTCGTGGATCATCTCGGGGATGCCGTCCATGACGTCTTCCCTGGTGAGGAGCTTGCGGCCGGAGGACATCAGCTCGGCGACGGTACGGCCGTCACGCGCGCCCTCAAGGATGTGCGACGTGATGAGGGCGACCGCTTCCGGGTGGTTGAGCCTGAGCCCACGAGCCCTGCGCTTCTCGGCCACGTCGGCCGCCACATGGATCAGCAGCCTCTCTTGTTCGTGCGGGGTCAGTTGCACGTCCCACCTCACAGTCCTTGCTCCGGACCGTGCGGGGTCCGGTTGCCGCAGCCACCACGACGGGATAGGTGTAACACACAGACAAATTTGCCCGAACGTGATCAACGCGGGCAGAAAAACCCCTGGTGGCGTGGATCGGCAGGCTAGTTCGCCGGAGTTTCAGCGACGTTAACCAGACCTTGATCAACACATGACTGCGCGGTGGGCTCGCACATACCCGGCTACGAGACGCCGGGCCCCCGGTGCTCGGCCGCGATCCCGAAGCGCTGCCGCTCCCGGGCCGCGGGCTCGACCTCGCGCACGCGGGACACCGAGGTGACCACCGGCTGCTCCTCGGCCGGCTCGTCGAGGGCTTCGAGCCGCTCCAGGTCGGCGGCCGAGACCAGCGCGACCAACGGCTTGCCGTGCCGTGTCACGACGACGCGCTCACCGCCGTACACCACCCGGTTGATCAGGTCGGCGAGCTCAGCCCTGGCTTGCGTCACCGGAATCTCGTAGGCCATGCCCTCATTCTAACGTCACGTACGTCCTGTACATTCTGTACAGAAGCGAGGCCGCCACAGGCCCTGTCGCGAGGAAGGGGTATGCCCATGACCCGACTGTCCGCCCGTCACGTCCTGCCCGAGTTCACCGAGCGCACGAGCACGGGCCACCGCACGCTCGATCCCTACTCGAAGCTGTTCGAGAACCGAGTCGTCTTCCTCGGGACACCGCTCGACGACACGGCGGCGACCGACGTGATCACACAGTTCATGCACCTCGAACACGCGGCCCCGGACCGGGACATCACGCTGTACATCAACTGCCCGGGCGGCTCGTTCAGCGCGCTGACGGCGGTCTACGACACGATGCGGTACGTCACCTGCGACGTGGAGACCTACTGCCTGGGCCAGGCCGCCTCGGCCGCCGCGATCCTGCTCGCGGCCGGGACCGAGGGAAAGCGGTTCACGCTGCCGAACGCGCGCGTGGTGCTCGAACAGCCCGCGCTGCCCGAACCGGCCAAGGGACAGCCGAGCGACCTCGTCATCCAGGCCGACGAGTTGGCCCGGACGCGCACGCTCATGGAGGAGATGCTGGTCCTGCACACCGGGCGCACCCCGGAACAGGTCCACCAGGACCTGGAGCGGGAGCTGGTGCTGGACGCGCCGGGCGCACTGGCGTACGGCCTGGTGGACGGCGTCGTCCCGAGCCGCAGGAGCACCCCCGGCGCACAGCACGCGGGGTGAGCCGGCCGATGCTGCCACCGGAGCTTCCGCCGCTGCCCGCCCTGACGTGCGCCGAGGGCGAGTTGATCGACCGTTATCTGGAGGCGGTCGACCTGCTGGGCCGGATCAACCCGGCGCAGTCCGGGGACACCTACCGCGGGCTGCGCGCGGCGCAGGCCCTGGTGCGCAAGGCGTCCGAGCTGCGCGACGCGCTCGCCCTCATGCACCAGCGCGGCGAGACGGAGCTGCATGGGGACACGCTGGCACGGGCCTTGAGGGTGCTCGACGGCGAGCGCCGCACCGCTCGCGTCGTGCTCCCGCCGGACCGCGTGGGCTGATCCGGACGCTCGTCCGGCCCGACGGGCCCAACGCGTCGACGGACCCGCCGGAGCCGGACTCGAAACGGCCCGAACGACGTACCCCCGGCCGGCGTATCTCCAGAACTTTTTCCGGGTCTCCCGGCTTGCGCAGTACGCCGGTTCAAGGTCGGCGAGAAAGTGCTTCGTCCCAGGTCCGGGGCTACGTGCGGGATCTGACGGTGCCTCGAACACAGCAGCGTCCACCCGAACGGGTGAGTGGTGAGTAACACCACAAATCCCCGATTCCATTGGGATTTTCCGACTCCTGTGAGTGAAGATCCGTGTCTGACGACAAGCCCCCGCCACCACGGCGGGGCGATCCGGGCGGACGCCGAGTCCTGCCGCCGCCCCGGATGACCGGTCGACAGGAGTGGATCGGCAGGAGTGGAGGACCCGAGCAAGACGGGTCGCCGGAACGGACGTTCGTCGCACAGACGGGCGGTCGCACCGAGCAGCCCTTGGGGTGAAGCCGTGGCAACACGGCCGGGCAACTTCGCCAGCCCGAATCCGACAGGTCATCCTTCACAGGCGGCTGACGAAGGGTTGCGCATGACTGCGCTCAATCGTGTCCCGTCGCTCATGGCCCGTGCCGGTACGGCCTCGGCTCTCACCCTCGCCGCCGTCGGCGGCTCGATCGTGGTCCCGGGCCTCGCCACCGACGCCTCGGCCGCCGGCACGGCGGCGAAGGCACTCCAGGTCGCGGCCTCCAAGAAGGGTGCCCCGTACGCATGGGGGGCCACCGGGCCGCGCCGCTTCGACTGCTCGGGGCTGACGCTCTACTCGTTCAAGAAGGCGGGCAAGAAGCTGCCACGCACGGCCGCCCAGCAGTACAACAAGACGCACCACATCTCGGCCCGGAGCCGCAAGGCCGGCGACCTGGTGTTCTTCCACTCGGGTTCGAGCGTCTACCACGTCGGCATCTACGCCGGGAAGGGCAAGATCTGGCACGCCCCCAAGACCGGGTCCGTGGTGCGGCTGGAGAAGATCTGGAGCAGGAGCGTCTGGTACGGCCGGGTCAGCTGACCCGGGCTCAGGGCAGGAGCGGCTCCAGCAGCAGAGCCGCTCCCAGCACCGTCAACACCGCCCCGGTGCCCGCCTGCAGCATGCGGGCGGCCCGGGGCCGGCGCAGCCACCTGCCGAGCCGGTCCACCAGCAGGGCCACCACCTGGAACCACGCCAGCGCCAGCGTGCAGACGATCAGCGCGAGCAGCAGCGTCCTGGGCAGCGCGGAGTCACCCGACGGCACGAACTGGGGCAGCAGGCTGAGGAAGGTCAGCGAGGCCTTCGGGTTGAGGACGTTGGTGACGAAGCCCTGCCGCAGCGGGTGCGCAACGGGCGGTGCCGCCTCGACGGAGGCGGTGGCGGTGGCAGGCCGCCGCAGCGACCACAGGGTCCGCACGCCGAGCTGCAGCACATAGGCGCCGCCCAGCAACTGCAGCGCGCGGAAGAGTGCGGGGACGGCGACCAGCACGGCGGCGACTCCGGCCACCGCCAGCGTGGTGTGCACCAGGAGGCCGCCCGCGATGCCGAGCCCGCAGACCGCACCGGCGCGGCGGGAGACCAGGGCGTTGCGTACGACCACCGTGAAGTCGGCGCCCGGCATGGCGACGAGTCCTGCGGCGATCCCGGTGAAGGCGATGAGCTGTCCGTCCATACCGCCAGCGTGCACGGAGCGAGCCTTCAGCAGGTATTTCGAATGAGCAGGGTCTGCCTTAAGCAGTGCTTTAGGCTTGTGCCATGTACGATCCCACGCGGCTGGCCGCGCTGGTCGCCGTCGCGGAGGCGGGCTCCATCACACGGGCCGCCGACCGGCTCGGCTATACGCCGCCCGCGCTCTCCCAGCAGCTGGCCAAGCTGGAACGGGAGGCGGGCACTGCGCTGCTGGTGCGGCATCACCGCGGGGCCCGGCTGACCGAGGCGGGCGAGGTGCTGGTGGCGCGGGCCCGGCGGGTGCTGGACGAGCTGGAGCAGGCCCGGCACGAACTGGCCCGGCTGACCGGTCTGTCGGGCGGGGTGCTGCGGCTCGGCACCTTCCCGACCGCGGGCGTCCATCTGCTGCCGCCGGCGCTGAGCGCGTTCCGCCGGGCGCACCCGGACGTCGAGCTGTCGGTCGCCGACTACGACCCGCCGGCCGGGGTCGCCGCAGTGGCGGCCGGCGAGGTGGATCTGGCGCTGACCCACGCCTACCACCCGGGCGAGGCCGCTGCGGTGCCGGCCTCGGTCGGTCTGGAGCCGGTCCTGGTGGAGGAGCTGGTCTTGGTGACGGCGCCGGGTCATGCGCTGAGCAGCGCCTCGTCGCGGCTGCCGCTGGAGCAGCTGGCCGGGCAACCGCTGATCAGCATGGCCCCGCACCATCCGGCCCGGCGGGAGGTGGAGGCCCTGCTCGCCGAGGCGGGCGCCACTCCCGCGCTGCTGGTGCCGACCCCCGGGTACGCCGTGGTGTGCGCGCTGGTCAGCGCGGGGCTCGGGGTGGCCGTCGTACCGGAGATGGTGGCGCGGACCGCGGTGACTCCGGTCGGGGTGCGGCCGCTGGAGGCGGGACGGCTGCGCCGTACGATCTCGGTCGCCTTCCGGCCCGACGAGGTCGCTCCGGCGGCGGAGGCGTTCCGGGCCCTGCTGCACGGGGCGTTCGGCCGCGCCCGGCAGACGCCGGTGGGTCAGCGGCCGTCCCGGTGAAGCGTCGCCCGGCCGAGTGGGGTTGGCCGCATGGTGCCGAAGCGGTTCAGCAGGGGCGGACGGGAATTGTCGGACAGGCCCTAGAGCTCCGGCTGTCCTGCCGTGACCGGCTCGGCCGGGATGGTCCAGGGGAGTTCGATGGAGACCGTCTTGCCGCCCTCGTGGGTGGGGCGGACGCGGAGCTTGCCGCCCCACTCGGCGGTGAGCCAGCGGATGATGACCATGCCGCGCCCGTTGTCCTGCTGGACGGCGGCGGGCAGTCTCTTCGGAAAGCGCGGATGACTGTCCGTGACGCCGATGCGCAGATGTTCGTCACGGTCCAGAGCGATGTCGACCGTGAAGGTGGGTGACTGTCCGAAGGTGTGCTGTACGGCGTTGGTGGCCAGCTCGGAGACGATGAGCCGCACGGTGTCGGCCGCTTCGGTGTCCGACGGCAGCCCCCACTCCTCGAGGGTTCCCACCACGTAGGAGCGGGCCGCGGAGACCGAGGCGGGATCGCTCGGCAGAGTGACGGATGCTTCCAGATGGTCTGCCATGGCGACGTCGTCCCTTTCCCACGGGACCGCAGTCCGACGAGGAGCGGATGGTTCGAGTACGGTCCCGGACTGGTGCTTGTTCGCCAGACTGCCATCACCGGGCCGGTCCGGGGAGCGATCCACCAAGATATGCATATATCTGTCGCTCAAAGCGGTGAACTCTGCGACGCGAGACCGTATTTGGGTGGCCCGTAAGGAGTAAGGAGTAACCCATGCAGAACGGTCCCGCGGTGCGGCGTCGCAAATTGGGCGCCGAGCTGCGTGCACTGCGCACCGGGGCGGGGCTCACCAGCGGTGAGGCTGCCCGTCTCGTGGGCTGGCACCAGTCGAAGGTGAGCCGCATCGAGACCGGCGCCAGCGGGGTGAAACCGGCCGACGTGCGGTTACTCCTCGACGCCTACGGGGAACGGGACGGCCAACTGCGTGAGTTGCTGCTGATGTTGGCGGGGTCGGAGGAGGCGGGCGGCCGCAGCCGCTGGTGGCACGCCTACCGCGGCATCCTGCCGCCCACCTACCGTGATTTCATCAGCCTGGAGTCACAGGCGACCGGGATGCGCACGCTGGAGACCACGGTGGTTCCCGGCCTTCTGCAGACGCCCGAATACGCTCAGGCGGTCACCCGTGCGGCCCTGGACGGGGTGGACGAGGAGCGGCTGGACGCGCTGGTGGAGGTGCGGCTGGCCAGGCAGGACGTGCTGCGCTCCGATCCACCGCTGGAGCTGAGCGCGGTACTGGACGAGGCGGTGCTCAGGCGCGAGATCGGCGGGCCGGAGGTCATGGCGCGGCAGCTGGCCCGGCTGGTCGAGTGCGCCCGCCTGCCCCAAGTGCGCCTCCAGGTGCTCCCGTTCGCCGCCGGTGCGCATGTCGGCCTCACCGGGCCTTTCGTTATTTTCTCATTTCAGAGCACTTCTGATCTGGATGTGGTTGTTCTCGACCAGTTGACGAGTAGCCTCTACCTGGAACGGAAAGAAGACCTCAAGGCTTACCTGGAGGCCTTCAACACCCTCCAGATCCACGCCCTTTCAACCGAGGACTCGTTGGATTACATCGCCGGGATAGGTGACGGCGCGTAAGGAGGCACCATGTCAGCACTGCCTCGGAACGTCCCTGCCAGTACCGATCTGCACGACGTGCGCTGGCTGCGCAGCAGCTACAGCACGGGAGCCAACAACTGCGTGGAGACGGCCCGGCCGCACTCCGGCCGCTGGGCCGGGCTGCTCGCCGTGCGCGACTCCAAGAAGCCGGCCGGACCCGCGCTGCTCTTCTCCCCCGGGAGCTGGGCGGGCTTCGTGACCGCGCTCCGATGATCCCGTTCTCGCCTGACCCGACCGACCCCTACTGATCAGATCCGATCACTTTCGTGCGATGCCCGGCCGTGTCACGCCGACTCATGGTCGCGTTTCGCCGATCACACGTACAGCGCGTTCGATCTCGGCCCCGGAGAGGTCCGCGCGGGCGGTCAGCCTCAGCCGTGAGATGCCGTCGGGCACGGAAGGAGGACGGAAGCAGCCCACGGCCAGACCTGCCGTACGGCAGTCGGCCGCCCAGCGCACGGCCTGCTCCGGGGACGGAGCCCGCACCGAGACCACCGCGGCGTCCGGACGCACCGCGTCCAGACCCGCGGCGGTCAGGCCTGCGTGCAGTTCGGCGGCGACCGCGCGGGCCCGGTCCGCCCGCGCCGGTTCGCGCCGCAGCAGCCGCAGCGCCGCGAGCGCCGCGCCCGCGGCCGCGGGGGCCAGCCCCGTGTCGAAGATGAACGTCCGGGCCGCGTTGACCAGATGGTCGATCACCCGAGCCGAACCCAGCACCACCCCGCCCTGGCTGCCCAGCGACTTGGACAGCGTGGCCGTGACGACCACGTCCGCCGCGCCCGCGAGACCGGCCGCGTGCGGGGCGCCCCGGCCGCCGTCGCCCAGCACACCGAGCCCGTGGGCGTCGTCCACGACCAGCCCCGCGCCGTGCTCCCGGCACGCCTCGGCCAGCGCGGCCAGCGGGGCCGCGTCCCCGTCGACGGAGAACACGGTGTCGGAGACGACGATCGCCTCTCCCCCGTGCGTGCGCAGCGCCTTGTCCACGGCCTCCGGGTCGGCGTGCCCGACCACCTGCGTGGTGCCCCGGGCGAGCCGGCAGCCGTCGATGAGCGAGGCGTGGTTGCCCGCGTCGGACAGGATCAGGGAGCCGTGCGGGCCCAGTGCGGTGACCGCGGCCAGGTTCGCGGCATAACCGGACGAAAACACGAGAGCCGCCTCGAACCCGCAGAAGTCGGCCAGTTCGCGATCCAGCTCGGTGTGCAGCTCGGTGGTGCCGGTGACCAGCCGGGAGCCGGTGGAGCCGCCGCCCCAGGTCCGCGCGGCCCGGGCCGCCGCTTCGACGACCTCGGGGTGGTGGGCGAGGCCCAGATAGTCGTTGCTCGCCAGGTCCAGCAGCGGCGAGTCGGCGGGGCGCGGGCGCAGGGTCCGTACGAGTCCGGCGCGGCGGCGCGCCTCGGCCTGCTCGTCGATCCAGCCGAACGCCATGGGTCCTCCGGGGCTTTTGTAGGTAGCGGACAGACCCTAGCGGCACGCCCGACCACCCAGGGTGTGGCAATACCCACACGGTGATCCGCATCCGTTGTGCAGACTCTCCTTGGCCGGAAGCGGTCCCGTAGGACAGGATCGGGCCTCATGGACCTGCTGAACACGCTGGTGGACAAGGGGCTGCGGCGCGAGCTGCCGACCCGTGAGGAAGCACTCGCCGTGCTCGCCACCTCCGACGACGACCTGCTCGATGTGGTGGCCGCGGCCGGCAAGGTGCGCCGGCACTGGTTCGGCCGGCGCGTGAAACTCAACTACCTGGTCAACCTGAAGTCCGGGCTGTGCCCGGAGGACTGCTCCTACTGCTCCCAGCGGCTCGGCTCCAAGGCCGACATCCTCAAGTACACCTGGCTCAAGCCCGACCAGGCCTCCCAGGCCGCCGCGGCGGGCGTGGCCGGGGGCGCCAAGCGCGTCTGCCTGGTGGCCAGCGGGCGCGGCCCGACGGACCGGGACGTGGACCGGGTCTCCGAGACCATCAAGGCCATCAAGGGCCAGAACGAGGACGTCGAGGTGTGCGCCTGCCTCGGTCTGCTCTCCGACGGTCAGGCCGAACGGCTGCGCGAGGCGGGCGCGGACGCCTACAACCACAACCTGAACACCTCCGAGGCCACGTACGGGGACATCACCACCACCCACACGTACGCCGACCGGGTGGACACGGTGCAGAAGGCGCACGCCGCCGGTCTGTCCGCCTGCTCGGGGCTCATCGCCGGCATGGGCGAGACCGACGAGGACCTGGTGGACGTGGTCCTGTCGCTGCGCGAGCTGGACCCGGACTCCGTTCCGGTGAACTTCCTCATCCCGATGGAGGGCACCCCGCTCTCCGCGGAGTGGAACCTCACCCCGCAGCGCTGCCTGCGCATCCTCGCGATGGTCCGCTTCGTCTGCCCCGACGTCGAGGTGCGCATCGCGGGCGGCCGCGAGGTCCACCTGCGCACGATGCAGCCGCTCGCGCTGAACCTGGCCAACTCCATCTTCCTGGGCGACTACCTGACCAGCGAGGGCCAGGCCGGCAAGGCCGACCTGGAGATGATCGCGGACGCCGGGTTCGAGGTGGAGGGCGCCGGCGAGGTGACGCTGCCGGAGCACCGGGCGACGGCGGTCGGGGGCGGCTGCGGGTCGCACGCCGACGCGGGCTGCGGGTCGCACGGCGAGGCCGGGTGCGGATCCGTCTGCGGTTCGCACGAAGGAGGGGACGTGTGCGGTACGGCGTCCGGGCCGGCCACGAACGAGGCGCGCACCGACCTGGTCGCCGTCCGCCGCCGGGGTGCCGGAACGGACCTCGCGCCCAATGCCTGACCCGTCCGGTCCGAGCGTGCCCGAACTGCTGGAGCTGGACCGCCGGCACGTGTGGCATCCGTACGGTCCGATGCCCGGGCGTGTCGAACCGCTCGTCGTGGAGTCGGCGAGCGGGGTCCGGCTGCGGCTCGCGGACGGCTCGGGCGAACTCGTCGACGGCATGTCGTCGTGGTGGTCGGCGATCCACGGCTACAACCACCCGGTTCTCAACGAGGCGGCGCGCGAGCAGCTGGGACGGATGAGCCATGTGATGTTCGGCGGGCTCACGCACGAGCCCGCCGTACGGCTGGCGAAGCTCCTTGTCGACATGTCACCGGACGGCCTGGAGCATGTGTTCCTGGCCGACTCCGGGTCGGTGTCGGTCGAGGTCGCCGTGAAGATGTGCCTGCAGTACTGGCGCTCGCTCGGCCGCCCCGGCAAGCAGCGGCTGCTGACCTGGCGGGGCGGATACCACGGCGACACCTGGCAGCCGATGTCGGTGTGCGACCCCGAGGGAGGGATGCACGAGCTGTGGACCGGCGTGCTCCAGCGCCAGGTGTTCGTGGGCCCGCCTCCGGCCGAGTACGAGGAGTCGTACGCCGAGGAGTTGCGCTCGGCGATCGGGCGACACGCCGACGAGCTGGCAGCGGTGATCGTGGAGCCGGTGGTGCAGGGCGCGGGTGGGATGCGGTTCCACTCCCCCGCGTATCTGCGGGTGCTGCGCGAGGCGTGCGACGCGCACGACGTGCTGCTGGTGTTCGACGAGATCGCCACCGGGTTCGGGCGCACGGGTGCGCTGTTCGCGGCGGAGCACGCGGGTGTCACCCCGGATGTGATGTGCGTGGGCAAGGCGCTGACCGGCGGCTATCTGACGATGGCGGCGACGCTGTGCACCGCCCGGGTCGCGGACGGCATCTCGCGCGGTGAGGTGCCGGTGCTCGCCCACGGGCCGACCTTCATGGGCAATCCGCTGGCGGCGGCCGTGGCCTGCGCCTCCATCGAGCTGCTGCTCGGGCAGGACTGGCGGTCGGCGGTCGGGCGGATCGAGGCGGGCCTGCGCGCGGGGCTCGCTCCGGCCGCGGACCTTCCCGGCGTCAAGGACGTCCGCGTCCTCGGCGCCATCGGGGTGGTCCAGCTCGACCACGAGGTGGACATGGCCGCGGCAACCCGGGCCGCGGTGCGGGAGGGCGTGTGGCTGCGCCCGTTCCGCGACCTGGTCTACACGATGCCGCCGTACGTCACGGACGACGCGGACGTGGCACGGATCGCACGCGCGGTGTGCGCCGCGGCGCGGGAGGGATGAGATGCCGGTACTGGTGATCACGGGGACGGGTACGGAGGTCGGCAAGACGGTCACGACCGCGGCCGTCGCCGCCGCGGCGCTCGCGGCCGGGCAGTCGGTCGCCGTGCTGAAGGCCGCGCAGACGGGGGTACGGCCGGACGAGCGCGGCGACGCGGACGAGGTCGCCCGGCTCGTCGGGGCCGTCACGGCCGTCGAACTCGCGCGCTACCCCGAGCCGTTGGCCCCGGGTACGGCGGCCCGGCGGGCCGGGATGGCCCCGGTGCATCCGTACGAGGTGGCCGAGGCCGCGGCCAAGCTGGCCACCGAGCACGATCTGGTGCTGGTCGAGGGTGCGGGCGGGCTGCTCGTACGGTTCGACGCGGCGGGCGGGACGCTGGCGGACGCGGCCCGGCTGCTCAACGCGCCGGTGCTGGTCGTGGCCTCCGCCGGGCTCGGCACGCTGAACACCACGGAGCTGACGGCCCGTGAACTGGGCGCGCGCGGGCTGGAGCCGGCCGGCGTGGTGATCGGCAGCTGGCCCGACGCCCCCGACCTCGCCTCCCGCTGCAACGTCATGGACCTGCCGGAGGTGGCCGCCGCCCCGCTGCTCGGCGCACTGCCCGCAGGGGCCGGCGCACTCCAGCCCGCCGACTTCCGCACGGCGGCACCGGAGTGGCTGGCCCCGCGCCTGTACGGGACGTGGGACGCGGAGGCGTTCCGGATCCGGGAGGCGCCCTGAGGGCGGCGTTCTGACGGAGGCGTTCTGGCGGCCGCAGGCTCGGATGCGGGAGGCGCCCCAGGGTGTGTCCGGCGGATCAGGCCGGAGTGCGGATCAGGCCGGAGTGCGGATCAGGCCGGAGTGCGGATCAGGCCGGAGTCGCGGGGCCCGGCCCGCTCGGATCCGCTCGCGCGGGGGCGCCCCGCGACCGCGCCCGGTCGTACCGATGTGACGCCGTCGGCTGGAGCAGACGGCCCGGTCCCCCTGACCGCCCCTAGTCGGTGCCCGTGGAGGCGTCGAGGAGGCGTACCAGTTCGATCCGTGAGCGGATGCCCAGGCGGGCGAAGACTCCGCGCAGGTGGTGGTCGATGGTGCGGGGACTGAGGGCGAGCCGGTCGGCGATCTCGCGATTGGTGGCGCCCTCCGCGGCCATGCGGGCCACCGTCAGCTGCTGGGCGGTGAGCAGGGCGGCCGGGTCCGTCGCCGCGGGTGCGGACACCGGGGTGCCGAGGGCGCGGAGTTCGGCCCGGGCCCGGGCCGCGCAGTGCGGTGCGCCGAAGGACTCGAAGGCCTCCAGGGCGCTGTGCAGCCGGTCGCGGGCCTCGGCTCGGCGGCGCAGCCTGCGCAGGGTGCTCGCGCACAGCAGCTCGGTGCGGGCGCGTTCGAGGTCACGGGTGCCCCGGGCGTGCAGGTCGAGGGCGGTCCGGTAGTGCTCCACGGCCTCGGTGCCGGGTGCGAGCAGGGCCCGGCAGCGGGCGCTGAGGGCGAGGTCGTCGGGGCTGCCCACGGCTCTGGCCCAGCGCTCGTAGTCGGCATGGGCGGCACGGGCCACGCGGGTGTCGCCGGTGCGGACGGCGGCCTCCACGTAGTGCGGGGTGGCCAGGTGCCGGATGGCGCGGTGGCCGTGTCCGGGGCCGGATCCGGCGAGGGCGCGCAGCCGGGCCGCCGCGGCGGGGAAACGGCCGGTGGTGAGGTCGAGGAAGGCCAGCGCCCACTGGGCGAGCGCGGCGGGCAGACCCAGACCGCGGGCGAGGGCGTGCGAACGCGCGGCCGCCGCGTGCGCCCGGCAGCCTTCCTCGTCCCCGGTGACCGCCGCGAACATGGCGAGGGCGGCCCGCAGATGGCAGGCCCCGTTGTCCTGCCCAGTGGCGTACGCCTGGCGCAGGGCCTCCCGCGCGGCGGCCTCGGCGGCGCGGGTGCGCCCGGTCCAGAAGTCGGCGTACACACGGAACTCCAGCGCCTGGGCCTCGATCACGGGCGTGCCCCCGGCGCGGGCCGCGGCGGCGGCACGCAAGGTGGCGGTGGCGGCGCGGGTGTGATCGCCGAGCATGAGGGCGGCGATGCCGGCGTGGAGGAGGAGGGTGGGGGTGCTGCCGGTGGCAGGCTCGCCGCCGAGCCCACCGTGCCCCGCCGTTTCCCTGAGCAGATCGCGGGCGGTCTCGTAGTCGCCCTCGGACGCTGCGGTGAGGCCGGGCAGGATGCCGGGGGGTGGGACGGCCAGGCGGTGGGCGAGGGTGCGGGCTTCGTGGGTCCGTCTCAAGTCGCCTGTGTAGATGGCGGCTTCGGTTGCAAGGGTCAGTGACTCGGCGGATTCGGCGGGGCGTTTGCTGCCGGCTGCCGCCGCGAGCAGGGTGTCGAAGGCTTCCGCCGCGTTGCCCGCCCGCAGGGCGAGGACGCCGTCGAGGGCGGGGGTGTCGGTGCGGGAGGCGAGGCGGTGCGCCCGGTCGGGCCGGCCCGCGTGCCAGGCGTCGGTGGCCGCGCGGGTCAGGAGGCGGGCCTGTTCGCGCGGGTCGGGGCAGAGGGTGGCGGCGCGTTCGGTGAGGGCCCCGGCCAGGGCCGGCTGACCGTTCGCGCGGGCGCGGTCCGCCGAGGTCCGCAGTTCGGCCGCGAGCCGTCTGCTGGGGCCCAGGGCCCCGGCCGCCCGGTGCCAGGACCGCCGGACGCTCTCGCTGCCGCCGCCGAGCACCCGGGCGAGCAGCCGGTGGGCCTCGCGCCGGTCGGCCGGGGAGGCGGTCTCGTAGGCGGCGATCCTCGTCCAGTCGTCGCGGAACACGACGCCCGCGGCCGTGGCCTGGGCGACCCCCGCCGCCTCGGCGGCTTCCAACGGGCGGGTGTCCAGGCGGGCCGCCGCCACCGCTCGCAGGTAGGCGTGGGCGGCCACCGGATGCTGGTCGGCGGCGGCGAGGAGGAGCAGGCGCCGGGTGTCGTCCGGCAGGGCGTTGATCTCCCGGCGCAGCGCGCGCAGCAACTCCGGGGCCAGAAGGGCGGGTTCGGTGGGCAGTGGGTCCAGGCCGGCCCGCTGACGTGGGGTCAGACGCGGTACGGCCTCGGCGGCGGCGCGCGGATCGTCGTGCACGAGGCGCAGGAGCCGGGCGTGGACGGCTTCCGAGGGTGGCGGTGAAGAAGTGCGGTGCTGGGGTGGGGGGTTGACCGGAGTCACCACACGATCGACGTTACTGGCGGGTTAGTTGATTAGTAAAGACTGGCGACTTCACCGATGCGGCGCGCGTAGACCCGTCCCGACACTCCTGGCATCCCCACCCCTTTCAGGAGGCATCATGCAGCGCCACAAGCGTCGCATCGTCACAGCACTGTCGGCGACGACCGCATCGCTCCTTCTGGCACTCCCCCTCACCGCCGCCCCCGCGCACGCGGCAAGCCACGATCCGATCGTGTTCGTGCACGGCATCAGCAGCTCGGCGAGCAGCTGGGACGACTGGGTCGCGGACTTCGAGGCCGACGGATACAGCTCCTCGGAGCTGTTCGCCTGGTCGTACGACTGGACGAAGTCCAACGCCACCACCGCCCAGCAGTTGGCCGCCGAGGTCAAGAGCGTGCTGGCGCAGACCGGCGCCTCGAAGGTCGACATCGTCGTCCACTCCATGGGCGCGCTGGGCGGCCGCTACTACCTGAAGAACCTCGGCGGGACGTCGTACGTCGACCACTTCGTGTCGGTGGCCGGGGTGAACCACGGCACCTCCGTCGCCTCCCTGTGCGGGTGGCTGTACACCTCGTGCAAGGAGATGCAGACGGGCAGCGCGTTCCTGACCGCGCTGAACTCCGGTGACGAGACGCCGGGCAGTGTGGCGTACGCCGCCTACTGGTCGGACTGCGACGAGGCGATCGACCCCGACACCTCGGCCGAGCTGAGCGGGGCGACCAACGTCGACGTCGGCTGCGTCTCGCACACCGACATGAACAACGACCACGGCGTCTACGAACAGGTGCACGACTTCCTCTCGTGAGCCGTGACTCGTTCGGCGGGGGTGCGACGGGGACGTACGGGGGGACAATCTCCAGTAGGCCCGTCCTCCGGGAGGTTGCCATGCGGCTGTCGTCGGCCGGTTCCGGCAAGGTGGCGCAGAGTCCCGTCCACCACCCGCTGTTCGCCCGTTGCTACGCCCGGTTCAGTGTGGCCGCGGAGTCCCGGCTCGGGCTGGCCGGGGTGCGTGAGCGGCTGCTCGCGGGGCTGTCCGGGCGGGTGATCGAGATCGGTGCGGGCAACGGGCTGAACTTCTCCCACTACCCGGCGGCGGTCGCGGAGGTCGTGGCGATCGAACCGGAGCCGCTGCTGAGACAGTTGGCGCTGCAGTCCGCGCGGCACGCCCAGGTGCCGGTCGACGTGGTGCCCGGGGCGGCGGAGGCGCTGCCCGTCAAGAGCGAGGCCTTCGACGCGGTCGTGCTGTCGCTGGTGCTGTGCAGCGTGCGGGACGTGCCGCGGGCGCTGGCCGAGGCACGCCGGGTGCTCAGGCCCGGCGGCGAGGTGCGGTTCTTCGAGCACGGCCGGGGCGGCGGCCGGATGATGACGCTGACCCAGCGCACCCTGGACCGGAGGCTGTGGCCGGCGCTGAACGGCGGCTGCCACCTGTCCCGGGAGCCGGTGGCCGCGCTGCGCGAGGCCGGGTTCGAACTCGGCCCGCTGCGCCGGATGCTGGTGCCGGAGAAGGGTCCGAAGCTGCCCGCCTCGTACTGCGTGCTGGGGACCGCCTGGCGGCCCGAGGAGCCGGACCGGCGCTGATCACAGACTCCAGCGGCGCAGTTCCCGGGCGATGTCGTCGATGCTCGCCTCGCCGTTCTTGACCAGTCGTGCGAGGTCGCGGACCTGCTCGGGTGTCGTGACGACCTTCAGGCCGCCGGCGACCAGATAGGCGTAGGCGACGGCCGAGGCGAACAGCGCGTTGGAGCGCTCCAGCGCGGGCACGTGGATGAGCAGCTGGAGCAGGGCCGCGGCGCGGGCGTGCGGCGTGTCGTAGACGGGCACGCCGAATATCTCGGCCCGGTGCCGGGCGACGGCGGCGACCAGCGCGCCCCAGTCCGTGACCTGCGGATCCCCGGGCGTCCTCTGTTCGGCGAGCATGAGCAGCCAGGCGAGGTCGATGCTGAGATCGCTCAAGGGATCAGCTGCGACCCGCGCCGGAGTCGGTGCCGCGCGTCTCGGTGAACTCCTCGGCGAACACGGACTCGTACTGCTTCATGAAGTCGGCCGCGGCGTCCACGAAGGTGCGGCCGGCCTCCCCGGTGTCCTGTCTGACCAGCTCTTCGATGTAGCGGTTGACGCTCATGCCGCGGGCCAGGGCGCGCTCGCGGGCCGCGCGGGCGGTGTCCTCGTCCACGCGCACGTTCAGCTGGGTCTTCGCCATGCTTCGAAGCTAGCGCCGAGATGCTAGCAACGGCAAGAGCCGCCGGGCGGAAGGTGCCCCTTACACGGTCTCCGATTCCTCGGCCCCAGGGGGGATTCCGGCTGTGCGACGGGTCACACTAGGCTCGGCCCCGACCAGGAGTCGGGACGTCCAGGCGACCGGGAGGCGGTCTTGTCCACACCTGCTGCGGAGTACGCGCCGGGCCTGGCGCCGGACGGCGGGATCGCCGCCCGCGCCCGCGGGCTGACCAAGGCGTACGGCTCGGGCGAGACGGCCGTGCTCGCCCTGGACTCGGTCGACGTGGACATCGCACGCGGCCGGTTCACCGCCGTGATGGGTCCCTCGGGCTCGGGGAAGTCCACGCTGATGCACTGTCTGGCCGGACTGGACGACGCCTCGGCCGGTCAGGTCTGGATCGGCGACACGGAGATCACCGGCCTGAAGGACCGTGAGTTGACCCGGCTGCGCCGGGACCGGATCGGGTTCATGTTCCAGTCGTTCAACCTCATCCCGACGCTGAACGCGGCCGAGAACATCACGCTGCCCATGAACATCGCGGGCCGCAAGCCCGACGAGAAGTGGCTGGACCAGGTCATAGACACCCTCGGGCTGCGCGGGCGGCTGACCCATCGCCCGGCGCAGCTCTCGGGCGGTCAGCAGCAACGGGTCGCCTGCGCGCGGGCGCTGGCCTCCCGGCCCGAGCTGATCTTCGCCGACGAGCCGACCGGCAACCTGGACTCGCGGGCCGGGCTGGAGGTGCTGGGATTCCTGCGCAGCGCCGTGGACGACCTGGGGCAGACCGTCGTCATGGTCACCCACGACCCGGGCGCCGCCGCCCACTCCGACCTCGTGCTCTTTCTCGCCGACGGACGGATCGTGGACCGGATGGAGCGGCCGACCGCGGATGCCGTACTGGAGCGGATGAAGGCGTTCGACGTGGTGCGCGGACGGCTCGGCGACGACAGCCCCGCCCTGGAGGACTGACGCGGTGCTCAAGGCGACCTTGAGGAGCTTCCTCGCGCACAAGGGCCGGCTGGCGCTGTCCGCGCTGGCGGTCGTGCTGTCCGTCGCGTTCGTCGCGGGCAGCCTTATCTTCTCCGACACCGTCACCCGGACCTTCGACCGGCTGTTCGCCTCGACCTCCGCCGATGTGACCGTCGAGCCGAAGCAGGACCTGAAGTCCCCGGTGCCCAGCGGCGCGGTGCAGACCGTGCCCGCGGCCCTGAAGGCGCAGGTGGCGAAGGTCGACGGGGTCGCGGCGGCGCACGCGGACGTGTCGGTGCAGAACGTGGTGGTGGTCGACAGCGCCAACAAGTCGGTGGGCCCGACCACCGGTGCCCCGACGATCGCCACCTCCTGGTACGTCACCCATCGCAGCCCGGTGAAGCTGACCTCCGGTCATGCGCCGAACGGTGCGGGCGAGGCGCTGCTGGACGCGGACACCGCCGACAAGAAGCACGTACGGATCGGCGACACGCTGACCGTCCAGGCGCAGCCGGGCACCTTCCGGGTCCGGGTCGTCGGCATCGCCACGTTCACCACCACCAACCCGGGCGCAGCCCTGGTCTTCCTGGACCCCGCGGTGGCCGCCCGCGAACTGCTCGGCTCCGCCGACCGGGCCACCAGCATCTCGGTGGACGCGGCCAAGGGCGTGAGCGACCCGGAACTCAAGCGCCGTGTCGGCGCGGCCATCGGCACCGGCACCTACGACCTGAAGACCGCCGACGAGCAGGCCAAGTCGGCCGCGGCCGACCTCGGCGGCTTCCTGGACGTCATCAAGTACGTGATGCTGGGATTCGCCGGCATCGCCGTGCTCGTGGGCATCTTCCTGATCGTCAACACCTTCTCCATGCTGATCGCCCAGCGCACCCGTGAACTGGGCCTGCTGCGGGCCCTGGGCGCCGACCGGCGGCAGGTGCGGCGGTCGGTGCTCACCGAGGCGGTGCTGCTCGGTGTGGTCGGCTCCACGCTGGGCCTCGCGGCCGGAATCGGCCTGGCGTTCGGGCTGATCCGGCTGATGAGCGCGTTCGGGATGAACCTGAAGGCCACGGAGATGGTCATCGGCTGGGCGACGCCCGTCGCGGCGTACGTCGTCGGCGTCGGCGTCACCTTCGTCGCCGCGTACCTGCCCGCGCGGCGCGCCGCGGCCGTCTCGCCGATGGCGGCCCTCGCGGACGCGGAAGTCGCCGGTGTGGGCAAGCCGTTGAAGGTGCGGGCGATCGTCGGATCCGTGGTCGGGGCGGCCGGCGCGGCCGCGCTGGCCGGGTGCGCGGCGGCCACGAAGACCGCCTCGGCGGCCTCCCTGCTGGGCCTCGGCGTGGTGCTGACGCTGATCGCGACCGTCATCGCGGGACCGCTGCTGGTGCGCCCGGTGATCCGGGTCCTGGGCGGGGCCTTCCCCGCACTGTTCGGCTCGGTCGGCCGGATGAGCCAGCGCAACGCCCTGCGCAATCCGCGCCGTACCGGCGCCACCGCGGCCGCGCTGATGGTGGGCCTCGCGCTGGTCGGGGGGATGTCGGTGGCGAGCGCCTCCATGTCCGCGTCGTTCGACCGGCAGATCGACAAGACGCTGGGCGCCGACTTCACCGTCCAGAACACCAACTTCCTGCCGTTCACCCAGGAGATCACCGACAAGGTCCGCGGCACCGAGGGCGTACGGCTCGTCGTACGGCAGCGATTCGCGCCCGTGGCCGTACGCCTGCCCGACGGCAAACGGGTGGAGACGACCGCCGCCGGTTACGACCCTCAGGTGGACGAGGTCGCCCATGTCACCTACGCGGCCGGGAACAGCGCAGCGGCCCTCGCGGACGGCGCCCTCGGCATGGACGTCACCTTCGCCAGGAATCACCACGTGCGCCTGGGCAGCACCCTTCCTGTCGAGTTCCCCGGCGGCCGCACCACCGAGATGAGGGTCGGCGCCCTCACCGACCAGGACGGCAGCGGCGGATTCGGCATGCAGGGCGGGCTGTTCTTCGGCATCGCCACCGTGGAGAAGTACCTGCCCGGCGGCCAGGACGCCGCGCTCTACGTCGACAAGGCCGCCGGCACCGGCGCGGACCAGCTGCGCTCCCGGCTGGAGCGAACGCTGAAGCCCTACCCGCAGGTCCAGGTGCGCGACCAGGCCGACTACAAGAAACTCGTCCACGACCAGATCGCCGTGCTGCTCTACCTCGTGTACGCGCTGCTCGGGCTCGCGATCGTCATCGCCGTGCTCGGCGTGGTCAACACCCTCGCCCTGTCGGTGGTGGAGCGCACCCGGGAGATCGGACTGCTGCGCGCGATCGGTCTCGGCCGGCGGCAGCTCAGGCGGATGATCCGGCTGGAGTCGGTGGTGATCGCCGTGTTCGGCGCGGTCCTCGGGCTGGGGCTCGGGCTCGTGTGGGGCGTGTGCACCCAGCAGGTGCTGGCCCTGCAGGGCATGAGCGCGCTCGCCATCCCCTGGGGCACGATCGTCGGGGTGGTGATCGGCTCGGCCGTGGTGGGCATCGTGGCGGCCCTGCTGCCCGCGCTGCGGGCGTCCCGGATGAACGTTCTGGCGGCGATCGCGCACGAGTGAGCGTGTCCCGGACGTGATGGAATCACGGTCACAGACTCAAGTCACCTGATGTTGAGGAGAGTTCATGCCGCGCGCGTTCCGTTTCGGGGTCAGTCTGCTCACGCCGTCGCCCGCCGCCGAGTGGCGGGCCAAGTGCCGCCGCGCCGAGGAGCTGGGGTACGACGTGATCCTGGTCCCCGACCACCTCGGGATGGTCGCGCCGTTCCCCGCGCTGGTCGCGGCCGCGGAGGCCACCGAGCGACCCCGGCTCGGCACGTTCGTACTGAACGCGGGCCTCTGGAACCCCACCCTGCTGGCCCGCGAGGTCGCGACCACGGACGCGCTGACCGGCGGCCGGCTCGAACTCGGCCTGGGGACCGGCTACGTCCAGTCCGAGCACGAGGCGGCCGGGCTGCCGTACGGCTCCCCGCGCGAGCGGGTGGACCATCTGCGGCGCACGGTCGAGGAGCTTGACCGGCTGCTCGGCGCCGCGGATCACCTGCCCCGCCCGACCCAGAGCCGGGTGCCGCTGCTGCTCGGCGGCAACGGCGAGCGGATGCTGCGCCTGGCCGCGGAACACGCGGACGTCGTCGGCTTCACCGGGGCACGGCTGGTGCCGGGCACCACGACGGGGAAGCTGGAGCCCGTCGACGCGGAGGCGGTGGACGAGCGGGTGGCCCGCTACCGGGAGCTGGCGGCGGGCCGGGCCGAACCCGCCGAGCTGAACCTGCTGCTCCAGCTGGTGGCCGTCACCGACGACCCGGAGCCCGTGCTGAAGCCGCTGCTGGAGCGGCAGCCCGGGCTGACCCTGGAGCGCGCGCTGGCGCTGCCCATCGTGCTGGCCGGCCCGCTGGAGGAGGTCGTGGCGCGGGTGCGGGCGCAGCGGGAGCGGTTCGGTTTCTCGTACCTGACCGTCCTGGAGCCGTACATGGAGGCGTTCGCTCCGGTGATCGCCCGGTTGGGGGAGGAGTCCGCATGATGGAATTCCCCGGGCGGGAGCAGCCCGGTGTGCTGGGCTGAGTCCATGATCGAATTGCGCATACGTGCCGTCCGGCCCGCCGACCTGGACGCCGTCCTCGCCTTCTGGAAGACGGCCGCCGAGGGCACCAGCATCAGCGACGACCGCGCGGGGGTGGAGCGGCTGGTCACCCGCGACCCCGAGGCGCTGATCCTCGCGGAGCACGAGGGTGAGCTGGTCGGCACGGTGATCGCGGGCTTCGACGGCTGGCGCTGCCATCTGTACCGGCTCGCGGTGCATCCGGAGCGGCGGCGGCAGGGCATCGGCTCTGCGCTGCTGGCCGCCGCCGAGGAGCGGTTCGTACAGCTCGGCGGGCGGCGCGGGGACGCGATGGTGCTGGTCCGCAACGAGAGGGCGCACCACGCCTGGCGGGCGGCCGGGTACGCGCCGCAGGAGCAGTGGCGGCGCTGGACGAAGCCGCTCACCGACTAGGCGACTTTGCCCGTCCTTTACCATCGGGGGGAGCACTCGGTCCTCGATGAAAGGTTGTGAGCGTCCGCCCATGGGCGATCCCCCCAGTACGCGACACCGCGCGTTCCGCCCCGCCCTGCCCGATCATGGGACTGGGGTGACCCGATGACCGAAGTGCTGCTCCTTCTGGTGGCGATCCTGCTCTCGCTCGCCTGCGGCGCCTTCGTGGCCGCCGAGTTCTCGCTGACCACGGTCGAGCGCGGCGAGCTGGAGCGGGCCGTCGAGCGCGGCGAGCGCGGCGCGGCCGGCGCCCTGAAGGCCGTACGGAACCTGACCTTCCAGCTCTCCGGCGCACAGCTCGGCATCACGGTCACCAACCTGGTGGTCGGCATGCTCGCCGAACCGTCGATCGCCAAGCTGCTCGCCGGGCCGTTCGAGGCGATGGGGCTCTCGTCCGCCACGGCGGGCACGGCCGCGCTGGTGCTGGGCACGGCCCTGTCGACGGTGTTCCTGATGGTCGTCGGCGAGCTGGTGCCGAAGAACTGGGCGATCTCCTCGCCGCTGGCCATGGCCAAGCGGGTGGGCAACCCACAGCGCTGGTTCAGCGCCACCTTCCGCCCCTTCATCACGCACCTCAACAACATGGCCAACCGTGTGGTGCGCCGACTCGGCGTGGAGCCCACCGAAGAGCTGGCCGCGGCGCGCGGTCCCCAGGAGCTGGCAGCCCTCGCCCGGCACTCCGCCAAGGCGGGCGCGCTGGAGGCGGACACCGCAGAACTGTTCGTCCGGACGCTGAACCTGGCCGGCCTCACCGCGGAGAACGTGATGACCCCGCGCGTCCAGGTCGTGGCCCTCGACACCCTTGCGACCTGCGAGGACGTGGCGAACGCGACCCGGGCGACGGGCCTGTCCCGGTTCCCGGTCTACCGCGGCAGCCTCGACTCGGTCGTCGGCGTCGCCCACATCAAGGACGTCCTGGCCCTGCCCGCCGAGGAGCGGCCCCGCCGCTCGGTCACCCAGGTGGTGCGCGAGCCCCTGCTGGTGCCCGAGTCCCTCACCGTCGACCGGCTGCTGGACCGGCTCTCCGGCAAGCGCACCATGGCCGTCGTCATCGACGAGTACGGCGGCACGGCCGGCGTGGCGACGCTGGAGGACATCGTCGAGGAGGTCGTCGGCGAGGTACGGGACGAACACGACCCGCACGAGACGCCCGACCTCGCCCCCGCCGGCGCCGACGAGACGGGCCGGGCCCTGTACTCCGCGGACGGCGCCGCCCGCACCGACCAGCTCGCGCGCGTGGGTCTGCGCGTGCCCGAAGGGCCGTACGAGACCCTGGCCGGCCTGGTCGCCACCGAGCTGGGCCGCATACCCGAGGTCGGCGACAGAGTCGAGGTGGCCGGCTGGCGACTGGACGTGGTGGACGCCTCGGGGCACCGGTCGGCCCGCGTGCTGCTGCACGCGCCGCTGGACGACGCGAAGGGCACCGAGCGGAGCGACGGGAAGACGGAGGGGGCGCGATGACCGTCGTACAGCTGCTGATCGGTCTGACGACGCTGGTCGTCAACGCCTTCTTCGTGGGGGCCGAGTTCGCGCTGATCTCCGTGCGCCGCTCCCAGATCGAACCGCTCGCCCAGGAGGGCGACCGGCGCGCGAAGAGCGTGCTGTGGGGTCTGGAGCACGTCTCCGCGCTGCTGGCCGCCGCCCAGCTGGGCATCACGCTGTGCACGCTGGTCCTGGGTGTGGTCGCCGAGCCGGCGATCGCGCATCTGCTGGAGCCGGTGTTCCACGCGGTCGGCGTGTCCAAGAGCGCGGGCCACGCCGTGTCCTTCGTGATCGCGCTGACCCTGGCCACCTATCTGCACATGCTGCTGGGCGAGATGGTGCCCAAGAACATCGCGCTGGCCGAGCCCGTGCACAGCGCGCTGCTGCTCGGCCCTCCCCTGGTCGCGCTGTCCCGGGCGCTGCGCCCGGTGATCTTCGCGATCAACACCTTCGCCAACGGGCTGCTGAAGCTGCTCAGGGTGGAGGCCAAGGGCGAGGTCGCGGCGACCTTCACGGACACCGAACTCGCCGACATCGTCAAGGACGCCAGCGCGGCGGGACTGATCGACGACCGGGCGCAGGAGCGGCTGCACGACGCCCTGGAGCTGGGCAGACGGCCGGTGCGGGACGTGGTCGTGCCCCTGGAGCGGGTGGTGTACGCCCGCGTGGGCGTCACGGCGGAGCAGCTGGAGCGGCTGTCGGCCGATTCGGGCTTCTCCCGGTTCCCGGTGGTCGACGAGGGCCGCCGGATCGTCGGGTATCTGCACGTCAAGGACGCGCTGGACGCCCTGCCCCGGGACACGCCGTTCCGGCTGCGCGACATGCGGCCCATCGCGCGGGTGCGCGAGAGCACCCCGCTGGACGACGTCCTCACCGCGATGCGGGGCAGCCGTACGCACGTGGCCGGCGTGCTCGGCGACGACGGGCGGCTGGCCGGTCTGGTGACCATGGAGGACGTGCTGCGGGAGCTGTTCGCGCAGCCGGCTTGAGGGGCGTCGCGTCCCGGATCGTCCGGGGTGACCGACCGCTGGGTATGGAGCCGGGATACCATCGCTGTCGCCATGCAGACGAATCCCATACCTCCCACGCACACCAGCCTGGTCGCGGTCGGCGACTCCTTCACCGAGGGCATGTCGGACCTGCTGCCCGACGGCTCCTACCGGGGCTGGGCCGACCTGCTCGCCACGCGGATGGCCGCCCGCACCCCCGGGTTCCGGTACGCCAACCTCGCGGTGCGCGGCAAGCTCATCGGGCAGATCGTGGACGAGCAGGTCGACGTGGCGGCCGCGATGAACCCCGACGTGATCACGCTCGTCGGCGGGCTCAACGACACGCTGCGGCCCAAGTGCGACATGGGCCGGGTACGGGGGCTGCTGACGGAGGCCGTCGAGCGGCTGGCCCCCAGCTGCCGGCAGCTCGTGCTGATGCGCAGCCCCGGCCGGCAGGGCCCGGTGCTGGAGCGGTTCCGGCCGCGCATGGAGGAGCTGTTCGGCTGCGTCGACGAGCTGGCCGAGCGGCACGGCGCCCTGGTCGTCGACCTGTACGGGGCGCCGTCGCTGGCCGACCCGCGGCTGTGGGACGTGGACCGGCTGCATCTGACGGCCGAGGGGCACCGCCGGGTCGCCGAGGCGGTGTGGCAGACGCTCGGCTACCCGACGGAGGACGCCGAGTGGCGTACGCCGATGCCGGCCACCGAGCCGCCCGGGTGGGTCTCGCGGCGGGCCGCGGACGCCCGGTTCGCCAAGCAGCACCTGCTGCCGTGGATCGGCCGCCGCCTGACCGGCCGCTCCTCCGGCGACGGCCGCCCGGCGAAGCGGCCGGAGCTGCTGCCGTACGAGGGGCCGGCGTAGCGTACTCGTGAGCTTTGGGGAGGCCAGGGCCTGGCCCGGGCACCCGCCTTACCGTGCCGACATGCCGGCACAGCTCGCCGATTCGAGTCCGTCGTGACGCAGGTCTCGTAGCTTCCGCTGAAGAGGGCCCTGGCGGTGGCCTGCACAAACCGCCAGTAGAATCTGGACACGTGACTTCTGCGCCCGCCAAGCCCCGCATCCCGAACGTCCTCGCCGGACGCTACGCCTCCACCGAGCTCGCCACGCTCTGGTCCCCCGAGCAGAAGGTGAAGCTGGAGCGGCAGCTCTGGCTCGCCGTGCTGCGGGCCCAGAAGGATCTCGGCATCGAGGTGCCGGACGAGGCGATCGCCGACTACGAGCGCGTCCTCGACACCGTGGACCTGGCCTCGATCGCCGAGCGCGAGAAGGTCACCCGGCACGACGTGAAGGCGCGGATCGAGGAGTTCAACGACCTCGCCGGGCACGAGCACGTGCACAAGGGCATGACCTCCCGTGACCTGACGGAGAACGTCGAGCAGCTGCAGATCCGGCTGTCGCTGGAGCTGATGCGCGACCGCACGGTGGCCGTGCTGGCGCGGCTGGGCAAGCTGGCCGGCGAGTACGCCGAGCTGGTCATGGCCGGCCGCTCGCACAACGTGGCCGCGCAGGCCACGACCCTCGGCAAGCGCTTCGCGACCGCCGCCGACGAGCTGCTCGTGGCCCACGGCCGGGTCGAGGAGCTGCTGGGCCGCTACCCGCTGCGTGGCATCAAGGGCCCGGTCGGCACCGCGCAGGACATGCTGGACCTGCTGGGCGGTGACGCCTCGAAGCTCGCCGACCTGGAGGACCGGATCGCGCGGCACCTGGGCTTCTCGCAGGCGTTCACCTCGGTCGGCCAGGTCTACCCTCGCTCGCTGGACTACGAGGTCGTGACCGCGCTGGTGCAGCTGGCGGCGGCGCCGTCCTCGCTGGCCAAGACGATCCGGCTGATGGCCGGGCACGAGCTGGTCACCGAGGGCTTCAAGCCGGGCCAGGTCGGCTCCTCGGCGATGCCGCACAAGATGAACACCCGCTCCTGCGAGCGCGTCAACGGCCTGATGGTGATCCTGCGCGGCTACGCCTCGATGACCGGTGAGCTGGCGGGCGACCAGTGGAACGAGGGCGACGTCTCCTGCTCGGTGGTGCGCCGCGTCGCGCTGCCGGACGCGTTCTTCGCCCTTGACGGCCTGCTGGAGACCTTCCTGACGGTGCTCGACGAGTTCGGCGCCTTCCCCGCCGTGGTCGCCCGTGAGCTGGACCGCTACCTGCCGTTCCTCGCCACCACCAAGGTGCTCATGGGCGCCGTGCGCTCCGGGGTCGGCCGCGAGGTCGCGCACGAGGCGATCAAGGAGAACGCCGTCGCCACCGCGCTCGCCATGCGCGAGCAGGGCGCCGAGCGCAACGACCTGCTCGACAAGCTCGCCGCCGACGAGCGGCTGCCGCTCGACCGGGAGCAGCTGGCGGCACTGATGGCCGACAAGCTGTCCTTCACCGGCGCGGCCGCCGACCAGGTCGGCGTGGTCGTCGGCCGGATCGAGGAGATCGTCAAGCAGCGCCCGGAGGCCGCCGGCTACACGCCCGGAGCGATCCTCTGACCCTCCCCCAAGCTCTCGGCTCCGCTCGAGCAGGGAGCCCCCTTGCCCAGGCGGAACTGGAGGCCGCCCGCGACCGTCTCGTCCCCGACGTGGTCGCGGACGGTCTCCAGGTGCTGTTCTGCGGCATCAACCCGGGGCTGATGACGGCGGCCACGGGCCATCACTTCGCCCGCCCGGGCAACCGCTTCTGGCCGGTGCTGCACCTGTCCGGGTTCACCCCGAGGCTGCTGAAGCCCGCGGAGCAGCAGGAGCTGCTGTCGTACGGGCTCGGCATCACGAACGTGGTGGCCCGGGCGACCGCGCGGGCCGACGAGTTGAGCGCCGAGGAGTACGTCGAGGGCGGGCGGCTGCTGACGGCCAAGGTGACGCGACGGCGGCCGAAGTGGCTGGCCGTGGTCGGGGTGACCGCGTACCGGGCGGCTTTCGGGGACCGCAAGGCTCAAGTGGGGCCGCAGGATCGGATGATCGGGGACACGCGGGTGTGGGTGCTGCCCAATCCCAGCGGGCTGAACGCGCATTGGACGGCGGCGACGATGGCGGAGGAGTTCGCGCTGCTGCGGGAGGCCGCGGGCGGCGCGTCGGATCAGGGGGGATCCGTTTCGGTCACGACGCCGAGGAGTTGAAAGGGCAGCTCCTTGTCCCACTGGGAGACGCCGAGGGCGACCCATCGGCCCGTCCCGGCCGCCTCCCACAGGTGGACGTCCGGCACGTGCCCACTGAGTCCGGCCCACGGCTCGGGTATGTCCTCGCCCTCCGTCGTCCGACCGAAGACGCTGCGCAGGCTGAAGTGCTGCGGTGGCCCCCACCGGTCGGTGAGCCGCTCCACGAGGCCGTCCCGGTCGGCCTCGTACTGCGCCGCCGTCTCCTCCCGTTCGGTGCCGTCGTCCTCCCAGAACTCGCCGCTGGTCTGTAAGGCGACCAGGTGATAGCCGGGCCCGCTCGCGCCGTGCTCCGTCCTGCCGTGCGCCGTGGGGAACTCCCCGGCGCACAGCAGGTCGATGAGGGTCAGACACTTCGCGATGTCCATGTGATCCAGTAAAGCGGGCCCCACTGACAATTGGCGGGCCGTCAGGCAAGCCGGTGCCGGGCCGCCAGGCCGCCTCGTGCCGGGCCGCCGGAGCCCGGCACTCGCCGGGGTGGGCCCGGCCGAGTACGATCCGCCCAACACGCCCGCGAGCTGGGAGGACCGACGGTGGGCCAGCTGACCGGCGGCGATCCCTCGCTGCTGCGAAGGATCAATTCCGCGGTGGTGCTGCACGCGCTGCGTGCCACGGACTGCGCGACGCTCACCGAGATCACCCGGGTCACGGGGTTGTCCCGGCCGACCGTCGAGGGAGTCGTCGAAGGGCTCATCGAAGCGGGGCTCGTGGTCGAGAAGGCGGCCGAGGAGGGCACCGCACGCCGTCAGGGGCGACCGGCTCGCCGATTCCGGTTCCGCGCCGAGGCCGGGCATCTGCTGGGCCTGGAGATCGGCGCCCACCGCGTCGCCGCGCTCCTCTCGGACCTGGACGGACGGGTGCTGGGCGCGCAGGCCAAAGAGGTGGACGAGACGGCCCCGGCGGACGAACGCCTGGAGCGACTGCGCGGCGCCGTCGCCGAGCTGCTGCGCCGGACCGGGGTCGCGCGCAGTTCGCTGCGGGCGGTGGGCGTGGGCACTCCGGGCATCGTGGAGGCCGACGGCACGGTACGGCTGGGCACGGCCCTGCCGCAGTGGACGGGCCTGAAGCTCGGCGAGCGGCTCAGCCGCTCCTTCAAGTGCCCGGTGCTGGTGGAGAACGACGCCAACGCGGCGGCCGTCGCCGAGCACTGGAAGGGTGCGGCGACGGAGACGGACGACGTGGTGTTCGTGCTGGCCGGGCTCAGCCCGGGCGCGGGTTCACTGATCGGCGGACGGCTGCACCGCGGGTACGGCGGGGCGGCCGGTGAGATCGGCGCGCTCCATCTGCTGGGCCGGGAGGTGACCCCGGAGACGCTGCTGTCCACCACCGACGAGCCGCTGCACCCGCTGGACGAACAGGCCGTCGCAGAGGTGTTCGCACTCGCCCGCGAGGGCGACCAGCGGGCTCGGGCGGCCGTCGAACGCTTCATCCAGCGCCTGGTCCACGACGTGGCCGCGCTGGTGCTGGCCCTCGACCCGGAGCTGGTCGTGATCGGCGGCTGGGCGGCCGGCCTGGACGGCGTACTCGATCCCCTGCGGCGCGAACTCGCCCGCTACTGCCTGCGCCCACCCCGGGTGACGCTGTCCCTCCTGGGCGAGGCAGCCGTGGCCACAGGCGCCCTCCGCCTCGCCCTCGACCATGTCGAGGAACAGCTGTTCGCGGTGGAGGGCACGGTCACGGCGCGGCGATAGGGCCTGTCCGGCGGATCGCGTCGCGGGGAGGCAGCGCTGCCTGATCAGCACGGGTGGGCGGGGCCTGGTGCCTGGAGCTGCACGGCGGACGGGCGGGACACCGCGCGCCCCGGAGGGGTTCCGGGGCGCGGTGGGGTCGGCTGAGGCTCAGGAGGCCCGCTGCTCGGGGTCGTGGTGTATCTCCACGTCGGGCGAGTCGCCGAAGGTGAGGCGGCAGGTGTCGGCGCGGTAGGTCGCCACGGAGAGGGCCACGGTGCGGCCGCCCGCGAAGAAGCGGGTGGTGACGACCAGGACGGGTGCGCCGGGCAGCCGGTCGAGGTCCTTGGCGTCGTCCGCGCGGGCCGAGCCCAGCTCGACGGCGCGGTCCTGGCCCTCCAGCTCCTGGCGCTGCAGCTCGCGCAGCACCGCACGCGCGCGTGCCGGGCCGGACGGGGCGTCGATCGCGGTGAGGTCGGGCACCGAGGCGGCCGGGACGTAGAGCAGTTCGGTGGCGACGAGCTGGCCGTGGGACATCCGGGAGCGGCGCACGATGTGCACGGGCTCGCCGGAGTCGGCCTCCAGGGCGGCGGCCACGGCCACCGGCGGCGCGGACTGGACGCAGTCGACCGGCTGCCAGGCGTCGTCCGCGGCCCCCGGCCAGGCGTGCTGCTCGCTGCCGACGGCCACGCCCACGCGCGGGGGCGCGACGGTCGTGCCGACACCGCGGCGACGCTGCAGCCGGCCTTCCAGCTCCAGCTGCTCCAAGGCCTGGCGGAGCGTTGCACGGGCCACGCCGAAGCGGGCGGCGAGGTCGCGCTCGTTGGGCAGGATCTCGCCGACCGAGAACTCGGAGTCGAGTGCCTCACTGAGCACGGTCTTGAGATGCCAGTACTTCGGTTCCGGCACCGATTCCAGCTGCTGGGTCCCCACCCTGTCCTCCGCAAGAGCCGTGGTCCGGCGGTTTTTAGCGCCCTTGTTTATTAAAGGTTGTTGCACTTATCTGCGACCATAGGGCGGCCGAAACCCTTGGTCAAGACCAATCCTCGATCCCTGAGGCAACACACGGGGGCGGCGCCGTGGAGCGTTCACGAGGCGTTCGTACGCGGCCGCATGGGTGACATCGCGGCAAAGCCCGTGTCGTACGACCTGGGCTTTCGTGCCGGTACGGCTCAGCGGCCGGCCAGGGACCGCAGCTTGTCCGGGTTGCGGATGAGGTACACGGTGCTGATGCGACCGTCGGCGACGTCCACCTGGAAGACGGTGTCGGGCTTGTCCCCCGAAAGAGTGAGCACGAGCTGCCGTACGCCCGCCCCATCCCATCCGACACGCCCCTCGGCGTCCAGGCGGAATCGACCCGTTCCGCACCGGTCCGGACCACAATGTCCGCGGACCGTCGGTGGCCGGCGGCCGGGGTCCGGGAGGTGACCGATGCGCTACGCGGTGCTGGGCACGGGAGAGGTGGGCCGCACGCTGGCGGGCAGGCTGGTGGAGCTGGGGTACGAGGTGACCCTCGGGTCCCGGACGAAGGACAATCCGATCGCGGTGGAGTGGGCGACGGCCGCGGGCGGGCGGGCGCACGCGGGCTCGTTCGCGGACGCGGCCGCGGCGGCCGACGTCGCCATCAATGCGGTGGGCGGCCGGGTGGCGCTCGACGCGCTGCGCGCGGCGGGGGCGAAGCACCTGCACGGCAAGGTCCTGCTGGACGTCTGCAATCCGCTGGCGTTCGAGGACGGACGGCTGCGGCTCGACCCGGTGGAGTCGGACAGCGTGGCCGAGCAGATCCAGCGGGCCTTCCCGCACGCGCGCGTGGTGAAGACGCTGAACACGGTCAACTGCCAGGTGATGGTGGCTCCGGCGCGGGTGCCGGGCGACCACAATCTGTTCGTGTGCGGTGACGACGACTCCGCCAAGCAGCAGGCGACGGAACTGCTCGTGGAGTTCGGCTGGCCGGCGGACCGGGTGCTGGACCTGGGCGGCATCCGGTCGGCACGGTCCGTGGAGATGCTGCTGCCCCTGTGGTTCGACCTCTTCCAGAAGTTCGGGCACGCGGACTTCAACTTCGAGGTGCGCCGGGGGCATTGAGGCCGGTGCGGGCGCGGCGGCGCCACACCGGGGGGCTACCCGTCGGTAGTAATTGCTGACAAGCTGTCTACGGCGTCCGTCAGCAGCCCAGACGAGGAGCACCCCCATGTCCGCCACCGTCTCCTTCACGGTCCCCACTCCGCACGGCCCGAAGGACGTGACCGTCTCCTACGCGCGCGTGGGACGCGGTGAACCGCTGGTCCTGCTGCACGGTATCGGCCATCACCGGCAGGCCTGGGACCCGGTGGTGGACATCCTCGCCACCGAGCGCGAGGTGATCGCGGTGGACCTGCCGGGCTTCGGCGCGTCCCCCGGCCTGCCGGCCGGCCTGGACTACGACCTGCCCACGACCAACTCCGTGCTCGGCGCCCTGTTCGAGGCGCTGGAGCTGGACCGCCCGCACGTGGCCGGCAACTCGCTGGGCGGCCTGCTGGCCCTGGAGCTGGGTCGCGAGAAGCGGGTACGGTCCGTCACGGCGCTCTCCCCGGCCGGTTTCTGGACGCAGCCCGAGCGGCGCTACGCCTTCGCGCTGCTGCTCACGATGCGGGGCATAGCCCAGCGGCTCCCGCTGCCCCTGGTTGAGCGGCTGTCGCGCACGGCGGCCGGACGCACCGCGCTGACGAGCACCATCTACGGCCGTCCCGCACGCCGTTCACCCGAGGCCGTGGTGGCCGAGACGCTCGCGCTCGTGGGGGCCACCGGTTTCGACGCGACCCTGCGGGCGGGCACCACCGTCCAGTTCACCGACGATCTGCCGGGCCTGCCGGTCACCGTGGCCTGGGGCACCCGGGACCGGCTCCTCGTGCGCCGCCAGGGCGTCCGCGCCAAGACGATCATCCCGCACGCCCGGCTGGTGCGGCTGCCCGGCTGCGGGCACTGCCCGATGAGCGACGATCCGGCGCTGGTCGCCCGGGTGATCCTCGACGGCAGCCGCTGACCGGCGCCGGCGTACGGGACGCCGCGCGACAGGCAGGCGTTCGCCGAGGGGGCCCGGCGCGCCGGAGCCGAGGGCGACCCCGGCACCGACCAGGGCGCTGCCCACGGCCTGCACGGGGCCGTAGGAGCCGGTGCCGACCAGCGGGGCGGTGCAGGCGGCGGCCACCGGGATAAGCCCGGAGAAGAGCGTGGCCCGCTCCGCTCCGAGCCGCTGCATGCCCATGTACCAGCACACGAAGCCGACGACGGTGACGACCGCCGCCTGCCACAGCAGCGCGGCGGTCTCCGCGGCGCCGGGACGGCGCAGCCACGCGCCGCCGTCCAGGACCGCACCGGCGAGCGCGGCCTCGACGGCGGCGACGGCGCTCACCGTCGCGGACAGCAGCCGCGGCCCGAGCGGCCGCAGCACCGGCACGGCGAGGACCGCGAACCCCACCTCGCCGCCCAGCGCGCACGCCGAGAACGCGATTCCCGGCCCGTCCGTACGGCCCCAGCCCTGCACGGTGAACGCGCCGGCGGCGACGAGCAGGGCGCCGTGGAGCACCGCGCGCTGCGGGCGGCGCCCGTCGAGGAGCGGGACGACGACGGCCACCACGACCGGTGCGCAGCCGACGAAGACACCCGGCACCGCGGGTTCCGCGCTGCGTTCGGCGGCGATGACGGCCAGGTTGAAGCCGACCATGCCGACGGCCGCCAGCAGCCCGAGGCGGAGCCACCGGCGAAGGCCGAGCGCGCGCAGCCGCGGACCGGCGTCCCGTCCGACGAGCGGGGCGAGCAGCAGGCAGGCGAGCGCGTAGCGCAGGAACTGGCCGCCGGCGTACGGGTAGTGGCCCAGGACGCTGTTGGCGGTGAAGGACCCGCCGACGAGCACACAGGCGAGGGCGGCGAGGAGGGCGCCGCGGGTGGTGGTGGCTTTCATGACCGCGACGCTAGGAAGCGGCGTGGTCCGGTTTAAGGTCCACTTCCATGACGTCATCGGGGACCAATACGGCCGGTCTCATGGGCTCCGCCGCGTGGGAGCTGCTGTTGCCCGCGGCCTCGGCACCAACGCGCGCGCGTGGTCGTGCCCTCCAGGCGGCGCTGCGCGAGGCGATCCGCTCGGGCCGGCTCACGCCCGGCACCCGTCTGCCGTCCAGCCGGGACCTCGCCGCCGACCTCGGCGTGTCACGGGGGTTGGTCACGGAGGCGTACGAGCAGCTGACGGCCGAGGGGTATCTGCGCAGCGGCCGGGGCGCGGGAACGTGGGTGGGCGACGCGGTACGGGCGGCCCGGCCCGGCGCGCGGGACCTCGCGCCCCGCTCCCCCGGCACCCGGGCCGACTTCGTCCCGGGCACGCCGGACCTCTCGCTGTTCCCGCGGGCCGCCTGGGCCGCCGCACAGCGTGCCGTGCTGGCCGAGCTGCCGCACCACGACCTCGGCTACCCGGACCCGCGCGGGCTGCCCCGGCTGCGCACCGCGCTCGCCGGACTGCTGGCCCGCCGCCGGGGCGTGGTGGCCGACCCGGAGCGGATCGTGGTGGTCTCCGGGGTCGCCCAGGCGAGCGCCCTGGTCGGATCCGTGCTCCACGCGCGCGGGATGCGCTCGATCGGGGTCGAGGACCCGGGCAGTCCGCAGCACGACGGCCTGTACGCGGCGGCCGGCCTGGGCGCCGTACCGCTGCCGCTGGACGAGGACGGCCTGGCGCTCGGCCCGCTGCGCGCGTCCGGTGTACGGGCCGTGGTGTCCACGCCGGCCCACCAGTACCCCACCGGGATCGCGTACTCGGCGCGGCGGCGTGCCGAACTGCTCGGCTGGGCACGGTCGGTGGACGGCCTGGTGCTGGAGGACGACTACGACGGCGACTTCCGCTACGACCGCGCACCGGTGGGCGCCCTCCAGGGCCTCGATCCGGAACGTGTCGCCTACATGGGCTCGGTCAGCAAGTCCCTCGCCCCCGGGCTGCGACTGGGCTGGCTGCTGGTTCCCGCGGCCCTGACGGAGGAGATCGTCGAGCGCAAACGGACCATGGACCTCGGCCATCCCTCGCTCGACCAGGCGCTGTTCGCGCACTTCCTGGAGCGCGGCGACTACGACCGGCAGCTGCGCCGCTGCCAGCGCGCCTACCGGGAGCGGCGCGACGCCCTGGTCGCCGCCCTGGCCGAGCACTTCCCCGAGACGCGGGTGTCCGGGATCGCCGCGGGCCTGCACGCCATCGCCGAACTCCCCGAACGGTTCGGCCCGCAGGAGGACTTCCTGAAGCGGGTCGCCGACGCCGGCATCGCCGTACGGCCGCTCAGCGCCTGCACGCACGCGCGTACCGGTGACGGCGGTGTGCGCCTGGTGCTCGGGTACGCGCATCTGCCTCCGGCCCGGATCCGGGCCGGGGTACGCCTGATGGCCGAGGCGCTCGGCGGGTGACCCTCGGCCGGGCGCCCGGTTGTTCACTTGCGGTTTGCGTGGGCGCCGCAGCGCCCCAGTAGGTGTGGCTCTGCACACTGGCCGGATCCCGTTCCTGGAGGCACAGCCATGTCCCACAGTCCCTTCCCCGGCCGCCGCAGCGTTCTGCGCGGCTCCCTCGCCGCGTCGGCGGCCCTGACCCTGCCCGCGGGCCTCGGCGCGGCACCGGCGTTCGCCCTCTCCGGCCGCCCCGAGGCGGGCTGGGGCGTGCAGACGGGTGACGTGACCGCCGACTCGGGCCTGGTGTGGGTGCGTTCGGACCGGCCGGCCCGGATGATCGTGGAGACCTCGGCCACCGAGTCGTTCCGCAACCCGCGCAGATGGCACGGCCCGCTGCTGGGCGCCGACACGGACTTCACCGGCACCACCCGGCTGCACGGCCTGCACTCCGGCGAGCAGGTCCACTACCGCGTGCTGCTCGCCGACCCGGACGACCCGCGCCGCACCGGCGAGCCCGTGACCGGCACCTTCCGCACCGCCTCCCGGCACCGCCGCGACGGCGTGCGCTTCCTGTGGTCGGGCGACCTGGCCGGGCAGGGCTGGGGCATCAACCCCGACCTCGGCGGCTACCGGATCTACAACGCGATGGCCGAGCTGGACCCGGACTTCTTCCTGTGCAGCGGCGACAACATCTACGCCGACGGCCCGATCAGCGCCACCCAGGCCCTGCCGGACGGCTCCACCTGGCGGAACGTCACCACCGAGGAGAAGGCGAAGGTCGCCGAGACCCTCGCCGAGTACCGGGGAAACTTCCGCTACAACCTGCTCGACGAGAACCTGAAGCGGTTCAACGCCCGGGTGCCGTCCGTCATCCAGTGGGACGACCACGAGGTGCGCAACAACTGGTACCCGGGCGAGGTGATCGCCTCCACCGACACCCGGTACACCGAGAAGAGCATCGACGTGCTGGCGGCGCGCGCCCGGCGGGCGTTCAGCGAGTACTTCCCGATCTCCACGCTGCGGCCGGGCGCGAAGGAGGGCCGCGTCTACCGCGTGCTGCACCAGGGCCCGCTGCTGGACGTGTTCGTGCTGGACATGCGCACCTACCGCAACGCCAACTCGCCCGACAACCAGACCGTGGCCCCGCAGGGCATCCTCGGCCGGGAGCAGCTGGAGTGGCTCAAGCGGGAGCTGTCCCGCTCGCGTACGGTGTGGAAGGTGATCGCCGCCGACATGCCGCTCGGCCTCGTGGTGCCCGACCCGATGGAGGGCAAGCCGAACCTCGAGGCGGTGGCGCAGGGCGACCCGGGCGCGCCGCTGGGCCGTGAGCTGCAGATCGCCGAGCTGCTGCGCTTCATCAAGCACCGGCGGATCACCGGCACGCTGTGGCTGACGGCGGACGTGCACTACACCTCGGCCCAGCACTACCAGCCGGCGCGGGCCGCGTTCACGGACTTCGAGCCGTTCTGGGAGTTCGTCTCCGGGCCGCTGAACGCCGGCGCGTTCCCGGCCAACGCGCTGGACAACACGTTCGGTCCGGAGCGGGTGTTCGTGAAGGCGCCGACCGCGGCGAACATCTCGCCCGCCGGCGGCTACCAGTTCTTCGGCGAGGTCGACATCGACGGCGACAGCGGCGAACTGACGGTACGGCTGCGCGAGCAGGACGGCACGGTGCTGTTCACGCAGACGCTGCAGCCGGGCCGGGTCGGCCAGTAGGAGATCGCGGGGCCGCCGGGTCCCGTACGCTCGAAGCCGTGCCGCGCACCGGCGTCATCCCCCGGAGCGCGGCACGGTCTGCCGCCCGGCAACTCCACCGTCGGGCGGGTTTTTTCGCAGGTCAGGCCGATTGTCAGTGGTCGCCTCTACGGTTTTTCCCATGACGCGATCACTGCAGGCCGTGGCCTATCGCCGACCCTCCGCGCTCGAGTCCGCGGCGGACGGGCGCCGCCTCGGGCTGGAAACGTCCCGGGGTGCGACACCCACGGGTGTGCAGGACCATCCGCGGTTCTTCGCGGGCTTTCTGACCGCGCCTCAGGTCGCTGCGGCGGCGCTGCTTGCGGTGGCCGACGTGGCGGCCGCGCGTTACTACCAGCCGCAGCTGCGCGCCTCGCTCGACCCGGTGGTGACCGGCAACGGCGACCGGCTGCGCTTCGAGTCCTTTTCCGGCTGCGGCGGGGTGTACGCCCGGCTGGACGTCCTCACTCCGGGTCTCGACGGCGGCGAGGTGGGGCACGGCACGACGAACGTCGACGTCAACAACCCGCTGCGCGAGGCTCTGTCCCGGGTCGGCACGGACGATCCGCTCCATCTGCGGGTCGGCCCGGACGAGTTGGCGGTCACCACGTTGGACGGCCCGGTGGTGGAGAAGAAGGTCCCGCTGCCCGACCGGTGGCTGCGCGGCTTCGCCGAGGCCCAGGTGATCGCGGCCGGGTTCGACCTGCGGGCCGAGCTGCCGGCGGACGAGGCGGTGCGGTTCCTGCGCGGGCTGCCGAGGGCGGGCGGTGCGCGGCGGGCCTCGGGCGGACCGCGCTGGGTGGTCCCGGTGGGCCGCGGACTGCGGCCGACGACGCGACCGGTGCCGGGTGCGGTGTGCCTGCCGGGTCCGGAGCGGCTGGCCGCGCTGCAGCGGGTGCTGCGGCATGCGACGGCCCTGCGGGTGTACGGCCCCGCGGTCGGCGGTGCGGCTAGTACGGCCGCCGCCTGGGAGGTCGTCCTGCCCGGCATGCGGCTCACGCTCACTCTGTCGCCGGACGCCTCGCGCGGCTTCTCCGGCGAGGGCGGCGTCCTGGACGCGCTCGCCACCGACGAGGCCGCCGGGGACGCCGAGCTGATAGCCGTGCTGCTGGCGTGGGAACCCCGCGTCGACGTGGCCGACCTCGCGGCCGCCTCGGGCCTGACGCCCGAGCGGGTGCGCGCCGCCCTGGTCCGCCTCGGCACCTCGGGCCGCGTCGGATACGACACGGCGGAGGCGGCCTACTTCCACCGTGAGCTGCCCTACGACGCCGAGCGCGTGGAGAAGCACAATCCGCGGCTGCGCTCGGCCAGAGCCCTGGTGGCGGCGGACGCGGTGACCCTCGACGGCGCCCTGGCCACGGTGACCGCCGAGGACGGCCATGTGCACCGGGTGCGGGACGAGGCGGGGGTGCTCACCTGCAGCTGTCTGTGGTGGGCGAAGTACCGGGGCGGACGCGGGCCGTGCAAGCACGCGCTGGCGGTGCGGATGGTGCGGCGGGGCGCCGCGGTGGCACTGGACATGGTGGCGATCGACGGGGGCGTGCGATGAGTGAGCTGATGGAGGCGGTGCGGGCCGGGCGCACGGCGGAGACGCTGCGGCTGGTGCAGGGCATGACGGCGGCCGAACGGCGCGCGTCGCTGCCGGATCTGAAGGAGCTGCGCAAGGAGTTGCGGGCCGCACCGCCGTGGGAGGGCCGGTCCGAGAAGATCCGCCCGGCGCTGCACCTGGCGGGGGCAGCCTGCCACACGGGAGCCGCGGCGGCCGCGGCCTGGCTCGCGGCCAGCGACCTGCGGTGGCGGCAGGCGTCCGCGGAGTCACTCCTGCGGGTGCTGGAGGGCCGGGACACGGGCTGGCTGGCCGATGTGGCGCACCGGCTGGCCCAGCGGCCGGTGTCCGCGCGGGTGCCGTACGCCCTGATGGCGGGGCTGGTGAGCCGGTCGGGCTGCGAGGTCCCGGTGACGGACGCCTATGTGGCCGGCTGGATCCGGCACGTCAGCGTCGGCGACGGCAGCTGGCGCCGGGAGGGCGTCGCCGACGTGCTGCGCCGTGAGCCGAACCTGGCCACGCTGATCGGCGGGCTGTTCACGCTCTCGGATCTCTCCGAGGTCCGCTGGCTGCTCGGCGAGGGACCGGGCTCCTGGCAGAGCGCACTCGCGGCACTCGCCCAGGAGGGCTCCCTGGACCGTGAGTTCCTGGTCGACGCCTGTGTCGCCCGGCTGCTGCGCGGCGGCGGCCCCACCGACCACCGGATCTTCCTGCCGATGCTGACGGGACTCGCGCTCACCCGGGAGGAGGAGCGGGCGCGGATCCCGGACTGGACGGCGCTGTCCCGCGACGCGGTCTCCCCCGTCGCCTCGCACGCACAGGCGGTGCTCACCGGCCTGGCGCTGGAGGGTGATCTGACCTCCCGGCAGCTGGCCGAGGCCTCCGAAGGGCTGCTGTTCCGCAGCGAGAAGAAGCTCGTGCGGGCCCAGCTCGTCCTGCTCGGCAAGGTGCTCTCCCGCGACCCCGGCACGGCGGCGGAGCTGCTGCCGGTCGTGGCCCAGGCGTTCGGAAACGAGGACACCCAGGTGCAGGAGCGGGCGCTCAAGCTCGTCGAACGGCACCTGAAGAAGCTCGACGCCGACGAGGTCCGCGAGGAACTCGCCCATGCCGCACAGCAGTTGTCCCCGGCACTGCGCGCCCGGGCGGCCGCCGCGCTGGGCGTCGCGCAGAGCGAGTTCGAGGAGGTGTACGAGGAGGTGCTGCCGCCCGCCCCGGAGCCGTTCCGGCTGGGGCCCGCGCCGCTGACGGCCGAGGAGGTGGCCGAGGAGATGGGGGCGCTGCTGGCCTCCGAGGGTGACGTGGCCGCGTTCGAGCGGGCGCTGGACGGTCTGGTGCGGCACGCGTACGAAGATCCGGAGGCACTGCGCCGGGCACTCGTGCCGGTGGTCGCGAACAGCTGGTGGGCCACGGACGAGGACCGGCAGTGGCCGCGGACCGACGACATGTTCAGCAACTCCCGCTACGGCCTCTTCAGCGCCCAGCAAGGCCTCGAACTGCTCCTCGCGACCCTGCACGGCAAGGTGAGCACGGCGACGCTCCACGCCGCGGTGCGCAAGGGGCCGCAGGAACACGAGTGCCCGCACAGCGGCCTCGCCCGGGTCTTCGACGCGCGGCTGCGCGAGGTGGCGTACCGCCTGCGCACGGAACCGATGCCGCTGCTGCTCGCCACGCCCACCTGGAGCACGGGCCTGCTGGAGCCGGCGGAGCTGGTGGCCCGCCTGGCGGAGTACCGGCGTCTGGACGCCCGGGTCTGTGCGACCGACTTCGCCCAGGCCCTGCTGCGGGTGCGCAGGGACGACCGTGCGGCGGCCGAGGAGGCGGCGGGGCGGGCCAGGGCGCTCGGCACTGCGGAGGGGGCGCGGCTGGCCCGCTGGCTGGGCGGCACCAACGCCGCCCTCCCCGAGGCCACGCGGCATACCGACGGCGAGCGCATCCTTCTGGAGCTGGCCGAGCTCCCCGAGTTGCAGGACGGTTTCCCGCAGGAGTTCCACCGGCTCGGCCGACCGCTGTCCCCCATCTCCTGCGGCTGGCAGTGCAGACACTGGGACCCCGCCACGCGCCGGCACTGGCTCGCCGTGCTCCCGGAGCGGCGGGAGCTGGTCGCGGCCCGGATGCTGCAGGATCTGGCCGACACGGCCGTGGACGACGAGCGCGGTACCGGCGTCCTTCCGCTGCTCGCCGAATCCGGCGGCGTGGCGGGCGAGGCCGTGCACCTGTGCGTGGCGTACGGGCTCGGTGCGCGGCACCAGGAGGACCGACTCGCGGCCGTGGACGCCCTGCTGGTGCTCGCCGCGCGGGGGCAGCTCGACGCGGCGCGGCTGGGCGCGGATCTGGGCGAGCTGGTGGGGGGCGGTGCGGTGAAGCCGCAGCGGCTGGCCGAGTCGGTACGGACGGCGGCGGCCACGGGAGCCAATGCGACGATATGGGAGCTGCTCCGGCACGCCCTGCCCGTTCCGCTGGCCGGTCTGGCGACCGCCCGCCCGGAGGCGGCGGCCGTCGCGGCCCGGGGCCTCGGGGACCTGATGGCCGTGGCGGCGGAGTGCGCCGAGCGGTCCGGCGCGCGCGGAGAGGTGCCGCACCTGGCGGAGGCCGCCGCGCGTGGCGGCTCCTCCCGTCTGGTCGTCCAGGCGCGGCGGCTGCGGGATGCGCTGGCCGAGGAGGTGGCCGCCTGAGCCGGACCGGCAAGCCCGCCCCACCGCAACTATAGAAAGCGCAATAAAAAGGGCGGAAGCATGCTTTACCCATCGGTCACAAACCGTTCGTGATCACGCAACACCGTTCCTTCACAGTGAGTGCATGACTCCAGACATGTCTCAAGTGACCCGGACGAAGCACGGACGGCCCGTGCACCACTGGCGGCGGGACCTCGTCGAACTCGCCGCCCTGTTCACGGCCGTTGCCGTGGCCGACGGAGTGGCGAACCTGATCGGGCACGGGCCCGACGGTCCGGCGCTGCTGATGATCTCGGCGATCGTGCTGGCCGCGACGGCGGGCTTCCACACGTGGTGGGCTCGGCGCCACGGCCACGCACCGCCGGCCGAGGATACCGGTGCCCGGCCGGCCGCCGATGCGCGGTCGGCCGGGCCCGTACGGAAAACGGACGCGCAGGACGTGGCCGGGACCGGCACACTGTGGCGGATGCGGACGACGGTGAAGGACGAGCCCGGTTCGCTGGCCGCGCTGTGCACGGCGCTGGCCGGGCGGCGGGTCGACATCCTGAGCCTGCAGACGCATCCGCTGGCCGACGGCACGGTCGACGAGTTCCTGCTGCGGTCGCCCGAGGCGCTGGCGGGGGCCGAGATCACCCGGGCGGTCGCGCTGGCCGGTGGTGCGTCCACCTGGATCGAGCGGGCCGACGCCCACGACCTGGTGGACGTTCCCACCCGGGTCCTCGGCCTCGCGGCGCGCACCGCGCTGGACGCCGCGGAACTGCCGCTGGCGCTCCGGCAGTTGCTGGGCCGGTGCACGATCCGTTCGCTGCCCGGCACGCCGGTCGGCGGGGGGCGCGGCCCGGAGCCCGTGCCGGTCGAGGGGGTCCTGGAGGACACCGTGATGCGGCTGCGGGCGCCGGAGGGCGGTGTGCTCACCGTGGAGCGGCCGTATCTGCCGTTCACGCCGACCGAGTTCGCGCGGGCCAGGGCTCTGGTGGAGCTGGACAGCCGACTGGGTCCGCGCATCCCGCGCGGCCAGGACGTGCTGACGCTGCCCGAGGGCAACGACATCGCCGTGCGCCGGGCGGACACCGGTGACCTGGCGGCGGCCCGGGCGATGCACGAGCGGTGCTCGAAGCGCACCCTCGGCATGCGGTACCACGGGCCCGTCGGGGACGCCGACCGCTATCTGAACCACCTGCTCAGCCCCCGGTTCGGACGGACGTTGGCAGCCCAGACCCCCTCGGGCCGGATCGTCGGCCTCGGGCATCTGCTGTGGGACGGCGACGAGACCGAGGTCGCGCTGCTGATCGAGGACGACTGGCAGCGGCGCGGCGTCGGCGCCGAACTCCTCGGCCGCCTGGTGGCGATGGCGGTGGAGGCGGGCTGCGAGAGCGTCTACGCCGTGACGCAGGCCTCCAACACCGGGATGGTCGCCGCGATGCGCGGTCTCGGGCTGCCCCTGGACTACCAGATCGAGGAGGGCACCCTGGTCATCACGGCCCGCCTGGACGCCGCCCCGGTCGCCGCGCGCACGCCGTTCGGCGGCGGTGAGGAGCGGCTCGGCGGGGCGGCCCGCCGCGACTGAGCCCGGCTCGATGACGGACGGCCCGGCGGTTTCCCGCCGGGCCGTTGTCGTGCGCACCCCCGTCAGCGCACGGCTTCCTGGAGCGGTACCGGCGTGGCGGCCCGCTCCCCCAGGGCCTGGTCCAGGTCGGCCCACAGGTCGTCGACGTCCTCCAGGCCCACCGACATCCGCAGCAGCCGGTCGCTCACCCCGGCGCCGCGCCGGTCGTCGGCGTCGACGATGCGGTGGCTGATGGAGGCGGGGTGCTGGATGAGCGTGTCCACGCTGCCCAGGCTGACCGCCGGGGTGATCAGCCGGACCTGGGAGATCACCTCGTGCGGGTCGCCGTGGACCTCGAAGGCGACCATCGCGCCGCCGAGGCGCGGATAGTGGACACGGGCCACCCGCGGGTCGGCGGCGAGCCGAGCGGCCAGCTCGGCGGCGTTCGCGGAGGCGGCCCGGACCCGCACCGGCAGCGTGGACAGGCCCCGGAGCAGCAGATAGCCGGCCAGCGGATGCAGGACACCGCCCGTGGCGAAACGTATCTGCCGAAGCTGTCCGGCGAACTCCTCGTCGCAGGCCACCACACCGGCCAGCACATCGCCGTGGCCACCGAGGTACTTGGTGGCGCTGTGCAGCACCAGCCGCGCGCCCTGTTCGACGGGGCGCTGCAGAACGGGGGTGGCGAAGGTGTTGTCGGCGAGCAGCGGGACCGAGCCGCAGGCGTGGGCGATCGCCCACAGATCGAGTTCGGCGAGCGTGGGGTTGGCCGGGGACTCGACCATCACGAGACCGGTGTCGGCGCGCAGCGCGTCGGTGATGCCGGCCGGGTCGGTCCAGGTCACCTCCGTGCCGAGGAGCCCGGCGGTCAGCAGATGGTCGCTGCAGCCGTACAGGGGCCGTACCGCGACCACATGGCGCAGGCCCATGGCGGAGCGGGCGAGCAGGACCGCGCTGAGCGCCGCCATGCCGCTGGCGAAGGCGACGGCGGACTCGGTGCCCTCCAGCCGGGCCAGGGCGGTCTCGAAGCGGGCGACGGTCGGGTTGCCGAGGCGGCCGTAGATCGGCGGGCCCACCGGGTCGGCGCCGTCGGTGGCGAAGGCGTCGATGCGAGCCGCCTCGCCCCGGCTGTCGTACGAGGGGTAGGTGGTGGACAGGTCGATGGGCGGGGCGTGCAGGCCCTGCCGGGCGAGGTCGTCGCGGCCGGCGTGCACGGCCTCGGTGGCCAGTGCTCTCGATGCGGTGCGTACGGCGTCGTAGGCACCCGTGCTCGCTGTGTCCATGGGCGGAAGGTTGAACACAGGACGGGTCACCGGAATCGAACACCGTGCTACGTTCGGCCAATGGCTGAATCTGTCGTACTGGATCCGGTGGATCTTCACCTGCTGAGGCTGCTGCAGAACGACGCCCGGACCACCTACCGCGATCTCGCCGCGCAGGTGGGCGTGGCGCCGTCGACCTGTCTGGACCGGGTGACCCGGCTGCGCCGCGCGGGCGTGATCCTCGGCCACCAGCTGCGGCTGGATCCGGCGAAGCTGGGGCGCGGTCTGGAGGCCCTGCTGTCGGTTCAGGTCCGGCCGCATCGGCGGGAGCTGGTCGGGCCGTTCGTGGAGCGGATCCGGGTGCTGCCGGAGTCACGGACGGTGTTCCATCTGACCGGGCCCGACGACTATCTGGTGCATGTGGCCGTGGCGGACATGGCCGATCTGCAGCGGCTGGTGCTGGACGAGTTCACCGCGCACCGGGAAGTGGCCCGGGTGGAGACCCGGTTGATCTTCCAGCAGTGGGACTGCGGGCCGCTGCTGCCTCCGGCCACGCCCAGAGCGGAATCACGAATACCTGGGTGACGCAGGCATAGTCCCCGTACGAGGATGGGCGGCATGTCTGAGATCCAGAGCCCGCTGCCCCGCCAGGTCGCCGACACCTATGTGGACGACCTCATCGCCCTCGACCCGGTCACCGGCACCTACCTCGGTGTGAAGGAGAGTTCGAGCAGGCTGCCCGACTACTCGCCGCGGGGCCGGGAGGCCCTCGCGGAGCTGGCGCGGACCACCCTCGCCCGGCTCGACGAGGCGGAGCGGCAGCCCGGCGCGGACAGTGACGTCGAGCGCCGCTGCGGGCGGCTGCTGCGGGAGCGGCTGACCGCCGAGCTGGCCGTGCACGAGGCCGACGAGCACCTGCGCGAGGTCGGCAACCTGAGCACGCCCGGTCACTCGGTGCGTGAGGTCTTCACGGTCACGCCGACGCAGACGGAGGAGGACTGGGCGGCCGTCGCCGAGCGGCTGCGTGCGGTGCCGGGGGCGCTCGCGGGCTACCAGGAGTCCCTGGCGCTCGGTCTGGAGCGCAAGCTGTACGCGGCGCCGCGGCCGACCGCGACCTTCGTCGAGCAGCTCACCGAGTGGTCGGACACCGACGGAAAGGGCCTCTGCTGGTTCGAGGACTTCGCCGCCGCCGGCCCGGACGCGCTGCGCGCGGAGCTGGACGAGGCCGCCCGCGCGGCGAGCGCCGCCGTGGTGGAGCTGCGGGACTGGATGCGGGACGTGTACGCGCCGGCCATCGAGGGTGCCCCGAACACGGTGGGCCGCGAGCGCTACGCGCGCTGGTCCCGCTACTTCAACGGCACCGACCTGGATCTGGACGAGGCGTACGCGTACGGCTGGTCGGAGTTCCACCGCATCCTCGGCGAGATGCAGCAGGAGGCGGAGAAGATCCTGCCCGGCGCCAAGACCCCGTGGGTGGCGCTCGCGCACCTGGACGAGCACGGCCGCCACATCGAGGGTGTCGACGAGGTCCGGGAGTGGCTGCAGGGCCTGATGGACAAGGCCATCGAGGATCTGGACGGCACGCACTTCGACCTCGCCGAGCGGGTGCGCAAGGTGGAGTCGTGCATCGCCCCGCCCGGCGGTGCCGCGGCCCCGTACTACACGCCCCCGTCGGAGGACTTCTCGCGTCCCGGCCGCACCTGGCTGCCGACCATGGGGTTGACCCGGTTCCCGGTGTACGACCTGGTGTCGACCTGGTACCACGAGGGCGTGCCCGGGCATCACCTCCAGCTCGCGCAGTGGGCCCACGTCGCCAAGGACCTGTCCCGCTACCAGGCCACGGTCGGCGGGGTCAGCGCCAACGCGGAGGGCTGGGCGCTGTACGCGGAGCGGCTGATGGACGAACTGGGCTACCTCACCGACCCGGAGCAGCGGCTCGGCTACCTGGACGCGCAGATGATGCGGGCGTCCCGCGTGATCGTCGACATCGGCATGCACCTGGAGCTGGAGATCCCGGCGGACTCCCCGTTCCACCCCGGTGAGCGGTGGACGCCGGAGCTGGCCCAGGAGTTCTTCGGCGCGCACAGCAGCCGGCCCGCGGACTTCGTGGAGAGCGAGCTGACCCGGTACCTGACCATTCCGGGCCAGGCGATCGGCTACAAGCTCGGTGAGCGGGCATGGCTGCTGGGCCGCGAGAAGGCCCGCGAGCGGCACGGCGACGCCTTCGACCTGAAGGCCTGGCACATGGCGGCCCTCTCGCAGGGTTCGCTGGGCCTGGACGACCTGCTGGACGAGCTGTCCCAGCTCTGACCTCGCCGGTGACCCGGGGTTGACCGTGTTCAAGGCGGGCCGGGTATGCAGGGCATCGCGGTGTCGTGCGGCACAGGGTGATGCAGTTGGACACTCGCGCCGTACGCGGCCGGCCGCCTCGCCACCGCGTGCCCGATTCCGGCACGCCTACCGGCTCCGGTGACGAGCGCGGTGCGGCCGCGCAGGGGCAGGGGGTTGCTGCGCAGGGCGACCCGGTCCCGGGCAGTGGACCGCACCCCGTTCGGCCGTACGGCCGCCCTCCGGTGGCGGAGCCGGTGGTGGGGCGGCTTGCTGGTGGCGAGGGGCGAGTCGGAGGAGGCGGGCCGGGTATGCAGGGAAAGGGGCCGGGTCAGGAGGCGATGGAGACCCCGCGGGCCGCCGGACTGGCCGGAGTGCTGTTCGCGCTGCTGCTGGCGGCGGCGATCGTGCTGCTGCGGCTGGGCATTCCCGAGGGGGCCGACGCGGTCGACGCCCCGGCGTTCACGGACTCCGCGCAGCGCAACGCGGTGCGGACCGCACTCGCGCTCGTACCGTTCGCCGGCATCTTCTTCCTGTGGTTCGTCGGCGCCGTCCGGGCCCACGTCGGGGCCGTCGAGGACAGGTTCCTCGCGACCGTCCTCCTCGGCAGCGGACTGGTCTTCACCGCCACGATGTTCGCCGCCGCCGCGGCGGGCGCGGCCGTGCTGGGCCTCGCGCACCCCCCGGGAGCCGGCTCCGGGGCGGTCACCTGGGACTTCGGCCGCCACCTCGCGTACACGCTGATCACGGGGTACGCGATGCGGATGGCGGCCGTGTTCGTGTGCTCCATGTCGGTGATCGGGCACCGCCTCGGCGTGCTCCCGCGCTGGCTCTCGGTGCTGGGCTACCTCACCGCCCTGACCCTGCTCCTCGTCTCGTCGAACGTCCCCTGGGCGGAGCTGGTCTTCCCCGCCTGGTCGCTGGTGCTCAGCGTCTACATCATCGTGGCGAGCGGTCGCACCAGGGCGCGTCTCACGGCGTCCGCGTGACCCCGCGGAGCCGTTCACTCGAACGGCGTGCCTGAGCGCGCGAGGCCTCCCTCGTCGCTCGCATGCTGGCGAGCGGGACATGACCGCCGTCCGAAGGCGCCCGCGCGGAACGTGGTGGCGCGCACCGGACCTGGCCACCTGAAGGACGGAGCGTCGATGAGGCTCGTCGTCGATCTCAACAAGTGTCAGGGGTACGCGCAGTGCGCGTTCCTCGCGCCCGACGTCTTCGCCATGCACGGCGAGGAGGCGCTGATCTACAACCCGCGGGCGCAGGAGGAACAGCGCGAGCGACTGGCCCGTGCCGTCGCCGCCTGCCCGGTGCAGGCGATCACGGCCGACGGTCTTGACGGCACGGGTGACGACGCCGCGTCCGGCCGGGAGGCGTCCGATGGTCACTGATTACGTGGGCCGGCTCAGGCGCGAGGGCCGGATCGTGATCGTGGGCGCCTCGCTGGCCGGCCTGCGGGCCGCCGAGACGCTGCGTGCCGAGGGCTTCGCCGGTGAACTCACCCTGATCGGTGACGAGCCGTACGATCCCTACGACCGGCCGCCGCTGTCCAAGAGCGTCCTGCTGGGCAAGGCGGACCCGCTCCATACCGAGCTGCCCCGGCGCCGCGAGATCGACGCGAAGTGGCGCCTCGGCGTCCCGGCGGCGGGGCTCGACATGACCGCGAAACGGGTGCGGCTGGCCGACGGGGACGAGGTCGAGTACGACCGCCTGCTGATCGCGACCGGTGTGCGGGCCCGGCCCTGGCCGAAGGAGTCGGAGGCGCAGCTGGACGGCGTCCTCCTGCTGCGGACCCGGAACGACGCGGCCGCCCTGTACCGGCGGCTGAAGGCCGGTCCGCGCCGGGTCCTCATCATCGGCGCCGGGTTCTCCGGGTCGGAGATCGCCTCGGCCTGCCGGGAGATGGGCCTCGCGGTCACCGTGGCGGAACGCGCGGGCGCGCCGCTGGCGGGAGCCCTCGGCGGGGTGATCGGCGCGGTGTCCGCCGAGCTGTACCACGAGAACGGTGTCGACCTGCGCACCGGTGTCATGGTCACCGGCCTGGAGGGCGACTCGGTGGGCCGGGTGAAGGCCGCCCATCTGTCCGACGAGAGCGTCGTCGAGACGGACCTCGTGGTCGTCTCGCTCGGCTCGACGCGCAACACCGAGTGGCTGACCGGGTCGGGGCTCGGCGCGGGTCCCCGGGGCATCGCCTGTGACGCGGGCTGCCGCGCCTTCGACTTCCGGGGCATCGTCACCGACGACATCTTCGTCGCGGGCGACGTCGCCCGGTCCCCGCACGCGCTGTTCGGCTACCAGTTCCTCTCCCTGGAGCACTGGGGCAACGCCGTCGCGCAGGCCGAGATCGCCGCGCACAACATGATCAGCCCCAGCAGCGACCGCCGCCCGCACCTGTGGGTGCCCGCCTTCTGGTCGTCGCAGTTCGGCGTGAACATCAAGTCCGTGGGCGTCCCGCCCATGGGCGAGCAGATCATGATCACGCAGGGCTCCCTGGCGGATCGCCGGTTCGTCGGCGTGTACGGCTACCAGGACCGTGTGATCGCCGCCGTGAGCTTCGACAACACCCGGTGGCTGGAGTTCTACCAGCGGGAGATCGAGCGAGGTGCGCCGTTCCCGGTGGAGTACCCGACGGTCGACCGCCGCCCCGAGGGCCGCCAGCCGGTCCCGGCCGAGTTCCCCGACCCGTCGCTGCCGACCCACGGCCCGGGCGTGACCCTCAGCGGCTACTCACCGACCGACCGGCAGCTCGTCTTCACCCCGGCCCACTGACCCGGCGCCCGGACCCCGCTCCCCCGCCACGGACCTTCACGCCCCAAGGACTCCGCATGACGCACGCCTCGCTCCTGAGTCAGATCACCGACTTCGCGAACCGCGCCAACCCGTATCCGCTGTACGAGGAGCTGCGCAAGACCCCGGTGCTGCACGAGGAGGAGGACGGTCCGTACGTCATCAGCTCGTACTGGGACATCAAGAACCTGCTCCACGACCCGCGGATCAGCTCCGACGCGGCCAACGTCACCGCCCCGGGCGACGACGAGCTGTCGGGGGCGGAGGCGACGGGGCTGCCGCCGAGCTTCATCCGGCTCGACCCGCCGGAGCACGACCGGCTGCGGCGGATCGCCAACAGCTCCTTCGGTCCGCCGCACCGGCCCACCCGGATCGACTCGATGCGCGGCGAACTCGCCCAGATCGTCACCGGCCTGATCGACGGGTTCGGGGACGCACGGCAGATCGACGTGGTCGACCAGTTCGCGTACCCCTTCCCGGTGACCGTGATCTGCCGGCTGCTGGGCGTGCCGCGCGAGGACGAACCCCGCTTCCGTTCCTGGGTGGACCCGATCGTCGCCGGCCTGGACCCCGACACCCGCGCGAGCGCCGAGGCCATGAAGACCGCGCAGGAGGCCCGGCTGCAGCTCGGTATGTACCTGAACGGGCTGGTGGAGAAGCGCGCCAGGGAACCGCAGGACGACATGCTGTCCGACCTGGTGAACAGCCACGGTCCGGACGGCGCGATGACCGCGATGGAGGTGCTGAGCACGGCGGTGCTGCTGCTCATCGCCGGTCACGAGACGACCGTCAACCTGATCACCAACGGCATGCTCACGCTGCTGCGGTACCCGCAGCACCTCCAGCGGCTGCGTGACGACCCGGGCCTGTCCGTGAAGATCGTCGAGGAACTCCTGCGCTACGAACCGCCGGTGCAGCTCGTGCCGCAGCGCACCTGCATCACCGACATCGAGGTGCGCGGCGTCACCATCCCCAAGGGCTCGCGGATCTGGCTGGTCCTGGCCGCGGGCAACCGGGACCCGGAGCGCTTCCCCGATCCCGACCGGTTCGACCCGGACCGCGGGGACATCCAGCACCTCGGGTTCGGCAGCGGCATCCACAGCTGCTTCGGCGCTCCGCTGGCTCGGCTGGAGGCCCAGATCGCGCTGGCCGAACTGGCCCGGCGGCTCGACAACCCCCAGCTGGTCGAGGACCCGCCGCCCTACCGCCCGAACGCCGTGCTGCGCGGCCCGCGCCACCTCAACATCACCTTCGACGGCCTGCGTTGACGGCGGGCGCGCCCCGGCTCAGTCCGCGAGCCGTCTGAGCTGGACCAGCCCGACCCAGGTCTCGGGGCCGGGCTGGGCGTAGGCCGCGCGCACCGCGTACGGGCCCGGTTGCAGCGGCACGCGCAGGTGCTCCTCGCCCTCCGCCGCGCCGCCCGGCCAGGCCGAGTCGAACAGCACCACCGGGCCGGGCACGTTCCAGCGGATCTCGTGTTCCCACACGGCCGCGTGGAGCGCGCCGGGGATCTGGGCCAGCAGCTCGCTCTCGGAGTTCGCGGCGGACCAGCGCACGAAGGTGCCGTGGTCGGGCAGGTACGAGGTGGAGGCGGGTTCGTCGCCGAAGACGAGGGCGGTGCTGTCGCCGACCGGGAGCAGGCCGACGTAGCCGTCGACCTCGCACGCGCGGTCGTAGTCCGTGGCGAGCTCCTCGCTGTCGGCGCCCGCCCAGAACGGCAGCACCGTCTCCGGTACGGCTATCAGCGGGCCACCGCCCGACTCCACCCACTCCAGTGCGCCTGGATCCGCGTATCGAGCCATGCGCAGAACCTACACGGCGGGCGTCAGCAGCCGCACTCGCCGTCCACGGGTGCGGTCAGCGGGTCGGCGTCCCGGCGTGCCGGTCCCTGCCAGGTCTCGTAGGCGAAGCCCTCCCGTGCCCAGTACTCGAAGCCGCCGAGCATCTCCTTGACCTGGTAGCCGAGTTCGGCCAGGGCGAGCGCGGCGCGGGTGGCGCCGTTGCAGCCGGGGCCCCAGCAGTACGTCACCACGGGTACGGACTTGTCGAGGAGTTGCTCGGCCTGCTCGGGGATGAGCGCGGTGGGCAGGTGGACCGCGCCGGGGACGTGCCCCTGGTCCCAGGACTCGGTCGAGCGGGAGTCGAGTACGACGAAGCCGGGGTCGCCGTCGGCCGCGAGCGCGGCGGCCACGTCCGAGACGTCGGCGTGGAAGGCGAGACTGGCCCGGAAGTGGGCGGCTGCCTCGGCGGGGGCGGCGGGCGCGACCCGCAGGACGGGGTTCACGGAGTTGGTGATCATGGCCAGAAATCTATGGCGCTCGGCCGGGTCCCTGAAGCGGGGATCCCCGGGGTTCCCCTTGATCGGCCGGGAATTTCCCTGCTATCCATCCGGGATGACCGTGTATTCCCCGGACGCCACCGACTGGCGCATCCTCGAGGTCCTCCAGCGGGAGGGCCGGGCCAGCTACGCCGAACTGGCGCGCGCCGTCTCGATGTCGCCGAGCGCGGTCACCGAACGGGTGCGCCGACTGGAGGAGGCCGGTGTCATCCAGGGGTACGCGGCGGTCGTGGACCCCGAGCGGCTCGGCCTGCCGATCCTCGCGTTCGTCCGGCTCCGCTACCCGAACGGCAATTACAAGCCCTTCCACGACCTGGTGGCGGCGACTCCGGAGATCCTCGAGGCCCACCACGTGACCGGTGACGACTGCTTCGTCATCAAGGTCGCCGCGCGGTCGATGCCGCATCTGGAGGAGATCTCCGGCCGGATCGGCGCGCTGGGTTCGGTGACCACGAGCGTGGTGTACTCCTCGCCCCTGCCCCGGCGTCCGCTCGGCCGCTGACCGTCACCCGCCCCGCTGCCGCAGCGACGACCCCGACCTGTCCTTGACGACCTCCAGCTGGGCGTGGATCCGGCGGCGCAGGTCGGCGACATGGCTGACGATGCCGACGCTGCGGTCGCGTTCGCGCAGCGAGTCGAGGACGTCCAGGACCTCGTCCAGGGTCTGGTCGTCGAGGCTGCCGAAGCCCTCGTCGATGAAGAGGGTGTCCAGGCGGACGCCTCCGGCCTCGTCGGTGACGACGTCGGCGAGGCCCAGGGCGAGGGCGAGGGAGGCGAAGAAGGTCTCGCCGCCGGACAGGGTGGCGGTGTCCCGCTCGCGGCCGGTCCAGGCGTCCACGACGTGCAGCCCGAGGCCGCTGCGGCCACGTCCGGTGCGGTCGTCGGAGTGGACGAGGGTGTAGCGGCCGGACGACATGTGCTGCAGCCGTGCGGTCGCGGCGGCGGCGACCTGCTCCAGGCGGGCCGCCAGGACGTACGACTCCAGGCGCATCTTGCGTTCGTTGTCCGCGGAGGTGCCCGCCGTGAGCGCGGCCAGGCGGGCCACCCGGTCGTACTCGGCGCGCAGCGGGGCGAGTGCGCGTACTCCCGCGGCGGCACGGGCGGAGAGGCGGTCCAGCTCGGTGCAGCAGCGGGCGGCCGCGTCCCGTGCGGAGGCGGCCGCCCGCAGCCGGCGTTCCGTCTCGGCCGCCGTCCGCTCCGCCTCGGCGAGGTCGGCGGGCGGCTGCTGCGCGGCGGCCGCGGTGTCGGCCTCGGCCAGCACGGCGCGTACGGCCGCCTCCTCCGACTGCCAGGCGTCCAGGCGGTGTTGGAGGTCGCGGTGGGCCACGTCGTCCAGCAGGGCGGCGGCCGCGGCCTGCGGGGTGTCGAAGCCGGCGCGGTAGGCGGCGTCGGCGAGGCGGGCGTCGGCGTCCTTGAGCCGCTGCGCGGCGTCCTGTGCGGCGCTCGCGGCGTGGGCGGCGTCGGTGAGCAGCGTCGCCTGCCGCTCCAGCTGTGCGGCGCGGTCGGCCACGCTGGTCGCGGCTCCGCGCGCCTGCGTCAACTCCTGCTCCAGGTGGGCGTGTTCACGTTCCAGGGTCTCGCGCCGGGTGAGCCGGGAGGCGGCCCGTACGGCGGCCTCCTGGCGGGCCTGAAGGCGCTGCTCGCGCTCGCGCTCGGCCTTGCGCAGCTCCTCCTGGGCGGCGTGCAGGGCGGAGGCGTCGCGGCGTGCGCGCGCGTAGTCCTGCTCCAGCCGGTCGGCCTCGGCGGCGAGCCGCGCGGTGGGGGTGTCACCGGCCTCGGCGGTGGCGGCGGCCAGGGCCTCGCGTACGACGCCGAGGCGCCGTTCGTCCTCGGTGTGCTGTTCCTCGGCGCGCCGGTGGGCGGCCTGGGCGCGTTCCTCGGTCTCGCGGTCGACGTGTCCGGCGACCTTGCGGGCCGGGGCGGGGTGTGCGGTGGCTCCGCAGACGGCGCAGGGTTCGCCGTCGGTGAGGTGTGCGGCCAGTTCGGCGGCGATGCCGGTCAGGCGCTGTTCCTTGAGGTCCAGCCAGTGGGTGCGGGCGTCCAGGGCGCGTTGTCCGGAGGCGAGGGCCCGGCGCTGTGCCTCCTCCAGGTCGGCGGCCAGCTCGTCCCGGGTCCGTGCGGCGTGCAGGCGCCGTCGTGCGGGTTCGCGCTGGACGGCGAGCTGTTCGGCGCGGGTGGCCGCCTCCTGCGCGGACTCGGTGCGGGACTGCAGGGCCGCGCGCGTGGCGTCCCACTCGGCGAGCCAGGCGTCGGCCTCGCGCAGCACGTCCTCGTCGGCACGCTCCTGCCGGTCCAACCCGGCCCGTTCCTCTACCAGTTCGGCGAGCCGCCGTTCGGCGCGCCGGGCCGACTCGAGACCGCCCAGCTCCTCGGCGGCGCGGCGGGCTGCGGCCGCGAGGCCCGCGGGGCCTGCGTCGGCATAGGAGCCGGGAAGCGTACGGCGTGCTCGTGCCTCGACCTCGGCGGCCGCGCCGTGCTGGGTCTCGGCGGCCTCCCGCAGCTCCAGCGCGGGCGCCACCGCCTCCGCCTTACGGGCGCGCGCCATGCGCTCCTGGGCCTCCCGGTGGGCGCCGGCCCGGTCCTGAAGGCGTTCGGCCCGCTGCCGGGCCTCGGCGAACCGGCCCTGCAGCCGGGCGAGTTCGCGTACGTCGTCCAGGGTGCGCTGCGCCGCGGCCCGGCCGGACTCGGCGGCGGCCAGCCGGCTGTGGGCGACGGTGAGGCGCTCCCGCACGGTGCTGCGGGCCACGGCCGCGGCACCGAGGACGGCCTCGGCCAGGCCGGGCTCGCCGGGGCTCAGCTCGGGCAGCTCCATCGCGTCGCCCGCCTCCTGCTGCATGCGGTGCGCGTCGGCGAGGAGCGCGGCGTCGCCCTCCCGTACCCGGGCCTCGGTCGTGCGCCGGCGCTCCGCGAGCCGCTTCTCGACGTCGGCGAAGCGCTGGGTGTCGAAGAGACGGCCGAGGAGGCGGCCGCGGGCCTCGGCGTCGGCGCGCAGGAAGCGGGCGAAGTCGCCCTGGGGCAGCAGGACGACCTGGCAGAACTGCTCGCGGCTCATCCCGAGCAGCTGGGTGATCTCCTCGCCGATCTCCTGGTGGGAGCGGCTGAGGTCCTTCCAGGCGCGGGCTGTGGCGTCGTACTCGCGCAGCCAGGTCTGGGCCTTGTCGACGGTGGTGCCCGTGCCGCGCAGCTTCTTGCGCTCCCAGGGCGGCTGCCGGGTGATCTCCAACCGGCGTCCGGCGACGGTGAGTTCGAGGCGTACCTCGGTGCGGGTGCCGGGCTCGGCGTGGTCGCTGCGCAGGTGCATGCCCTGGCCGCTCTGCCGGGCGCCGGGCACGGAGCCGTAGAGCGCGTAGCAGACGGCGTCCAGGACGGAGGTCTTGCCCGCGCCGGTGGGGCCGTGCAGCAGGAAGAGCCCGGCGGCGGACAGCGCGTCGAAGTCGACGCTCTGGGAGCCGCCGAAGGGGCCGAAGGCGGTAATGTCGAGCCGGTGCAGCCTCACCGGGCCACCTCCCGGACCGCGTCGTCGGCGCGCACCGCGTCGAAGGCCTCGCCGAGCACGGCCGCCTCCTGTTCGTCGGGCCCGGCGCCGCGCACATGGGCCACGAAGTCCTGGGCGATCTGCTGGTCGCTGCGGCCGGCCAGGCGCCGGGCGTACGACACCTCGGGGTCGTCCGGGGCCCGTTCCGGGTCGAAGACCAGGCTGAGGGTGTGCGGGAAGCGCTCGGTGAGCCGGGCCATGGGCTCGGCGGGGCGGACCGGGTCGGTGAGGGTGGCCTCGACCCAGGCGTGCTCGTGGCGGGCGAGAGCGGGGTCGGCGAGGAGGTCGTCCAGGGCGCCCCGGACGCGGGCCAGCGGGCGCGGCACCGGGCAGTCGAGCCGCTCGGCGGTGACCGCGCCGGTGGCGTCCAGGTCGACGAGCCACATGCTCTTGCGGTGGTCGGCCTCGGAGAAGGAGTACGCGAGCGGGGAGCCGGAGTAGCGCACCCGCTCGGTGATCGTCTGGCAGCCGTGCAGATGGCCGAGCGCCACGTAGTCGACGCCGTCGAAGACCCCGGCGGGCACGGCGGCCACTCCGCCGACGGTGATGTCCCGCTCGCTGTCGCTGACCTGGCCGCCGGTGACGAAGGCGTGGGCGAGGACGACGGAGCGGGTGCCCGGCGGGCGGCCGGCGAGGTCGGCTCGGACGCGGTCCATGGCGGCGCCGAGCACGGTCTCGTGGCCGGCCCTGTCCACCGCGAACTCGTCCTTCACCAGCGCCGGTTCGAGGTACGGCAGCCCGTAGAAGGCCACGTCGCCGTGGGCGTCGGCCAGCACGACCGGGGTGCCGACGGCGGACGGCTCGGTGCGCAGATGGATGCCGGCGCGGTCGATGAGTCCGGCGCCGACACCGAGGCGGCGCGCCGAGTCGTGGTTGCCGGAGATCATCACCGTGGGCACGCCGAGGGCGGCGAGGCGGTGCAGGGCGTCGTCGAACAGCTCGACCGCGGCGAGCGGGGGTACCGCGCGGTCGTACACGTCCCCGGACACGACCACCGCGTCCACCGCGTGCTCGCGCACGGTGGTGACGAGGTGGCCGATGAAGTCGGCCTGGGCTCCGAGCATGCTCACCCGGTGGAAGGCCCGGCCGAGATGCCAGTCGGACGTGTGCAGCACTCTCACGAAACCGCTCCGGCCCGCACGACTACCCCATCCACACCTCAAGGACCCACACGAACCCGGACAGGCTCGCGCACAGCACCCACCACGCTAATGCCTCGGCACACCTGATCCACCACGGACCTCGATGCACGACCGGCAACCGTGCCTGGTATGCCGGTAAATCACCTTGATGTGAACAAAAGTCGGCCGCTGCACGACCAGACGGTTGTCGTGCGCGTCACGTGCCGACCTCGGCGTCCCGCCAGCCGTTCGGGCGGGTGCTCCGGGTGACGGCCTCGGCGGCGGCGCGGACGTGGGGCAGCAGGCGGACCGGCTGGATGAGGTCGACGCGCCCGACCGCTCCGACGGCGGCGACGACGGCGCCACGGCTGTCGCGCACCGGAACGGCGCTTCGAGGCCGAGCGGGACTACTTCGTCACCCTCGACCCGCCCCGCCCGGTCGACCCGGGGACGGTCATCCGCGAGTTCGACTACACCCACCCGGTCATCGACATGGCGCTGCGCGCCCGGCAGTCCGTGATCTACGACGCCAACGAGGGCGGCCAGGTCAAGCCGGGCGGGTCGTACTTCCACTCCAAGCAGCTGGGCCCGGACCTGATCGGGTCCCACGAGGCCGCGTTCTCGGCGGGGTCCCAGGCCGCGGCCGAGATCCTGCGCGAGCTGTCCTGACGCGTCTCAGTGCCCGGTGTGCCGCCGTGCCGACTCGTTCTCCTGGGCCATGCGCCTGAGCGCCAGCAGCGCGGGCTCCAGGAGGACGGTCAGCAGCAGCGCGTGCTCGGCCAGCTCCAACGGGTCCTCGATGCCGTTCAGTTGGTCGAGGTCGAGGACCGCGGTCCGCTCGGCGAGCCGGGCGTAGGGCAGCAGGGTGTGCCAGTCCCGCGGGATGCCCAGCGAGCGCAGGGAGGCCAGGGTCTCGGCGAGCGCGGCACGGGCGGGCGCCGACTCGTGCACGTCCCAGCCCAACTCCTTGACCAGTGCGTCGACTTCGGCCGCCTCGGGAGCCTGCTCGGCGGGCTCCTCGGCCAGCCGGATCGCGCCGAGGGCGAGGCCGAGGGTGAGGTGCGTGTCGCCGGTGTGCTGGTCCAGGGCTTCGAGGAGGTCCCGGGTGGTGCTGACGGACAGCCCGCGCACACCGGTCAGCGCGCGGATCAGACGGAGCCGGCGCAGGTGCTGCTCGTCGTACTCGGCCTGGGTCGCGGCGGTCTGCCGGCCGGCCGGGAGCAGGCCCTCACGGAGGTAGTACTTGATCGTCGTGACGGAGACGCCGCTGCGGCGGCTCAGCTCGGACATGCGCATCGGATCGGCTCCACTCTTGAAAACTGGATACCTCTACTGTCTAACATGGATAGTAGAGGTATCCAATTTTGGATCCCTCCCCTCGCCCTGCCTCTGACCCGAGAAGGCCGCAGCCATGCCGACCCTGCCCTGGACCACCGTCAACAAGCCCGCGCCGGATGCCGAGGCGTTCGTCATGGCGTCCCGTCTGGAGGTCCGCTCCCTCAAGGACGTACCGCGCTTCTTCCTCAAGTCCCTGATCGCCTGGCGGCAGGTCTCCGGCGCGCCCGGCGCCTACGGCGCCTCGCTGATCGCCGAACCCTTCAAGCGCACGTTCTGGACGCTGTCCGCCTGGCAGGACAAAGACGCGCTGTACACGTACGCACGGACCGAGCCGCACAAGTCGATCATGACCGGTCTGCGGCCCACGATGAAGCAGTCGGTCTTCACGTTCTGGGAGGTCCCGGCGGCGGAGCTGCCCATCGACTGGTCGGACGCCAAGCGGCGGCTGGCCGAGCAGAACACGAACGCCTGACCCCGCTCACCCTCATCAGGAGACCCCCGTCATGACGCTGTCCGAAGAAAACCCGGTCCTCGACGATCCGGTCGTCGCCGACCCGGAGCGCACGGGTCGGCGCGCTCCGCTCTGGCTCGCGATCGTCGCCTGCAGCGTGCCGATGTTCATGGTCGCGCTCGACAACCTCGTCGTGTCCACGGCCCTGCACACCCTGGCCGTCGACCTGAAGGCCGACACCCAGGAACTCCAGTGGTTCGTCAACGCCTACGTCCTCAGCTTCGCGTGCCTGCTGATGACGGGGGCCGCGCTCGGTGACCGGTTCGGCCGCCGGCAGGTGTTCGTGCTCGGCATCATCGTGTTCACGCTGGCCTCCGCGGGCTGCGGCCTGGCCGACACCAGCGCCCAGCTGATCACCTTCCGTACGATCCAGGGCTTCGGCGCGGCGGCCGTGATGCCGCTGTCGCTGACCCTGCTGTCCCAGGCCGTGCCGGACCGGATGCGCGGGCTGGCGCTGGGCCTGTGGTCGGGGATCAGCGGCCTGGCCGTCGCGATGGGCCCGGTGGTCGGCGGTGCGGTGGTCGACGGGCTGGACTGGCGGTGGATCTTCTGGATCAACGTGCCGGTGGGCGTCGTCGCCGTCCCCCTCATCCTGCTGACGCTGCGCGAGAGCTCGCTGCCGGGGATCCGCCTCGACCTGGTCGGCATGCTGCTGGCCGCTGCCGGACTGTGCGCGGTGGTGTGGGGCATCGTGCACGGCGACACGGACGGCTGGCGTTCGGCGAAGGTGCTGGGCGCCTTCGCCGGGGGTGCGGTGCTGCTCGCCGTGTTCGTGCTCTGGGAGGCCCGGGCCGCGCAGCCGATGCTGCCCCTGTCCTTCTACCGGATACGGGCCTTCACGCTCACCAACATCGTCTCCGCGGCGATGTACTTCGGTGTCTTCGGCTCGCTGTTCCTGCTCGCCCAGTACCTGCAGATCGTGCCCCCGCGGACCCCGCTGGAGGCCGGTGTGCGCACCCTGGCCTGGACGCTGATGCCGATGTTCGTCGCGCCCGTCGCCGGTGTGCTCACGAACAAGGTCGGCGGCGGCCGGTTGATGGCGCTCGGCCTGTTCCTGCAGGGGGTGGGCCTCGGCTGGATCAACCTGGTCGCGGACACCGACACCGCTTACTCGGCCATGGTCGGCCCGATGATCGTCGCGGGCATCGGCATGGGCTTCGTCTTCGCGCCCACGGCGGCGGTGGTGCTCGCCTCGGTCGCCAAGGAGCACGCGGGCAAGGCCTCCGGCGCGAACACCACCGTCCGGGAGATCGGCGGGGCGCTCGGCATCGCCGTCCTCAGCACGGTGTTCGTGGCGCACGGCAGCACCCGCAGCCCCCAGGAGTTCGTCGACGGCCTGCACCCCGCGGTGTGGGTCGGCGTCGCCGTGGTCCTGGTCGGCGCCCTGTGCGCGCTGGGCATTCCCCGCCCGCGGTGCACGGTCTCCGAGGAGGCGTGAACGTCTGAGAGGCGTGCGGTCCGGCCGACCCCTTACGGGCGCCGGACCTCACGCGTCTCCGTAGGCCTCGCCGCCCAGTTCGAACCCGGCCGAGCCCGCCGTCGCATCGGCCAGCCAGGCGCGGAAGGCGTCCACGTCGGCGTCCGGCAGGCCGATCTCGATGGTGACGGCCTCGCCGTAGTGGACGTCCCGGACCTCCCGCCCGGTGGCGCGCAGGTCGTTCTGGATCTTGCCGGCGCGCTGGTGGTCGACGGTCACCGTGGCCAGCCGGAAGCGGCGCCGGGTGAGCGTGCCGACCTCGTCCAGGGCCTCGCCGACCGCTCCGCCGTAGGCCCGGATGAGCCCGCCCGCGCCGAGCTTCACACCGCCGTAGTACCGGGTGACGACGGCGACGACGTACCGCATCTCGCGGCGCAGCAGCATCTGCAGCATGGGGACGCCGGCGGTGCCGCCCGGTTCGCCGTCGTCGCTGGCCTTCTGCACGGACGCGTCGGCGCCGATGACGTACGCCCAGCAGTTGTGGGTGGCGTCGGCGTGCTCCTTGCGGACGGCCGCGACGAACTCCTGGGCCTCCTGCTCGGTGGCCGCCGGGGCGAGGGCGCACAGGAAACGGGAACGGTTGATCTCGGTCTCGTGCACGCCGGCGCGGGCTACGGTGCGGTACTCGTCCTGCATTCCGTCAGCCTATGCGAGCGCCGGGCCGCCCTTGATCGCGGTGCGCGTCCGCCGGGTCCGGCTACTCCTTCTCCTTCCTGCCCCGCGGCACGATGAACGAGGTCAGCAGGGCGGTGCCCGGGGCCAGGGCCGGCCAGCCCGTGGCGCGCCAGGTCAGTACGGCGATCGCGGAGGTCGGAAACTTCACCCGCACCTGTTCGAGCGTGTCCTCCAGTCCGTCCCCGGCCAGCTCCAGGACCAGCTCCTCCAACCCGGGGTTGTGCCCGACCAGCAGCAGCGTCTCCACCTCGCGCGGCGCCTCGCGCGCGACCTCCAGCAGTTCCGGTACGTCCGCCCCGTACAGCCTGCGGTCGTAGCGCACCGGGGGCGGCGTGCCCCACTGGGCGGAGGCCAGTTCCCAGGTGCGGCGGGCGCGTACGGCGGTGGAGCACAGGGCGAGGTCGGGCAGGCAGTCGGCCTCGGCGAGGGCGCGCCCGGCGGCCGGGGCGTCCCGCAGGCCGCGCGGGGCGAGCGGACGCCGGTGGTCCTCGACACCCTCTGGCCAGGCGGACTTGGCGTGCCGCAGGACGACCAGCCGGCGCAGCGGGCCCGCGCCCGCACGCTCGATCACGCGAAGCTCCCGAGGTCACGGGCGAGGTCGAGGGCGAGCAGGCGGTCCGCGTACACATACGTCTCGAACCGGGCACCGTCGGACAGCTCCGACGCGCTCTCCACGTCCCGCAGCACTGCCAGCACCCCGGGCAGGTCCAGATCGTCCTCCCACGCGGCCCGCAGCCGCACCCGCACCGCATCAGGTACTGGCCGCGAGGGCTGCCGCGCCCAGCCGGCGACGGCCCGCCGCCAGCGGGCGAGGCTCTGCGCCGCCGCTCCGAGTCCGTCGGCGTCCAGCCGTGCCGCCGTGTTCCGGGGGACGGAGAGGAGGGCGAGACGCAGGGCAGTGGGATCGGAGAGGAGGGCCGGGAGGCCGAGAGGGGGCTGGTCACCTGACGAGCGGGGCGCGGGGGCCTCCCCGGCCGTGGTGGCGGTGTCGGGTGGCGCGTCCGAAGCGGTGTCCGAGCCGTGTCCGCCCGTACCCGCGCCACCGCGCGGCGATCCGCCCGACCGGCCGAGCCGCTCGTCGTCCCCCGGTTCCGCCGCCGTCCATACGGCCGGGGCGACCGTCAGCAGGGGGCCCTCACTCGGCATGGTCGCGGTGTCCTCGGCCACCACGTGGATCACCTGCGCCTCTCCCAGCCCGGACGCGAGGTCGCGGCCGTCCTCGAAGGGGCGGATGGCGAGGTGCGTCGCGGCCGTGCGGAGTTCGGCGTGCCGGTGGGGTGCGGTGAGGATCGTCCAGACGGGGGTACCGCCGAGTTCCAGGGCGCGGACCAGGACGTCGGCGGTGAGCAGTACCCGCAGGGCCGTCAGATCGAGGCCGGAGGCATAGGCCTCGATACGGGTCAGGCCACGCCGGGCGGGCGCGGCGGCGACGGGCTCACCGGTTCGGGCGTCGAGGATGCGCAGCACGGCCCGAGCGTAGGCGTGCGGAGGGCCGTACGCAGGCACCTTGCGCCGATTCCGGTCACCGTGGCGGGGTTCCGGGGGGAATCAGCACCTGATGGGCGCTGTTTTGCCCCGACGACAGTCACCGAAGCCCGAGGAGGCGGCCGTGTACGGCGACGAAGCGACGATCCGCAGGATTCTGACCGAGCTGGGCGACACCTGGGCGGTGGTCGGCCTGTCCGCCAACCGGCGGCGGGCCGCGTACGGCGTGGCGCAGGTGCTGCAGCGCTATGGCAAGCGGATCGTGCCGGTGCACCCGAAGGCGGAGACGGTGCACGGCGAGCAGGGCTACGCCTCCCTCGCGGACATCCCCTTCGAGGTCGACGTCGTCGATGTCTTCGTCAACAGCGAACTGGCCGGAGCGGTCGCCGACGAGGCCGTCGCCAAGGGCGCGAAGGCGGTCTGGTTCCAGCTCGGAGTGGTGGACGAGGCCGCCCACGGGCGGGCCCGGGCGGCCGGACTTGACATGGTCATGGACCGCTGCCCGGCGATCGAAATTCCCCTTCTGAGCTGACCTGTCTCACCTTCTTCTCACAATTCACCACTGAATATTGACATTCGAGTCACCCTCTGACCTGTGTGAATGCCGAGACCAAGAGGGGCAAGATCCGAGGTCAAGACTTCACCAAGAGCCTTTTGTCAGCACGGAAAGGCTCCCTACTGTGTGGCGCTGTTGTTCGTTAAGCCTGTGTTAAACGATCTGAGAGGCCACTTGACATGGTGAAAGTCGACCATGCAGCGCCCATAACCACGAAGGACCAGGGCGGTCTACGCCGTGACGTCGGCCTGATCGGTCTGATGTGGGCCTCCGTGGGCTCCATCATCGGCTCCGGCTGGCTGTTCGGCGCCGAGAAGGCGGTCGTGGTCGCCGGCCCTGCGGCGATCATCTCGTGGGTGATCGGCGCGGTGGCCATCGGGCTGCTGGCCCTGGTGCACGCCGAGCTCGGCGGCATGTTCCCGGTGGCCGGTGGCACGGCCCGCTACCCGCACTACGCCTTCGGCGGCCTGGCCGGCATGTCGTTCGGCTGGTTCGCCTGGCTCCAGGCGGCCACCGTGGCACCGATCGAGGTCGAGGCCATGATCGGCTACGCCAAGCACTGGAGCTGGGCCGACGGGCTGCAGCGCGCGGACGGAACGCTCACCGCGAGCGGCATCGTCACCGCCGTCGTCCTCATGGCGGTCTTCGTCGCGGTCAACTTCCTCGGTGTCCGTGTCCTCGCCCACACCAACAGCGCCGCCACCTGGTGGAAGATCGCCGTCCCGCTCGCCGCGATCTTCGTCATCGCCATCGGCAACTTCCACCCGGGCAACTTCACCTCCGAGGGCTTCGCGCCCTTCGGCGCCAAGGGCGTCCTCGGTGCGATCAGCTCCAGCGGCATCATCTTCGCGCTGCTCGGCTTCGAGCAGGCGATCCAGCTGGCCGGCGAGAGCCGCAACCCGAAGCGTGACCTGCCCCGCGCGACCCTCGGTTCGGTCGCGATCGGCTCGGTGATCTACATCCTGCTCCAGGTCGTGTTCATCGTCGCGCTGCCGCACAGCTCCTTCGCGCACGGCTGGGCGAAGCTCGACTTCCCCGGCATCAGCGGCCCCTGGGCGGGTCTGGCCACGCTGGTGGGCCTCGGCTGGCTGAGCTTCGTCCTGTACGCAGACGCGATCATCTCCCCCGGCGGCACCGGCCTGATCTACACCACCGCCACCTCCCGCATCTCCTACGGCCTGGCCAAGAACGGTTACGCGCCGAAGGCGTTCGCCAAGACGGACAAGCGCGGTGTGCCGTGGTTCGGCCTGGTGATCTCGTTCGTGACCGGTGTGATCTGCTTCCTGCCGTTCCCCAGCTGGCAGGAGCTGGTCAGCTTCATCACCTCGGCGAGCGTCCTGATGTACGCGGGCGCACCGCTGGCGTACGGCGTCTTCGCCGACCGCCTGCCGCACCACGAGCGCCCGTACCGGCTGCCCTTCGGCAAGTTCGTCTCGCCGCTGTCGTTCGTGGTCGCCAACCTGATCATCTTCTGGTCCGGCTGGGACACCCTGTGGCGGCTCGGCTGCGCGATCCTGATCGGCTACGTGCTGCTCGGTTCCTACGCCTGGTACGCGATCCGCAAGAACCTGCCCGACGCGCCCCGGCTGGACTTCAAGGCCGCGCAGTGGCTGCCCGGCTACCTGGCCGGCCTCGGTGTGATCTCCTACCTGAGCACCTTCGGCGGCAACGGCACCATCCCGCTGTACTGGGACATCGCGGTGGTCGCGGTGTTCTCCCTGGCCATCTACTACTGGGCCAAGGCCACCGCCTCGAAGCCGGAGGCGATCGAGCGCAGCATCGAGGAGGTCGTGGTCACCGACGCTCCGGCGCACTGACCCCGCACCTCACCCGGTGTCCCGTCAGCCGCGGCAACTCCGCCGTGGCTGACGGGACACCGTCATAATGCCGGGGTGACGCACCCCTCCCCCCACCCCGACTCCACGCCCGAGGAACGCCGTACGGTCGTCGTCGTGGGCGCCGGGCCCGCCGGGCTCACCGTCGGCACGATCCTGCGGGACGCCTCCGTCGACTGTGTGGTCCTGGAGACCGAGAGCAGGCAGTTCATCGAGACCCGGCCGAGAGCCGGCGTGATCGAGGAATGGGCGGTGCGTGAACTCGCGCGGCGCGGCCTGGCGGCGAACCTGCTGGAGCGGGCCCAGACGCACGACACCTGCGAGTTCCGCTTCGGCGGCGAACGGTTCCGGCTCTCCTACGGCGACCTCACGGGCCACCACCACTACGTCTACCCGCAGCCGTTGCTGGTGACGGACCTGGTGCGGGAGTACGCCGACGTACGCGGCGGCGACATCCGCTTCGGTGTGCGCGACGTTCAACTGCACGACCTGGACTCGGACCGGCCCGCGGTGTCGTACCGGGACCCGGAGACCGGTGAACGGCGGCTGCTGCGCTGCGAGTTCGTCGCGGGCTGCGACGGCGCGCGCGGGGTGACCCGGGACGCGATGCCCCCGGAGGGGACACGGATCGCCCGGCAGGACGACGGCATCGGCTGGCTGGCACTGCTGGCCGAGGCCCCGCCCTCCTCCGACTGCGTCCTGTTCGGCGTCCACCCGAACGGCTTCGCCGGGCACATGGCCCGCAGCCCCGAGGTCACCCGCTACTACCTGCAGTGCCCGCCCGGCGACGATCCCGGGAACTGGCCGCACGAGCGGGTCTGGGCCGAGCTGCGCACCCGGCTCGGCGCGGCCGGCGCGCCGCCGCTGACCGAGGGGCGGCTGATCGAGAAACGCGTGCTGGACATGCACCACTACGTCGTCGAACCCCTCGTCCACGGACGGCTGTTGCTGGCCGGAGACGCCGGTCATCTCACGGCGCCGATCGCGGCCAAGGGCATGAACCTCGCCCTGCACGACGCGTTCCTGCTCGGCGACGCGCTCGTCGGGCACCTCACCCGGGGCGACGGGAGCGGCCTGGACGGCTACTCGGAGGCGTCCTTGCGGCGGGTGTGGGACTACCAGGAGTTCTCGCAGTGGCTGTCGGACATCTACCACGGGGTCGCCTCGGGCGATCCCTTCCGGGCCGGCACCACGATCGCCCGGCTGCGCCGCCTGTTCACCTCGCCTGCCGCCGCGGCGGCCTTCGCCGAGCAGTACCTGGGCTCGGCCGCAGTGTTCTGAGCGGGGGCTCTACCCGAGCGGCTCGGCGCCCTGTTGTGGTGAGCCGCTCGGCTCCGTGGCGGTGACCCGTTCGGCGAGGCGGTGGTCGGCCACCTTCAGCGCCTCGTCGACCAAGCGGCGCAGATGGCCGTCGCGCAGCGCGTAGACCACGCGGCGGCCCTCCTTGCGGGTCCCCACCAGGCCCGCGAGGCGCAGCCGGGCCAAGTGCTGGCTGACGGCGGGGCGGGCGGCGCCGCATGCCTCGGTGAGGGTCGTGACGTCGGCCTCGCCGGCCGTCAGGGCGTGCAGCAGGGTGAGGCGGGTGCGGTCACCGAGCAGGGCGAGGAGTTCGGCGGCCACCGCGAACTGCTCGTCGCCCGGGGTGCGCGGCTGCGCATGGTGCGCAGGTGATAGGTGCATGCGTGCGCTCATACGCACATAATGGCTCCATGGGCTGCGCGCGTCCATTCCCAGCCGCGCGTCCGTTCCCACCCACCGGAAGGGGATCCACGTGAGCGACCGGCACACGCACGAGCACGGGCACGGTCAGCAGCCCCATGGCCAACCCCACGACCATGGGCATCACGACGAGCGTGGCCATCACCACGACCGTGGTCACGGCCACGCTCACCCCCATCCCTCCCCCGGCCTGCGCCACCGCCTCGCCCATCTCCTCACCCCGCACTCGCACGAGACCGCCGACAAGCTCGATCCCGCCCTGGAGTCCTCGGCGCGGGGCATGCGCGCGCTGTGGGTGTCGCTGGGCGTGCTCGGGACGACCGCGCTGGCGCAGGCCGTGGTGGTGGCCCTCTCCGGTTCGGTGGCGCTGCTCGGGGACACCGTGCACAACGCGGCAGACGCGCTGACGGCCGTACCGCTGGGCATCGCCTTCGTGCTGGGGCGGCGGGCGGCGACCCGGCGGTTCACCTACGGCTACGGGCGCGCCGAGGATCTCGCGGGGCTCGCGATCGTGCTGACCATCGCCGCCTCCGCCGCGTTCACGGCCTGGGCGGCCGTCGGGCGGCTGCTCGACCCGCGCCCGGTGGCGCATCTGCCGGCTGTCGCGGTGGCCGCGCTGGTCGGGTTCGTGGGCAACGAGTGGGTGGCCCGGTACCGGATCCGGGTGGGCCGGGAGATCGGCTCGGCCGCGCTGGTGGCCGACGGGCTGCACGCGCGGACGGACGGATTCACCTCACTTGCCGTGCTGTTCGGCGCCGGCGGGTCGGCCCTCGGCTGGCACCTGGCCGACCCGATCGTGGGGCTGGCGATCACCGCTGCGATCGCGCTGGTGCTGCGGGACGCGGCGCGGGAGGTGTTCCGGCGGGTGATGGACGCCGTCGACCCGGCGCTGGTGGACCGGGCCGAGCGGGCGGTGCGTGCGGTGCCGGGCGTGCGCGAGGTGGGCGAGCTGCGGCTGCGGTGGATCGGGCACCGGCTGCGGGCCGAGCTGGCGGTCGTGGTGGACGGCGAGGTGTCGGTCCGCCAGGCGCACGCGATCGCCGTCGAGGCCGAACACGCCCTGCTGCACGCCGTACCGAGGCTCACGGCCGCCCTGGTGCACGCCGACCCGGCACCGGTGCCGGGCGAGACGGACCCGCATCTGGCCCTGGCCCATCACCTGACGGCCTGACCTCAGGCGACCCCGAGCCCTTCGAGCACCACGGCGCCGGGCAGCTCGGCGAGCGCCTTGCCCGGGACCAGCAGCTTGCCCCGGCGGCGTCCGCTGCCGACCAGGACGTAGGGCAGGTCGACGACGGCGGCGTCCACCAACACCGGCCAGTCGGCGGGCAGTCCGACCGGGGTGATGCCGCCGTACTCCATGCCGGTCTTGCCGGTCGCGGTGTCCATCGCGGCGAACGACGCCTTGCGGGCGCCGAGTTGGCGGCGCACCACGCCGTTCACGTCGACCCGGGTGGTGGAGAGGACCAGACACGCCGCGAGGGTGGTCTCGCCGCCCCGCTTGCCCGCGACCACCACGCAGTTCGCCGACCGCTCCAGCAGGTCGCGGCCGTAGTGCTCGACGAAGACGGCCGTGTCGGCCCAGCGCGGGTCGGTCTCGACGTAGAGGATCCGGTCGGCGGGGACGCTGCCCTGCCAGTGGCGTACGGCGTCGGCGACGGGGGCGGTCAGTTCGTCCAGGCAGTCGGGGGCGGGGGTGGCGGTGTCGAAGTCTCCGATGGGTGCGCGCATGGCCGCACGCTAGCAAGGCCCGTCCGCCCGTCCTACCGGCATCTCAGTGCACGGGCGGCACCGAGACCGCCATGACCATCTCCATCGGCACGTCGCCGGTGTTGCCGTACACATGCGGGAGGTTGGCCTCGAAGGAGGCGCTCGCGCCGGTCGGGACGCGGTACTCCTCGCCGTCCACGGTGAGCGTCAGCTCACCCGCGGTGACATGGACCAGTTCGACCGTGCCGCCGGGGTGCGGTTCGGAGGGGCTGCGCTCGCCCGGCATCAGCCGCCAGTCCCACATCTCCAGCGGTCCGGGCGCCTCGGTGCCGGCGAGGAGCCGGTTGTAGCTGCCGGCGTCGGTGTGCCACAGCCGTACGGCCCGCTCGGCGGGGACGATGCGGACCTTCGGGCCCTGCTCGTAGTCGAGGAGGGTGGTGATGCTGACGCCGAGCGCGTCGCCGATCTTGACGACGGTGCCGATGCTCGGGTTGGTGCGGGCCTGCTCGATCTGGATGAGCATGCCGCGACTGACACCGGCCCGGGCGGCGAGCACGTCCAGGGTGAAGCCGCGCACCGCGCGCCAGTGCTTGACGTTGCGCGCCAGGGACTGGGTCAGGAGTTCGAGGTCCGACACGTTCCGTCCAAAGGGTCACTATGGGTTCAATATTTTGGATGACAGGGTTCACTGAGCCGCACTACGGTGGGATGCACCCGCTCGTTCACCAAACTGTACTGCGAGGCATCAGTGACAGCGTTCTTCGCCCTGACCACCAGCCTCCTGTGGGGCCTGGCCGACTTCGGCGGCGGGCTGCTGACACGACGCATGCCCGCGCTGACGGTGGTGGTCGCCTCCCAGGCGATCGCGGCGGTGGTGCTGGGCGCGATCGTGGTCGCGACCGGCGGCTGGACCGAGGCCGGTCCACGGCTGTGGTTCGCGGTCGCGGCCGGCCTGGCCGGGCCTTTGGCCGTGTTCGCCTTCTACAAGGCGCTCGCCCTGGGCCCGATGGGCGTGGTCTCCCCGCTGGCCACGCTCAGTGTGGCCGTCCCGGTCGGGGTGGGCCTGATCCTCGGCGAACGCCCGGGGGCCCTCCAGGTCGCGGGCATCGCGGTCGCCGTCACCGGCGTGGTCCTCGCGGGCGGCCCCCAGCTGCGCGGAGCGCCCGTGCAGCGGCTGACGATCCTGCTCACGCTGGTCGCGGCGCTGGGCTTCGGCACGGTGTTCGCCCTGATCACGGAAGCCTCGACCAACGTCACCGGCCTCTTCCTCTCCCTCTTCGTGCAGCGCGTGACGAGCGTCGCCGCGGGCGGCGCGGCCCTGTACGCATCGGTCCGGCGGGGCGACCCCGCCCTGCCGGAGGGCGGCCTGCCCGGCGCCTCGCTGCCGGCGCTGGCCTTCGTCGGCCTCGCGGACGTGGCGGCCAACGGCACCTACGCGGTCGCCGCCCAGCACGGCCCGGTCACCGTGGCGGCGGTGCTCGCCTCCCTCTACCCCGTGGTCACCGCGCTGGCCGCACGCGGGTTCCTCAGCGAGCGGCTGCGCGCGATCCAGGCCGCGGGCGCGGGCCTCGCCCTGCTGGGGACGCTGCTGCTGGCGACCGGCTGACTCAGCCGTCGGCCTCCAGACGGGCCAGCCGTTCCACGCCCTCCTCGTCGAGGTCGGCCAGCGCGCGCAGCTGCTCCGGTGTGACCCCCTCCGGGAGCGGCACCGGCGCGGGGGTCCTCAGGGGCGGCTGCCAGCCGTCCTCGGGTGTCCAGCGCCGTACGACCCGGGCGGGCGCCCCCGCCACCACGGCATGGTCGGGCACGGTCCCGCGCACCACGGCGCCGGCCGCCACGACCACGTTCCGGCCGATCCGGGCTCCCGGCAGGATCACCGCGCCGGTGCCGATCCAGCAGCCCGGTCCGATCTCCACCGGCTCCATCCGCGGCCACTGCCTGCCGATGGGCTCGTGCGGGTCGTCGTAGGAGTGGTTGGTGGAGGTGACGTAGACGTACGGCCCGAAGTAGCAGTCGCGGCCGATCGTGACCGTGGTGTCGGCGATGACATGGCTGCCCCGGCCGAGGACGACTCCGTCGCCGATGCGCAGGATCGGGTCAGGGCCGAGGTCCAGGTCCGGCATCAGACCGGCGGTGAGGGTGACCTGCTCGCCGATGATGCAGTGGGATCCGAGGTGGATCCAGGGGTCACCGAAGACCGTGCCGAGCGGGAAGGCCAGCCGGGTGGCTTCGCCGATCGAGCCGAAGCGGAGACGGCCGGGGTTCTCGGCGGTCACCGATCCGGTGCGCTGGACCCACGCCCAGCCCGCGTGGACGACGCGTTGCGCTGCGCGGGCTCGCCAGGATGAGAACGTGTTCTTGCGCTTCGGCACGGGGTCACGTTACTCAGCGGTTGCCATCGGCGAGAGGGCGGGCTGCTGTGATCTTTGCCCTACTCCATGTCGTACCGTGCGTCGTACCAGGACATGAGGAGACGGTGATGACGCAGCAAGCGCTGATCGTGGGTATCGGGGGCAAGGAGCCGCAGGTCGATCCGGGGGCGTTCGTGGCGCCTACGGCCTCTGTGATCGGGGACGTGACGCTGCATGCGGGGGCCAGTGTCTGGTACGGGGCGGTGGTACGAGGTGATGTCGAGACGATCAACGTGGGGGCCGACGCGAATGTGCAGGACAACGTCACGCTGCATGCGGATCCCGGGTTTCCGGTGAGCGTCGGGGAGCGGGTTTCCATCGGGCACAACGCGGTGGTGCACGGCGCGACCGTGGAGGACGACTGTCTCATCGGGATGGGGGCGACCGTCCTGAACGGGGCCGTGATCGGGGCGGGGTCGCTCGTTGCCGCTCAGGCGTTGGTGCCGCAGGGGATGGTTGTGCCGCCGGGGTCGCTGGTGGCGGGGGTGCCGGCGAAGGTTCGGCGTGAGTTGTCCGAGGAGGAGCGGCAGGGAGTCACCCTCAACGGGACCATGTATGCGGAGTTGGCCAAGGCGCATCAGGATGTGCACCGGTAGGGAGATTCAGTCGCCGGCGCTTACAGGCTGTGCTTCTCGCTGTTCCGTCTGGACCTTCTTCGCCCTGCGCTTGATGATCAGCATCGACGTCAGGCCGATCAGGACCGCTGCTGCCAGGCCCAGGTACGAGAAGCGCTTCAGCCAGTCCTCGGCGACCACGCCCACGTAGTAGATGACCGCCGTGGTGCCGCCCGCCCAGCAGATGCCGCCGAGGACGTTGGCCGTCAGGAACTTCCAGTACGGCATGTGGAGGACGCCCGCGAGGGGCCCGGCGAAGATGCGCAGGAGGGCGACGAAGCGGCCGAAGAAGACGGCCCACATGCCCCACTTCTCGAAGGAACGCTCCGCGGTGGCGACGTGGCCCTCGCTGAAGTGTCTGGGGAACTTCTTCCCCAGCCAGGCCAGCATGGGGCGTCCGCCCTTGCGGCCGATCGCGTAGCCGATGGAGTCGCCTACGACGGCACCGGCGGTCGCGCACGCGCCGAGGACGATCGGGTTGATGCCGGCGTGTTGGGAGGACATGAGGGCCGCCGAGACCAGGACGATCTCGCCCGGCAGCGGGATGCCCAGGCTCTCCAGGCCGATCACCAGGGCCACCACCGCGTAGACGGCGGCCGGGGGCACCGTGTCGAGCCATTCCTGGACGTGCACCGCCGGGTCCTCCCGTGTCGCCTTGCTTGCCTGTCTGGGCGTGGCTTGCACAGCGCGCCCCATGGGAAGGCTACCTGGTCGGCGGTGAACGACGGCTCCCGCGGACACCTGGCGGCACCGTCCCGCCCTCCCTCCTTCGGCTTTCGGACATCCAGCTGTCATGCGGGAGGGGAAGGCTCTCGGCGGTTTCGCCGCCCCGCTTCCCCCCAGGTCCCCCGCCGGGGCCCGATGCGGAAGGACGACGTCCCCGTGTCCTCACTGTCCCCGCTCTCCCCGCTCTCCCCACCCGCACCACGGCCTGTTTCACCTGTCGCCCCTGTCTCCCCTGCCTCATCCCTCTCGCCTGTACCGCCTGTCTCGGCAACGTGTCCGGAGTCCGAGGCTCCGGTGCGACGGGGCTCGCTCATGGCCGCGCGGCCGGTCCGGCTCGGCCTCTGTCTGGCTCCCCTGCTGCTCGCCGGGGGCTGGGCGCTGGCCAACCGGCCCGTGGCGTGCGACGGTGTGACGCGGCTGCTCGCGGCCGACCCCTGGTGGCTGCTGGCCGGGATCGCGTTCACCTGTCTGAACTGGGTGGCGGCCTCCTGTGCCCGCCAGGGCGCGCTGCCGGACCGGGTGCCGCCGGGGCTGCTGCTGGCCTCCCAGTTCGCCGCCGGTGCCGCGAACCACGTGCTGCCCGGCGGCCTCGGCGCGCACGCCGTCACGGTGCGGTTCCTGCGCACCCGGGGCGTGCCGCTGCCTCGGGCGACCGCCTCGATCGGCCTGTACTCGCTGGCCAAGTCCAGTGCGAAGACCCTGGTGCTGCTGGTGTTCCTGGCCGCCTCGCCCGCCTGGCGGCGGCTCGGGGACCTGCTCCCGGACGGGCGACTGCTGGTGCCGCTCGCCGCTGTCGCGGGCGGGGTGCTCGCCGTGGTGGGGGTGCTGCTGACGGTCGTACGGCCGTTGCGGCGCCCGGTGACGGGGCTGGTGCGCTCCGCCCTCGCCGATGCGCGGGAGGTGCACGGCCGGCCCTGCCGGGTGCTGGCCCTGTGGGGCGGGGCGGCCGCGATGCCGCTGCTGCAGGGAAGTGCGCTGGTCTGTGCGGGGTCGGCGCTCGGCCTCGGGCTGCCCTGGGAACAGGTGGTCCTCGCCTTTCTGGCGGCCGGTACCGCCGTCGGGGCCGTCCCGTCGCCCGGTGGGCTCGCGGTGGACGCGGCGCTGGTGTGGACGCTGGTCGCCTTCGGCGCCGAGCCGGCGGCGGCCACCGCGGCCGTGATCGGGTACCGGGTGCTGACCGACTGGTTGCCGCTGCTGCCGGGCGCGCTGGTGCTGTCGGCGCTGATCCGCGCCAACGTGTTGTGAGCGCCAACGTGTTGTGAGCGCCGAGGTGTGGCGAGCACCCGGGGTGTGAGCGCCATGGTGTGCTGAGCCCGGTCACTCGCGGCGGGCCACCAGGCGGTAGGCGTTGGACAGGCCGAGGCGGTGGGAGAGGGGTCGTACCGCGAAGCGGTCGAGCACGGTGGCCGTGAGCAGGGCGGGGACGCCTGCCAGAAGGAGTGCGGTGCGCAGGGCGCGGCGGAGGGCGCCGGGAGGTTCGGGCAGCCAGGGTGCGTCGTCGCGCGGGGCGGTGTGGTCGAGGGCCAGCCAGACGGCGGCGAGCAGATCGATCGGGTCGTGCGGCTCGGCGTGCTGCTCGGCGACCACCGTGAAGCCGAGTTCGGTCAGCCGCCGGCGCAGGTTCGCGACCGGCATGAAGTGCAGGTGCTGCGGCTGGAGCCAGGGCAGCCACCAGCGGCCGAGGAGCCGGGCGTAGCGGCTCTCCGGATCCGGCACCTCGATGAGCAGGTGGCCACCGGGGCGTACGACCTCGTGGGCGGCGCGGAGTTCACGGTCGGGACTGGTGCTGTGCTCCAGGTAGTGGAACATGCTCACCACGTCGTAGCGGGCGGTGAGTTCGGGTGCGAGGTCGGGGAAGGCGCCGCGGTAGGCGTGCTCCACACGGCCCTCGCGGGCGGCGAGTTCGACGCCGTCGGTGAAGTCGAGACCGTCGAAGGAGGTGCCGGGCAGGACGGTGCGGGCGGCCTCGCAGAAGTGACCGTGGCCGGTGCCGACGTCGAGCCAGTTCTTCGGGGTGGGGTCGTGCGGTGCCATCGCCTGCGCGCGGTCCCGGTACATCGCGGTGCGGCCGCCGAAGGTGCCGCTCATGCGCTGTTCACCCAGGCCGTCGTAGAAGTCGCGATAGTAGAACTCCAGGCCCTCTTCGGTCAGTTGGGGGTTCTGGAAGGTGTGTCCGCAGTCCGTGCAGCGGTCGAGGGTGAACCGGCCGGGCTTGTGCTGGAGCAGGTCGGTGGTGTGCAGGCGGGTCGTCAGCCTGCTCGACGTGCACCAGGGGCAGGTGGTGCGGCGGGGTGCGAAGAAGCGTTCCGTGCCGTCGGCGAGGTCGGCCTGGTAGGCGGGGCGCAGGGCGGCGATGCGCTCGTTCTTGTCCCTGTGGTCGCTCATCGGTTCTCCGTCGTCCCTCCGCTGCTTGGTGCTGCCAGTCGTTCGAGGTGGTCGGCGGCCGCGCGGGCGCCGCCCGCGGCGCGGAACGCCGCGCGGACGCGCATGGCGGCGGCCCGGTGGGCGCGCTCGTGCAGGATGGTGTCGAGGGCAGCGCCCAGCCGGGGTGCGGTGACCCGGCCGAAGCGGACCCGGACGCCGGCGCCCGCGTCCACGACCTGGGCGGCCACCACGGGCTGGTCGTCACGGATGGGCGCCACGACGAGCGGGACACCGTGCCAGAGCGCCTCGCACACGGTGTTGTGCCCGGCGTGGCAGACGACCACGTCCATCCGTTCCAGCAGCGGGAGTTGGGGCACGGACGGCAGGATCAGCACGTCCTTGTCGGAGAGGTCGGCGGGCTGGGTGGCGCCCGGGTCCACGAGCACCGCCTGCACCCGGCCGGCGCGTTCGCGCAGCGCGGTGCGGCACTCGGCGAGGAAGCGGCCCCCGGCGTCGGCGTTGGCGGTGCCGAGGGTCACCAGGACCTTCGCCCGGCCGGCGTCCAGCCAGTCCCAGGGGAAGCCGGGCCCGGCGGGGCGGTCGGCGAGCGAGGGGCCGACGTAGTGGATCCGCTGCCCCAACGGCGCCTGCGGGCCGATCAGTTCAGGTGTGCTGAAGACGAGCAGCAGGTGGGGCGAGTAGCGCGGGTCGGCGGTGCCGGCCGGGTCGCCGATCCGGGTGCGCAGCCCGGCCAGTCGCTGCCGCAGCCACTCGGCGACCTTGGGCATGCCGTCGTAGGCGCCGGTGAACTCGGCCGAGGTGGTGGCGGAGGTCGCCCAGGGCAGGCCGAGGCGTTCGGCCACCAGGGCACCGGCGAAGGCCTGCTGGTCGGCGACGACCACGTCGGGGCGGAACTGCTCGGCGGCCGCGCGGACGCCTGCCGCCATCGCGTCGGCGAGCGGCACCAGATACCCCTCCCACAGGAACTTCAGCGCCTCCGCGCCCCGCAGGTCGGGCGGTCGTACGGCGCCCTCGGCGCCCGGCACCGGGCCCGCGCAGGCGAACACCTCCGCGTCCTCGCCCGCGAGCCGGCGGACCAGCGCCGGGTCGGCGCACGCCCAGGCCACCCGGTGTCCGCGCGCGGTGAGCCGGGCGGCGACGCCGACGGCCGGGTTGATGTGTCCGACCAGGGGCGGGACGACGAACAGGAACCCGCTCACCGGACCCCCGCCCGCACGTCCCCGACGGACAGGATCAGGTCCAGGATGTGCCGGCCGACGGCCGGGGCCGCCTCGACCAGCACCGAGTGCTCGTGTCCGGGCAGCACGACCGGCCGGAAGTCGGTGAGCAGCGCCTCCTTCAGCGGCACCAGGTCCACCAGGTCCGAGTCGCCGCCGTAGACGCCGAGGACCGGGCAGCGTACGGCCCTGATCTGCTCCTCGGTCAGCACCCTGCTCGCCGGGATGTCCCGGCCGAGGGTGGTCTCGCGGGCGAGCCGGGCCGCGCCCTTGGCCAGGCGGGCGGTGTTGGGGCCGTGGTGGGCGGCGACCCAGGCGAGGGCGTCGGGCTCGTTGTGCGCGAGTTCGCTCAGCACCCGGCGCAGGATGCCGTCCAGTTTCACCGCCCAGGCGGCGGTGGCGGGTTCGGACTCGATCAGGGTGAGGCTGGCCGTGCGGCCGGGGTGGCGGGCCGCGTGGCCGAAGGCGATGGTGCCGCCGTAGGAGTTGCCTGCGAGGTGCACCGGCCCGGTGATCCCGAGCCGGTCGAGGAGGGTCTCCAGGTCGTCGATGTTGTGGTCGAGGGTGTAGCCGTCCGCCGGGCGCTCACTGCGGCCGTGTCCGCGCAGGTCGTACATGACGACGTCGAGGCCGGCCGCCGCGAAGGCGGGGGCCACGGTGAAGTAGTAGCTGGCCAGGCTGTCGGTGAGCAGCCCGTGCACGAGGACGACCGTGGCGCGCGGGGTACGGCCGTCCGCGGGCCCCATCCGCTGGACGTGCAGGCGGATTCCGCCGGCGTCGATCATCGCCATGGTCAGCCCGCCTCCGTGGTCTTCAGGCTCCACACCACGTACTCGACGAGCCGGCCCACGGTCAGCTCGATGATCTCGTCGAACTCCATGCCGGCCAGGAACTCGGCGAGGTTGACCCGCCGGCCGTACCGCTCCTCCAGCAGTCCCGCCAGGGTGACGAGGTCGATGCTCTCCAGTTCCAGGTCACGGTTGAAGGTGGTGGACATGCCGATCACCACGTCGTCCTCGCCGTACTCCGCGAGGAGGGTGCGGAGCATGCCGGTGATGTCGGCGAGCACGGTGTCGGTGGTGGGCTGCGCCGGCACCGGCTGGATGGGGTTCATCGCGGGTACTCCTCGGCTGCTTCGTCTGCTTGTCCAACGCCTGATCCATCGCCCGGTCCATCGCCCGGTCCGTCACCTTGTCCGGCACCGGACTCGGGTCCCGTCGTCCAGGCCACCACGTAGGCGCGTCGGGGCAGGGCGGGCGGATTGCCCGCCGGTGCGCAGTGCACGGTGTAGGCGCGCTCCAGCCGCCCGGAGACCTCCAGCCGGCTGCCGTCCGGGGCGGCCCCGCGCACGGCGAAGTCCCTGGGGCGGCCCCCGAATCCGACCCCCTCGGCCTTCGCCACGGCCTCCTTGGCGGCCCAGAAGCGGGTGAACCACAGGTCCTCGCCGTCGGAGCCGGCCGCGCAGAGCCTGCGCAGGAGCCGCAGTTCGTCCGCGCCGAGGGCGGTGGCGAGCGTCGCGGGGTCGCGCGCGGTGACCTCCTCGATGTCGATGCCGGGGCCGGGCTGCGGGGTGTGCGGCCGTACGATCGCCACGCCCGCCTCGGCCCGGTGGGCGAGCGAGACGTCCAGCGGGGGCAGGGTGCGGCCGTGCACGCCGGTGACGTACGGTCGGCCGAGTTCGTCGTTGTGCACGCGGATCTCCGCCGGGAAGACGGGCCCTTCGCCGTGCTGCCACAGCCACTGCCGTACGGCGTCCTTGACCGCGATCCGGCCCAGCAGCCACTGTCTGCGGCCGCGCGGCGGGCGCTCGGCGTACTCCGCGCGCTCCGCACCGCCGAGCGAGTTGCGCATGATCAGCTCGCGTGAGGCGAGGTCGGGCCACCGCTCGTGCACGAGCGCCCAGCCGCCGGGCCGGGCCTCGGAGAGGGTGTGGCGCTCGGGGAAGCGTTCCACGGGGCGGGTCTGCGGGTCGTTGTCGAAGCGGCGGTCCTGCCAGCCGCTGAGCACGGCCCACACCTGCCCGTCGATGGTCAGTTCCGCGTCCGCCTCCAGGAGGGTGTCGGTGAGCGAGGTGATCCGCAGCAGGCAGTCGACCTTCGTCCCGGGGACAGGCTGGGGCCCGTGGAAGCGCATCTCGCGCATCTGCACCGGGAACACGACGGTCCGCTCGGTGCGCGTCGCCATGATCCAGTAGCCCAGCAGCTGGCCGACGTTGTCGAGCAGGGCGCCGGGCGCTGCGGGCGCCGTGATCACTCCGCGGATGTGCCGCGCGCCGACCGCGGTCAGTTCGGTGAGGCCCTGGAAGGCCGGGCCGTGGAACATCCAGCGGTCGCGGTAGATCTGCGCGGCGGTGTGCTCGGGGAGGCGTTCGGGGACGTCCGGGCGTGGGCTCGGCGGGGGCGGTGCGGGGTGGTGCGGGGCGAGTTCGACCACGGCACGGGCCGTGGGGCCGAAGGCGACGGCGACCCGGTCCGGGTGGCCGGGGTCGGGGGTGACGGTGACGGGCACGTCGACGGGGGGTGTGGCGGTGAGCCAACGGTCGAAGCGGGCACCGTGCACGGCGACGGCGCGCAGGCCGGGAGCCGCGTCCTGCGCCACGTCCATCATGTGCCGGACGATCGTGGTGGCGGGGACCACCGGCCAACGGTCCTCCGCATCCGGCCAGTTGGGGCGCTGGGGGAAGAAGCAGTGGTCGAGGAGGTGGGGCATGGAGTGGGGGGAGACGTGGACGGTGGTGGTGACGGGGGCCGGGGTGGGCACGGGGGTATGGGGTGTGCCGGCCGGGCCTGCCGGGGCCGGGGCCGGGGCCGGGGCCGGGGCCGGGGCGACGGTGCGGGACGCGGAAGCGGGGGGCGTTGCGGCGGCGGTGGCGTGGGCGTGGGCCGTGAGTGGTCCCGGTCCGCCGTCGCTTCGGTCGCTTCGGCCGCTTCGGTGGCCATGCGCCGCGATCAGCCCCGCCGCGGTGTCCGCGGTGTCCCGCAGCAGGGCGGTCAGCTCGGCGGCGGCCGGGAAGTGGGTGGCGAGGTCGTCGAGGGAGGGCGTGCCGGGGCGGGGCGGCTGCGAGGGGTGCGCTGCCTGTCGGCTCGGCCGCAGCTGCGACCGCAGCACGTCCAGGTCCGGCCCGGCCAGGGACACCAGGGCACCGTCCAGATCGAGGCGGACGGCGGGGCGCGCGGGTGCCGTCGCGGACGCGTGGGTGCGGAGTGCGGTCACGGATGCCTGCGCGCGGGGCGCCTGCTCGGGCGCTTCGACGCGGCCCGCCGCCCCGGGTGGCGGAGCAGGCGGCAGCGCGGGAGCCACCCGGGCCCCTGCCGTCCACAACGCAGTTGCCACGCATCGCAGTTGGGTCATTCCGGAGCGGTGCGGGGAGTTGGCGGCGACGGCCAGGTGATCACGGTCGGCGAGGGTGTCGTCGATGAGGGAGGCCAGTTGGCCGGGGCCGGTCTGCACGAAGGTGCGGTGGCCTGCCGCGTACAGGGACTCGATCAGCTCGCGGAAGCGGACGGGCTCCAGCAGGTGTCGTACGAACAGCTCACGCACCGCCGCCTCGTCCTGCGGGAAGGGTTCAGCGGTGGTCCCGGACCAGACCGGTACGGTCGGCGGATGGAGCCGGAAGCGGTCGGCGGCCTCCTTGATGGGGGCGAGATACGGTTCGAGCATCGGCGTGTGGAAGCCGGAGCGGAACGGCAGCACCTGGCACAGGACGCCCTGGGCGCGGAAGGACCGTACGAACTCCTGGACCGCCGCGTCCGGACCGCAGACCATCGACTGGCGGGGCGCGTTGTCGTGGGAGAGCACGATCCCGGAGCCGGACCAGGCCTGGGCGAGAGCCGTCCGGACGCGGTCCGCCGAGGCTCCCACGGCGGCGAAGGCCAGCCCCGGCACGGTCACCGTGTCCGGGTCGAACCCGGCCATGAAGGCGTCCACTTGGGCGTTCGAGTACAGTCCGGCCGCCGCCATGGCCGTCCATTCGCCGACGCTGTGCCCGGAGACCGCGTCCGGTACGACCCCCATGCGGCGCAGCGCGGTGTCCAGGAGCCGGCCCACGCCCACGACCCCGAAACCGTGCCGTCCGACGTCGTCGACGCGTACGTCCGTGCCGGTGGCCGCGAGCGGGGGCAGGCCGAAGTGGGCTGCGACGTCGTCGGCGCGGGGCGCGAAGTCGCCTTCGAGGCCGGGGAAGACGAAGGCCAGCTTGCCGGGCCCGAGCAGCGGGGCGGGCCGGAACCAGACGTCGCTGCGGCCCTGCCAGGCGCGGCCCTTGCCGACCACGCGACGGGCCAGGGCCAGCCGTTTGGCGGTGGGGTCGACGATGCCGAGGCGTACGGGGCCGGCGTCGGGGTGCGGCCGCGCGGGGTCGAGGCCGGAGGCGAGGACTGCCGGATCGTCGGCGGCCAGGAGGGCGGCGAGGTCGTCCGGGGTGTCGGCGGCGAGCAGCAGAACGCGCTCCGGCTCGGAGACCGAGGTCAGGGCGTGCCGGGACCTCGCTCGCCCGCCCGGCGCCTCCTCCAGCACCACGTGGGCGTTGATCCCGCCGAACCCGAAGGCGTTCACGGCAGCCCGCCGGACCGGTTGTTCCGGGCCGGTCTCCCAGGGGCGTGCCCGCTCCAGGGTGCGGAAGCGGGTGGCCGCGAGGGCGGGGTGGGGGTCGTCGCAGTGGAGGGTGGGCAGCAGGGTGCCGTGGTGCAGGGCGAGGGCGGCCTTGACCAGGCCGGCCACACCGGCGGCCGGCATGGTGTGGCCGATCATCGACTTCACCGAGCCGAGCACGGGCCGCTCGTCGCCATGGGCCGCGCCCGGCCCGAACACCTCGGCCAGTGTGGCGAGTTCGGCGGCGTCACCGGCGGGGGTGGCGGTGCCGTGCGCCTCCAGCAGGCCGACGGAGTGGGGTGCGGCGGGGTCGAGTCCGGCCGCGTGCCAGGCCTGGCGCACGGCTCGGGTCTGGCCGCCGGGGTCGGGCGTGACGAGCCCGGCGGTACGGCCGTCGCTGGCCACGCCCGTCCCGCGGATCACCGCGTACACGCGGTCACCGTCACGTTCGGCGTCCGCGAGCCGTTTGAGTACGACGACGCCGGTGCCCTCGCCGATGAGGATGCCGTCGGCCTCGCGGTGGAAAGGGCGGATGCGCTGGCTCGGGGACAGGGCGCGGAGCTGGGAGAAGACGCTCCAGAGGGTGATGTCGTGGCAGTGGTGCACTCCCCCGGCCAGCATCATGTCGCAGCGGCCGGTGGTGAGTTCGGTGACCGCCTGGTCGACGGCGACCAGCGAGGAGGCGCAGGCCGCGTCGACGGTGTAGGCGGGGCCGCGCAGGTCGAGCCGGTTGGCGATGCGGGAGGCGGCGAGGTTGGGGACCAGGCCGATCGCGGACTCGGGGCTGTCCGGGCCGAGTCGTTCGGTGAACGCCTGCCGCACCCGGTCCAGCTGGGCGGACGACAGGTCGGGCAGTAACTCGCCCAGTGTGCGGACGAGTTGCCCGGCGGTACGCACGCGCTGGTCGAGCCGGACCAGGCCCGGGGTGAGGTAGCCGCCGCGCCCCAGGGCCACGCCGATCCGGTCCCGCTCCGGCAGCCGGTCCGTGCCGCCCGCGTCGGCGAGCGCGGCGGCGGCCACGTCGAGGGCGATCAGCTGGTCGGGCTCGGTGCCCGGTACGGAGGCGGGCATGAGGCCGTACCGGGTCACCTCCACCTCGGCCAGTCCGTCCACGAATCCGCCGCGCCGGCAGTAGATCCGGTCGGCGACGGCGGGTTCCGCGGCCGAGCCGGGGCGGTAGTAGCCGGCGTCCCAGCGGCCCTCGGGAACGTCGCCGATGGCGTCCACGCCGTCGCGCAGGTTGCGCCAGTAGGCGTCGAGCCCTGCGGCACCGGGCAGCAGCACCGCCATCCCGACCATGGCGACGGGAGTCTGAGGCTCCGTCATCTCACCAGCCCGAGGCGGTGTAGACGACGGCGCGGGCCGGGCGGTCGCCCCAGGCGAGTTCCCGGAGCAGGGCCGCGGTGCCCTCGTCGGGGTCGATCAGCCGCACCCCGCGGCGGGCGTACTCACGGCCCAGTTCCTCACCGACCATGCCGCTGTGGATGCCGGAGGGCGCCCAGGGACCCCAGTGGACGGTGAGTGCGCGATGGCCGGTGCGCTCGGCCCAGTCGGCGCCGAGGCGTTCCAGGGCGTCGTTGGCGGCGGCGTAGTCGGCCTGGCCGCGGTTGCCGAGGACGGCGGCGATGCTGCCGAACAGCACCGTGAACCCCGGTCCGCCCGGCAGGTCCTCCAGTGCGCTGAGCAGGGCGGCGGCCCCGGCCGTCTTCGTGCCGTACACGCGCCGGAAGGAGTCGGGGCTCTTCTCGGCGATCAGCCGGTCCTCGATCACCCCGGCGGCGAAGACGACTCCGTCGAGCCGGCCGTGCTCGGCGTGGATCTCCTTGACGGCCTGCAGCGCGGCGTCCCGCTCGCGGAAGTCGACCGAGCGGTAGCGGGCCTCGCTGCCGAGCGCGGCGAGTTCCGCGAGGGTGGCGGCGATCTCCCGCTGGGCGAGGACGAGTTCGGCCGCCCGGTTGACCTCCGCCGGTCTGAGCGAGCCGTTCGCGGCGAGAGCGGCGCGCAGTTCGACGGCGGTGCGGGCGGCGGCGATCTCCGGGGTCTCGGGCGCGGTGGGCGCGGGCGTGCGGCCGACCAGCTCGACCCGACAGCGGCTCGCTGCGGCCAGCGCGACGGCGAACCTCGCCGTGATGCCCCGGGCCCCGCCGACCATCAGCACCACGGAGTCCCGGTCCAGGCCGAGCGCGGCGGCCTCAGCAGCGCCGTCCCCGGCGGGTCCCGCGCCGGTGCTGCCGAGCGGGCCCAGGGGCGCGGGCATCAGTTCGAGGCCGTGCCGCTGCCCGGTGGCCGTACGCAGGACGACGGGGGCCGGCTCCGGCGCGAGCATCTCGGCGAGCAGGGCGTCGGCGACGGCCGCGGGTGCTGTGTCGGGGACGGTGACGATCCGGGCGAGGGTGTCGGGGTACTCCCGGGCGACGGTGCGGAAGAGGCCGTGGAGACCGGCCGACCGGGTCGCCGCCTCGCCGTCGGCCGGCTGCACGGCCAGCAGGCTGCGCGGTGCGCGGGCCAGGGCCGCCTGCAGCACGGGGAAGGCCTCGGGCAGCACCGGAAGCTCAGGGCCGGGGAGCGCGCCCAGGTACAGGACGCCGTCGACCCTGCCGTCGGCCTCGCCGAGGAGGTGGGCCTGGTCGACGGTCACCGTGTCGGCGCCGTGCGCCCGGAGCCGTGCCGCGACCTCGGCCGCCGCTCCCCCGCCGTCGCCGAGGAGCACGAACCGGGTGCCTGAGAGGGTGGCGGCGGGGTCGGCCGCGGGGTGCGGAAGAGACACCGGGCGCAGCTCGCAGCGCTTCGGTGCTTCGCCGAGGGCCGTCTGCTCCTGCGGGGCCGCCGGTCCCTGGTCGACCGCTGCGGTGGGCTCCAGATCAACCCCGGCGCCCCCGCCGACCCGCGCCATCAGCCAGGCCGTCACCGACGCCGCCGTACGCGCCTTGGCCAGCTCCTCCAGCTCCGCGTCGTCCAGGATCTCCGCTCCGCCCGCGATCCCCAGGCGTCTGGCGAGTTCGCCCGCTATCTCGGCCCGCTTGATCGAGTCGATGCTCAGATCCGCCTCCAGGTCGAGATCGGGCTCGATCATGTCGACGGGGTAACCGGTGCGCTCGCTGATGATCTCCAGGACCACGCGCTCGACGTCACGCTCGGGCTCGGCGGGTTCGGCGGCTTCGGGCAACGGCACTGCGGCAGCGGGAAGTTGGGCTGGTTCTGGGAGCACTGCCTGCGGTATCGGTGCGGGGGCGGCGGGTGCCTGCGGGGTCGCTCCGGGCGTGGCGCCGAAGTAGGTGAGCAGCACATCGCGCTGGGCGGCGATCATCTCCCGGCTGGTGCGCAGGAATTCGGAGATCAGCGCGTCCTGGCCGGCCGGGGCACCGTACTGCGGGTTCGTCGTCACAGTCGTCTCCACGACTCGTCGGGCCGGTGCGAGGGCACCGGGGAGGAGTGCTCCGTCGGCGGTGCGGACGAGGTGTCCGTCGACCGTCCAGCCGGGCCGCCGCGGCGCCGGCGTCCGGAGCGCATCGACGGCGTCGCGGCCCCGGAAGAGCCAGGCGGTGCGCACCGGCAGCCCCGCGAGGGCCAGTTGGGCGAGGGCGTCGAGCCAGCCGGGCAGGCCGCTGTCGGCGCGGGGCTCGCAGGCGACGGTGCGATGCGGACGGTCGCCGAGGATCCGGCCGACGAGTCGGGTGAGGACCGTGCCGGGGCCCGCCTCCACGAAGATCCGCGCTCCCGCCTCGTACATCGCCTCGATCTGGGCGGCGAAGGCGACCGGCGCGCCGATCTGTGCGGCGAGTTCGCCGCGTACGGCGTCGGCGTCGTGCGGGTACGGGGCTGCGGTGCGGTTGGCCCAGACGGGGAACTCCGGGGCTCGTACGGCCTTGTCCGCGAGCACCTTGGCGAACCGCTCCCCGGCGGCGGCCACCACCGGACTGTGGAAGGCACAGGCGACCGGGATGGGACGTACCCCGAGGCCCGCCTCGCGCAACAGGCCCACGGCGGCCTCGACTTCGGCCGTGGGGCCCGAGATCACCGACTGATCGGGCGAGTTGTGATTGGCGACGACGACCGACTCGGGCGCCCCGGCGGCGCGCAGTGCGCGTGCGACGTCCTCGGCACCGGCTCCGACGGCGGCCATGGTGCCGGGTTCGTCGCCCGCGGCCGCCAGGATCGCGCTCGCACGCTCGGTGCTCAGCTCCAGCAGGGTCTCCGGGTCGAGGGCTCCGGCGGCGCTCAGCGCGACCAGTTCACCGTAGCTGTGTCCGGCCGCGAGGTCCGGCTGGACACCAGCCGCGGTGAGGAAGGCGTGGGCGGCGAGGCCGGTGATGCCGAGCGCGGGCTGCGCCGCCCGGGTGTCGGTGAGATCGGCCCGGCGGCGCTCGCGGGCGGCCTCGTCGAAGGCGGCGGGCGGGTACAGGGCGTCGGCGTGGGCGCGGCCGAGGTGCAGGTAGTGGCGCAGCTCGGGCAGGGCGACCAGCAGGTCGGCGAGCATGCCGGGCCGCTGGCTGCCCTGACCGGGGAAGAGGAAGGCGACCTTGGCCTCGCCCTCGCCCTCGGCCTCGACGGGGCTGCCGGCCGCCGGACCGTGCTCCGCGGCGAGGACGCGTCTCAACTGCCCGATCAGGTCGTCGACATCGCGGGCCACGACCGCTGCCCGCACGGGTTCGTGGGAGGTGTCGGCGCGCCGGGCGGCGGCGAGGGCGAGGTCGCGCAGGCGCCAGGGGCGGCCGTCGGACTTGGCGGCCCGCAGGATCTCCTCGACGTCCCGGTGGGCCGCCGCCGCGTTCTTCCCGCGGAACAGGAACAGCTCGGCGGGCCAGGCGTCCAGGGTCTGCTGCGGCGCTAGGGCGCCATCGTAAGCCCCCACCACCACATGGAAGTTGGTTCCGCCGAAGCCGAACGCGCTGACTCCGGCGAGCCGTTCCGCCGCCGGGGCCGCCCAGGGCTGGGCGCGGGTGTGGAAGGCGAAGGGGCTCTCCTCCTCCGACCAGGCCGGGTTGGGCCGGTCCAGGTGGAGGGTGGGCGGCTTGACGCCGGTGTAGAGGGCGAGGGTGGTCTTGATCAGGCCCGCGAGTCCGGCGGCGCACTTGGTGTGCCCGATCTGCGACTTGACCGAGCCGAGCGCGCAGGTACCGGTTTCGGCGCCGGCCTCGGCGAACACCTCGCCGAGTACGGTGAGTTCGGTGCGGTCACCAACGACCGTGCCGGTGCCGTGCGCCTCGACCAGGCCGACCTCGGCGGGCGAGACGCCGGCGTTGCGGTAGGCGCGCAGCAGCGCGGCCCGCTGCCCTTCGGGGCGGGGTGCGGTCAGGCCGAGGGAGCGGCCGTCGCTGGCTGAGCCGAGGCCCTTGATCACACCGTAGACACGGTCGCCGTCGCGCTCGGCGTCCGCCAGCCGCTTGAGGACCACGCATGCCACGCCCTCGCCGAGGGCGATGCCATCGGCGGAGCCGTCGAAGGCGCGGGAGCGGCCGGTCGGCGAGAGGGCGTGCACCGAGGAGAACAGGACGAAGTCGTTGATGCCGTTGTGCAGGTCGGCCCCGCCGCACAGCACGACGTCGCTGCCGCCGGAGACGAGTTCCTTGCAGGCCACGTCGAGCGCTGCGAGGGAGGAGGCGCAGGCCGCGTCGACGGTGTAGTTGGCGCCGCCGAGGTCCAGCCGGTTCGCTATGCGGCCGGAGATGACGTTGGCGAGCATGCCGGGGAAGGAGTCCTCGGTCAGCCGGGGCAGCTGATCCTCCAGACCGTCCGGGACCTTGCCGTAGTACGACGGGAGGACGGCGCGCAGGGTGGCCGCACTGGACAGGTCGCTGCCCGCCTCCGCGCCGAAGACGACGGAGGTGCGCGAGCGGTCGAACGTCCGACCCCCGTGGCCGTATCCGGCGTCGTCCAGGGCCCTGCGGGCGGCCTCCAGGGACAGCAGTTGGACCGGCTCGATGCTGCCGAGGGAGGCGGGCGGGATGCCGTAGCCCAGCGGGTCGAAGGGGATGCGGGGCAGGAAGCCGCCCCACTTGGACGCCGTGCTGCCGGCCTCGTGGTGCACGGCCGGGTCCCACCGGTCGGCCGGGACCTCGGTGACGGCGTCGTGTCCGGCGACGATGTTGGCCCAGAAGGTGGCCAGGTCGGGGGCCTCAGGGAACATGCAGGCCATGCCGACGACGGCGACGTCGAGCGGGGCGGGGGGCGCGGGTTCGCAGGCTCGCGAACGGGCGGGGCGGGGGGCGCGGGCGGCGAGGAGGTCGGCGGCGCCGTCGGTGACGGCGTGATGCAGCTCCGCGAGGGTGGTGGTCGCCGAGCGCAGGACGGCGACCTCGCCGGCCATGAACATCCCGTCGCTGAGCTGCCGTTCCTCTTCGACACGAGTCAACTCGCCCTGGTCCGAGCGCTCGACGCCCTTGCTCGCGATGCGTAACCGCCCTACGTTGAGCCGCTCCAGCGCCTCCCACACCTCCCGGTCGGGCCGACCGGACGCGCGTAGCTTGGCCTCGCGAGCGCGGTAGTCCGTGGTGAAGGGGCTGGGGACGCAGCGGGTGGCGTGGCCGGGTGCGGTCTCCAGCAGGGCGGTCGTGGTGGCGGTCAGCACCTGCCGTTGGAAGAGCGGCTGGATCGCGCCGTGCGCCACGGCCTCCTCGGTGAACAGGTAGGCGGTGCCCATGAGGACGCCGACGGCGGCGCCCCGGGCGGTGAGGGGTGCGGCCAGGGCGGCGGTCATCGCGGCGGACCGCTCGTCGTGGATCCCGCCCGCGAAGAACACCTCCAGCTGCCGCGCGGTTCCGGCATCGGCTTCGTCGCACAGGAAGTCTTCCAGTACGGCGAGTTGGGCCTCCCACAGCGGGAAGGAGGCGCGCGGTCCGACGTGCCCGCCGCACTCGGAGCCCTCGAACACGAACCGGCGCGCCCCGGCCTGCAGGAACTGCCGCAGAAGCCCCGGTGAGGGCACGTGCAGGTAGGTGCGGATCCCGGCCCGCTCCAGCGCCTCGGCCTGGGCGGGCCGTCCGCCCGCGATGATCGCGTGCGTGGGGCGCAGTTCCCGTACGGCTTCCAGCTGGGCGTTCCTGATGTCCTCGGGCGCGAAGCCGAGCACACCCACACCCCAGGACCGCCCGTCCAGCACGGCACGCGCCTCGGTCAGCATCGCCCGGGTCCGCTCACCGTCGGCGAGGGCCAGCGCCAGGAAGGGCAGCGCCCCGTCCGCGGCAACGGCGGCGGCGAAGCCCGCCTGATCACTCACCCGCGTCATGGGGCCCTGCGCGACAGGGAGCCGGGTACCGAGGGCACGGCTCATGGGGGAGCCGGGGCGCAGGGCACTGGCGGGGTCGTGGTCGACAGGCTGGGTCGAGTCGGCGTTGGGCGATCCGGTCGGGCGGCCGTCGAATGACTCGGTGGGGCCACCGCCGGCCAGTGCCGACACGCCGTCGGGCGCTGTCGAGCCATGGTCGGCTGAGCCGGCCGAACCACTGCCGGCCGACTCCGTCGGGGCACCGCCGGCCACTGCTGACCCACCGTCGACCGCTGCCGAGCCACCGTCTGCCGCTGCCGACCCACCGCCGGCCGCTGCCGAGCCACCGTCTGCCGCTGCCGACCCACCGCCGGCCGCTGCCGAGCCACCGTCTGCCGCTGCCGACCCACCGCCGGCTGACCCGGCCGACCCACCGCCGACCGACTCCGTCAAGCCACCGCCGACCGACATGGCCGACCCACCGTCTGCCGACCTCCCGGGCTCGGCACCCGCCCGCCTCGGCCCGCGGCCATCCGCGCCCTCAGCCTCCGCCGCCCCGACGACCTCCCGTATCGCCGCCCTCACCTCACGCACGGTCCGCCGTACATCCCCCCACCGCTCGGCGAACCGCGCGGCCAGGAAGCCGTCCTGGCCCACCGGCAGGAGTTGGCGGCGCAGGTCCCGCGCGCCGAGCAGGGGGGCGACCGCCTCGGCGTCGTCCGGGGGCGGAGGCGGGGCGTCCGGGCCGCGTCGGCGCAGTACCCGGTGCCCGGCGACGACCACGGTCTCGGAACCGTCCAGGGAGCGCAGCGCCGCCCGCACCGCCTCCGGCAGCCGCGACTCGGCCAGCAGGGCCAGTTGGCTGTCGAGGACGACACCGGCCGCCCCGCCGGCCACCGCGGCCGCGGCCGTACGTGGCCCGATGCCGCCACAGGCCCAGACCGGAACCTCCAACCCGCCCTCACCCAGCAGCTGTTGGAGCAGAACGAAGGTGCTCAGCCCGCCGATCCGGCCACCGCTCTCGGCGCCTCGCGCGATCAGCCCATGGGCCCCGGCACGCACCGCTTCCCGCGCCTGCGCCAGATCGGTGACCTCGGCCAACAACCGGTACCGCGCGGCCACTTCGCCCAGGTTCCAGGGCGCGTCCCGCGCGAGGACCACGGTGTCGGGGGCACCGCCGAGTTCGCCGGGGTCCAGCGCGCAGCGTCCGGTCACCCGTACGCCGAAGGGCCCTGGCGCCGCTCTGCTCAGCCGGTTCAACTCCTCGCGGGATCTTCGGTCGCCGTCGCCGAGGTCGAGGATGCCGAGCGCGCCGGCGGCGCAGGCGGCCACGGCCGGCCCGGCGTCGGGTTCTCCGAAGGGGGTGAGACACAGGATCAGGTCTTGGGCGCGCACGGGGGAGGTCATGATGCTCCGAAGAATCGGCCAGACAGCACGGTGGGGGGTGTGCGGCAGGACACTCTGGTGCGAGGCCACCGGAACCTAGCGAGGTGCTTACTGGCGGGTCAATAACGCCGCGTCCTTTTCCCGAGCAGTGGCATCGATTCGGCCAGCCCGCCGAATTCCCCCGCAAGCGCCGGAAATCCGAGCAATCCTCTTCCACCCATTGACCGTACGGCCTTCCCGACCCTCTCGACACACCCCTACAAGCCCGTCAAAGCGCCGGGCATATTCACCGTGGACTCACCGGGGGGCAACGTCACAGGACACGGGATCGGTTTCTGTAAATTCCGCATGACTTCCGCCCGGTGGCTCGATCCCGGTACGCACCCGAGCCGGGCGGCGAGTTGGCCGGAGGACGGCGGCGAGGGCCACCACGTGTCCGGGGTGGCCCTCCGATGTCAGCCGAGCAGCGAGCCGACCGCCGTCGGCGCGGGGACGAGGGTGCCCGCGACCGGGGAGACGAGCCGGCGCACCGGGTCCGCGGGAGAGGCGGATCCCGCCGCGCCGGGATCCTCGTGGGCGCCGACCTGGGCGATCCTGGTCTCGTACCCCGTCCCGGCCGGCTGGCGCTCCTGCCCCTGCCCCTGCCCCTGCCCCTGCCCCTGCCCCTGCCCACGCTCCTCACGCGGGGCGTCCTCGTCCGGCCGCCCGGGCGGCTGTTCGGCGGGCCCCTTCGAGGGTTCGCTCCGCCCGAGGTCAGGCGCCTCCGGCGGCGCACCCGCTCCCACCCCCTTCCTCGCCTCCGCCTCCGCCTCAAGGACCCACCGCTGCCCCTTCGAGCCGTCGCGGGCCGCGACCACCACCCGGGTCGGGGAGTCCCCTGAGTCCGGGGCGAGGGCGAGGGCGAGTCCCCCGGGCCGGCGGAGCAGGACCTCGCCCCGGACCGTGATGTCGTACGACACCTGTCCGGCGTGCACGACACAGCCGGACACGACGACGCCCCGCGTCCCCGGGTCGGCGGCCAGGCAGAGCGTGGGATCGGCGGCGCTGCGCAACAGTCCGTCGTCCTGGTACGACCACTGCTGCGACCCGGCGGAAGAACACTCCGCCAGCACGGCACCCGCACCCGCACCCGCCTCGGCGTTCCCCCCTCTCGCGTCCAGACAGAGCCCGGAGGCGAGGCTGCGCAGCCTGCCGTGGGTGACCTCGACCGGGTCGCCGGCCGAGGCGGCGGACGAGGAGACCGTGGAGGACCGCTCGCTGTCGGCGCCGGGGCGGGCGGAACTGCCCACCGGGGCACCCCAGGTGGCCCCGGGCGCCGGGACACCGTTGTCATCGGACCAGCCCTTGACCGCGAGCACCATGGCCAGCAGGGCGAGCGAGGTGAGACCGACGCCCACCGCCAGGGCCGTACGACGCCTGCCCTCGGGCAGCGCGCGACGTCTGCCGTCCGGGACTGTGCGGTGTCGGCCGCCCGGCGCCGGGTCCACCGCGTGCGGCGTGGGCGGCTTCTCCTCCAGGGCGCCGCGGCCCGGCCGGGAGTCGAGATAGCGGCGGGCGCCCCAGCCGAGCACGGTCTCGGCGAGCAGGACTTCCAGGCCGCCCTCGAAATGGCTGAGCTGTTCGGCGGCGTGCCGGCAGTGGCGGCAGGCCGCCAGATGCGCCTGTACATCCGGGAGCAGGGAGCCGCCGCGGCGAATGGGGACGTCCAGGAGGCGGTTGTGGAAGCGGCATTCCCTGGAGGGTGCGAGTTCACGGTGGGCGCGTACGCAGCCCGCCCGGAATTGCTCGCGGGCCTGCTCCAGGGCGGTCGCGGCGGTGGCCGTGTCCACCCCCGACAGACCAGCGGGTATGTTTATGGGCTCCGCCTCGACCTCGGTATGCCACAGAAGGCATTGGGAGGCGGCCGGCAGGGCCTGGAATGCGCGTTCTGCGAGTTGCCGCCTTTCGGGCGTGCCGGGCATTGTCGCGCGCAGACCACGGCCACCGGTGGTTTTGCGCAATTCCGGCATGACCACACAGGCGGCCTCGTCGGCGGCCCAGGTGCGGACGGTCTCACGGACGGCCACCAGCAGCTGCGGGCGCAGGGCGCCGCCGACCGCCCCGCTCGCGAGCCGGCCGAGTACCTGTTGGAAGGCGGCTGTGGCCACCAGTTGTGCCGTGGGCCCGGCGGCGGCCAGGCAGACGATCGCGTAGTCGCGGGTGGCCCGCCAGTGCCGGGCCAGGAGCAGGGCGACGGCGTGATGGCGGCCGCCACCCGGGCCGCCCAGAAGGGCGACGAGATCACGGTCGGACTCCCCCGGCAGCGAACCGGGGCGGGGCGGGAACGGCGGGCGTGGGGGGTAAGGGGACTGCACGGAACACCATTTCCTTTCCAGCCGCAGGGCGGCATCCGAAATGGCGCCCCGTCGGAAAGCAGTGCCTGATTGGTGCATACCTGAGGGGCCCGGCCTTGCCGTTCGGTTGCGGCCTTTGCCCCTCTCACAGGAAGGCTCACCTTCGCACACGAGCCTCACAGGAAACAAGAAGTTCGAATGACTCGGTTTCAAAGTCCGGGAAATGCACAACAGTTACCGACGGTATCAACACACCTCTCCGAGGCCGCGGTTGCATGACGGTCAACTTGTGCGCGCGGAAAGCCGGATGGCACACGAAATCTCCAACTTCCCGCCCGCCCCGCCGGCGGACACCCACAGCCGGTTCCCACGTTCTTCTCGGCGCGCTCTCATCCGCGTGCCCGAGCATGGCCGCATGATCGCCCCCCACTCCACAGCGCCCCCCCGCCTCGCCCCGCTCGGTACGCAAGGCGGTCGTCCCGGCCGCCGGGCTCGGCACCCGGTTCCTGCCCGCGACGAAGGCGACGCCGAAGGAGATGCTCCCCGTCGTCGACAAGCCGGCCATTCAGTACGTCGTCGAGGAGGCCGCGGCGGCCGGTCTCGACGACATCCTGATGGTCACCGGCCGGCACAAGCGCGCCATCGAGGACCACTTCGACAACGCCTTCGAGCTGGAGCAGGCCCTGGCGGCCAAGGGCGACACCGTGCGCCTGGACGCCGTACGCGATCCCGCGCGGCTGGCCGACATCCACCACATCCGTCAGGGCGACCCGCTCGGCCTCGGCCACGCCGTGCTGTGCGCCCGCCACCACGTCGGGAACCAGCCCTTCGCCGTCCTGCTCGGCGACGACCTGATCGACCCGCGCGAAACCCTGCTCAGCCGCATGCTGGACGTCCGCGACCGGTACGCGGGCACCGTGGTCGCGCTGATGGAGGTCGATCGGGCGCAGATCCATCTCTACGGCTGCGCGGCGGTGGAACTCACCGGCGAGGAGGGAGTCGTACGCGTCACCGGCCTGGTCGAGAAGCCGTCACCCGAGAAGGCGCCGAGCCGCTACGCGGTCATCGGCCGCTACGTCCTCGACCCCGCCGTCTTCGATGTCCTGGAACGCACCCCGCCGGGCCGCGGCGGCGAGATCCAGCTGACGGACGCCCTCCAGGAGCTGGCCGCGGGCGGCACGGTGCACGGGGTCGTCTTCGACGGCCTGCGCTACGACACCGGCGACAAGGCGGACTATCTGCGCACAGTGGTCCGCCTGGCCTGCGACCGCCCGGACCTGGGCCCCGAATTCAGGAGCTGGCTCCGGGAGTTCGTGGCGGGGCTGGACGACGGCGAGGCCGGCATCGGGAAGGGGCCCCGGGCGGCCTGAGAAAACACGCGGGGAGGGATCCACCCGGACCCCTCCCCCCATACACAAACCCTGCACGCCCTACAAGTCCCGCGTCAGTCCTTGTTGTTGGGGCGCAGCGTCCACACGACCTGCATCTCGCCCGTGACCGCTCCGTCCGCTCGGCGGATCTCGATCGTCACCGGGAACTCGGGCCGCTGCCCCGCGTCCAGCTCGGCCACGACCTCGGCGGCCGGGCGGCCCAGCTTCGCGGTCGCGGTGACGGCGCCCATCGCCAGCTTCTTGTAGGCGATCTCGGCCCGCACGGCGAGCGGCACGGCGCGCGAGAGCTGGTCGCCGAACGCGGCCAGCACGATGGCTCCGCTGGCCGACTCCCCGAGCGTGAACATCGCACCGGCGTGCGGCCCACCCACGTGGTTGTGGTAGTCACCCTGGTCCGGCAGGGACACCACGGCCTGCTCCGGAGAAGTCTCCAGGAACTCCAGGTTCAGCGTCCGGGCCATCGGCACGGTGGCGGCGAGCATGTCGCCGATCGACATCTGGTCTGCGCTCATGGCATCATGTTACTCACGAGTAGCAGACCTGACCAGTACCCCTGTGATCACCGCTGTATCGTTGCGGCCCATGTGGCCAGGGGAACAGCCGCCGGGAAGCGGCCAGCAGAACAACCCGTACCAGCAGCCCGGCTACCAGCAGCCCGGCCCGTATCAGCAGCCGAATCCGTACGCCGGGCAGCAGCAGCCCGCCCCGTGGGGACAGCCCCCGGCACCGCAGCCGGGCGGCGGCGGGCGCACCAAGCTGGTGGCGATCCTCGCGGCGGCTGCCGTGGTCGTCACGGCCGGTGTCACCGGGTTCCTGCTGCTGGGCGGCAAGAGCGACGACAAGGCCCAGCCCGACCCCACCACGTCCTCCCCCACCGCCACGAGCCCCTCGCCCACGGACAACCCACGCTCGGCGGACGACGTCCCGAAGCCGACGGTCGCCGGCTGGAAGGTCGTGGTGAACCCGGTCACCGGCATCGCCTTCGACGTCCCCGCCGACTGGCAGGTGCGCTCCAAGGACTGGATCACCTACGTCACCGAGGACTCCGACGAGAAGGTGCTGGTCGGCATGAAGGCCCCCGCCGTGCTGAAGGCCAAGTGGTGCGGCACGGACGAGGACAAGGACGGAAAGACCGACTACTCCTCGCTGGCGAACGTGGGTACGCGCGGGAACAAGGGCGCCAAGAACACCGCCGATGTCGCCCGCAATGACTCGGCGAACTGGGTCTACGGCTGGTACACGCAGCCGGACCGCAAGAAGGTCACGACCGGCCCGGTCACGTCGTTCACCACCGCGTCCGGCATCACGGGCAGCGTCGCCACCTCCCGGTCGTCCGGGATCGTGAAGCGGCACAAGTGCGACACCGACGGCAAGGCCACCACGTTCGCCTTCAAGGACAAGGACGGCGCCATGCTGTCGTGGTCGTTCTTCGGCGCCAAGGGCGTCTCGGAGGAGGTCCCGGACGCCACGGTCAGCAAGATCATGCGGACCGTGCGGCTGTACGACGAGCAGTCGCAGTCCTGATTCGGTACGTCCCTGACAAGGGCCGGTGACCGAATCGTGTCCCTGGGCACACTAGGGTTACTGGCCATGTGGCCAGGAGAGCAGCCGCCCGGGGGCGCGCAGAACCCGCAGAACAACCCGTACCAGCAGCCGGGTTACCAGCAGCCGAATCCGTATCAGCAGCCCGGCTACCAGCAGTACCCGCAGCAGGGTCAGCAGCCGAACGCGTATGGGCAGCAGCCGCAGTGGGGAGCGCCGGCTCCCGTCGGCGGCCCGCAGCCGCCGCAGAGCGGTGGCGGTGGCGGTGGCAACCGGACCAAGCTGGTCGCGATCGTCGCGGCAACGGCTGTCGTCGTAGCGGCCGGTGTCACCGCGTTCGTGGTTCTCGGCGGCTCCAAGAAGGACGAGGCCGGCAACGGCAAGGACAAGGGCAAGACCAGCCAGTCGCCGAAGACGGATCCCACGGCGAGCGCGTCCCCGACGGACGACGACCCACGCGGCAACGAGACCGAGAAGCCGACCGTCGCGGGCTGGAAGGTCGTCGTCAACCCCAAGTTCGGTACGGCGTTCGAGGTCCCGGCGAGCTGGGAGGTCGAGTCCCCGGACACCTCCGTCTTCATGGAGGACCACGCCGACAACGACAAGCTCATCACCTCCGTGTCCGGCCCGGCCGAGTACCAGTCGAAGTGGTGCTCGACCGACAGCAACAAGGACGGCAGGAGCGAGGACACCTCGCTGGCCGTCGCCGGCACCCGGGGCGAGAACGGCGCGAAGAGCCCGGCCGACGCCGCGGTCACACGGGTGCCGTGGTACGTCTACGGCGGCTACACCCAGCCCGACAAGAAGAGCATCACCTTCGACAAGAAGGCCACGCCCTACAAGACCGCGTCGGGCCTCCAGGGCGCCTACGCCTGGGCCCGCTCCGCGGGCAGCCCGCAGAAGGGCAAGTGCGCGAGCGACGGCAAGGCCCTGTCCTTCGCCTTCAAGAACTCGGCCGACGACATCGTGTCGTTCGACTTCTACGGCGCCAAGGGCGTGCACAACGAGGTCGACACCGCGACGATCATGAAGATCCTCAGCACGGTACGGCTGCACGGCGATCCGACGAACAGCGGCTGACAGCAGCTGACCGACGGGCGGCGGAGGGCCGGGAAACCGTTTGGCAGGCCGGGCGGCGAGCGACGATAGTCGCCCGGTGACCTCCACCCCCGACTCCTCCGCAGCCAGTCCCCGCAGACCCGCCTGGGCGGGCCGCAACTACTCGTTGCTGACCGCCGCGGCGGTCGTGACCGGCCTCGGCGCGAACGGATCGCTCATCGCCGCCGCGTTCGCCGTGCTGGACGGGGGCGGCGACGGCGGCGACGTGGGACTGGTGGCCGCCTCCCGCACTCTGCCGCTGGTGGTGTTCCTGCTCATCGGCGGCGCGCTCGCGGACCGGCTGCCCCGGCACCGGGTGATGGTCGCCGCCAACGCCCTCAACTGCCTCTCCCAAGGGACCTTCGCGCTCCTGGTGCTGGCCGGCGAGCCCCGGCTGTGGCAGATGATGCTGCTCACCGCGCTCGGCGGCACCGGGCAGGCGTTCTTCGGCCCGGCGGCCGAGGGCATGCTGATGTCCTCGGTGGAGGGTGAGCAGGCGGGCCGCGCGTTCGCCCTCTTCCGCATGGCCACCCAGGGAGCGGCCCTCGGCGGCGCCGCGCTGGGCGGCGCGCTGGTCGCGGCGGTCGGCCCCGGCTGGGTCCTCGCGTTCGACGCGGCGGCCTTCGCCGTCGCGGGAGCCCTGCGCTCCTTGCTCGACGTCAGCCACATCCCGCCGCGCACACCCGGCGAGGGCATGCTGGCCGATCTCCGGGAGGGCTGGCGGGAGTTCGTCGGCCGCCCCTGGCTATGGGGCATAGTCGTCCAGTTCTCCATCGCCAACGCGGTGGTCGGCGCGGCCGACGCGGTGTACGGCCCGCTCGTCGCCCGCGACAGCCTGGGCGGGGCGGGCCCGTGGGGGCTGGCGCTGGGCGCGTTCGGCGCGGGCACGGTGGCCGGCGCCCTGCTGATGACCCGCTGGCGACCCCGCCGTCTGCTCCTCGCCGGCACCCTGTGCGTCTTCCCGCTGGCCCTGCCCTCGGCCGCCCTCGCCGTGCCGGTGCCGGTGGGCGTCCTCTACGTGGTCATGTTCGTCGCGGGGACGACGGTGGAGGTGTTCGGCGTCTCCTGGATGACCGCGCTGCACCAGGAGATCCCCGAGGACAAGCTCTCCCGGGTCTCCGCCTACGACTGGTTCGGCTCGGTCTCGCTCATACCCCTTGCCACAGCCCTGGCCGGCCCCACCGAGTCCGCCGTCGGCCGCACGGCCGCCCTGTGGGGCTGCGCGGGCCTGGTCGTCCTGGTCACCGCCCTGGTCCTGCTGGTCCCGGACGTCCGCACCCTGACCCGCCGTACCGCACGGCCGGCAACCCCCTCGATCCCCTCAGCCGATACCGAAAGCCCCGTCGGGGGGCTCGGGTGAGGGTACGGCGTCGCTGTCGCCGACCGGCTGCGCGGCACCGATGAAGTCCCGCAGCGCCGGACCGTGTTCGACACGGGCCGGGAAGACGTCGGCGGCGGTGAGACGGGTCACGGCAGCCGTGTCGACGGGCCGGTGCGAGGCGACGAGAACCGCGTTGCCGAACCGCCGGCCGCGCAGCACGCCCGGCTCGGCGATCAGCGCCAGCTCCTCGAACACGGCCGCGAGATTGGCCAGTTGGGAACGCAGGAACCCGAACGGCGCCGCGTCGGCGAGGTTGGCCAGATATACCCCGCCCGGTCGCAGCACGCGCTCGGCCTCACGGGCGTAGGCGAGCGAGGTGAGGTGGGCCGGGACACGTGAGCCGCCGAACACGTCGGCGATCAGCACGTCGGCCGAGTCGTCCGGGGCGGCCTCGAGCCAGGCCCGGGCGTCGGCGGTGTGCAGCGCGACGCCCGAACCCTCCGGAAGCGGCAGATGCTCGACGACCAGCTCCAACAGCCCCCGGTCGGCCTCGACCACGTCCTGCCGGGAGCCGGGCCGGGTGGCGGCGAGGTACCGGGGAAGCGTGAGCGCTCCCCCGCCCAGGTGCACCACGTCCAGCCCGAGCCCTTCCTCGGCCACGGTGTCCAGCACGTACCCGAGCCGCCGCGCGTACTCGAACTCCAGATACGTCGGCTCGTCCAGATCGACGTAGGACTGCGGGGCGCCGTCGACGGTGAGCAGCCACGCCCGCTCCCGATCGACGTCCGGCATCAGCTTGGCGGTGCCGTGATCGACGGCCCGGGTCACAGGTATGGCTTCACTCACGAACCCATTGTCTCCGGAACCGGAGAACACCGGTGCGGTGAGTGCCTGAGGGGCGTGGGGCTGCATCGATGTGCCGCGCAGCCCCCACGCCCCTCAGCCCCTACGGAGCCACGGAGATGACCGTCCCAGCCCCGACGGTCCTGCCACCCTCCCGGATGGCGAACCCGAGCCCAGGCTCGACCGGCACCTCCCGACCCAGCTCAACGGTCATCTCCACCGTCTCGCCGGGCCGCGCGACCGCCACCTCCCCGAGGTCGACGTCCCCGACCACATCCGCCGTACGGATGTAGAACTGCGGTCGGTATCCCGTGGACACCGGAGTCGTACGACCGCCCTCGCGCCCGGACAGCACGTACACCCGCGCCGAGAACCTCCGACTGGGCACCACACTCCCCGGCGCAGCCACCACGTGCCCCCGCCGCACGGCGTCCCGCGGCACACCGCGCAACAGCACGGCCACGTTGTCCCCGGCCTGCGCCTCCTCCATCGGCTTGCCGAAGGTCTCCAGCCCGGTGACGACGGTCTCCACGTCGGCGCCGAGCACCGACACCCGGTCCCCCAGGCGGAGCGTCCCCCGCTCCACGGAGCCCGTGACGACCGTGCCCCGCCCGGTGATCGTGAGCACGTTCTCCACCGGCAGCAGGAACGGCGCGTCCAGATACCGCTCGGGCATCGGCACGTAGGTGTCGACCGCGTCGAGCAGCGCCTCGATCGACGCCGTCCAGCGCGGGTCGCCCTCCAGCGCCTTCAGCCCGGAGACCCGTACGACGGGCACGGCGTCCCCCGGGTACCCCTGCGCGGTGAGCAGGTCGCGGACCTCCAGCTCGACCAGGTCGGTCAGCTCCTCGTCGCCCGCGTCGGCCTTGTTGAGCGCGACGACGATGTGGTCGACGCCCACCTGCCGTGCGAGCAGCACGTGCTCGGCGGTCTGCGGCATGATCCCGTCGAGCGCGGAGACGACGAGGATCGCTCCGTCGAGCTGCGCGGCGCCGGTGACCATGTTCTTGACGTAGTCGGCGTGGCCCGGCATGTCGACATGCGCGTAGTGCCGGGTGTCGGTCTCGTACTCGACGTGCGCGATGTTGATGGTGATGCCGCGGGCGGCCTCCTCCGGGGCCCGGTCGATGCGGTCGAACGGGACGAAGGTGCCGGTGCCGCGCTCGGCCAGGACCTTGGTGATGGCGGCGGTCAGGGTGGTCTTGCCGTGGTCGACGTGGCCCATCGTGCCGATGTTCAGGTGCGGCTTGGTGCGCACGTATGCCGTTTTGGACATGGCTGTACCTCGAAGCCTCTCAGGCGTGCGGAAGAGCGGGGACCCCGAGGAGTGGCCGACCCTCCCCCTGCGGGGTCCGCCGGACAATCCGGAGAGGGTCAGCTTCGGGCGCCGTCGACAGCGGCCGCGAGGATCGGGACGGCAGCCTTCGGCGCATCCGCGACTGCGGATGCTGCGAGGAGGAAGGCGTACCGGAACATGTCGACGATCATCGCCGACGGTTTGTCCTGCGTCGAATGGTTTTTCGCCGCCCTCGTCACTCGGTACGCGAGCCGAGGCAGTGGAAGCGAGGGCCCTCAGGAGATGTTCTTCAGCGCCTCGCGCACGGTCAGCGGTGCGAACCGGCTCCGCTCGCGCGCCAGGAAGCCGCGTACGGCCTCGGCATCGGTCTTGGCGTACTCGCGCAGGCACCAGCCGATGGCCTTGCGGACGAAGAAGTCGGGGTGGCCGGACTGGAGCAGGCAGTAGGCGAACAGCCGGTCGGTGTCGGTGTGTTCCTTGTAGCGGAGCTGGTGCAGCAGGGCCGTACGCGCCACCCAGAGGTCGTCGTCGGTGATCCAGGCGTCCATGTCGGCCGTGAGCCCGGGGTCGGCCGCGACCAGGGCGCCGACGACGTGCGCGGCGAGCAGATCGACGGTGTCCCACCAGGAGACAGTGGTGATGAGGTACCGGGCGACAGGCAGGAACGCGGAGGTACAGCGGGCCGCGTGGCGGCGCAGGTAGTCCACGGCGAAGTAGTGGTACTCGCGCTCGGGCAGCAGCCAGCAGCGCAGGGCGATCGCGGTGCAGTCGGCCTCGTCCGGCCGGGGTGTGCCGGCCAGGACGGTGCGGGACAGGGTGCGCCGGTCCGGGGTCGGGATCCCGAGGAAGGGCGCCACGTCCTTCATGTACGCCCGCATCGCCACGGCCCTTGCGGGATCGGCCGCGGCGGCGTACGTGGCGGTCAGCCGCTCCAGCACGGTGTCGGCGAGGGCGCTGGGCGGCACGTCCGGCGGGGCCGCACCTGTGACGGTCATGGGACGAACGATACGGCGATCACCCGGTCACCTCGTCCTGTACCTGCGCAGCCCCTTGGGCGATAGCTGTCGGCGCAGGGATCTCGAACACCCCTTGGCCGCATGGCTAGATTGAGCCGGTGGAGACGACACACCGGCCCGCAGCTCGGGTCATCTGCCTGGACGCCGCCCAGCGCGTACTCCTGCTGCGCTGGCGCGACCCGTTCGACGGAACATGGCTGTGGGAACCGCCCGGTGGCGGCATGGACCCCGGTGAGACAGCGCTGGAGGCGGCACGGCGCGAACTGGCCGAGGAGACCGGCCTGGACCCGGCCGCGGTCACCGACCGGTCCGTGCCCGTCGAACGAGACGTGTGGTGGAACGGCAAGCGCCACACAGGCTCGGAGCAGTTCTTCCTGGCCCGTTTCACCGAGGAACAGCCGACGCTCGTGAGGACCGGCCTGCTCCCCGACGAACAGATCAACCTCGACACCCACGCCTGGATCGCCGCGCCGGACCTGGCCTCACTCCCTGACCGCCTGGAGCCGCCCCAGCTGCTGACCGTGCTCGAAGCGCTGGTACCGGAGGGCCCCTGGCGGACCTGAAGCCTGTCGAGAAGGAGCAGGACGGTGATGAGACGGACCACACGGCGATCACACGTATGCGTCGGTTAGTGTCGCCGGATGCTCGATGCCAACCGCTCTGGCACCGCCACGGCCTCTCCCCGGGCCGCCATGGAGCAGGCCGTCCCCGCGGCCGTTCCCGCCCCGCCCCTGCCTCGCTCGGGGTTCGCCGCCCGTTGCACGCGCGTGGTGCTGTCGCCGTACGCACGGCTGTCCCTGCTGCTCGCCCTGCTCGCGGGCGCCGCGTCCTGCGTGCTCGCGTTCGAGCCGCAGCGGCTGCTGACACACGGCTGGCCGCCGCAGCTGGGCGGGGCCACGGCGGCCGTCGTGTTCGCGGTGGCGTACGGGCTGTGCACGGTGGCGTTCGTGCCGCGCCCCCTGCTGAACCTGGGGGCGGGCGCGCTGTTCGGCTCCCAGCTCGGGCTGGCGACGGCGCTGTCCGGCACGGTGCTCGGCGCCGGGGTCGCCTTCGGGCTCGGCCGGGTGCTGGGGCAGGACGCGCTGCGGCCGTTGCTGCGCGGCCGCTGGCTGAAGGCGGCCGACGGGCAGCTCAGCCGGCACGGGTTCCGTTCGATGCTGGCGGCGCGGCTCTTCCCGGGTGTGCCGTTCTGGGCGGCGAACTACTGCGCCGCCGTCTCCCGGATGGGCTGGCTGCCGTTCCTGCTGGCCACGGCGCTCGGCTCCATCCCGAACACGGCCGCCTACGCGGTCGCCGGCGCCCGCGCCTCGGCGCCGACGTCGCCCGCCTTCCTGATCGCGATGGCCTCCATCGCGGTACCGGCGCTCGCGGGCACGGTGGTGGCCTGGCGCAAGCGCCACCACCTGCGCGACCGGTGATCAGCTGTTGATCAGCCGGTGATCCTTCAGACCCCTTCCAGGATCATCGCGTTGGCGAGCCCGCCCGCCTCGCACATGGTCTGCAGGGCGTAGCGCGCGCCGCGTTCGCGCATGGCGTGGACCAGGGTGGTGGTCAGGCGGGTGCCGCTGGCGCCCAGCGGGTGGCCGAGGGCGATGGCACCGCCGTGCACATTGACCTTGGCGAGGTCGGCGCCGGTCTCCTGCTGCCAGGACAGGACCACGCTGGAGAAGGCCTCGTTGATCTCGAACAGGTCGATGTCGGCCAGACTCAGCGAGGCACGGCGCAGCACCTTCTCCGTCGCCGGGATGACACCGGTGAGCATCAGCAGCGGGTCGGAGCCGGTGACGGCGAAGCTGTGCAGGCGGGCGATCGGGCGCAGGCCGAGGCGGGCCGCAGTCTCGCTGGAGGTGATCAGCACGGCGGAGGCGCCGTCGTTGACGGGGCTCGCGTTGCCCGCGGTGACGTTCCACTCGATCTGCGGGAAGCGCTCGGCGAAGCCGGGGTCGTAGTAGGCGGGCTTGAGGCCGCCGAGGATCTCCGGGGTGCTGCCGGGCCGTACGCACTCGTCGCGGGTGACGCCCTCCAGCGGCGCCACCTCGGCGTCGAACAGGCCGGCCTCCCACGCGGCGGCGGCCTTGTGGTGCGAGGAGACCGCGAACTCGTCCATCCGCGCGCGCGTGAGGGACCACTTGGCGGCGATGAGTTCGGCGCTGATCCCCTGCGGGAGCAGGCCCTCCGGGTAGCGCTCGGCCACGCCCGGACCGAAGGGGTCCTTGCCGGCCGGCACGTTGGACCACATCGGCACCCGGCTCATCGACTCCACTCCGCAGGCGACGACGAGGTCGTAGGCGCCCGAGATGACGCCCTGCGCGGCGAAGTGCACGGCCTGCTGGGAGGAGCCGCACTGCCGGTCCACGGTGGTCGCCGGGACCGTCTCCGGGAATCCGGCCGCGAGGACGGCGTACCGGGTGGTGTTCATGGCCTGCTCGCCGACCTGGTCGACGGTGCCGCCGATGACGTCGTCGATCAGCGCCGGGTCGACGCCGGAGCGCTCGACCAGGGTGCGCAGGGTGTGCGCGAGGAGCTGCACGGGGTGGACGTGGGCGAGGGAGCCGTTCGGCTTGCCCTTGCCGATGGGCGTGCGTACGGCTTCGACGATGACTGCGTCTCGCATGGTGCGGGCCTCCTTGGCCGCCTGGCTACCCGTAGGGAGCTACCAGTGAGTAGGAAATCCAAACTCACGATAGCTCCATGGGTTGGAAAATCAAACCCTCCTCTAGACTGGCCACCATGGCCGCCACGAAAGACCCGCGCCCCTGCTCCATCGCCGACGCCCTCGCCCTGGTCGGCGAGAAGTACTCCCTGCTCGTCCTGCGCGAGGTGTGTCTGGGCAACGGCCGCTTCGACCAGCTCGTGCGCAACATCGGCGCCCCGCGCGACATCCTGGCCACCCGGCTGCGCCGGCTCGTGGACGCGGGAATCCTCACCAAGCGCGCCTACAGCGAGCGCCCGCAGCGCTTCGAGTACCGGCCCACACCGGCCGGGCTGGAGCTGGAGCCGGTCCTGATGACCCTCAAGGAGTGGGGCGACCGCCACCTGCGCAAGGGCGCCGACCTCCCCATGGTCATCGAGCACAGCTGCGGCAACGAACTGGTCCCCCAGGTCACCTGCCGGGCCTGCGGCGAGCCCGTCCACCACGACGACCTGACGGCCCACCCGCAGGCCCCGGGCTGGACGGTCACCGGCCCGACGGCCGCCTAGGCCGTCGTACCCGACCGGATCGGGCACAGGATGTCGGGTCCGGCAGGGTGAGTCCTTCCTAACGTGAGTGATCGAAAGGGAAGGAGGCCGGGGTGCTGGAGCGGCTGAACCAGGCCATGGAGCACATCGAGTGCCACCTTGATCAGCGGATCGAGGGGGCCGACCTCGCGCGGATCGTGGTGACTTCGGAGTACCACTTGCGGCGGCTGTTCTCCGCGCTGGCGGGGATCCCGCTGTCGGAGTACATCCGGCGCAGGCGGCTCACGATCGCCGGCGCCGAGGTGCTGGCCGGGGATCGGACGCTGCTGGAGATCGCGGTGCGGTACGGCTACACGTCGGGGGAGGCGTTCGCGCGTGCGTTCCGCGTCATGCACGGCGTCGGTCCCGGCGAGGCCAGACGGTCCGGTGCGAGTCTGCAGTCCCAGCCACGGCTGTCCTTCCGCCTCACCGTCGAAGGGAGTAGCAGTATGCGATACCGGGTCGTGGAGAAGGACGAGTTCCGTGTGGTCGGCAGGAAGGCACGCGTTCCGCTCGTGCACGAGGGGGTGAACCCTGCCATTGCCGACTTCATCCGGGGCATCGGGCAGGAGACGCTGCAGCGCATGCGGAGTCTGTCCGATCAGGAACCACAGGGGATCGTCGGGGTGAGTGAGAACATCGACCCTAGTCGGGCGGAGGGGACCGAACTCGACTACTACCACGGGGTGGTGACCCGCGCCGCCGCGCCCCAGGACATGGATGCGCTCACCGTGCCGGCCGGGACCTGGGCCGTCTTCCAGAGCTCCGGGCCGTTCCCGCAGGCGCTCCAGTACCTCTGGCGGGACGTGTTCACGCAGTGGTTCCCGTCCAATCCGTACCGGAGCCGGCCGGGACCGGAGATTCTGCGGACCCAGCTGTCGCAGGACGCCACTCAGGCGGATGCGGAGCTGTGGATGCCCGTGGAGCGGACTGCGGTCTGACCCATGAGCAAGGGGCGGGACGCATGCCGTCCCGCCCCTACGACCACGCCTCCGACCGGTACACGTCCAGCCGCCCGCACATCCCGAACTTCCCTTCCTCCGAAGGCTGTTCGGCCCGTACGGCGGCGTCGGCGAGGTGGGAGACGTCGCCGCCTTCGAGGCGAGCCAGGTGGTCCCCGGTGGTCTCGGCGGCCGCGCGTGCCCCGTGCCGCCAGCGCTCGCGCCACTGCGCCAGCCGGGGCCGTACGAGGGCTGCGGCGGCCCGGTGGAAGGCGGCCAGCGGCTCGGGGCCGGAAGCCTCGCACAGGGTGCGGTAGCCCTCCAGGGCGAGGTCACGGCGGGCGCGAGCGAGCCGCTCCCGCTCCTCCTCCGGTGCGTCGGCCGGGATCACGGTCGCGGCGGCGTACGTGTCCGGGTCGGTCAGGTACCGCGGGGGCAGGGTGAGCACCGCGTCGCCGGCCTCCGGCAGGCCGCTGTTCTGCATCAGGACGGTGATGCGCAGGTCGCCCTCGTTGACCAGCCGGTGGATGGTGCCCGGCGTGAACCAGGCGACCGTGCCCGCCTCCAGGGGCGTGACCCGGTACCCGGACGCCGTCAGCGTCTGGACGGCACCGGTCCCGCCCGTGACCACGTACCCCTCCGAACAGGCCAGGTGCAGATGGGGGGTTCCGCCGTGCAGGCCGTCGGCGGCGGGCCAGTCGTAGACGCACAGGCGCGAGACGGCGACCCCGCCGGGCAGCCCGCCGTACCCGCTCACCACGGGTGCGCCTCCAGGTACTTGGCGATCTCCTCCCGCCCCCAGGCGCCGTCGGCGACGACGACTCGGTAGCGGCGGGTGAGGGTGTCGCCGGGGGCCAGCTCCAGCTCCTCGTGGAAGGCCCAGGACGGGGCGATGCCCGCGAAGGGGTCGTTGCGGACGAACCAGTGGGCGGGGTGGGTACCCCCGGCGCCCGAGTGATCGTTCTCCGGGGCGTGCGCGAAGACGACGGTGGCGTGCCCGTCGGTGCCGTCGTGCTCGCCGGACAGGGCCAGCCAGGGGCCCTGCGTGCCCATCAGCTCCGGGCCCTCCCCGTCGGGGCCGATGATCCGGCCGCCACGGAAGGCGCGCGGGCCGCGCCAGAACAGGCCGGTGTAGCCGGCCATCTCGCGTCCGGCGGTGGTCGGACTGCCGAAGCGCAGGGGCTCCTCGCGGCGGTTGGTCACCGCGGACGACCAGGTCAGCGCCCAGGAGCCGCAGGCCGGGTCGACGTCGTGCACCTCGACGCGGCGGACCTCCTCGGCCCACAGCCGGCCGCCGTGCGGGTGCCAGGTCAGCCGCTCGGAGATGACGGCCCGGTCCTCGTCGGCGGCGATCTCGTCGAAGCCGGCGTGCGCCATCGAGCCGACCCGCTCCGGGAGTTCGAGATAGCCCTCCCCATGGACGTATGTGTTACCGCCCCACAGGTTCGCCCCGGACAGATGCGAGGCCGTCAGGGACAGGCCCTTGTGCCAGCGGTGGTCGTTGGGCCGGTAATCGGTGACGATGTCGCCCGCCAGGGTGCGCACCGGGTGGAGGTACGGCTTCGGCGCCTCCCAGGCCGCCTCCGGGCTGTAGACATAGGCGAACAGCTCGACGCCGGTGAGCGGTTCGGTCACCGTGATCCGGTCGCCGTGGGCGTGGACGAGGCGCAGTCGGCCGCTCATGCCGGGACCTCCTCGGTCGCCCCGGGTGCCCAGCCGGGCGCGTCGCCGTGCAGGGCCGTGTAGTACGGGTCGCCGGGCCCGATCTCGCCGCGTCGTACGGTCGTGTCGGTGAACGCCGACCTGTACAGCGCGGTGATCAGCTCCAGGCTGGTGCGCCCGTCCGCCCCGCTGCTGCGCGGCCGCTCCCCCGAGCGCATGCTCGCGACCAGCTCCCGCAGCTGGGCGAGGTGCGAGCTGGGCGCGTCGGGCCCGAAGTCCCGCCAGGCGGCGACCTGTTCGGACGGCACGTCGGGGGCCGGGGTGATGCGCCAGTTGTCGTTGGCGTGCCCGTAGAGGTGGGTCAGTTCGACGGTGGCGCGTTCGCAGTCGATGCGGATGCGGCTGACCTCGTCGGGGCTGAGCACGCTGTTGACGACGGTCGCCAGCGCGCCGTTCTCGAAGCGGACGAGCGCGGTGGAGACGTCCTCGGTCTCCACGTCGTGCACCAGCCGGCCGGCCATGGCCCGCACCTCGCTCCACGGCCCGAGGAGGTCGAGCAGCAGATCCATCTGGTGGATGCCGTGCCCCATGGCCGGGCCGCCGCCCTCGGTGTGCCAGCGGCCCCGCCAGGGCACGGCGTAGTAGGCGGTGTCCCGGTACCAGGTGGTCTGGCAGTGGGCCACCAGCGGGCGCCCCATCGCCCGCTCGGCGAGGAGCTGCCGCACATGCCGGGATCCGGAGCCGAAGCGGTGCTGGAAGACGATCGACGCGTACGGCCCGCCGTCGGTGCCCTCCTCCGCCTCGATCGCGTCGAAGTCGGCGAGCGAGGGCACCGGGGGCTTCTCGCACCACACCCAGGCCCCGGCGCGCAGCGCGGCCACCGTCTGTGCGCGGTGCAGCGTGGGCGGGGTGCCGATGGTGACCAGGTCGGGCCGCTGCTCGGTGAGCATCAGGTCGAGGTCCGTATAGGCGTGCGGGATGCGGGCCTCGGCGCAGAACGCCTCCACGGCGTCCTTGTCGATGTCGACGGCGGCCACGACCTCCGTCTCGCCCTCCTCGGCGAGTCGGGCGAGCGCGGGCAGATGCGATCCGCGCCCGATGGCGCCGGTGCCGATGACGGCGGCCCGGATGCGCCGGCCGGAGCAGGGGGATGTCGAGCGAGGCATGGGCGGGTTCAGCACTCCTCCGGGGACGGCGGCGGGCGCGGTGCGGCGGGTGCAGCAAGCGCTTTCTCCTGCGCTGCAACGTAAGCGGAGGCGCCGGGGCCGGTCAACACCCGGTGCCACCTGTGAACCTTCGTGTCCCGCCGCTCACCGCCGGCCGACGGCGAACCCCTGTTCCCGGGCGGTCCGGGGAGCCCGATACGCTGCCCCAGTCACATGATCACCACATATCCCATCAGCGCTTGGACGTCGTACCTTCATGTCTTGGTTTGAATCCCTCGTCCTCGGACTCGTCCAGGGGCTGACCGAGTTCCTGCCCGTCTCCTCCAGCGCGCATCTGCGGCTGACCGCGGCCTTCTCGGGTTGGAAGGACCCCGGGGCGGCCTTCACGGCGATCACCCAGATCGGTACGGAGGCGGCGGTCCTGATCTACTTCCGCAAGGACATCGGGCGGATCATCTCGGCCTGGTTCCGGTCGCTGTTCGACAAGGCGATGCGGCACAACCACGACGCCCAGATGGGCTGGCTGGTGATCGTCGGCTCGATCCCGATCGGTGTGCTCGGTGTGACACTCAAGGACCAGATCGAGGGTCCGTTCCGTGATCTGCGGATCACCGCGACCATGCTCGTCGTCGTCGGCGTGGTGATCGGCATCGCGGACCGTCTGGCGGCCCGTGACGAGACCGGGGGGCGGCACCGCGCGCCCAAGCAGCGCAAGACGCTGGAGAACCTCGGCGTCAAGGACGGCCTGATCTTCGGCCTCTGCCAGGCGTGCGCCCTCATCCCCGGTGTCTCCCGCTCCGGAGCGACCATCAGCGGCGGCCTGTTCATGGGCTACAAGCGCGAGGCGGCGGCCCGCTACTCCTTCCTGCTGGCCATCCCGGCGGTGCTGGCGTCCGGGCTGTTCGAGGTGAAGGACTCGGTGGGCAGCGGCGATGTCGACTGGGGCCCGACCCTGTTCGCGACCGTGATCGCGTTCGCGTCGGGTTACGCGGTGATCGCCTGGTTCATGAAGTGGATCTCCAACAAGAGCTTCATGCCTTTCGTCTGGTACCGCATCGCCCTCGGCATCGTCATCATCGCGCTGGTGACGACGGGCGCCCTGAGCCCCCACGCGGCGGAATCCGGGGGCTGAACCAAGGCCGCACAGGTAGCGCTATCTAGCATTTTCTAGCGCCTGATTGCATCACCACGCCATGATCATCTCCCACTCGTCTCCCACCTGGGAGGCGGGATGCACCCTCCTAGGGCGCGTGCGTCCGCGAAGCAAGGGATGACACGGCAGGGCCCGCACGGCAAGCCGTGCGGGCCCGCGGCCAGGCAGCTCGCCCGTCGTCTCCCCAAGCCGCCTCACCCGCCCGAGTTAAACAGTTGCCACGAGATCGGCACGGGGGGGTGCCCCTATGACTTTGGTCAAGGGGCAATCGGGGTTGGCGGTTGGTAGAAGACACCCCACGATGCCAACGGGTCAAGCGACGGCAGCGAGTTCGGTGGGGAATGCGGTGTTCTCGTTGAAGAGTTCGTGGTGCTGGATGCAGTGGTAGAGCTGGCCGATCATGCGGTTGAAGAGGTTGCGTTGAGCGGCTGCGTGCCAGTCTCCGTGCTCTCGTCGTCGCCGGTAATGGGCGTTGGCTCCGGCGGAGGCGCGGAGCGAGGCGAAAGCCCACAGGTAGCCGACGTGATTGAGACGGTCGTTCTTCACCCATCGTCGGGTGGTGGACGACTTCTTGCCGGAGGCCCTGGTTACGGGTGAGGAGCCGGCGTATGCCTTCAGTCCGCGGGCATCGGCGAAGCGAGTGTGGTCGTCCCCGATCTCAGCCAGGACCCGGGCGGCGAGCTGAATGCCGAGCCCGGGGAAGCTCAGCAGAATCTCGGCGTCCGGATGCTGAGGGAACGCCTCTTCCACCGCCTCGGCCAGGTCGTCGGCGGCGGTGCAGGCAGCCTCCAGCTGGATGAGGAGGGCGAGCATCTGCTTACCGAGTGCGTCCTCGATGAGCGGAGGCTGGTGGGCCCACTCTGCGCGGAAGACGTCGTGGAGACGGTCGGCCTCGGCTGCGATGCCGCGCTTGCGGCCGGCCCGCTTGAGGGCGGCCTGGAGCTGGGGGCGGGTCAGCTTGGCGGCCCGGCTGGAGGTCGGGGCGGCCTTGAGTAGTTCTCGGGCCTCTGGACGGCACAGGCCGTTGGCCCAGGTGGCGAAGGCTTCCAGCGCGGACGGGTAGTACTCGCGCAGTAGGGAGCGGAGCTGGTTGGCGAGCTGCTGCCGATTCCAGAGAGAGTCCTGCTGAGCGCGGGCAAGTACGGCGATAGCCCTGCCAAGGTCGCTGTCGTCAGGCAGCGGGCGGTGGACGTGCATGTCGGTGCGCAAGATGTTCGCCAGGACCAGGGCATCGCCCGGGTCTGACTTCTTGCGCGAGACGCTGTGACGGTCGCGGTAGCGGGCAGCGGCCATCGGGTTGATCGCGAACACCTTCCGCTTCCCGGTCCGAAGCACCGCGACCAGTAGACCGCGGGAGGTTTCGATCGCAACCGGGATCGGCGTCTCTTTTGTGTCGCCGTGCTCGGCGAGCAACTCCAAAAGCAGCTGGTAGCCAGCCGCATCGTCAGTGATGTGCCGCTTGGCCACCAAGGCGCCGGTGTCGTCGACCAGGGCGACATCATGGGTCCGTTCTGCCCAGTCGATTCCGCAGTAAATCAAGACCATTCCCTCCCGATGTGCTGCTGTTTACGCTGGTCACGAGCGCATGCGGGCCACGCGAGCGACCTAATCCCAGGCATCAACCGCCAGGCGGATGCGCCGCCACCTCACTAGCCGTTCGTGGCACCAGCGCACTCCACGGGCCCGGGTCTGCTGCAAGTTCGGGCGACAGGTCAGGTCAAGGCGTCACCCGAACTTGCAGCAGACCCTCTTGATGAGAACGGCCAGAGTGGGGCTCGAGCGGGAGAGCACCAGTGCGGCCTTCGTATCGCGCCAGGTCATACAGAGGCCGAGCAGCTGGTCTAGCCCGTCCGTGATGGTCTTCGGTCCGCCCCAGAACGCCGAGGAGTTTGGCGAGCGAGGTGATGGAGCGGCCTGGGTCGGGCAGGAGGCTGGGGGTGGCGCGGATAGCTTCCTCACTGGCGATCGTGGGGCGTCCGCCGACACCGGCGCGGGCGGCGGCCACCAACGTCCCGAGACAACATACCTATGTCCGGTCGGACTACTGCGTCCCCGTACGCAGCTGTTGAGTGGCGACAGTGTCCAACTCGCGCTGTTCGACACACCATTCAAGATCGCAAGGCAATGGCTAGTAAGTTGATCCCCTCACGCTGAATGCCGACGTTCACGGTCAGAGGACAGACCCCGGTCAGCCGGGTACGCACTCGACCACCCCGGGGGGGCTCCACATGACGAACGAGCAACGGACGGTCGACCAGCGCCTGTGGCATCTCCTGGACTCCCTTCGGGGACACATGGATGCCGGCGAGATAGCCGACGTGCTGCTGTGGAACGCCGTCGAATGGCGAACCCGGACTACGGGCCTGCCTGCACCAGAACTCGAAGACCTGCAGCGTGCCGCGGGGAACTCACAGCGCAGAACCCCTGAGTTGGACTCATTGCTGGACGGTGAGCAACGGGCACTGAACAGCTACACGCCGGCCCAACTGCGTCACTACGCCCGTCTCCTGCTCCGCCCCTACCTGCCCTCGGACCACCGTGGCGAGTTCACCACGTCGGCCTCGCTCGTCGAGGTTGCCAGAACCGCCCTGACCGCGTACGCGCACGAGAGCCGCACGGAGGCGGCACATCTCTACGATCCGGCGTGCGGTTCCGCCACCCTGGCGCTGGACGCGGCGCAGGCGCTGGCCGAGCAGACCGGAACGGCTGTCACCGTCAACGGCCAGGACATCAACGCGGCGACTGTCCGGCGTGCCCGTGCCCACGCCTTCCTCCTGGGCGCCGACTCCAGGTTCAGCCAGGCTGACTCGCTCACACAGGACACCTTCCCCGACTGCCAATTCGACTACACGGTGGCCGAGATTCCGTACAACCTGTCCTGGCGGAACAGCTACGAGGAATGCGCAGCCGAGGCCGACCGACCGGAAGGCCGCTACCCCGCCGGGCTTCCACAGCCCGACAACGCCTCGCTCCTGTTCGCCCAGATCCTGGTCAGCAAGCTTCGGGATCCGGCGGATGGCGGCGGGCGGGGCATCATGTTCACCACCACCGGACCGCTGTACGACGCGGGCGGCAGCGCTATCCGTGCATGGCTGCTCGACCAGGATCTCCTGGACGCCGTGGTCGTACTGCCCGAAGGGCTCAGCACCAGCACCGGAATGCGGCTGTACGCCCTGGTCTTCTCCAACCGCAAGCCCGCAGCACGTCGACGCAAGGTGCAGTTCATCGACCTCCGCGGCTTCTATCAGGACGGGGACGCCCGTCGACTCGAACGCCGCACGATCAGCGAGGCGGCTCTCGACGAACTGTCCCGCAGCCTGAGGCATTCAAAGCCGACGGCCTACAGCCGAACAGCCGCAGTAAAGGATCTGTCCTTCCGACAGGTCAGCGTCACCCACCACGCCACCGCGGTCACCAGCAGGCGCGAGCCGGGCGATGTCCCGCGCCTGACCATGCTCCTGCCAGCGACCTCCACCACCGAAGCCTGGCGCGACACTCGGTACGCCACCATGCCACCGACCGTGACGGACGTGGCCAAACCACCGCTCACACGGTTCGACGTGGACCGCGTCTTCACCACCGACCGAACCCCGCGTGCGCTGCGAGCGCTCACCCAGCTCGGCTGGAAGACCGCCCGTCTCACCGAGCTCACCGAGCACCTCTGCTACATCCCCTCGACCAAGGCCGCTGAGCGCGCCGCCATGCTGTCGGCCGTCACCGGGGAGCAGGCTCTCGTCGTCCCCATCGAACCGCACCTGGACGCGGTGACCGGGGACCCTGGCGAAGTCGCTCCCGACAACCGGGTGCTCGTGATCCGGCCCAGGCACGCGTACACGGACGCCGAATACCTGGCGGGGTGGCTCAATTCCCCTCTCGGTCGGCACCTGCGCTCGACAGCCGTCGGCTCCGGCGGCGACAGCTACGTCAGCCCCCGCGCCGTCAACCTCAACCAGGCCTGGCGCATGGCTGACGATCTCCTCGTCGCCCTGCCGGACCTCCCCATCCAGCGGGAAATGGCCCGCGCGGAACGGGCGCTGGTCGCAGCCCGCCGTCACCTGGTCGACTCACACCGGGAACTCTGGAACGACCCCAAAAAGCGATCCGACATCTACCGCGAAGCCAGCAGTCTCATCCCGTCGGCAGATCTCGCTCAATGGGCGGCCAGCCTGCCCTTCCCCATGGCCAGTGCCCTCTGGGCATACGAGTCCAAAGGCGACAGCAACCTGCACGCCCGCCGCGACCAGATGTTCCACTTCTGGGAAGCCACCATCCAATTCCACGCCACCGTCAGCGTGTCAGCCCTGCTCCAAGACCGTTCACGGCTTGAGCAGGAACTTCCCGCACTCGCCGAGCAAATCCGCTCCGTGGGACTCACCCCCGAGCGGGCCACCCTCGGTGTCTGGCACATCATCCTGCAACGGCTCAACAAGAGATATCGCACCGCACTGACCGGAACCGACACCGACGAGCAGGCACGAGCACGAGCAGCCTTTGCCGACGCACCACCAGATTTCCTGGACACCCTCCTCAGCGCCGACCTCACGAACCTGTTCGGAGAGGTGATCCAACGGCGCAATGCCTGGAGCGGCCACTCTGGAACGACAACCGCCGAGTCCCTCAAGGAGCAGCTCGACATCCTGACCGGTCACATCCACACCCTGCGCAACCTGATCGGCGCAGGCTGGCAGGACTTTCCTCTCGTGCGCGCCGCGCGCCTACCGTCCGGGTTATCGGGCGACCACCGCGCAGTGGCATGCCGAGCGCCGAGCACAGCGGCCGAAGACAGCGAAGCTGGCCGGCAACGAGCGGCTGTCTGAATACGTGCAGGACAGGCTCGCCGGGGTGATCCGGGCTGCAGACGGGAAGCCTGTGCCGGGGCCCGCAATGCCCCAGTGGAAGGGCCGCAACAAGCCCCGGCGGCAGGACCGGCGGTGGGCCACGTCGTGGAGTCCGCAGCAGATCTCGAACCGGCTCAAGGCCGACTTCCCCGATGATGAGTCCATGCGCATCTCGCACGAGGCGATCTACCAGGCCCTCTATGTCCAGGGCCGCGGCGCGCTGAAGCGCGAACTGGTCGCCTGCCTGCGCACCGGTCGTGCGTTGCGCGTCCCGCGCGCTCGAACGCGGCGGGGGCCTGGTGGTCATGTCACGCCCGAGGTGATGATCAGCGAACGACCGGCTGAGGCCGAGGACCGAGCGGTCCCAGGACACTGGGAAGGCGACCTAATCATCGGCCTGAACCGTTCGGCGATCGGCACGCTCGTCGAACGCACAACCAGGTTCACGATGCTGCTGCACCTGCCCCGAATGGACGGCTACGGCCTCGAACCACGGGTGAAGAACGGCCCGGCACTGGCCGGCCGCGGCGCCGAGGCCGTGAAAGACGCGATCGCCGACATGATCACCACGCTGCCCGAGCACCTGCGTCGGTCACTGACCTGGGACCGCGGCAAGGAGCTGGCCCAGCATGCTCAACTCCGCATCGACACCGGCCTGAAGGTCTACTTCGCCGACCCCCACAGCCCATGGCAGCGGGGAACCAACGAGAACACGAACGGACTCCTTCGCCAGTACTTCCCGAAAGGCACGGACCTGTCGCGATGGGACGCCAGCGAACTCGAAGCCGTTGCCCTCGCACTCAACAACAGGCCCCGAAAAACCCTCGGCTGGAAGACACCCGCCGAAGTCCTCAACGAGCAACTACTCTCGATCCAAGAGACCGGTGTTGCGACGACCGGTTGAGCCCGGGCTGGGCGCCGTGATCGGTGTGTATGACGGCGCCGGCGAGGCCGCCGCGGCACCGTTCGGCGGCGGCCAGGGCCTCGGTGACCAGTTCGGCACGCATATGATCGGCGATCGCCCAGCCGGCCAGGCGCCGAGAGGCGAGGTCGATGACCGTGGCCAGATACAGAAACTTCCCGCCGGCCAGCCGGAGATAACAGTGATGTCGCCGACGTACTTCGTGTTCACCGCCGCGGCAGTGAAGTCGCGGCCGATGAGGTCGGCGGCCTTCGCGGCGGCCGGATCCGAAATCGTGGTGCGGTTGCTTGACCAACTCGCCTGTCTCACGTAGTTCAGCGGTGATCCTGGGGACGCCGTAAGTGCCGTCCGAGTCCCGGTGAACCGTGCGTATCCGGGCGGCGAGCTTCGCGTCGGCCGTCTGCCGGGCCGCCCGGCCAGCCGCGGACCTGCGCCAGTAGTAGAAGCTTGAGCGGGCGACGTTGAGGATGGTGCACAGCCGCTTCACGCCGAAGCGGCGCTGGTGGTCGGCGACGAACTGGAAGCGGTTCACCAGCGCGTCTCCCCGGCGAAATACTTCGCCGCCTTGCGCAGGATCTCGCGCTCCTCCTCCAGTTCGCGGACCTTCTTGCGCAGGGCCGCGTTCTCCGCCTCCAGTGGAGTGGGCGGCTCGGCGGGTATCTCCACCCGGCGTCCCCGGGGCCGGCTTGCCCCCGCAGCCCGTACCCAGTTCCGCAGCGTCTCCGGGTTGACACCCAGATCAGCTCAACACCCACGTCTCCCAGGCCATGCGTGAGCTGATGGCCGAACGTGAATGGCTGACGGTCTTCCTGCTGCCCGCGTACTCGCCGGACCTGAACCCCGTCGAGGGCGTGTGGGCGCACGTCAAGCGCAGCCTGGCCAACCTCGCCGTGGTCGCCCTCGACCGGCTCGAAGCACTCGTACGCAACCGGCTCAAACGCCTCCAGTACCGGCCCGACACCCTCGACGGCTTCATAGCCGGCACCGGCCTGAGCCTCGACAACCCAACGTCACCTTGACGAGCCGAAGTCAGTAACGGTGTAGCGTTGAGGCTTGCAGGCGGGCTCCCCCGCTGGGTATCACCTGTTGCCGAGCTCGCTGAGGATCGCCTCCGCCTGAACAGAATCCATGCCACCGGCCAGCGCTGATTCCACAACAAGGTACGTGCCTGGGCGCCCGGCGAAGCGCTGGCCCTCCGCAGCAGCATCCGCCTTGAGGGCGTCCTGAAGACCTTCAGGGATGACGGCGTATGGCCGCACGGCACCGACCACTTGGCCCGGGTGTTGGGTGCCAAAAGTCCCGCACATGCGTTGAGCTGGGCGTTCGCCAGACTGTCGTGATCTTCGTCAGGCTGTGTCGCGGTACTCGTGGATGAGTCCGCTGAGGACGTCGTGGCGCTGGATGTGTTGGGCGGGGAAGGGGATGACGTCCGGATCGTCGGCTGGTGCGCGAAGGTGCAGGGCCCGGTGCGGCCTTCCGGAGTTGTAGTGCTCGGCGTATTCGGCGAGGACACTCCGTGCGTGTTGCTCGTTGTAGATCAGCATCCGGTCGGTGCACTCGGCCCGCACGCTGCGGATGAACCTCTCCACGTGGGCGTTCATCCGCGGTGTCTGTGGCGGGCTCTTCAGGATCTCGATGCCGTCGGCGGTGAAGACGGCGTCGAACGCCTGGGTGTAGCGGCTGTCGCGGTCGCGTAGCAGGTAGCGGAAGCGGGCGGCGCGGTCTGCGAGGTTGGCGAGGAGGTTCCTCGAGAGCTGGGTGGCCCAGGCTGCGGTCGGGTGGGCGGTGACGCCGAGGATGTGCACGGTGCGGGTGCCGACCTCCATGACCACGAAGGCGTACAGCCTGGTCAGCGCGGCGGTGTCCACGTGGAAGAAGTCGGCGGCGAGCAGGCCGGAGGCCTGGGCGCGTACGAACTCGCGCCAGGTCGGGGCGCCGCGGCTTCGTCTGGGTGCGGGGCCGAGGCCGGCGCTGCGCAGGATGCGTCGGATGGTGGAGGCGCCGACGCGGTGGCCCAGGCGCCGCAGCTCGCCCTGGATACGGGTTGAGCCCCAGGTCGGGTTCTCGCGGGCCAGGCGCAGGATCAGGGCGGTGAGTTCCTCGGAGATCGGCGGGCGGCCGGTCCGTGCGGGTTTCTGCTTCCACTTCCAGCGCAGTAGTCGCCGGTGCCAGGTGAGCAGGGTGCCGGGTGTGAACAGGCGGTGTCGGCGCAGCCGGGAGGGTAGGTGCCGGGCGAGGGCGGCGAGCACGGCGCGGTCCGGCCAGGTGAGGTGTGGCCGGACGCCGAGCTGGCGGCGCAGCACCGCGTTCTCGTGGCGCAGCGCGAGCAGCTCGGCGTCCTTGGTCTGCTGCGAGCGGGAGAGCAGCAGGAGCAGTCCGAGGAGTCGGAGGAAGACCAGGTAGAGCATGCGCAGTGCCATGGGGTCCGAGCTTGCCGTGATCGCCCGGAGTCGCAAAGTGCCTGGTCAGATACTATACGTCACTTCTGGAACCCTACAGGCACGAAGCGCCCCCTGCCAGACAATCTTCCGTATGGAGTACCGCCACGACCAGCACGAGCGCTCCGGAAGACCATCACGCCACCACAATGACCAGTAACTTCAAGATGGCGCAGGTTCACTGGTCACCGTCTGGGCCATCAGGCGGGTCGGTGTAGCTGAGGTCGGGCTCGTCCAGCCCGCCCCACAACAGACTTGTCACCCGGGGCCCCGCAGTGCGCCGCTCCTCCGCTGGCGAAGTCGGCCGAGGCAGATGCAACGCGTTATAGAGCCGAAAGCGGTACAGGTCGAAGGCCGAGCCGGTCAGGTCGCCGAACAGGCGAGCGGCGCCAAGAATGCCTACGTAGTACGCAAGCGTCGGAACCACCACGGCCAACCCGACCGCCCACCATGTCCACGGCGTCCACACGATGAACAACGCGCCCCACAGCCACAGCCGTACCGAGTTGTCGACGGCCACCCGAGCCTGCACGAGCGCGGTCTTGGTTTCCGCGGGCAGAAGCAGCCAGAGCGAATACCAGCAGATGACGCCGTCGAGGCCATACTTGTCGTACGGGCGCCGCTCCGCCGCGCGCAGGATCTCACCCAACCGGCTCGGCATGCCCAGCGCGTCCTGCCCGGGCGAATGGTGCAGAAACCGGCGCCCGCGAGCCAGATCGGCCATCGATCGCGCGTCGAAACCTTCCTCGCGCCGACGCCGCAGCTCGCGCAGGCGGGTCGTGTCCGACGGCGGTGCCACCTCGAGCCTTCGGAGCTCGACGAACTCCGCCGGGCTCAGGGTGCCGAACAGCTGCCGGATACTTAACTCGTCAACCAGCTTCCGCCAGTGGTCGTACCGGCTCCTGCGATGGCTGACCATCCGCGCACGCAACCAACGCGGGCGCGACCAATAGCCCTCAAGCAGGCGCAGCAGCGGCAGCGTCAACCGCTCGGCGACGATCGCGGACACCGCCATGAGCAGCAGTGCGCCGGTGATCAGTAGCACCTGGGCTAGGCCGGACAGTCGCTGCAACTCGTCGGCACTGGTGGTGAACTCGGCTGCCAAGCCGTGGCGGTGTACCCCAGCGCGGTGCGATTGCCACCAGATCGTGGCCGCACCGCCGGCCCAGAACGCGAACGCCGGAGTGAGGACCCGTGCGGCCCACTGTCTGGCGAACTCTCCGCCGAGGCCGGACCAGAACGCAGTGAGCATGGCGGCTTCTAGCCCTGGTACCGGTCGAGGACCGACCCGTCGTGAGGGCACAGCTGCACCTCGTCGGTCGGCACCTCACGCACCACCGAATAATCCTGCTTGGGGCAGATGTACAGGACGCCGATCAGAGCCGCGGTGGGATCACCGGCTTGGACCACGATCCGGTCGTGGTCATCCTCTAACCGTTCCTGGATGGCCTCGTTCGAGCGCAGCGTCGCCTTCAGCGCTTCCGCCGCGGTACCCGAGGGTCGCCCCAGGGCTTGAGCCAGATCCCGCTCCACCCGCGTCCGCTCGTGCAGGTCGTGTATCAGAGCGGGCAGTTCGGCGCGGATCTGCTCGGCCAACCCGCGCAGCTCTTCTTCGGTCATGTTCGCTCCATCAGGCGCCGACGTGGGCGAAGCCGCCCCAACTATGGATCCTTTGGTGGCTGTGCCTGTCCGGTACCAACAGGTCGAGTCGGTCGAGGAACGTCTCAGCCAGTGCCTCCGGCAACCAGCCGGCCCGCTCGTCCAGCGCGGCGCGATAGTGGTCGATCTTCTCGGCGTTGGTCGTGTCCCGCAACCATCGTTGTGCGGCTCGCAGGGCGTGCGCTGGCGCCATCCCTTCCCACTGCCAGGAGCGGTAGAACTCCGTCATCAGCATGGCCGTTGCCTGGTCGGGCACCGCCCACTGTGACGCGACCACTCCGGCGACCCCTGCCTGCAGCAGCCCGGTCGGCAAAGCCACCACCTCGTCGGGCAGATCGGTCCCCGGCATCGCAGTCTCGCACGCCGACAGCACGGCCAGCCGAACCCTCAACGGCAGCTCCAGCAGCCGGCGCAGGGTGACCCACCCTCCTGCCAACAGCAGGCCGCTGTCGAGCGGGCTGTCGAGTCGGACGGAGCCGTGGCAGGCCAGGTGAAGCACGTCGGCGCGCCGGGCTCCCCATTCAAGCGATAGGAACGTCGCTTCGCCACCGGACAGGCTCGTCGGCGCTTTCTGGAAGGCCGCAGCGGCGACCATTGCCTCGTATCGTGCCGCTGGCAGCCGCGTGGCCGGCACCGGCCACGGCTCGGCGATCGCAAGCAGCCGGGTTGGCGTTACCTCGGCGGCTAGCCGACGTGCCGCGTTCAGCGATCGGGAGTTGGGCGCGTAACTCACCGGCATCGAGTCCAGCACGTGGCGGCGGCCGGTCGCCCGTCCGGTGTCCGGCGTCCACGCGGCGTGCAGGGGCAGCAAGCCGAGCAGCCCGCCGGGTATCAGAACCACCTCGGTGGCGTCACCAAGCTCTGCCATGACGGGGCCCATGACGTCGTCCCAGAGCCATGCCGTCACGTCTTCCAGAGATCGATTCCAGCGGGTGCGGGCGGCACTGGGCGCGGCTCGGTATTCGGCGTATACGGCGAGGTGTCGTTGTGTCCGTTCCCGCAAGGTCGCAGCGGTCAGGCGGTTCAGCGGTACGTGCCCGACATCGACACCGCGGACGATCAACGCCAGACCGCCCGGCCCGGCGGCGGTGAGGTAGACCAGCGGGCACGTGTCAGCCGTCCGGGCGATGTCGTCGAACGTCGCCGGCGCGAGGAAGTCGCGGTACCCAGGGACGTTTCGGATCTCGCCGATGACAGCATCGAGTTCGTCGCGGGCCGCCTGAATGTCGTCGAGGTCCGTCTCGTGGGCCATACATGCTCCGAGATGCCGTCCAGCCTGCCGCCCCGGCGTGCCGGTGCCTCGTGCCATCCTGCCCCAGAAACGCGGCCCTCAGGAACCCGCGCATCAGGTGATGACGCGATCCCTTCACGCGCCCTGTCGACCCGCACGCCAGGTTCCATGACCCGGTGCGTTCTGCGACACTCGATGGAACTCCTGGATATCGACTCACAACGCCGATAAGGGATCTGATGAGTGTCGTCATCGAGGCATTGACGGTTGTCGTCCCGCAAGCTCGCGTGGGGGCCGGATACCCGGGAGGACTCGCTGGCTACCAGGCGCACTGCCCCAACGCGACGTGGCGATGCGACGGGCTGCTCACGGCGATCAGTTTCATGGTGCCCGAGGACGTTGAGGCTTTCGTCCTGCAGACGGAGCGGATGTCTCGGCTCAGCTTCCGCTCGGAACAGGGCACGTCGGTGGATATCGCGGTGGTCGACCAACACGACGGCCCGACCCTGCCCTGCCCCTGGCTCTCGTTTGAGGTACGGCCCGAGGGTTATGCCGTTGCCTCCCTCATCGGGGCTTCGCCAACGGCCCTGGCCACGCCCCAGGGCTGGACGCTAGAGCAGGCGAGGACACTGACATTCAGGACGCCCGAACAGATGGACGAGGAGCTGGAGTGGGTCCGCGAGGAGGGAGGCGTGGACGTCTACGTCGACCGGCAGGGGCGAGAACAATACATCGGACATCCGACGCTCCGGCCAGAGACCAATTCCACCAACATCGAACGCCTCTATGCGGATCTATTCGACCTCCTGTCCGGGGACCTGACCGCCGGCAAATTGCGAGCCGCCGTCGAGGCCAATCCGGCGTTGCTGGGAGACGAAGCCGCCGTGCTACTGGACGGCATCCGGGGCATCCAGACGTCCGAACAGGGCCGCCAGGTGGCTGACCAGTTCATCGAACTCTTACGCCTGGCTCGCGAGCGTGGCGTCGATCATGCGATCGTGGCCGTCGCCCGACGCCAACGCAAATGACCGAACCCGACATCCAGCCGACAATAGCCTCGGCAAGCCTGGACGAAGGCCGCCAACGCTTCGATCAATGGCGCGCACAGCGCAATCCGGAGGCACTCGATGGAGCGATCACCGCCTGGCAACGGGGGCTCGCGTGCCTTGCCGTCGAGGATGAGCGGTACGCGGGCGCCCGCAACGATCTAGGGATGGCATTCCACGCGCGGTACCAGGAGTTCGGGCGCATAGCCGACCTGGAAACGGCGATCGACATGCTCGGCGACCTCGCGGCGGCAGTCGTGCGCACGTCCCCCAACCGAGGGCCGATCCTGTCCAACCTCGCCTCCGCGCTGTACTCCCGCTATCACCTGCGGGGCGCAGCCGATGACCTTAGCCGATCTCGCGAGCTCACGGAACGCGCCGTACGCCAAGCCTCGATCAGCAGAGCTGAGCGTGCCAACTACTACCTGCTGCTCTGCCAAGTCATGTGCAGCCTGTTCGTCGTCGGCGAGGGAGGCTCGTACGAGTCTTGCCTGGAGGCATTAGACCAGGCGGAACGACTGTCGGCGGAGCGCGGCCACCGCGAACGCCTGCGGGCTCTGCGAGTGCACCTGCACATGGAGCAGTACCGGCTGACGGGCCAGCAGGAATACCTTGCTCGCGCCAGGGCGGAGTTGCCCGATGTGTGGGACCTGAGCGGGGTCGCTGATTGGGATCTGCCGGAGCTCCTCATTTTGGCGGGAGACGTGTTGTCCGAACTGTACGAGCTGATGGGGCGGCAGAGCGTGATGGCATCGGCCCGTCGACTGATCCGGCAGGCCCTGTCCCTGGTTCCGGCCGGTTCGTCGCAGTTCTCGGCGGCGCAGCAAGCCACCGGGTGGGCCCTGATTCGGGAGTACGAACGAGCGGGGGACATCAGCGTTCTCGAGGAAGCGCTCACGCTGTTCCGGGAAAGCGCCGTCGCGTCGGCTTCCGCCGCAGCGGAGGCCGACGCACGGAGTCAGTTGGGCTACGGCCTGCTGCTCAGGTGGCTGCGCAGGCGGGAACGGTCGGATCTGGTGGAGTCGGTTCGCCAGTGCAGGCGGGCCATTGAGTTACCGAAACAGAGCACGGCGGCACAACACCATTTGGGCTTGGGCCTGCTTGAGCTGTTTCGCATCGATCACCGCCGGTCGACGATCGACGCGGCGGTCCATCACATGGAGGAGGCTGTCCGGACCTGCCACCGCGTCACCACGCGAACCCTGGTCCTGCACAGCCTTGGGGTGTCCCTACTCAACCGCCATAGGCGATTCCCGAGCCGCACTGACCTGTCGCGGGCCATCGAAGCACTCGAGGATTCCTTGGCGCAGGCCAACGCGGAGTCACCCATGTGGCCGGCAACTGCCGCGATGCTGGCCGACGCTCTTCGGGAGCGGTACACCGTGGCCCCCGCAGCCGAGCTCAAGGACCGCATCGATGATCTGTACCGGCGGGCTGCTGAAGCGAGCACGCGTGGCGAACTCCCGGCTGCGCTTTCAATCTGGCGGGCCCGAGCCGACTGGTCCGCGTCCACCGGAAACTGGGCGGTCGCCGCGGCCGCCTACCACGCAACCACTGACATCGGCCGCCGATTGTCCTTGACCCAGTGGACCCGTCAGGACAAGGAGAGCTGGATCCGGGATCTGCAGGGCGTAGGCGCACGGGGCGCGTACGCGATGATCCATGCCGGACAAGAGGCCGACGCCGTCTTGGTACTGGAGCTCTCTTCCGCAGTGCTGCTGAGCGAGGCGCTCGGACAGCGCGACGTGGACCTCGCCGAGCTGGCGAGACGGTGCGGTGACGACCTCCCGGACCGGTATCGGCGAGCGAGTGAGAGGCTGGAGCGTCTCGCCGCTGCAACTGTCGCCCGGAACCACGTCGGGCCTTCCTCCGCGCTCACCGCCGAGTCGCGGGAGGCAGGCCCGGGCCTGGCGGGCCGAAGATCGGCCTGAACTTGCGCGGCGGTTACCAGCTCATCAACCTGGCCGCGCAAGGACGTTGGCGTCGCCAGCGGCTGGGGCCGAATTGCGGCCGTGAAGGCGTCTGCGCAGGGCGAGATTCTCGGCGTACAGGTTCGCCGTGACAGTGGCCAGGGCGTCGAGCTGGCCTTGGAGTTCGCGTGCTTGCTCGCGGGCTTGGGTCAGCTGGGTGCGGAGTGTGGTGATGGTGTCGCCGCGGGCGCGCTCGCTGGGCGTGCGGCGGACGGGATGGAGGACGTGGGCGTTCCATTCGGTGAGGACGCCGGCGGCGCGGTGGACGGTGGCGTGGCTGACGCCGGCTTCGCGGGCGAGGTTTTCCTTGGTCAGGGCGCCGTCGGTGTGCTGGGGCTGTCCGGCCAGGAGGCGGGTCATGGCGGCGCGGAGTTTGGCTTCGGAGGCTGGGGAGACGGCCATTTACAGGTTGAGGCCAAGGTGTCCGCCCGCGACCTCCGCAAGGCGGGACGGTGGCGGGAGGACTCCCCCATCCCCGAAGTGGTGTATGTGCGTCCCGTCGTAGACGCCGAGTTCGACCCGTTTGCCAAGGTCCCAGTGCACAATCCTGAGCGGCAGAAAACGAATTGAGGAACGACAGAACCCCGCTCCATCTCATGGAGCGGGGTTCTGTCGCGCCCCACGAAGCCGATCGCGGGGTACCGTTCTGGTGTCGAAGCAGAACAGGAGATAAGTATGCACGCTCTGCCTCAAGACCACACCGGCGTGCGAATCGCTCGACTCCGCCGGGAACGCCACCTCACCCAACAGGGCCTGGCCGACCTGTCCGGAGTCCCGTACAACACGCTGACCAAGATCGAACAGGGCAGGCTTTCGGCCACCCCGCACGCTGTCGCCTGCCTCGCTCGCGCCATGCGCGTCGAGGTCTCCACCATCGTCGGCCAGCCGTACAAGGCCGACCTCCGCGCCGACGAACTGGACGTGTTGATAGCGCCCATCCGTGAGGCGCTGGACGTCTACGACCTGGGGCCCGACCCCGACATCTCGGCCCGTCCGCTCCGGAATCTGCGGGAGGACTCCGAAAGCCTGTGCGCAGCCGTCCGCGCCGGCCAAATCAAAACCGCGGCAAGCGAAGTCGCCGGCCTGATCGAGGAGACGACCACCGCAGCACACGAGCAGGGCAGTAGCGACGGCTGGCTCGTCCTCGCCTCGCTCTATCGCACCTCGTACGACGTGGCGACGAAGCTGGGATACGCAGACCTGGCGCAGCTCTCACTCGCCCGCCTGGACTGGGCCGCCCAGCGCGCGAGCAGCGCGGTGTTCGGAGGCGCATACCAGTATTTCCGTGCGCTGACGTACCTGCGGGAGGGTAAGTTCCGTACCGGGCAGCGGCTCGTCGACCTGGGCCTGCGGACCATCGGACAGGCGGAGGCTTCGCGGGAGCGGGACGTCGTAACCGGGCAGCTCCATCTCGGCGGCTCCGTGATGGCCGGCCGGGCGCACAACGAGGAACAGGCCATGGGCCACCTCGCCGAGGCTGAGCGCATCGCGACCCGCACCGGCGAGTCCCCGAAGGTGCTGTGGATGGCGTTCGGCGGGACCAACGTCAGCGTGCACCGGGTGTCGGTCCTCGCTGAACTCGACAAGTACGACAAGGCCGTCGAGGAGGCGGACAGTCTCGCTATCCCGGCTGACTGGCCGAAGTCCCGGACAAGCCACCACTGGGCTGAGGTGGCCCGCGCGCAGATGTGGACGGGGAAGCTCGAGGCCTCGTTCGCCAGTCTGCTCAAGGCGCGTAAGACCGCTCCGCAACAGGCGAAGTACCACCCGATGGTGAGGGAGACGTACGCCAGTTTGGAAGCAGCACATCGTCGACTCCCCGACAGTTTCCTGTCGTACGGGAGTTGGCTGACCTCGCAAGTGTGACCCACCGTCAACCTATGGCCCCAACTAGCCTCAACTCAGGCTAGTTGGCGCCTAGTTGTGGCACCACCATGTCGTCACTGGCCATTTCGACATGGAGCCGACCATGACGACCAACCTTGCGGACCAGGAGCGCACCCGTCGACGCGCGCCCGGAACCGCCCCTGAGCCGAGACGCTACGGAGACGCCCGGACAGCCCTCGAGATGTCCATCGAGCGCCGCCCCGACCCGGACAGCGGCGACCTCTCCGAAGCAGATGCCGCCTGGCCCCAGCGCCTCCGCCGCATCGTCCGCGCCGGCCTCACCTACTGGGGCCGTCCCGACCTGATCGAGACCGCGGAACTGCTCCTCACTGAACTGGCCACCAACGCCCTCCGCCATGGCAGCGGCCCCGACATCAGCGTCCGCGTCTACATCAAGGACGACCGCTGCGTGATCGAGGTGAACGACGGATCCCCCATCCGGCCCGAGCTTCGCCACGCCGACCCCACCGATGAAGGCGGCCGCGGCCTCTTCCTCGTCGAGTCCTTGGCCGCGGAGTGGGGCGTCAGCCCCGATGGCACGACAACCTGGTGCACCCTCCCCCTGACCGAAGGACCCTCCGACATGGAACCCGCCGCGCTGACCGCGCCGGTCTTACGCGAGGTGCCGCTCTCACTCCCCGCCGGCCCAACTGCGGTGAGTGCCGCGCGAATCGAGGGTCGGACTCTTCTCACGGTGCTGGACTGGCCCGGCAACGTGCACGCCGCGATTGACGTACTGCACTGCCTCGTCGACAACGCCGTGGCGTACGGCCTCGCCCCGGGGAACACCGGGGAGAGCCTCGGCGTCCGCCTGCGCGTCACCGAGGCCCACGAACTACTCATCGACGTCACGGACCCGAACCCGACATTCCCCAACTTCCCCGAAGCTGTCGATGGCACCGAAGGCCGCGGCTTGTGGAACGCCCGGCAGCTCGGAGCCCGACTCTCCTGGTTCGTGGCCTCCGACTTTGAGGGTAAGACCGTGCGCGCCACCATGAACCCGGGTCAGGTGGTCCAGTGACCGCCCCGACCACAAGCCTGCTCACCGGTGCGGAGGTGATGCAGCACCTGGTCGAGTCCGCTGGTGCGACCCGGGAGCCGGCCGCCGATATGGCGGACCTTGCCGAGGTGATCCGCACCCTCCTGGCCGTCGAAGCCCGCCGCGACACCCGTGTACGCCTCGGAGGCAACCTCTTCGACGTCGTCATCTCCAGCTCAGGCCTACAGGCACGCTCTGTTGTCGCGCTGATGGACCAGGTACAGGGTGGATGCGGGCCGGTGATCGAGGACCCCGATAGCGGGTGGTTCTACTGGCTGGTTCCGCCCGGATCCTCTGCCCAGTGGGAGCGGCACACCCACGCGGTGTGTCTGGGCGCGCCTCACACGATCACGCTCCCATCCCTGAACCGGATGGTTCCGCCGGGCCCGTATTGGTTCCGGCCGTCGGCAAGCGATCGGCTCGTTCCCACAAAGCCACTCCGGGACGCCCTGGCGCGGTTCCGGCCTGAGCCCACGCCGCATGCCGCGCTCACGACCCAACTTGGCGTCACCTCTTGAGACTCCGTGCTCGTCGGCGTTGCTCCCCTCGCAGGCCGACGAGCACGGCCAAGCCCCTGCGGCCGGGGCCGGATCCGCCCCGGCCGCAGGACCTCATCTCACATTCCTTCAGCCGACCTTCGGGGGAGAGCAGTGGACAGACCCGTAGCGCCGTACGTGACGCCATGGACGGGCGAGAGCACAGTCCACGCCCCCGTGGTGGTCACGGCATCCGGCGTTGCGTACGCCGACCCGGTGCAGGACGCCATCTCGCGTGACCTGGACGGTGTGCTGTGGGCTGTGTGCGGCGGTACGACGACCGGCAGGCCCGAGTACGCGGCCGAACTCCACCCCGAGCGGCAGCGGGCCGCGATGGAAGACCTCCTCTGTGCGTGCTGCAAGGAGACAGCCGCCCACGACGAGAGAGGGATGCTGTGGACCCTCCCTCTCCTCGACGACATGCCGGCCGGACGCTGGGAAGGAGTGCTGTCCGCTATCCCGCCCATGTGCGAGCCCTGCAGCGATGAGGCGCCCAGGCTCTGCCCAAGGCTGCGCGAGGGCCACCTGGTACTTCGCGTGCGGGAAGCCGAGCTGATCGGCGTGCGCGGGACGCTCTACCCCCGGCCCGGCGAGCAGGTTCCGCTTGAGCCGAACGCCCTGGTCCTCTACGACTCTCCTGATCTGCCGTTCGTCATAGCTCGACAGGCCGTCCGTGAACTGCGATCTACCACCGTGGTTCGGTTCGCTGCGACCATCCCCTAGATCCTGCCCAGTGGCCCGGATGATGCCAGGACCGCGGCCATCGGGCAGACGCAAAGCCCTCTTCGCGGTGCCCGCGTTGTGATCTGCATTGACCAGTACGGCAGGTCACAACGGGGGTCCTGCGGGCCTCTCCGCCCCGTCCCACGGGCGGCCGACTCATCAAGGAGCACCAGCTATGCCGCAAGCCGCTGCGCCACTCGCCTCGAAGACGGTCGAGGTTCCGCTCTCCGGGGACGAGTGGGACCTGAACACCACCATCACGACGTCGCCGACGCCGATCATCGAGATGTGCGACACCAGCGACGGGTGCGCCAAGACCTGCGCGTCATCCTGCACCTCGAGCTGACCCAGCACCCTCGCGCCGGTGCGGGCGACCTCTCCGCCCGCACCGGCGCACCACTGATGGAGGGAGGGACACCTGTGACTCGACCGATCTACCGGCGGTTCGGGGACGTGCTGGTCCTGCGCGCCGCTGCCATGCCCGCTACGGCCCGCCCCACCGACTGGCCCGCCATCGGCTCTACGGACGCCTGCCGCCAGTGGCTCGAGCAGGTATGGGCCGACGACACGTTCGCCGTCCCACTACGCGCAGCATCCCCGCGCCTGGTGGACTACGTGGAACGGATCCTCGCCGGCGACGACATCGAACCGAAGCGGATCCGCAAGGCCACATGCTCCATCGCCGGGTACTTGCTGCGTGCCACCGGGCGGCCGACACCGTTCGGCCTGTTCGCCGGGGTCACCCTGGCCGCTACCGGTGCAGCTTCCGCCACCATGGGCACAGCTCATCAGGCTGTCGCCCGCCCCGACACCCTGTGGGTCGACCACGTGCGCAAGGACCTGGAAGGCCGCGCCGATGTATTGCCGCACCTGACCATCCAGATCAACAGCCTGGCATTCCGGCGTGGCGACACCCTCAACACACCCCGCTCAGGCGGACGCATCGCCAGTGCCAAGATCAGCCGCCCGCTGGCCGTCCTCCTGCAGGCTGTCGAGCAACCCGCCAGCGGACGGCAGCTGTTGCGCCTGCTCACCGATGCAGGAGGCACTCCCGAACAGGCTCGACGCCTGATCAAGCAGGCTCTCGCCGACGGCTACCTGATCAGCAGTCTCACGGCACCGATGACCGTGGACGATCCTGCCGGGCACATTGTGGGCGCCCTTCGCTCTCACACCGGGGAGTTCGAACAGGGCACCCGGGAGATCCTCGCTCAGCTCGATAGGGCCGGACGGCTCCTCGCCGCGCACAACCAGGCCACGGGCGACGCTGCCCACAAGCTCCGTGCGACCGCCGACGACCTGATGCAGTTCGCCCCCGCGGCCAGCCGCAGCCGCATCTCCCTCGACCTGCGGCTCGACGCCCAGGTACGCGTCCCCCATCACGTCCTGGACGAAGCCGAGTACGCGGCGGACGCGCTAGTCCGCCTGACTCGTGCCCGCGGCGAATCCCCCGCATGGACGGCTTACGCCACACACTTCTGGGAGCGGTACGGCGCCGGCGTCCTCGTCCCCGTACGCGACGCCGTCGACTTGGCAACCGGCATCGGCTACCCCGCCGATTACCCCATGTCGTTATGGCCGGCGACTCCGCCCAAGACGCTGGCCCGTGACGAGAAACTCGCCTCAAAGGCCATGCATGCGGCCATGACCGGCACCCGCGAGATCGTGCTCTCGGACGCGGACATCGACGACCTCACCGATGGGGCTGAGACCGGACCGGTAGCGCCGCATGTTGAGTTGGCGCTGCGGATACGGTCTGCCAGCCCCGGCGCCCTGGACTACGGCGACTTTCTGCTCGAGGTGCGTCCGGCTTGGACCGCGGGCGCCCTCTCCGGACGGTTCACCGCACTGCTCGGGGCCGGACTGTGTGACCTGTACGCCACACTGCCCACCATGGTTGAGGGAGCAGTGCCCGCACAGCTCTCCTTCACGCCCACGTTTCCGCACGGGGAGAACGTGGCTCGCATCCCCGCTGTGCTGCCCCACGTGCTCAGCGTCGGTGAACACCGCGAGCCAGCCGACCACATCGTCGGCGTGGACGATCTCGCCGTGTTCTCCACCGACAGGCATCTGCACCTGGTCAGCGTCTCCCGGCGGCGCGTCGTCGAGCCGCTCGTGCTCCACCCGCTCGCGCTGGAGAAGCAGGCGCCACCCCTGGCTCGGTTCCTGGCCATGCTCAATCGTGGATCGGTCACCGCTTGGACCGCGTTCGACTGGGGGCCGGCCGCCGCCGCCTTGCCGTTTCTCCCACGGATCCGCTATCGGCGTACGGTTCTCGCCCCCGCGCGCTGGAAACTTCCCGCTGCGGTGCTGCCACACGGCCCGTATACGGAAGCCTGGCATGCGGCGCTGAACGACTGGGCTGCCACATGGCGTTGCCCGGTACGTCTCGACCTCCACGACGACGACCGAACCATGGGCCTCGACTTGGCCGAACCGCTTCACGGCCGGCTGCTCCACCAGTACCTGCAGCACCACCAGTCGGCCATCCTCGCCGAGGCTGTGGCGGGCGACGACTTGGGGTGGATCGGGCACGCGCACGAGATCACCGTGCCGCTCGCCGCCACCGGCCCACAGGTGCCCCACCCGGACCTGACGCGTGCGCCTCTGCTCACGAACCAGGACCTGACACGGCCTGGCGATGCGGGCCGCTGGCTGCAGGCGAAGGTGTTCACCCATCCCACCGCGATGGATCAGATCATCACGCACCGTCTGCCCGGCCTCCTAGAGGACCTTGCTACCTCTGAAGCGTGGTTCGTGCGCTACCGGTCGCTGCACGAGACGGACCACTTGCGCATCCGTGTGCCCGCTGGCGGAACCACCCTGGAAACCGTGGCCGCATGGACCAAGCAGCTCACCGTCGACCGGCTCGCTTCCCATCTCGTTGTCGACGGCTATCGGCCCGAAGTTGGCCGCTACGGCATAGGCCCCGTGATGGAATTGGCCGAAGCCGTGTTCGTCGCGGACAGTCTCGTCACCCGCTACGCGCTCACCGACCTGCCTCGCCTGGAACGGGAAGTGCTCTGCGCCCTCAGCATGAGCGACCTGGTGGAGGGGTTCTTCGGCACCCGCGAGGGACGGACGTGGATGGCCACCGCGGCGCCGATCGGCGAGGGGCGCCCCGAGATCACCCGCCCCACCGTCAGCCAGGTGCGCGCCCGCCCGCTGCTGACCGCCTCCCCCCGTCTGGCCGCGGCCCTGGCGCAGCGCCGGGAGGCCCTGGGCAGATACCGGGCCCGAGTCGACGACCAGCACCAAGGACAGGTCCTCGACTCGCTGCTGCACATGCATCACAACCGGATGGCCGGACCCGACCGAACCAGCGAGGCCGCATCCCGGCACGCCGCACGGCAGGCCTGCCGGTCTCTGACACAGGGGGAAGCGTGAGGCACGACGACCTCGGTGGCGGCCTCGCCGGGACCGCCCTGTACGAGATGGTGGTCGCCCACACCCGCGGCACCTGGCCCGCTGCCCGCGCCGCCGCGCAAGCCGCCACAGCCCAGCCACTGGCCGCGCATCCCGACGAGGCCAGCTTGTACCGAGGAGTTCCCGCCGTCGCATACGCGCTGCACTTCGCCAAGCCTCCGGCTTCCTCACGCACGCTCGCCAATCTGGACGCCGAGACCATCGCGATCGTTGCCACCCGCCTGGATGCCGCACAGCGCCGTATGGACAGCGGGCGCCCACCCCGCATGGCCGAGTACGACCTGATCAGCGGACTGACCGGGCTCGGCGCCTACCTGCTGCGGCGCGAACGACAGGCCGCGCTCGAGCGCATCCTGCGCTACCTCGTACGACTGCTCACCGAACCACTTACCGTGGCCGGCAGCCAGGTCCCCGGCTGGTGGACGGCCGACGGACCGCGAGGCCTCCCAGAGGACGGCGCGTTCAGAACAGGACACTCCAACTTCGGCATCGCGCACGGCATGCCCGGCCCGCTCGCTCTCCTCGCCCTGGCCAGCCGCGCCGGCGTCACGGTCGACGGCCAGGAACAGGCGCTCGACGAAGGCATCACCTTCCTCACCACGTGGGCGCAGCCGTCCAGCGACGGCACCATCGGATGGCCCGAACTCCTGAAACTACCGGACTTCCTGAACGGACCTGTCAGCGGCGGTGAACCGGGACGTCCTTCCTGGTGCTACGGCACCCCCGGCATCGGCCGTGCCCTGCAGCTCGCCGCGCTCGCCCGCCGCAACGGGCGAGCGCGCCGGTTCGCCGAACACGTCGTGCTCAGCTCCATCACCGATCACCGGCGCCTCTCCCAGCTCGAGGACATCACGCTCTGCCACGGCTGGGCCGGGCTGCTGCTGACCTGCGACCGCATTGCCACCGACGCCATGACCCCCACCATCACCAACGAATTGCCCGTACTGCGCTCGCACCTCAGCGCGCACATGGTGCGGCACGAGATACCCGAGAACGCTGGCCTGCTCTCCGGCAACGCCGGCGTTCTGCTCACGCTGCACACCCTCAGCACTCCTCGCCCCGCTGACCTGGGGTGGGAGACGTGCCTTCTTCTGAACTGAAAGGGATGACCAGTGGGCCAGACTCCCACCGCTGACGACCTGCGTAACCGCCTTGTCGACGAGATTCTCCAGGACGTACGCCTGACCGCTGATGTCGAGCGGGTCATGCGCACGGTGCACCGAGAGGCGTTCCTGCCCGGCATCGACCTTCCGGAGGCGTACGCCGACCAGGCCGTGTCCATCAAGGACAACCCCCTCGGTGGACCTCTTCCCCTGTCGTGCGCTTCGGTGCCGTCTGTCGTCGGGATGATGCTGAGCCAGCTCGACGTCCGTCAAGGAGACGACATCCTCGAGATCGGCGCCGGAACCGGCTACAACGCCGCGCTGCTCGCTGAGCTCACCGGCGACAACGGACACGTCACGAGCATCGACATCGACTCCGATGTGGCACTGCACGCGCGAACCATGCTCGACCGTGCCGGGTACCAGCAGGTTCACGTGATGGAGCGCGACGGGCTGCTCGGCGCGCCCGAAAACGCGCCCTACGACCGAATGCTCGCGGCCGTGGGTCTGTGGGACGTGCCCGCCGCATGGTGGGAGCAACTCGGCGAGGGCGGCCGCCTCGTCCTCCCGCTGCGATGGCGGGGCCAGACCCGGTCCGTGGCCCTGACCCGCCACGGCGACAGCCTCGTCTCGGAGGGGATGGAGCTGTGCGGCTTCGTCCCGATCATCGGGCAGGACGGCGAGAAGACAACGACCCTCAACACGGACGACACGATCCGCGTCATCCACGACGAGGACCAGGCCGTGGACGCCGGGACGCTCGGCAACAGCCTGAGCAACACCACCGGCATCGAGGTCATGTCCGAGCAGCGTATCGGTGGCGAAGAGTCCTTCGACGGCGTGTGGCTGCGAGCAACCGCCACAGACGACCGGGTGTGCCGCCTGCAGGTCACGCCCGATGCGATGACTCAGGAACTTGTCCTACGGCCGGCACTCCCCGTTCGCAGTCCGGTCCTGATCGACGGGGACTCTCTCGCCTACCTGATCGTGCGCCGCGAAGGGGTGGACCCGCAGCGGCCCCACCGGCTCGGAGCGGCCGCGTACGGGCCGCACGCCGAGAAGCTCGCCCAGGACTTCATTGCGCACATCGAGGCCTGGGGCGCCGCCCGCACCGCGGTTCCCCGACTGACCATCACCCCCGCGAAGTCCGACATGACAGTCGGCCCGGGTCACGTAATCAGCAAGCCGGAGAGTCGACTCACGCTGACCTACTGACCCCGCTGCAAAGGGCGCCTCCCCCAGAAGGGAAGGGAGGCGCCCTTTGCATGAGGTGCGAGCGGAGGTGTAACAGATCACGGCCGTTGACGTTCGGGCAGTGAAGGGGGTTGGCCTTTACGTCAACCCCGCAGTGACCCGGAGGAACGGTGTGACGACCGCGACAGCTCCCCTCTCGCCCGAGACCGGCCGCTCCCACCTGCAGGAGAGCCTGTTCGCCTGGCTCGAGCCCGAGCCGGCCCCCAAGCCGCGCACAGCCGAGCGCGTGCCCGCGCGTGCGGCTGAGACGAAGACGCTCGAAGAGTCCGCCCCGGCAGAACCTTCGGCCCCGCCTACACCGGAAGAGAAGCCGGACCTGTCCCACGTCTGGGTCGTGGCCGCCGAGATCGAGGTCACGCCGAAGATCGCGAGCGTCGCCGACTACCGGGGCAGCTTCAAGACGACCGAGGGGCAGCGCGTCGACGCGCTCGAGGTGTATTGCAAGGGCTGCCGCCGCCCGTACGACGAGGTCAAGGGCCAGGACTGCGCCGAGAAGATCGACAACCGGCACTTGATCGGCGGAGACCAGAGCAAGCGCGCGAAGCGGAAGATCCCCACCCCGCCCCCGAACGCGCGGATCATCCTCGGCGGCACGATCAACCGGCGCGGCATCGGCGCCTACGTGTCCGGGGTGTCCCGCCCCAAGGGGTCCCGTACTGGTGAGCTCGCCTAATCAACTGTCGCCGGATCCTCGTGGAGTCCAGCCTGCTGGTGACCGTGTGTGATCGCCGGGGGCGTATCGACTCCATGTCCCGCCGGTCTCGGTGAGGAGTCGGGTGGTGGTCTTGTCGTGGTAGCCGAGAGCGTCCGCGACGACGGGGGCGGGTAGTTCGAGGAGCTGCTGTCGGATGGCGGCTGCTCCGCGACGCCGCCCCCGGATGTTGTCGGGGAGTTCTAGAATCCGACGCCATGGAGTGGCGGATCAGGGACGCGTGGAGACGACTGTTCGGCGCGCGGCGGGCGGCACCGATTCCTCTTCACCCGAGCCAGCAGGACGTCGAGAACATGCTCCAGCGCCCGGGGGTCGAGGAGACAGCGCTGGCCAAGTTCAGGGAGGACGATGAGCGGGGCGACGCGGGCGCCGCCAACGATCTGGGGGTGCTGCTCGGGCGGCGAGGCGACGAGGCGGGCGCGCTGGCCGCCTACCGGCGGGCGGACGAGCGCGGCGATGCCCGGGGCGCGCAGAACCTGGGCAACCTGCTCTGGCGGCCGTGAGCGACGAATAGGAGACTCGGGCAGCAGCGGGGGAAGAAAACACCGGTGCGGCGTGGCGCGGCCCGTGCGCGAGGGGCGGCGCGGAGCTGAGGGCGCCGTCGAGCGCCCCCATATGAGCATGATCCGGCGCCGATCCGGCCGCACGCCACCGTTGACCGATCTTGCTCATTTGATTCCTGAACAGCCGAACTGCCTCAGTCGTCTTCGGCTTCCAAGGCCGTCAAGAATGCGGCGGCCTGCTCGGCTTCGGCGGAGCCAATGCGCTGGTAGATGCCTACGGCCTGACGGAGGTTGGCCAAAGCGGCCATGCGTTCACCGGTACGGGCTTGACACCGGGCTGCGCCTTCGAGTGCGCGTGCCTCATCCAGTGGGCTGTGCACCTGACGCGCCAGTTGCAGTGCCTGGTTCATGAAGTGGATCTCCAACAAGAGTTTCATGCCCTTCGTCTGGTACCGCATCGCCCTCGGCATCGTCATCATCGCGCTGGTGACGACGGGCGCCCTGAGCCCCCACGCGGCGGAATCGGCGAGCTGACGGGCCCGGGGCGGGTTCGGCGGCCCACCGCAACTCCTCGGCATCCACCACCGTTTCGGACATCTCCCGCGCGCAGGACGGGGCGGACCTGAACGGGCCCCCTCCCACCTGCCCGCCCACTCCGCCGAAGTGGCCATGGCCTGCGGAGTCAGTGGCCACGCGGGGGACGAACGGACGTATCCGGAGGGGCAGTTCACGACCACCCGCGGCTCTTTCCGCTCGGCGGCCCGGCGGGGCATATGCCGTCTGGGCTGGCGCGACTGCGAACGCGGGCGTGATGACCGGTGACCAACCCCATACGTTCTGAGTAGCCATGCGGTAGCGCAGTGTCAGTTCTTGCCCCTACGCTTGTCCGCATGTCCCCCGATTCCCTGCCCCCTGGTTCCGTGCGGTCTGCTGCCGAGGTGAACGAGCAGATCCGGGCGCTGTGGCTGCGTGCGGGCGGCACCCTGTCGGCCCAGGAGCGCGCGGAGTACGAGCTGTTGGTGGTCGAGTGGGCGGAGGCCATCCGCGAAGAGATCATCGAGGCGGCCTGAGACCGGAGTCCGGAGCCGGAGTCCGAATCCGGTGTCGGTGTCGGTGTCGGACCGACGACGCTATGCGCGCAGATGCGCGAGCACCTCGTCATCCACCGCATACGGCCGCTCCTCCGGCAACAGCTCCGCCGCCCGGTCCAGCTCGCCGGCCCGCACCAGCCCGTGGATCTCCGTCGCCAGCGGTGTCACGTCCTCGATGCCGACGATCCACTCGTCCGCGTACCGGACGGCCGCCTCGCCCGCGAGGCCGAGCTGCAGCGAGCGGTGCGGCAGCGGGTTGAGGTGCAGGTCCCGCTCCGGGTCCCACTGGACGCGGGCCGGTGACTGCCTCAACTCCCGCTTCCAGGCCGACTGGTTCTCGTGCAGGCCGGAGACGTAGTGCGACAGGCAGGAGTTCCGCAGGGCCCACTCGAAGCCGTCGCAGGCGATCTCGACGGCGAGGACCGTCTCCTGGCCCTCCTTCGTGCCCCAGCCGCAGCGGTACATCATCCACAGGAAGGACGGCTTGATCCAGGTCATCCGGTCCCGCTTCCAGGAGGCCGGAAAGCGGCCGGTGCGGGCCGCGGGGCCGCCGATCTCCGGGCGGTACGCCTGGTAGACGGTGACCGTGGAATCCGTCTGGCGGGCCCGGATCCGGAACTTCGGCTCGGGTTCAACTACTTGTTCGACTGACTGATCGTTCACGAGGACAGGTTCGGTCGTCCGGCCTCCCCCGCACCACCGAATATTCGGCAGCGCCGTCCATTTGTGGAGCTCGGCCGGGTTCAGACCGTCCTGCGTGTCCACAGAGACAGATCGCTGCTTGTCGCAACGGCAATAGTCTGACCGGAGGGAGAAAAGCCAGCGGCTCGGAACTCGGAGTAGTTGGCGTGGAAGATGTGCCACCACCCCTCTCCATGCGGACCGGAGTGAGGCAACCCCCCGTTCCGGGACAACAGGACACGCTCATTGGGCCAGGCCGGAGTGACGACCTTCAGGATCCAACTGTCCGCGGTAACGGTATGAAAACCTCCCCCGAAGAGCCCGGCTATACGCACCCTGCTACCGGCGATCGGACCCAGCCCAGGGCATGACAGGTCGGGGGATGCATCGGGAGTGTGCTCGTCCGGGTCGCGGTCCCGGGCAATCTTCTCCCCCGTGACGGCGTCGAAGAGGCCGTGACCATCGCCGGAAACAACCATCACCAGGTCATGGCCGCTGTCGGGGTGCGACGCGAAGCCGATTCCGAGAAGTCCCCCGACCGGGACGCCGTACTCGTACTCGAAGACGGGCCGCCAGGGCTTGGGCGCGGGCACCACAGGGGCGGCGAGGAGCCGATCCCGCATGGCCTGTTGGTACGCGGAAAGCACCGGTTCACGCCTTTGTTGCTCCACCGGAGCCGCCTCCTTGGTCCACTCCCTCACCACTCCATGATCCACGCTTCGGGCCGCAACCTGCCAGTTGGCCATTGAATTTGCCCCAGTTCCGCGTTCAGCCGTGCACCCTGGAGGCGGACTCCGAGTCCGTTACAGTGCCGCATCGTGAGTACGGACATCCCGTGTGCAAGTCCGCGGGTGGCACGCCTACCGCGGACAGGCTCTGGCAGGCCGCTTCGGTGCAGACGGCGTCCGCCTGGTCGTGGCGTTCGACTGAAATCGCCTGCAGCGCAGCGCCGTTGAAAGCCGCATCAATTTCCGGATCTCGGGCCACCCCGGGAGACCGATCACCATTCTCCGGATGTGCAGCAGAGCATGATCGCCGACGTTGACCTCGTACACGCGACATGCACACAATCTGCGGGCCCGCGACGTCCGCCGGCGAACAGGGGGGGCACCATGCCTGGAGATCGCGGTCACCGCGAGACCATTGCTGCGATCGCGCGAAATCCTGCGGCGCCGGCCGAGGTATTGACCAGGCTGTTGTGCGAGGAAGCCATCGCGGCCTGGGGCTCGATCGCCTGGCGCCCTCTGCCGGACGAAGTGGTCGACGCCATCGTCACGCATGCCGGCCGCAGACTGCGGAGCGCGTTCGCCGAGAACATCGCGGTGCCGGCCGAACAACGCGCCCGGCTCGTGGACGATCCCGATCCACGTGTCCGCCATGTTCTGGCCATCGGACCCGACTGGTTCCGCATTCCCGTGCCGCCGCTGCCGCTGTCCACTCAGCAGCGCCTGCTCACCGATCCGGAACCGCGGGTCCGCCGAAGCACGGCCTTCTGCCGCCACACAGCTCCAAGCCTGGTCGCCGGGCTCGCCGACCACCAGGATGCGGACCTTCGGCATGCAGCCTGCCGCCAGTGGGCCTTGCTCTCCGAGGACACCCGAAGCCGGCTGCTCCGCGACGCCGATGACGAAGTACGTCAGGCGGCCGCGATGGAAGCCTGCCGCGATGACGCCGGCTACACGGACCTTCTTCTCAACGCAGGAATCGGCCGCTTCGACAGGCAGGATGTGATCCGGTACGGCGCCATGAGCACGGCGACCGCCGAACAACTCGCAGCGAGCACCGAAGAAGAAGACCGGCGGGAGCTGGCGGCCAACCTCAACGTTCCCATCGACATCGTCAGGACGCTGGCGAACGACGAAGCGCACGGCGTCCGGCTGGCGGTATCGGTACGACCCGAGCTGACGGAAGCTGAACGTACCGCCATCGACGTCACCATCAGGCCGTCCGACCGGCTTTATCCCGTGGAATGGGTTCGCCTCTGCGCCGATCCCGACGTCCTGCGCCAATGCGCCAAGTCGGCCAACACCCTCCTACGGCGCAGCGCCGCCTACAGCCGACACCTGCCTGCCGACGCCATCGACCTGCTGTCGAAGGACGACGACTACCCCGTTCGACTCCTGCTGTGCGAGAACCAACCGACCGTCGACGGCGAGGTGGTGCTGCAGACGTATCTGGACTGCGAGGTCATCACCAAGGGTGATCTGCTGCGCCATCCGAACTTCCCGCGCGCGGGAAGCGGACGACGCTTCGCCAACGATCCGGATCCGGCGAAGAGATGGCTGGTGGGGCTCGACTCCGAAGTGCCCGTCAACGTTGTGGTCCGGTTGCTTGCCGACCCGGACGATCGTGTACGTGCCATGGCAGCCGCGCACCCCGCGCTGCCAGTCGATCTCATCCTCCAAAGCTGCGGGAATCCAGAGACCTCCTCCCACGCACTCAGCAACCCGAGCCTTCCCACGGAAGCCATGCACCGATACCTGGACGATGCAGGCGTCCCTCGCTGACGCGGACAGGTTCGGACTTCCGGCCTCCCCCGCACCACCGAATATTCGGCGCGCCTCTTGGCACCTGGCCCCCGGTGTCCAACACTTGGCCGATGACGCAGCGTGTGGAGCTAGCTACCGTGATGGACCGGCTGGCCGTGGACGAGTTGGTGACCGAGTACGCGGCGGCGGTGGACGACGGTGACTGGGCGGCGTACCGCGGGCTGTTCACGCCGGACGGGCGGGCCGACTACCGTTCCGCCGGCGGGATCGAGGGCGAGGCCGGCCGGGTGGCCGGGTGGCTCGCGGAGAGCCTGGACCTGTTCGCGATGCGGCAGCATCTGATCGTCAACCGGCGGCTGCGGTTCGGGATCCTGGATCACGACACCGGAGACACCGCCCGGGTGCGGGCCGACTACGTCAACCCGATGCGCTTCGCCGGCGACGGCGACTCCGGCGCGCCGGACCTGGTGTGCGGCGGCCGGTACGACTTCGGGTTGTTGCGCACACGGGAGGGCTGGCGGCTGCGCGAGGTCGTCGTGCACGAGAAGTGGCGCCGGATGCCCGAGCGCAGCCCGGCGGCCCTGCCCGAGTGAGCCGCTGAGCCGCCTCGACGCCCTCTGTCGGAGATCGCTTCCGGCGCGCACACTGGAGGCAGGCCTTGGTAGGGAGACTCCGTATGAGGACGTTCGACCGCTGGCTGACCTCCCCCTGGCGGCGCTCCGTCGTCGCCGCTCTCGCGGGTGCTCTGCCCGTGTTCGCGTTCCCGGCGCCCGCGCTGTGGTGGTTCGCGTACGTGGCTCTGGTCCCCTGGATCCTGCTGGTGCGCTCGGCGCCGACCGGGCGGCGGGCGGCGTACGACGGCTGGTGCGGCGGCTTCGGGTTGATGCTGGCCGTGCACCACTGGCTGCTGCCGAGCCTGCACGTGTTCCTGTTCCTGATAGCCGGGCTGCTGAGTCTGCTGTGGGTGCCCTGGGGCTGGCTGGTCCGCCGGTTCCTGGGCGGGACGCCGTCGCCGTGGCGGGGCGTGGCCGCGCTGCTGGTGCTGCCGTCGGCGTGGCTGGCGGTGGAGTTGGTCCGCTCCTGGCAGGGCCTCGGCGGGCCCTGGGGCATGCTCGGCTCCAGTCAGTGGCAGGTGGGCCCGGCGCTGCGCCTGGCCTCGGTGGGCGGGGTGTGGCTGCTCAGCTTCCTGGTGGTGGCGGTCAACGTCGCGGTCGCCATGCTGGTGGCCGTGCGCGAGTTCCGGATACCCGCCCTCGCCTCGCTCGTCGCCACTGCCGCAGCCACCTCGGCGGCCTGGGTGTGGGCACCCCGCCCGGACATCGACGGACGCGTCCGGATCGCCGTCGTACAGCCCGGTGTCATGAACGGCGGCGACCGGCGCTTCGACCACGAGGAGCAGCTGACCCAGCAGTTGGCCGGGCAGCACGTCGACCTGATCGTCTGGGGCGAGAGCAGCGTCGGCTTCGATCTGAGCCGCCGGCCCGACCTGGCGCGGCGGGTCGCGGCGCTGTCCCGGCAGACCGGTGCGGACATCCTGGTCAACGTGGACGCGCGCCGCGCGGACCGGCCCGGCATCTACAAGAGTTCGGTGCTCATCGGCCCGGACGGCCCGACCGGTGCCCGGTACGACAAGATGCGCCTCGTCCCCTTCGGGGAGTACGTCCCGGCCCGCTCGCTGCTCGGCTGGGCCACCTCCGTCGGCAAGGCGGCGGGCGAGGACCGGCGGCGCGGCACCGAACAGGTCGTGATGGACGTCGGGCACGGGCTGCGCATCGGCCCGATGATCTGCTTCGAAACCGCGTTCCCCGACATGAGCCGGCATCTCGCCCAGGACGGTGCCGACGTCCTCCTCGGCCAGTCCGCGACCTCCACCTTCCAGCACAGCTGGGCCCCGGAGCAGCATGCCTCGCTGGCCGCGCTGCGCGCCGCCGAGACCGGCCGCCCGATGGTGCACGCCACCCTGACCGGCGTCTCCGCCGTCTACGGCCCGAGCGGGCAGCGCCTCGGCCCGTGGCTCGGGACCGGCGCGAGCACCGCCCGCGTGTACGAGCTGCCGCTGGCGCACGGCGTCACGCCGTACGTCCGCTACGGCGACTGGCCGGTGCACGCCGCGCTGCTGGTGCTGGCCGCGCTGTGCGGCACCGAGGGGGTACGGGCGCTCAGGCAGCGCCGGACGGGCCGAGAACCGCTCGTACGACCCGCTCGCACAGCTCATGGGTCGCCAGTGCGTCACGTGCGCTGAGCACCTTGCCCGCGCGCACCGCCTCCAGGAAGGCGAGGACCGCCTGCTCGATGCCGCGCTGGCGGGCCACCGGCACCCAGTCGCCGCGCCGGCGCACCGTCGGCTGTCCCTTGTGGTCGACGACCTCGGCGAGGTTGAGCACCTGCCGCTTGGTGTCCTGCCCGGAGACCTCCAGGATCTCCTCGGCCGAGCCGCTGAGCCGGTTCATCACTCCGAGCGCGGTGAAGCCGTCACCGGCGAGCTGGAGCACGACGTGGTGGAGCAGCCCGGCCTCGGTGCGGGCGCGGACGGTGACGTCGTCGACCGGGCCGGGCACCAGGAACCGCAGGGTGTCGACGACGTGGATGAAGTCGTCCAGGATCATCGAGCGCGGTTCCTCGGGCAGCCCGATCCGGTTCTTCTGCATGAGGATCAGTTCACGCGGGTGGTCCTGGCACTGCGCGTACGCGGGGGCGTAGCGCCGGTTGAAGCCGACGAAGAGCGAGACGCCGCGTTCTTCGGCGAGGGCCACCAGCCGTTCGGAGTCCGCGAGTCGGTAGGCGAGGGGCTTGTCCACGTACGTGGGCACGCCCGCTTCGAGCAGCCGGGCGACGATCTCCGGGTGGGCGACGGTGGGCGCGTGCACGAAGGCCGCGTCGAGGCCCACCGCCAGCAGGGAGTCCAGGGTCGTGTGCCGCCGGTCCCCGGGCAGGTGGAGCGAGTCCGCGACCCGGGTGAGGGTGTCGGGCGTGCGGGTCTGCAGGTGGAGGTCGACGTCCGGCTGGGTGCTCAGCACGGGCAGGTAGGCCTTCTGTGCGATGTCCCCGAGACCGATGCAGCCGACCTTCACGTGCGCTCCCCTACCGCTTGCCTGCGTGTGCCTCCTCGGAAGCATACGGCGGCCGCCAGTCGGCGATGCCGTCGAAGCTCCGCAGGAACAGGGCGGGACCGGCCTTCGACAGTGCGGCGATCGCGGTGTCGCGTACGGCGACGACGGCGCGGCTCTCGGCCATGTTGAGGCGGGCCACCTTGACGGCCTGCCGGGCGATCGCGGCCGTACGCGGCAGCCGGGCGGCGGTGTACGCGGCGAGGTAGTCGGCATGGTGGGCGAGGACGACGGCGTCCTCGACGGCCTGGTTGCCGCCCTGGCCGAGGGTCGGCGGCATGGCGTGGGCCGCGTCGCCGAGGAGGGCGACCCGGCCCAGGTGGTGGGCGGGTAGGGGCTGGGCGATGTGATGGACGTCGTGGCGCAGGACGTCCTCGGGGCGGGCGGCGGCGATGACGGCGGGGATCGGGTCGTGCCAGTTCCCGAACCGGCGCAGCAGTTCGGCCTGCTCGTCGTCGGGGGCCCGCTCCCCGGGCGGGGTCATGGCGGCCGCGTAGGCGTAGACCCGGCCGTCCTTGAGCGGGTGGGTGCCCCAGATGCGGCCCCGGCCCCAGGTCTCGTGCGAGGCGAACTCGACGCCGGGCACCGGGATCAGCACCCGCCAGGTGGTGAACCCCGCGTACACGGGCCCCGGGTGGGCGGGGAACAGCGCGCTTCGGACACGGGAGTTGATGCCGTCCGCGCCGACCACCAGGTCGGCCTCCAGTTCCTCGCCGGCCACGGCCACCCGGGCCGGGCGGGCGGTGTCCCCCGGGTCGGCGAGGGTGGCGGCGGCCGCCGTGCGGACCGTGCCGGGCGGGAGCAGTGCGGCGAGGCTGTCGACGAGGGTGGTCCGGGGCAGCAGGACCAGGGGGCCGCCGAAGCGGGCGGCGGCGGCCTCGGCGCTGGAGCGGGACAGCCACCGCCCGCCCGGGGTGCGCAGGCCTCCGTCGCCCTGCCAGGCGGCCAGGTCGCGGATCTCGTCGCCGATGCCGATGACGTCCAGGGCGCGCAGGGCGTTCGGGGCGAGCGAGATGGCCGCGCCCACCGGTTCCAGCGAGCGGGCCCGCTCCAGCACGGTGACCTCCCAGCCCCGCTGGTGCAGGGCCGCGGCCGCGGTCAGGCCTCCGATTCCGCCGCCGATGACGATCGCGCGGGCCGACTGTGCCATGACTCCTCCTGAGAACTACAGCTGTAGTGTGCGCGACTTTACTACAGCCGTAGTGAGGCGGGTAGGGTCGGCTCATGTCCGTACGCACCCCGAGCGCGTCCCGCGCCGATCTCGTGGCCGACACCGCCCTCGCCCTGCTCGCCGAGCGCGGGATGCGCGGGCTGACGCACCGGGCGGTGGACGAGGCGGCCGGGCTGCCGCAGGGCTCGACCTCGAACGTGGCGCGCACCCGGCAGGCACTGCTGGAACTCGCGGTGCGGCGGCACGCCGAGCGGGAGGCGCGGGTGCTCGCACTGGAGGAGATGCCGGACCCGCGGGGCGGGCTCGACGCGCTGGCCGAGGGACTGGCCCTGGCGGTGCACCGCTCCCTGACCGGGGGCCGCGAGCTGCTGATCGCCCGCTACGAACTGGCCCTGGAAGCCTCCCGCCGCCCCGAGCTGCGCGCCTACTACGACGCGACCGGCGCCGTCTTCAAGGAGCAGCTGGCGGTGCTGCTCACCGCGGTCGGCTCGACCGACCCGGGCCGGCATGTGCTGTCGGTGATCGCCTGGGCGGACGGGCTGATGTTCTCGTGCGCGGCCGGTTCCTTCAGCGCCGAGGTGCCGAGCCTGGAGGAGGTCCGCACGGGGCTGCGGGAGCTGCTGACCGGGATGCTGGGCACCTGAAACCCCCTGGTGGCACCCCGCGTGGTGTTGCGAGGATGCGGGCATGACGACGGAACGCCAGGAGCCCGCCCAGAACGCCGGTGAACGCGCCATGCTGGAAGGCTGGTTGGACTATCACCGCCAGACGCTGGCCTGGAAGTGCGAGGGCCTGACCGACGAGCAGCTGCGGACCGCGTCCGTGCCGCCGTCCGAGCTGTCCCTGATGGGCCTGGTGCGGCACATGGCCGAGGTGGAGCGGGGCTGGTTCCGCAAGGTCCTGGTGGGCGACGACCCCGGGCCGATCTACTTCACCGAGGAGGACCGGGACGGCGAGTTCCACCTCACCGCGGCGGACACCTGGGAGGAGGCGTACGGCACCTGGCAGGCGGAGATCGAGACGGCCCGGCGCAACGCGGCCGGCTTCGCGCTCGACGATCTCTCCTGGGGCAGGAGCCGGTTCACCGAGGAACCGTTCAACCTCCGGTGGATCTACACGCACATGATCGAGGAGTACGCCCGGCACAACGGCCACGCCGACCTCGTCCGCGAGCGGATCGACGGCGCCACCGGCGACTGAACGTCACCCTTCGGCACTCCGAGAGCCTCCGTACGGGGCACGAGATCACCCGTGCGGGGGGCTCAACCTCCGGTGTACGGTGCCAATCCGGGCTCCGACCCACCAGAGTTGCCCGGGTGCATCGAACGACGACCACCGCAGCGCTCCTGGTCACCGTGGCCGTCTCGGCCCTCTCCGGCTGTGTGACGGTATCGCGCCCGGCGACACCGGCGCCCCCGCCCGACACCGCGCCCTCGCAGCCGTCCGCGCCCCGGCCGGACGGCAGAGCCGATCCGCGCGTGGTGCAGGCACCGGCGCGGGAGGCTCTGGAGATGGTCGGCCCGTCCAAGCACCGGCACCCCGCCCGGTCGACCGCCACCCCGCACCGGGCACCGACCGCACCACCGGGCACCCACCGCCCGCCGGCCCCGCCCGCGCACCCCCGGACGAACCCGCGCCCGGACCACCCCCGCGACCCGCGCACCGACGTCCCGGACGTGTCCCAGCCGGCCTCGAAGGCCCCGGACGTGTGCGCCCTCGGCAAGCAGTACGGCGGCTGGCGTCGGGACAGCCCCGAGGCGGTGATCTGCGATCAGACATACGGCCGTTGACCCGGCTGTACCGGCATACAGCCGCCAGGGCCTGTCTGACCATTCCCGTCGTCCGCCCGGAGAGCGGGCCCCGCGGCGGCGAGGGGGTGCCCCCGCGCGAGCGTGTTGAAGCGTGGGGGAGCGTGCGATCGCAAGGCGCCGGAGCGCCCTCATGGCGGAGACACGCGGGCGATTCGGCAACGCGGCATGGGGGTCCCAGCGCGAGCGAAACCGAGCGTGGGTGAGTGCGTGCCAGACGCCGCGGGGCAGGCGGGAAATGTCAGACAGGCCCTAGGTGTATTGATCACGAGCGTTGTTAACGCGGGCCGGTCTTGATCGTGGCGAAGGCCTCCGTGTGTGGTGGAGGTGTCGAATCTTCACCGCACGGAGG